>JBDTNL010000001.1:0-246333 GCA_039933785.1 Acidobacteriota bacterium
CTTCTTCGGCGCCTTCTTTACAACCTTCTTAGCGACCTTCTTCACGACCTTCTTCACGACCTTCTTCGCGACCTTCTTCGCCGCCTTCTTTGGTGCCTTCTTCTTGGCGAGCTCGGCCTTCGACTTGCGTTTCATGTCCGCGCTGTGGGCGCGCTTGTAGGTCTGGATGTCCTTGAACTTGCCACCGGAGTTGCGAACTGCATAGAGCTTCTTACCTGCGCGGCTCCTCATCGTGGTGCGCTTGGTCGCCATCGCTCGCCTCCTTAGTGCAACGTTGGACTGTGACCTCAGTGTAGCATCGCCGCCCGATGGAACGCCGCGCCAGAATCGTTGCAACCGTGGGTCCGGCAAGCAGCTCCGAGACGGTTTTGGGGCGTCTGCTGGAGGCCGGCGTGGACGTCGTTCGGCTCAACCTGTCGCACGGCAGTCACGCCGAGCACCGCCGTCGAATCCGGCTCCTTCGGCGCCTCGCGGAGGCGCGCGGTCTGCCCGTGCCGGTGATCGCCGACCTGATGGGTCCGCGCTATCGCCTGGGCGAGCTGCCCGCCGAACGAGTGCTCCGAACGGGAGAGCGGGTCTCGCTCGGGGAGCCCGGCCGCGGGGTCGATCTGCCGGTCGACGGGGTCGAAATCCTGCGCCACCTGCGCAAGGGCGAGCGAGTCCTGATCGACAACGGACTGGTGGAGCTCCGGGTCGAAACCAAGAGCGCCCGGACGGTGCGCGCGCGGGTGATCTTCGGCGGGCCGGTGTCGACCCGCAAGGGCATCAACCTGCCGGACAGCGAGCTGCCGTTCACCATTTCGGCCAAAGACCGGGCCGACATTTCGTTCGCGGTCCGTGAGGGAGTCGACTTCCTCGCCCTGAGCTATGTCGGCCGAGCGGTCGAGATCGAGGCCATCCGGGCGGTGGCGCGAGCCGCCGGCCGGGACCTGCCGGTGATCGCCAAGCTCGAGCGGGCGCTCGCCATCGAGTATCTCGACGAGATCGTGGAGTCCGCCGATTCGGTCATGGTGGCGCGCGGCGATCTCGGCGTCGAAGTGGCCCTCGATAGGGTCCCCGTGTTGCAGAAGCAGATCGTGGCGGCCGGCCGCCGCTTGGGCAAACCAGTCATCGTCGCCACCCAGATGCTCGAGTCGATGATGATCCAGCCGCGCCCGACTCGCGCGGAGGCCTCCGACGTCGCCAACGCGGTATTCGATGGCGCGGACGCGCTCATGCTCTCGGGCGAGACGGCCGCCGGCAGGTTCCCGGTCGAGGCGGTAGCCACTATGGATCGGGTGATCCGGGAGGCGGAACGCTATCGCTGGTCGCCCGAGGGAAGGGCGGGCTGGTCACCGCATGTGCACGTTCATGGTCCCTTGCGGCCCGGCGGCACCGAGAGCGTGAATCAAACCCGGGATGTGCACTTCGACATCCCTGACGTGGTGTGCGAAAGCGCGGTGGAGGCGGCGCGCCGGTTGGGTGACGGACCGATCGTGGCGTTCAGTCAGGGCGGATTCACGGCCCGCATGATCGCGCGCTATCGGCCAGCGGTTCCGATCGTGGTCTTCACCGCCGACCGGCGGACCGCGCGGCGCATGCAGCTGATCTGGGGTGTGCGGCCGCTGCTGATACCCACTCGACTGCGCCGGCTCGACGAGGTCGTGGCGGTCGTCGATCGAGAGCTGCTGGCCCGTCGCCTGGTTCAAGCCGGGGAGACCATCGTGATCCTGATGGGTGACCCGATCGCCGAGCGTCCCCTCACCAACCTGATGCGGGTGCATCGTGTCCGCCGAAAAGGCTGAAACGAGTTTGGCAAGTTTGTCGGTCTCTCCGTCGTGGACCTGCCCGAGCTGCGGCGTCGCCGCCAGCGGCCGCTTCTGTGCTGCCTGTGGTGAACAGCGACCCGACCCGCATGCGCTCACCCTCGGTCACTTCGCGGCCCACGCTGTCGAGGCCTTCACGCACGCCGACTCCCGTCTGTGGCGGACCCTGCGAGCTCTGATCGCGCGTCCGGGCGAGCTCACCCGGCAATACGTCGCCGGCCGGCACGTGCCCTATATGGCTCCCTTGCAGCTCTTTCTGGTGCTCAATCTGGTGTTCTTTCTAGCGCTGCCTTGGGTGGGCTGGAACGTCGTCACCACGCCGCTCAGCGTACACCTGCACCATGAACCGTACAGCGCCCTCGCGCAGCGGATGGTCGACTGGCGCTTGGCGCGCGGCGCCGAAGCCGCCGTCCTCGAGCAATCGTTCGATCACGCGAGCAAGGTGCAGGCGAAGTCCCTGGTGATCTTGATGGTGCCGGTGTTCGCTCTCTTGTCGGCCGTGGTGCTCTGGCGGTGGCGGCGTTCGTTCGTCGAGCACTTCGTCTTTGCCTTGCACTTCTATGCTTTCTGGCTGCTGTTCCAGATCGTCGTCCTGGGGCTGGTGGCACGCGCGATGATCGTGTTGAAAGCCTTTGGGCACACCTTCGGAAACGGCCGCATCGACGACCTGACCGCGCTGGCGACACTCGTGCTGCTTGCGGGATACCTGTATCTGGCTCTGCGCAATGCGTACACGCGGCGAGGCGCATCGCTGATCGCCTATGCCTTGGCACTCGCCGCGGGTTCTTTCGTGGTCCTCCAGGTCTACCGCTTCCTGCTCTTTCTTACCTGCTTGCTCGCCGCCTGAGGGTGCGCCCCGCCCGGGCGTCGGCCGCTTGTCCGCTATTATGCGGGTCCAGGCGCAGCACCCGAGGTGCCCGGAACCGTCATGACCCTCCTCGTCCTGCATGGCCACTTCTACCAACCGCCTCGGGAAGATCCTTGGACGGATGACGTTCCGCCGGAGCGGGGCGCGGCGCCGTTTCACGACTGGAACGAGCGCATCGACGCCGAGTGCTATCGCGCTAATGCGTTTGCTCGCCAGGTGGACAACGGTCCTGTTTTCAACAACTTCGCTCGGCTGAGCTTCGATCTCGGGCCGACGCTCGCGCGCTGGATCGAACGCCACGACCCCGAGGTACTGGCGCGCCTGCGGGAGGCCGACCGAGCGAGCTCGGCGCGTTTCGGCGGTCACGGGAACGCCATGGCGCAAAGCTACAGTCACGCCATCTTGCCGCTCTGCGATCCGCTCGACCGCGCAACCGAGATCCGTTGGGGCTTGGCCGACTTTCGCCATCGGTTCGGCCGCAATCCCGAGGGCATGTGGTTGCCGGAGACCGCCGCGGACGAGGCGACGTTGTGCGACCTGATCGACCATGGCTTGAGCTTTGCGGTGCTATCGCCCCGGCAGGCAGCGCGGGTTCGCGCTCCTGGCGAAGACTGGCAGGGCGTGTCGCCGGAGACCCTGGACGTGGCGCGGCCCTACCGTTTCACTCATCGCGACGGCTCCGGCCGGGCGATCGCGATCTTCTTTTACGACGGCGCCGCGGCGCAGGCAGTGGCCTTTGGCGGTACGGCGAGTGACTCCGGGGCGTTGCTCGATCGCCTGATCCAAGCGGCGCTGGGCAAGCCGTTCGTGACCGTGGCGGTCGACGGCGAGACCTTCGGCCATCACCAGCCGCATGGCGATCGGGCGCTGGCACGGGCGCTTTTCGGCGAAGCTCAGGCCCGTGGCCTGCGGCCGACGAATTTCGGCGAGCTGCTGGAGCGTTTTCCGCCGCGTTGGGATGTCGAGATCGACCTCGGCCCTCTCGGCGAGGGCTCGAGTTGGAGTTGCTTTCACGGCGTCGGCCGTTGGGCGCGCGACTGCGGTTGCCGCTTCGACCCTGACACGGTGCAGACTTGGCGCGGACCGCTCCGCGCGGCGCTCGACTTCCTGCGCGACCGGAGCCGGGAGTTCTACCTCGCCGCTTCCGCTCCCCTGCTCCGGGATCCCTGGGCGGCCCGGGACGCGTATGTCCAAGTTCTCCTGGACCCGGGAATCGCAACCGAAGCGCGATTCCTCGGCGAGCACGCAACCTTGCCTGGTCTGCGCGAGTCGGAACGCGTCTTGACGTTGCTCGAGATGCAGCGGCAAGCGCTCCTCATGTACGCGAGCTGCGGCTGGTTCTTCGACGATATTTCGGGCCTCGAGGCCGGTCTGGTTCTGCGCCGTGCGGCTCGCCTGATCGATCTCTTCCGCGCGCTGGGCGGATCGCCGCCGGAATCCCGCTTCGTCGACCTGCTTGCCGCCGCACCGAGTAATTTCGCGGCTGCGGGCAACGGTGCCGACATCTATCGAGCGCGGCGCCAGTCCGGCGCCGCGAGTCATGCGTTGACGGCGAGCGACCGTTCTGCGGTCGGTGCGGTCGCGGCCGGAATGGAGTAGGAAGGCTGACCATGGGAGAAGACCAGAAGAAGGCCGCGCCGAGACGCCGCAAGCCCAAGCGCAAGCAACCGCCCGCCGCGGTTTCGAGCTGGAGCCCGGCGACCGACAGTGCTTTGACCGCGGCTTTCTCTTCGGCGCGTCCGTCAGGGAAAACCCAGTGCAAGGCCGCGCTCCAGGCAGAGCTCGGCCTCAAGCCGCGTCCGCGCACGCCAATCTTTCTCTATGTCGGTGAGCTCGAACGAGCCGCGGGCTTCGATCTCGTGCTTGGCGCCTTGCCCGGTCTGTCGAAAGTCTCAGCGCAAGTCGTGGTTATGACACCCCGCCGGGGGGCGCTCGCCGCCGCGTTCGAGGCTCTTACGCTCGAGCACCCCGATCGATTGGCGCTGTTGGTGGAGGGCGGGGCCAAGGACGAGACCTTGCTCCGGCGAGCGCTCGCCGGCAGCGACATGCTGCTCCTGCCGGGAGCCGGTGGCGCCGGCTTGGCTTGGCGCGGCCTGCGCTACGGTGCGCTTCCGGTGGCCCTTGCCGGCGGTGACACCGGTGCGCTCTTAGATTCCCTCTCCGCCGGTTCGCGGAAGCCCGCCCTCTCCAAAAAAGGCACGGCGCCGGCCGAGTCCCTTGGCTTCCTCTATCGCAGTGCCTCGGCGCTGGCGCTCGGCCGAGCGGCGCAAAAGGCAGTGGCGGCCTATCGCGAGGCGGTGCGCTGGCGACGGCTGCGCAACGCGGCCCTCCGCGTGCCGGAGCTCGACAGTGTCGCGGGAGCTCTGCCGTCCGCGGCGGTGTCGCTGAGCGGCTCGCCGGTGATGACGCTGGCGCAGAGCGCGCATCAATTCGACACTCGCAGCGCGCAGGGCGCCGTGCACATCGCGCCACGGACCGTTGCACACGGCGCCGAACCAACCGATGCGCCGTACGTTGATTGGGGTCCACCGCCGCCGACGCGCTACGGGGAGGACGCTCTCGAGCTCCTCGTGCAGTCTCCGCGCCGGCTCTACGGCTATTGGGAGATCGCTCCAGCGCGGTCAGCCGAGCCGGGCCACGCGCACGAGGTTCAGTTGGTGCTCCACGAGGGGCGCGCCGAGCGCCTGCTGGCATCGAGCGTGGCCGATTTCGGCGACTGGTGGATCGATGCGGAGCCCGATCGTGAGTATCGCCTGGAATTGCGCTCGCCGGCTGGAGTCATGGTGCTCGAGAGCGCCCGGGTGAGGACGCCGCGCGAGGATGGAAGCCCGCGCGAGGAAGCGCAGTTCGTGACCCGCCCCGAGCCTGCCCGGGGCGTTGCGCCGGGTGCGCCGAGACCGACCGGCGCGGCGAGAGTCACGGTTGCGCCTCCCAGGGTGGCGCGGCGACTGACCGCAGCGGATACCGTCCGTCCGCCCGAGCGTGTGGCGAAGCCCGCCGCAGGATCCCGCGGCAAGGTGAGCGCGACTCCAGCTCCCGCTCGCGCCCCCAAGGCGGATGCTGCTGCAGCGAAGCCGCGCCGGCAACGCCTCGCGGAGTCCGCCAAGCATCGCGCCCCGGCGAGCGAGGAGCGACCGCGTAAGGGTCGTGACGGTCGACGAAGCGAGACCTACACGGGCTCATCCGGAGCGCCGCCCCGCGGCCGTAGGTGAAGCCGCAAGTGAGGGCCGATTGAGGAAGCCCGGCCAGTCGCCGGCCGGGTACCTCTGCCTCGTCCTGCATTCGCACCTGCCCTACGTGCGTCATCCCGAGCACGACGATTTCCTCGAGGAAGACTGGCTGTTCGAGGCCATCACCGAGACCTACATCCCGATCCTGCGCGCCTGCGAGCGCATGGACCGCGACGGCGTGCGCTATCGGCTCACCATCGGCGTCACGCCGCCACTCGCCGCGATGCTCGGCGACGAGCTGCTGATTTTTCGCTATCGCCGCCATCTGGCGAATCTGCGCGCACTGGTCGCCAAGGAAGTCGCCGGCCATCCGACGGACACGCCGATCGGCAATCTCGCTCGCTTCTACTCGCGTTTCCTGGCCGAGACCGAGGCCTACTTCGAGGATGAATGGCACGGCGATCTCCTGGCGGCGTTCAAGAACGCCATGGAGCGCGGCTCGGTCGAGCTCATCACCTGCACCGCGACGCACGGATTTCTCCCCTTGATGAGCACCGACGCGGCGCGTCGGGCGCAGATCCGCGTCGGCGTCGAAGCCTTCCGTCGAGTGTTCGGCCGCGCCCCTCGTGGCATCTGGCTCGGTGAGTGCGCGTATCAGCCCGGAGTCGACGAGCTCCTGGCCGAGCAGGGCCTCGAGTACTTCTTCGTCGACGCGCACGGCATCGAGTATGGCGAACCCAGTCCGGTCTTCGGCGTGTTCGCTCCCGTGCAGACTCCGGCGGGCGCTCACGCATTCGCCCGTGACTCGCACTCGTCGCGCCAGGTGTGGAGCAGCCGCGAGGGCTACCCCGGCGATCCGATCTACCGGGAGTTCTACCGCGACCTCGGCTTCGATGCCGAGTATGGCTATGTGCGCCCGCACCTGCACTCCGACGGCGTGCGCCGGAACACCGGCCTCAAGTACTACAGCGTCACCGGGAACGTGGAGCTTCATGAGAAGGCCTACTACGACCCCGAAGCAGCGATCGAGCGCGCCGCGGTGCACGCCAGCCATTTCCTCTTCCATCGCCAGGCGCAGGCTCGTGAGCTCGCGCCCGGCATGGATCGGCCGCCCTGCATCGTCGCGCCGTATGACGCGGAGCTCTTTGGCCACTGGTGGTTCGAGGGCCCGATGTTCCTCGAGTTCCTCTTCCGCAAGGCGGCGTTCGACCAGGACGAAATCGAGCTCATCACGCCGACCGACTACCTGGCGCGCCATCCCGAGGTGCAACTGCAGCAGCCGAGCGCCAGCACCTGGGGCGCCGAAGGCTTCAACCGGGTCTGGCTCAACGACAAAAACGCCGACCTCTACCGTCATCAGCACCGCACCGAGCGTCGCATGGTGCGGCTCGCCGAGCGCTTTCCCGACGCCGAGGGTCCGGTGAAGGAAGCTCTCGATCAGGCGGCGCGCGAGCTCTTGCTGCTGCAGAGCTCGGATTGGGCCTTCATCGTGACCACCGAGACCTCGGTGCCTTACGCCGTGCGACGACTGCGCGAACATCTGCAGCGTTTTCATCTACTCGCGGCCGCGATCGAGGAGGATCGGGTCGATCTCGAGCAGGTCCGCGCGATGCGGGAACGCGACGCGATTTTTCCTTGGCTCGACTACCGCGTATATCGCCCCGAAGGGCCGCCAGTTTTGAGCCCCCAAGAGAACGGAGACTGCCATGCGTGAAACCGTCATCGCTTTCGAGGCGCGGACCTCAAGGCCCTTTGCCGACACCGTTGCGCGCTGCCGCGAGGAGCTCGCGCGTGAGGGCTTCGGTGTGCTCACCGAGATCGACATTCAAGCCAAGCTCAAGGAGAAGCTGGGTGTCGCGCTCGAGCCCTACGTGATCCTGGGGGCCTGCCACGCACCCTCCGCGTATCGGGCCCTGCGCGCGGTACCCGAGGTCGGAGTGCTGCTGCCCTGCAACGTCACGGTATCGCGTGAGAACGATGAAACAGTGGTGCGGGCCATGAACCCAGGGCTCATGGAGCAGATGTCGAATCAGGAGCTGCGGGTGGTGGCGAGTGAAATTGGAGCCGCGCTGCGCCGTGTGGTGGAGCACGCGACCGGCGCAGTCGACTTCACCCCCGGCGGCCGCTAGAGTTCCGGGGTTCGATCGTCGCCCCATTCCAACGAAAACGAGGCCCCTCGAAATCCATGGAGTTCTCCAAGTCTCCCATCGTCGTTCCTTCGCTGCACGTGGCCGATATCGAGCTCCCGCGCCCGGTCGCCAAGCTCTATGACCTGGCGTACAACCTCTGGTGGACCTGGAGCCCGACCGCCCGGGACCTGTTTACCTCGATCGACGCCCACGCATGGGCGCTGTACCGCAACCCGGTGCAGCTGCTGATCAACGTCGAGCCCACGCACTGGGAGTCACTGCTCGAGACTGAGCGGTTTCTCGGCACCTACCGGCGAGTTACCCAAGAGCTCGAGAGCTACATGCGCGACACTTCGACGAGCTGGTTCGCGCGCACATTCCCAAACTACGAGCGCGGCCCCGTGGCGTACTTCTCCATGGAATTCGGCGTACATCAGTCCTTGGCGCTCTATTCCGGCGGCCTCGGCGTGCTGTCGGGCGACCACTGCAAGAGCGCCAGCAATCTCGGTCTGCCTTTCGTCGCGGTCGGGTTGCTCTACCGTCACGGCTACTTCCGGCAGACGGTGGACGCCGACGGACTGCAGCAACATACGTACCCCGAGTACGACTTTCATCGCCTGCCCTTGCGGCCCGCCGCGACCCACACCGGACGGGAAGTCGTGGTGCGCGTTCCGCTACCGGGGCGCGACGTGATGGTCAAGGCCTGGGTGGCGCAGATCGGCCGCGTGCCCTTGATCCTGCTCGACACCGACATTCCGCAGAATGACGCCGCCGACCGGCCGATCGCCAACATCCTCTATATCCGCGGCCGCGAGATGCGGCTGGTCCAGGAGCTGGTGCTCGGCATCGGCGGCGTGAAAGTGCTGCGTGCGCTGGGCATCGATCCGGCGGTTTGGCACATGAACGAAGGCCATAGCGCCTTCCTTCAATTCGAGCGTCTGCGCGAGATGGTGGAGGAGCGCCGGCTGCCCTTCGCCGAGGCGCAGGCCCGGCTCGAAAAGGACTCGGTATTCACCACCCATACCCCGGTGCCAGCGGGCAACGAGCAATACGACCGCTCGCTGGTGCGGCGCTATCTCGAGGGTATCTGCGAGCGCATCGGCATTCCGGTGGATTTAGCACTCGCCTACGGCGACGCGGGCCGCGGCGAGGGCAACTTCAATCTCACCGCGCTCGCACTGCGCACGTCGTCGTTCGCCAATGGTGTCAGCCGCCTGAATGCCGAGGTCGCGGACCGCATGTGGCAGCCGCTCTTCGCTCCCCTCGCAGCGGGCGGTCAGGCGATGAAGACGATTCGCCCGATCACCAACGGCGTCCATCCGCAGACCTGGGTGGGCCTGCGCATGTCCGAGCTCTTCGAGCGTTACGTCGGCCGCGATTGGCCCTCGTTGCTGCTTCAACCCGAGGCGTGGAAAGCGGTCGAGAGCATTCCCGACGACGAGCTCTGGGGGGTGCGCTGCGAGCAGAGCGAACACCTTGGGCGCTTCCTTCGTCATCGCCTGCGCGAACAGCTGGCGCGTCACGGTGGTTCGCCCGATGAACTACGCGGTGTCGACTCGCTGTTCCAATCCGACTCATTGACGCTTGGGTTCGCGCGCCGCTTCGCCACGTACAAACGCGCCAGCTTGATTTTCAGCGACCTCGATCGACTGCAAGCGCTGCTCAGCGACTCCGCCCGTCCGGTGCAGATCCTCTTCGCGGGCAAGGCGCATCCGGCCGATGCGCCGGGGCAGGAGCTGATCCGGCAGATCTTCCAGATGAGCCAGGAGCCGCGGTTTCGCGGCCAGGTCTTCTTCGTCGAGGACTACGACATGCGGGTGGCCGCCATGCTGGTGCAGGGCGTTGACGTCTGGCTCAACACCCCGCGGCGACCGATGGAAGCGAGCGGCACCAGCGGCATGAAGGCGGCCATGAACGGCGCCTTGAACGTCAGCGTGCTCGACGGCTGGTGGCCCGAGGCCTATGACCAGAACAACGGCTGGGTGATCGGGAATGGCGGTAGCGAAGATCACGACGGCACTGAAGCGCAGCAGGATCTGGTCGATGCGGATTCGTTGTACCGCATCCTGGAGAGTGCGGTGGTGCCGACGTACTACGCCCTAGACGAGCACGGGTTGCCGCGCCAATGGATCGCCCTGATGAAGCACGCGATCGCGAGCATCACACCGCACTTCTCCTCGACTCGGATGGTGGCCGAATACGCGACGCAAGCGTACGTGCCGAGCTCTGGATACGGTTCATGAACGGGCGGCCGAGCCTCTGCAAATACAACCCCGACGCGCCGCCCGGCGCGGGCGTCCCGCGCTGAGCCACCCACGAGGCCCGCGGTGACCGGCGTCTGGAACGATTTCGCCGCCCGGCTGCGCAGCTCGTCGCCGTATCGCGTCCTGCGCGAGCGCCTGGGCGATACCGCGCGGTTGCCGTTGCCGGCGGCGGCCTGGGTCTGCGAGCTGCTGGCGCAGGATTTGAAGCGCCCGCTGCTGGTCGTCCTGCCGCACGAGTCCGACGCGCTCACCTGGCTCGAAGCGGCGCGGACGATGGGCGGTCAGGACAAGTGCCTGCACTTTCCCGCTCCCTCGCTGACGCCCTATCAAGAGGCCGAAGTCTCGCTGCAGGTCCGCGCCCAGGAATCGGCGGCGATCGACGCCATCCTCTCGGGCGCCGCCGTGACCGTGGTGTGCACGCCGCGGGCGCTCTTTCGCAGACTGCCGGTGGCGGCCGAATTTCAGCAGCTCGCGATTCATCTGCGCTCGGGCGAGGAGCATCCGATCGAGAAGCTCTCGGCCGCTCTGGTCGAGAGCGGCTATCGACGCGTGGACCTGGTCGCCGAGGTCGGTGACTTCGCCGTGCGCGGCGGAGTTTTCGATCTCTTCCCTCCGGGCTCCGAGCTGCCGCTGCGTCTGGACTATTTTGGCGACACGCTGGAGTCGATCCGAACCTTCGAGGTCGACAGCCAGCGCTCGCTCGAGACGCTCCCCGAGTTGCGCGTGCTGCCGTTGGGCCTGTTCCGCGCCGGCCCTGAGCAAGCGGCCGATCTGGCGGAGCTGCTGCACCGCCATGGCGCTGGGGGCGAGAGCCTGGAGGGCGCCGAAGAGCTGGAAGCGCTTCGGCGGCGGGGTGGCTTCTCGAGCTGGGAGAACCTCCTGCCGCTCCTGCAACGCCGCACGGTGGGACTCGCCGAGCTCATGCGCACAGCGCTCCGCGTGGCGGTCGACGGCCAGACTCTCGATGCCGAGGCGGTCCAGCACGGCGAGCGCCTCGAGGTCGACTACCGCGCCAAGCTCGATCACGGCAAACTGGCGGCGCCTCCCGACGCGCTGGAACTGCCGGTGGCCGCAGTGCGGGAGTTCTTGCTGCGCGCCGACCTGCGTATCGGCGATCTTGCCGGCACCGGTCGCGCGGGTGCGGCCGATTTCGAAGGCAGCTTCACCGACATCTTCCATGGCCAGCTACCGCGCTTCCCGCGCGAAGTCGAAACCGCGCGCGTGCGCGGAGAACGCCTGTTGATCGTCGCGCCGGCGGACCGCCATCCCCCACTGAGGGACTTCCTGGCGGGTCGCGACATCGATGCGGGCCCGCGGGGCGCTGAGCTCGTCGAGGGTGATCTCCAGCGCGGCTTCCGTCTGCCTGCGGCCGGCGTCGTGGTCTACGGCGAGCCCCAACTCTTCGCACCGATATCGGCCGCTCCGCGGCGGGCGCGCACCAAGTACGGCCCGTTCCTCTCCGGCATGCGGGATCTGCGGATCGGCGATTTCGTCGTGCATGCCGATCACGGGATCGGTCAGTTCGTGGCGTTGCGCGCTTTGGGGTCGCTCGAGAGCGCCGCGCCAGGTGCCTCGCTGCCGCCGGTGGTGCGCGGCGTTGCACCCGTCGCCGCCAACGAGAGCGAAGTGATGGAGATCGCGTACAGCGGCGGCAAACGCCTGCTGTTGCCGCTGGCGCGCCTCGACCAGGTGCAGAAATACAGTGGCATCGAGGGCGTGGCGCCGAAGCTCGATCAGCTCGGTGGTTCGTCATGGAACAAGACCAAGGCGCGGGTCAAGAAGGGCATGCGCGACATGGCGGATGAGCTGCTCAAGCTCTACGCCGCGCGCCAGATGGCGACCGCGCCGGCGCTGCCCGCGGATTCCGACTTGGTGCGCCAGTTCGCCGACGCCTTTCCTTTCGACGAGACCCCGGACCAACTCGAAGCGATTGCTGCCATCTACGAAGACCTCGGGCGGGAGCGCCCGATGGATCGCCTGCTTTGCGGAGACGTCGGCTACGGCAAGACCGAAGTCGCCATGCGGGCTGCGTTCAAGGTGATCGACGCCGGGTTCCAGGTCGCCGTGCTGGCGCCCACGACCATTCTGGCTGACCAGCACTGGGAAACTTTCAAGCGGCGCTTCGAGGGGTTTCCCGTCGAGGTCGAAATGCTCTCGCGATTCCGCACCCCGGCGGAGGTCCTGGCGGTCAAGAAGAAGCTCTCCGAGGGCAGGGTCGACATCCTCATCGGCACCCATCGGCTGCTGTCGAAGGACATCGAGCTCGAGCGCCTGGCGCTGGTGGTGATCGACGAAGAGCAGCGTTTCGGCGTAGCGCAGAAGGAGCGGCTGAAGAAGCTCAAGAACCAGGTGCATGTGCTCGCGATGTCGGCGACCCCAGTGCCACGCACGTTGCAGTTTTCACTCGCCGGCGTGCGCGACCTGTCGGTGATCGAGACTCCGCCCAAGGACCGCATGGCGATCGAGACCGCCATCCTGCCGCACTCCGCGGCGGTGGTACGCGAGGCGATCGAATACGAGCTCGAGCGCGGTGGCCAGGTCTACTACGTGTACAACCGGGTGGAGAGCATCGAAGCGATGACCAGCGAGCTCCGCGAACTGGTGCCGAATTTACGCATCACGGTCGGCCACGGGCAGCTCGAGGAGCGCGAGCTCTCGCGCCGCATGCACGCCTTCACCGCCGGCGAGTACGACGTGCTGCTGGCGACGACGATTATCGAGAATGGCATCGACATTCCGAACGTGAACACGATGATCGTGCATCGCGCCGACCGCTTCGGTCTGGCACAGCTCTATCAGTTGCGCGGCCGCGTCGGGCGCTCGAACCAGCTGGCGTATTGCTACCTGCTGGTCGAGCCCGACCGGGTGCTTTCCGAGGACGCGCGCAAGCGCCTGGCGGCGTTGCGCGAGTTCTCCGATCTCGGTGCCGGGTTTCGGATCGCGGCGCGAGACCTCGAGATCCGCGGCGCCGGCAATCTGCTCGGCGGCGAGCAGAGCGGACACATCATGTCGGTGGGCATCGAGACCTATCTCAAGCTGCTCGAAGAAACGGTGCGCGAGCTGCGCGGCGAGGTGGTCGATGACACGCCCTCCGCCGCGATCGATTTGCCGGTCGCGATGTCGATCCCGGTCGAATATGTGAGCGACGCCAACCTCCGCATGGAGCTCTATCGCCGTATCGCGGCGGGCGAGACTCCGGAATCGGATCTGGTCTCCGAGCTGCGGGACCGATTCGGACCGGCACCGATGTCGGTGCTGACGCTGATCGAAGTGGCGGCCGTGAAGCGCACGGCGGAGGCTTTACGCGTGCAGTCGGTGGGGCTGGCGGCCGGCAAGCTCACCTTCCGGCTGCGCCGTGACGCGCGAGTTTCGGTCGACCGGCTCATCGCCATGGTTTCCGCGCACCCCGGCGCCTCGTTCAGCCCGGCGGGCGTGCTCACGCTGCCCTCCGAAGGCGGTGGCCCAGGCGCCCTGGAACTGGCACGACGCACGCTCGCGACCCTCGCGCAGGCCAACTGATGGTCGCCGATCCCATCGACGAAGGCAATGCAGTGTCCAGTCGCGGGGTCGGGGCGAGCGTGTGGGCGCTTCGACGCGATTCTTTCGCGGTCGTTCTTCTCTTCGCCCTCTCGCTAGTCCTCACCGCTTGTCGCCGGCAGCCCTTGCCGGCGCCCGATCTGGTGGCGCGCCTCGGGCAGGACTCGGTGCGCTACCCCGAGTTCGAACACTATCTGGTGGCCAATCTTGGAGAGAGTGGAGCGTCGCTCTCGAGCGACGTTTTGTCGGGGCTGTTCGACCAGTTTCTCGACGAGAAGCTGGTGCAGCGCCTGGCGGTCGAACGCGGTGCGGTCCCGCCGAGCGCTCCGGCCCGCGTCGCGCTCGAAGCGCTGCTCCAACCTCAGCGCCAGGATCCGACCGACGAAGAAATCGCGGTGTACTACCACCAGCACGAGAAGAACTTCATGCGCCCGGAGCGCGTGCGCCTGCGCCAGATCCTGACGGTGGATAAGGCCTCGGCGGAGCACGCGGTGGAAGCGCTGGCCCTCGGCGATGAATTCGGCGCGGTGGCTCGGCGTTGGTCGCGGGATCCGAGCGCCAGTCGCGGCGGCGACCAGGGGGAGTTGTCGCGGGACGACCTGCCGCCCTCCCTTGCCGAAGCCATCTTCCGGCTGGCCCCCGGGGAGGTCAGCCCAATCATCCCGGCGGAGTATGGCTTCCACATTTTCCTCGTCGTCGAGCGTCATCCGGCCGAGCTCGCGCAGCTCGCCGAGGTGACCGAGGAAGTCCGCGGCGTGCTGCTCGGCGCGCGCGAGGACGAGCACCACGCGGCGCTGGTCGCAGCGGCCCGCAGCCGCTACAATGCAGTGATCTATGAACGCAATCTCCCGTTCACCTATCAAGGGCAATATCCGGTGGTCACCGCGGCAGCTCGCGGCGCTCTGTAGCCTCGCGGTGGCTGTCGTCGTGGGACCGCCCGCCGGCGCCACCGAGCTCAACCGGGTCATCCTCCGGGTCAATGATCGGATCGTCACCCTCTACGACTATCGGGAGCGGCTGAGCGAGCGCCAGCACACCATTCGCAAGGCCGAGATCCCGCCTGACGCCATGCTCAAGGAGCTCGCCGGCGCGCCCAACGGCGTGCTGCGGGAAATGATGGACGAGATTTTGCTGCTCTCGCGCGGCGATCAGTTGGGCAGCGAGGTCTCCGAGAGCCGCATCGACGAGGCGATCTCGGCGACGCGCAAAAATATGTCTATCGACGACGACGCGCAGTGGGTTCAGGCCTTGCAGCAGTACGGCATGAGCGAGGCTTCCTTCCGCACGCGCACCCGCGACAACTTGCTGTTCCAAGAGGTTATGGGACGCGAGGTGCGCGGCAAGATCAAGGTGGAGGAGGAAGACCTCCAGAAGTACTACCGCGAGCATCCCAAGGAGTTCGAGAGCCCGTCGCAGATGAAGCTGCGCGAGATCGTCGTGCTCGAGGGCCCGGACCGTACACCGACCGAGTTGAGCGCGCTCGCGGCCGATCTTCACCGGCAGCTCGAGGGCGGCAAGAAGCTCGAGGAGCTCGCCGCTCTGTACGCCCCGCAAAAACGGACCAGTGCGGTGAACGATCTCGGCATGGTCGCCGCGGGCGAGCTCGATCCCAAGCTCGAGGCGGCCTGCGCCGACGTGCCGCTCAATGGGTATAGCCAGCCGGTCGTGGCGCGGGGTGGTCTGCATATTCTCCAGGTGCTGGAGCGCATCCCGGCCAAGATGCGCCCGTACAGCGAGGTCCAGCCGGAGCTCGAATCGGCGGAGAAGAACCGGCGCTTCCAGGCCGAGCTCGCGACCTATATGCAGCAGCTCGAGAAGGACGCCTATATCCAGGCGAGCCCACCTCCGGAAGCGGCCAACTTCCGCGGCATGCGTCCGCGCGCGCCGGAAGCTGGGCTCGACGACATTCAAGCGGGAGGTACGGAACCGGCGGCTCCAGCCAAGGTCGGCGAAACACCCCCGCAGCCTCCGCCAGCCGCGCCGGCGCCACCCCCGTCCTAGCCCGGCACCCTAGCCTCTCGGGCGGTCCCGGATCCTCCGGGGCCGGGGAGGCTTTGGGTGTGCGATCCCGCCCTGGCGCCAGCTCCCAGCTTCGCTGGTGGAGCAAAGTGGACAGGAATGGAGCAAACTGTTACCCTGACCGGTAGTTTCACGTTCGCCAGGTGGGGGTCATGTTCCGAGGAAGCGCGCCGGCCAAGATTGACGACAAGGGGCGCCTCAAAGTGCCGACGGAATTTCGCCGGCACATCGAGGAGCGCTATGGCTCCGAGGTGTTCATCACCTCGGTGGCCGGCGACTGCGCCTGGGTCTTCCCGGTCCCGGTTTGGGAAGAGCGCGAGGCTCGGCTCCTCGCGATGCCGTCGACAGATCCGGTCCGCCGTCGCTACCTCGAGCGGACCAACTACTACGGTCAGCAATCGGTGCTCGACGCGCAGGGGCGGGTGGTCATCCAGCCGCTGTTGCGTACCAGCGCCGGCATGGACGGCGAGGTCGTGGTGTCGGCCAACCTCGACCATCTCGTGGTCTGGAACCTCGAGCGCTTGCAGAAGCGGTTCGAAGACCAGCCCTTCACCGACGACGATTTCCGCTATCTGAGCGAGCGCGGCGTCTAGTGCACGCCGAGGGTGGAGAGCACTCGTGGGTTACGACGAGACCATCGATGCATTGCAATCGCATCACTCTTCGAATCAGTCGTCGGGTAGTTCACCGCATCACGAGCCCGTGCTCGTGGCCGAGGTGCTGCACTACCTCGCGCCGGAGACCGGTGGCTGGTTCGTCGACTGTACGGTCGGCCTCGGCGGCCACGCCGCGGCCCTCCTGCAGGGCGCGTCCGAGGCTCGCCTGCTCGGCATCGATCGTGACCCGCAGGCCCTCGCCCTCGCGGCCGAGCGTCTGCGTCCGTTCGGCGACCGCGTGCGGCTCGTGCCGGGCGGCTTCGAAGATCTCGACGAGCTGCTCGACGATGCCGGCCTCGAAAAGGTCACCGGCATCCTCGCCGACCTCGGAGTGTCTTCGTTGCAGCTCGAGACCGCGGAGCGCGGTTTCAGTTTTCGCAGGGCAGGACCGCTCGACATGCGTATGGGGCCCGGCGGCGTAACGGCCGGAGAGATCGTCAACGGCTACGCGGAGGCGGACTTGGAAAAGATCTTGCGGGAGTACGGCGAAGAAAGAGATGCCCGGCGGATCGTGCGCGCCATCGTCGCGGCGCGGCAGGAGCGGCCGATCGAGACCACCATCGAGCTGCGCGACCTGATCGCGCGCGCCAAGGGCGGAAGTTATGAGCGCGAAGGCCGCGTCGATCCGTCGACGCGGGCGTTTCAGGCCCTGCGCATCGAAGCCAACCAGGAGCTCGTGGCGCTCACGCGCCTAATGGAGGACGCGGTGGGCCGGCTCGAGCTCGGTGGACGATTGGTGGTCATCTCGTACCACAGCCTCGAAGACCGTATCGTGAAGCACTCGCTGCGCGCCTACGACCGGGGCGAGACCGACCAGACCACCGGCCGGCGCCGCGCCGAAACCCGCCTGATCGAAGTGTTGACCAAGAAGCCGATCCGGCCCAGCGATCCAGAAGTTGGACTCAACCCTCGAGCGCGTTCGGCTCGGCTGCGCGCCGCCAGGAGACTGTAGCTCGTTGAAGAGCGTCTACGCCGCCCGCCGCCCGGTCGAGAACGCGTACCTGGTACGCGAGCGCGACCGTCGGCGCCTGCGCGAATTGGTGCTGGTGCTGGCCACGGTGTTGCCTCTGCTGCTCGCTCTCCTGGCCTACACCTGGATCCATCTCGAGGTTTTGCACACCGGTTATCGCATCGACGCGGCCGAACGCCGGCTGCGCCAGTTGGTGCAGGTCGAGCGTCAGCTGCGCCTCGAGGCGTCGTACCTCGGTAGCCCCGAGCGCATAGCGCAACGCGCCACGGCCGAGCTCGGCATGCAGGCGCCAGTGATCGATCAGATGGTCTTCGCCGCGGAGCTGCGGCGGTGAAGGCGCGTCTGGTCGTGGCACTCACCCTGGTCGGCCTGTGGATCGGCGCCATCGGCTGGCGTCTGTTCGATCTCCAGGTGGCGCGCCACGACGAATACCAGCGGCGCGCCGAGCGCCAGCAGCAGAAGGTGGTCGAGCTCGACGCGCCGCGCGGCACGATATACGACCGCAACGGCGTCGAGCTGGCGGTCTCGGTCGAGGTCCAGTCGGTGTTCGCGGTGCCCCGTGAAGTCGTCGATCCGGCGCGGACGGCCTCGGCGATCGCGCGGCTGATTCCGGACGTCGATGGCGCCAAGCTCCTGCGGCAACTCAAGAGCGATCGCGAGTTCATCTGGGCGGCGCGCAAGCTCGATCCGCCCCAGGCCAAGGCGGTAAAGGACTTGCAGTTCGCGGGAATTTACTTTCTACCGGAGAGCAAGCGCTACTACCCGTTGCGCGAGCTCGCGGCGCCCGTGCTGGGCTACATCGGCACCGACGGGCATGGCCTGGCGGGTCTCGAAGCGGAGTACGACAAGGAGATCGCCGGGAAATCGGGCCGGCGCCGAGTCTTGCGCGACGCGCGCCAAGGCACCGTGGTGCGCGACGATCGCTCGTTCGCCGCGGCCGAGGCGGGGCAGGATCTGCGGCTCACCATCGACGCTTCGATTCAGTACGTCGTCGAACGTGAGCTCGGCAAGGCAGTCGAGCGGTATCACGCCAAGAGCGGCAGCGCGGTCTTCCTCGATCCACGCACCGGTGCGGTGTTGGCGATGGCCTCGCTGCCGTCTTTCGACCCCAACCGCTTCGCCGAGTCCACGGCTGAGGATCGCCGCAACCGGGTGGTGCAGGACGCCTTCGAGCCCGGCTCGACATTCAAGATGGTCACCGTCGCGACGGCGCTCGAGGCCAACCTCATCGACCCCAGCGACGTGTTCGACTGCGAGATGGGCTCGATCACGCTCGCCAACGTCACCATCCACGACCACAAGCCCTTCGGACTCCTGAGTGTCGCCGACATCCTCGCCAAGTCGAGCGACGTCGGCGCGATCAAGATCGGGTTGGCGGCCGGTCCCGAGCGCCTGTACGCCAAGATACGCGCCTTCGGATTCGGCCAGCAGACGGGAATCGATCTGCCGGGAGAAAGCGCCGGACTGCTTCGTCCAGTCGACAAGTGGAGCTACATCACCCGCGCCTATGTGTCGTTCGGGCAGGGACTGTCGACCACCGCTCTGCAGGTCGCCAACGCCTTTGCCGCGGTGGCGGCCGGCGGCGAGCTCCGGCGCCCCTTCGTCGTGCAATCGATTGGCACCGAAGCAATTTCGCGCGATCTTCATCCGAAGCCGCAAAGTCTGGGGCAGGCTGCCAACGAGGCGACGTCGCGTTCGCTCGAGCGCATGCTCGAGGGCGTGGTGAGCGGCGGCACCGCCAAGGCGGCGACGGTCGCGGGCTATCCGGTAGCCGGCAAGACCGGCACGGCGCAGAAGGCGCTGCCCGGAGGCTACGTCCCCGGCAAGTACGTGGCGAGCTTCGCGGGCTTCGCCCCGGCGCGCCATCCGGTGCTCGCCGGAGTGATCGTGATCGACGAGCCCGAAGGCGGCCTCTACCATGGCGGTGACATCGCCGCGCCCGCGTTCGGCGCGATCGCCCGCGAGGCCCTGTTGTACTTCGGCATCACGCCCGAGCGCGAGGTTCCCGAGAGGTGGCCCGGTGAAGTGAGTCCCGAAGTGCTCGCCGCCCGTGCGCAATTGGCCGCGGTTGCCGCGATGGCCCAGGCAGTCGCCACCTCCTCCGATCCCGCCACGCCCACCGTCGCCGCCTCCGAGCTCACCGAAGCCGCGGTGCCGAGCGGTCCTCTGCTGCCGGACTTCAAGGGCATGAGCGCCCGACAGGTGGTGGCCGAGACGTCCCGCCTGGGTTTGCAGCCGGTGCTGAATGGCCGCGGCGTGGTTGCCCGTCAGGCGCCCTTGCCCGGAGCTCCGGTTCCCGCGCGCGGAGAAAGGGTCGAGCTGTGGCTGCAGTCAGGAGCATCGTGACGCGTCCGCGCCGGCTGGCCGATCTCGTCGGCGGCCTGCCGGTGGCGGGCTCGTTCTCGCCCACCTTCGAGGTGTCCGGCGTCGCGCATGATTCACGGTGCGTCGAGCCCGGGGATCTGTTCGTCGCCTGGGCCGGCAAGCATCACGACGGCCGGCTGTTCGCCGCGGATGCGGTTGCGCGCGGCGCCGTGGCGGTCTTGGCGGACGGACCCGCCCCGAGTGGCGTGCTGGTGCCCTGGATCACGGCGCAGGCGCCGCGCGCGCTGCTCGCCCCGATCGCGGCCGAGCTCTACGACCATCCCGACCGTGAGCTGGTGATGCTCGGCGTCACCGGAACGAACGGCAAGTCCACGACCGTGGTTCTCCTGCAGCGGATCTGGGAGGCTGCAGGCAGGCCCTGCGGCGTCATGGGCACGCTCGGCTACCGTTTTCGTGAGCACGAATTTGCCGGCGAACGCACCACGCCCGAGGCCTCGGACTTCTTTCGCACCTTGCGCGAAATGCGCGAGGCGGGAGCGCAGGCGGTGGCCATGGAAGTCTCCTCGCACGCGCTCGCGCAAGGGCGAGTGGCCGGGGCGCAGTTCGATCTCGCGTTGTTCACCAACCTGACCCGCGACCACTTCGACTTCCACGGCGGCTTCGAGAGCTATTTCGCGGCCAAGCGCATGCTGTTCGCGGCGTTGAGGAAGAACGGCAAGGCAGTGGTGAATGCCGACGACGCCTATGGACGGCGTCTCGCGCAGGAGCTGCCCGGCGCGCTCACCTTTGGCGAGCACGCGCGGGTGAGCTTCGATTCAGTGGAGCTCGATGCGGAGGGCATTCGCGGCGTACTGCGGACGCCGCGCGGGGAGTTTCCCTTTGCCTCGCCGCTACTGGGGCGCTACAACTTGTACAACCTGCTGGCGGCAGCGGCCGGGGCCGAGGCGCTGTCGGCCTCCCACGAGGCGGTCGCCGGGGCGTTTGCTCAGCAAGGGGCGCTGCCCGGCCGCATGGAGCCGGTGCGCGGCGGCCAGGAATTCCCGGTGGCGATCGACTACGCGCACACCGACGCGGCGTTGGTGGCTGCGCTCACCTCGTTCCGAGAATTCACCCGCCGCAAGGTGGTGGTGGTTTTCGGCTGCGGCGGCGATCGCGATCCCGGCAAGCGCCCGCTCATGGGCGAGGCCGCGGGACGGCTCGCCGACCTGCCCATCGCGACGTCCGACAATCCGCGCAGCGAGGATCCTCAGGTGATCCTGCAAGCGGTCGAGGCGGGGCTCAAGGCCAGCGGCAATGTGGCGTACCGCATCGTCCCGGATCGGCGCGAAGCGATTCGTCGCGCCGTCACGATCGCCGCGGGCGCGCCGGACGAGTGGGCCGTGCTGGTCGCCGGCAAGGGACACGAGACTGTGCAGATCGTTGGCGAGCAGCGCTTGCCGTTTTCCGATCGCGAAGAGCTGACCAAGGCCGTGGAGGAACGTCGTGGTTCTGCGGCGCGTGGCTGAGGCGATGACCGCCATGAATGGTGAGCTCGCTGCCGGCGACGCCGAGGTTCGGTGGAGCGCCGCCGTGCTCGACTCGCGAAAAGTCGGCGGCGGCGAGCTGTTCTTCGCCCTGCCCGGCGAGGCGAGCGATGGACATCGTTTCGTCGCCCAGGCGCTCGCTCGCGGAGCGGCGGCGGCGGTGGTCTCACAAGCGGTCGAAGCGCCGCCGGGAGCGACGTTGGTGCGGGTCGCCGACACCTACGCGGGGCTTCACGCGCTGACGCGATCGGTGCGCGAGTCGGTGCCGAAGCAACTCGTCGGCATCACCGGTTCGGTGGGCAAGACCACCACTAAGGAATTGCTCGCTGGAATGCTGGGTCGCCGTTTCCGAGTGGCCAAGAGCCCGGGGAATCTGAACAACCTCTATGGCTTTCCGTTGGCGCTGCTCGGCGCGCCGGACGACACCGAGTGGATGGTGGCGGAGCTCGGTATGTCGACACCGGGAGAGCTGCGCGAGATCTCCCGGCTGGCGCGCCCCGACGTCGCGGTGTTCACCAGCATCCAACCGGTGCACCTCGAATTCTTCGGCAGCATCGAGGCGATCGCCGAGGCCAAGGCGGAGCTCCTCGAAGGGCTCGCTCCAGATGGCCTGATTGTCGCCAATGTGGACGACCCGCAGGTCGAGCGCATCGTGCGAAGGTACGCGGCCACGCAACCCGTTCGCGTCGTCTGGTTCGGGAGCGGCGCCGGCGCCGAGGTTACGGCCGCGAGGCTCGAGACCATGGCCGAGGGCGCCGGGTCGAGCTTCGAGCTTCGCTTTGGCGACCTCAGACAGCCAATCGAATTGCCGTTGCTGGGCCGGCACAATGTGGAGAACTTCCTCGCCGCCGCGGCCTGCGCATTGACCCTCGGCGTTTCCGGCGAGGACATCGCGGCAGCCGCAGCCTTGGCGCAGCCTGCCGCCGGGCGGGGGGTCGTCCATCGTTTGCGCCGAGGCGTCACGCTGGTCGACGACTCCTACAACTCGAATCCCACCGCCGTGCGCCGGGCGCTTGCCGCGGCGGCGCTGATTCCGGCCAAGCGTCACTGGGCGGTCCTCGGCGACATGCTCGAGCTCGGTGAGACCGCACCGGCACTGCACCGCGAGAGCGGCGCCGAGGCCGCTCGGCTTGGATTCTCGCCGGTCTTCGGAGTCGGTGCGCTGGCGCGGAACCTCGTCGAGGGCGCGGGCGCCGAAGGCGAGTGGTGCGAGAACGCCGCGGTCGCCGCCGAACGGGCGATCGGTGAGCTGCAGGAGGGCGACCTGGTGCTGGTCAAGGGCTCGCGCGGCGTCGGACTGGAAGTCGTGGTGCAGGCGCTTCGCAACGCGGTGGCCGGCAGGGGAGGCCCGCGCTAGTGCTCTACCAGCTCCTCTACCCGCTGCGCGACGAGTTCGCGCTCTTCAACGTGTTTCGCTACATCACGTTTCGCACCGCGGGCGCGGTGCTGACGGCGCTTCTGCTCTCGCTCTGGCTCGGCCCCTGGTTCATCGCCACGCTGCGACGGCTTTCGGTGGGCCAGAACATCCGCGACGTCGGTCCGCAGACTCATCAGGTGAAGAAGGGTACGCCGACCATGGGCGGCCTGCTCATCCTCTTCGCCGTCGTGGTGCCGGTGCTGTTGTGGGGCAACCTCTCGAACGCCTACCTCTGGTTGGTGCTCGGAGTGACGCTGCTGTTCGGCGCTATCGGTTTCGCCGACGACTTCCTGAAGGTGCGGCGCAAGCGCAACCTCGGGCTGACGGCGAGCGCGAAGTTCTCACTCCAGGTCCTGGTGGCTGCGGCCGCGGCCGTTGTCCTGCTGTTCGCGCTCCCGGCGCCGTGGCGGTTTGCGCCCACGCTGACCTTCCCGTTCTTCAAGCAAGCGGTGATCAATCTGGGCCTGCTCTATGTGCCTTTCGTCGCCTTCGTGTTAGTGGGCTCCTCGAATGCGGTGAACTTGACCGACGGCCTTGACGGATTAGCTATCGGCGCTACCTTGATCGCTGCCGGCACGTACACGATCTTCACCTACATCGCCGGCAATGCCGTCGTGGCGCGGTATCTCCAGGTGCCCTACGTCTCGGGCGTCGGCGAGGTGGCGGTGTTTTGCGGCGCGCTGGTGGGCGCCAGCCTCGGGTTCCTGTGGTTCAACTCGCACCCGGCGCAGGTGTTCATGGGGGACGTGGGGTCGCTCGCGATCGGCGGTGCGATCGGCAGCGTCGCCGTGCTCGCCAAGCAGGAGGTGCTGCTCGTGCTGGTCGGCGGGCTGTTCGTCATCGAGGCCCTGTCGGTGATCCTGCAGGTCGCCTCGTTCAAGCTCACCGGCAAGCGAGTGTTCAAGATGGCTCCCCTGCATCACCACTTCGAGCTCGCCGGCTGGGCCGAGCCCAAGATCATCGTGCGCTTCTGGATCCTGGCGCTGCTCTTTTCATTGATCAGTCTTTCCACGCTCAAGCTGCGATGACTGGCCTCCGATGACCGCGCTCACCGTGCCTTGGGGTTCCGGAAGCTTCGAACGGGTGCTGGTGTATGGCCTCGGCCTGTCGGGGAAGGCCGCGGCACGCTTCCTGCTGCGCCGCGGAGTCGCGGTCGTCGGCGTCGACCGCCGTCCGCTCGAGTCTCTCGACCTCAGCGACTTGGCGGGAGCGCCGGGTCTCGAGGTCCTTGCCGGCCGCGAGCTCGAGACCGTGCCCCCGGGGATCGATGGCGTGGTGACCAGCCCCGGCGTGCCGCCCGAGAAGCCGCTGCTCGCCGCCGCCGAGCGAGCGGGGCTGCCCGTTCTCGCCGAAGTGGAGCTGGCATTTCCCTTCCTCCCGGGGCCGGTGGTCGCGATCACGGGCTCCAACGGGAAAAGCACCACCACGGCCCTCGCTGGCGCGCTGTTGCGCGCCGCCGGGCATCGCGTCGAGGTCTGCGGAAACATCGGCACACCGCTGATCTCGTGCGTCGATGGTCCCGCCGATCGTCTCTTCGTGGTTGAGCTTTCGAGCTTCCAGCTGGAGGGCACGGACACCTTCAGACCCCACGCCGCCGCACTGCTCAACATCTCTCCCGATCACCTCGATCGTCACGGCAGCCTGGATTCCTATGCCGCCGCGAAGCGCCGGCTGTTCGTGCGCCAGGGGACCAACGACGTCGCGGTGCTGAACGCAGACGATCCCCTGGTGGCGGCGACGGTGGCGAACGCTCACCGGCGGTTCTTCTCGGTGCTCAACAGGGTGGCTGACGGCTGCTGCCTGGATGGAGACGCGGTCGTGGAAACGCGTCCGGGCGCCGGGCGGGAGCTGTTCCGGCGCACCGACGTCCCGCTCGCGGGCACGCACAACCTGGAGAACGCGATGGCGGCGGCTCTCCTGGCGGTCGCGCTCGGCGCGGAGCCCGAGCATCTGCGCGCCGGCCTGCGCGGTTTCCACGGTCTGCCCCATCGGATGGAGAGGGTGCTGGAAGTGCGCGGCGTCACCTGGTACGACGACTCCAAGGGCACCAACGTTGGTGCCACGGCGAAGTCGCTCGAGGGGTTCGCCGATGCCTCGGTGCACCTGATCCTTGGCGGTCGCAACAAGGGCGCCGATCTGCGCGAGCTTCGCGATGTCGTGCGGCGCAAGGCTGCGCGGCTTTACTTCATTGGCGAATCGGCCGACGCCTTCCGCACCGCGCTCGCCGATCTGGTGCCGAGCGAGGTTTCCGGCACCATGGCCGCCGCGGTCAAGAGCATGGCGGAGCAGGCGCACCCCGGCGATGCCGCGGTGTTGTCGCCGGCGTGCGCGAGCTTCGATCAATTCCGCGACTTCAACGACCGCGGAGAGCACTTTCAACGGCTGGTACGCGCGGTGACCGCATCCGGCGCGAGGGTGCACTAGCCATGGCCAAGAAACTGGCCTTCGACCGCGTGCTGTTCACTACCGTGGCGATTCTCATCGGCTTCGGCCTGGTGATGGTGTACTCCGCGAGCGCCGCGTTGGCGCGACCCGAGGGGCTGAATCAGTTTCTGGTCCGTCAGGCCGTGGCCGTGGTCGTCGGTGGCCTCGCGATGCTGGCGGTCATGCACCTCGACTATCGCTGGCTGCGCCGTCCGGCAGTGATCTACACCTTGCTCGCCGGCGCCGGCTTCCTGCTGGTCGTGGTGCTGTTCGCGCCGACGCTCAACAACGTGCGGCGCTGGTTGTTCATCGGCGGCGTTTCGCTGCAGCCTTCGGAGCTCGCCAAGCTGGCTCTGATCCCGTTCCTCGCCTATCAGATCGAGAAGAAGCAGGACCGCATCAATACTGGCGCCTTGCTCGTGCCGTGCGCGGCGGTCGCCGGCGTCATGGCCCTGTTGGTGATGCGGGAGCCCGACATGGGCACGGCGGTGCTCCTCGCCTCGACCATGGTGCTGATGCTCTTCATCGCCGGCTTGTCGTGGAGATGGATCGCCGCCGGCGGTCTGCTGACCGTGCCGCTCGCCTGGCTGCTGGTGTTCTCGGCGCCCTACCGGCGCGAGCGCTTTTTTGCCTTCATGGCGCCGGAGAAGGATCCGCTGGGCGCGGGCTTTCAGGCTCTGCAGTCTCTGATCGCGGTTGGGTCGGGCGGTTTCGCCGGCCTCGGTCCGGGTCAGAGCATGCAGAAGCTCTACTTCCTGCCCTACCCGCATACCGACTTCGTGTTCGCGATCGTGGCGGAGGAGCTCGGCATGCTCGGCGCGATCGCGGTGGTGGGGCTCTTCGCCGTCCTCCTGTGGCGTGGTGTGCGGGCGGGCCTGAATGCGCCCGACGTGTTCGGCCGCTACCTCGCCTTCGGATTCACCGGCATCCTGGTCCTGCAGGCGCTGCTTAACATCAGCGTCGCGATCGCGCTTTGCCCGACGAAGGGAATTCCACTCCCGTTCGTTTCCTATGGTGGCTGTTCGCTCGTGGTCTCGATGGCGGCGAGCGGGGTGTTGCTCAATGTCTCGCAACACGGCTAATGAGCGCACCCCTCACGTACTGCTCGCCGGCGGCGGCTCGGGCGGCCACATCTTCCCGGCCCTCGCGCTCGCGACCGAGTTGGTCTCGCGGGGGTGGCGCGTGAGCTTTGCCGGAACGCCGGCTAGCATGGAATCCCGCCTGGTGCCGGAGCACGGGATCGAGTTCCACGCCCTTGCGGCGCGGGCCGTGCTCGGCAAGGGAGCGCTCGACAAGGCGCTCGCGTTGGCGACTCTCGTGCGTTCGTCCCTGGCGGCCCGCCGCCTGGTGCGCGAGATCGACGCCACCGTGGTCGTTGGCACCGGGGGCTATGCCTCCGCGCCCGCCGTGCTCGGTGGACGCCTGGCGCGGCGGCCCGTTCTGTTGTTCGAGCCCAATGCGCATGCCGGCAAGGCGAACCGCTTCCTCTCTCGGTTCGCGAGCGCCGGCGCCGTCGGGTTCGCCGCGGCGGCGCCGGAGCTCCGCTGCCCGACCGTTGTGACAGGGGTGCCGGTGCGTCCGGAGTTCTTCGCCGTACCCGAGGACCTTCCGGGCGCGCCGGCCCCCGCTTTGCTCGTGCTGGGGGGCAGCCAGGGCGCGCGGAGCCTGAATCGCGAGCTGCCGCGGGCGATCGCCGCTCTGGCGCCCACGGTCCCCGGCTTGCGCGTGATGCACCAGGCGGGTGCGAAGAACGTGGACGAGACACAAGCGCTCTACGACGCTCTCGGCGTCACGCCCGAAACCGTAACCGTGGTCGCGTTTCTCGACCGGGTCGCGCAGTCCATGGCGGACAGCGATCTCGTCATCTCGCGTGCCGGAGCGATTACGCTCGCCGAGATCTGCGCCGCGTCGCGCCCGGCCCTGCTGCTGCCTCTGGGCGTCGCGGCCGGGCATCAGGTCGACAACGCAGGAATGCTCGAACAGGCCGGCGCGGCGCGTGTGCTGACCCCCGAACAGGCGTCGGCAGCGGGTATCGAGGCGGCACTCGCGGAGCTCTTGTCCAATCGCGCGGCTCTCGCGCGGATGGCGCGAGCAGCCCGCGCCGCAGCCCAGCCTGGCGCGGTCGTGACGCTGGCCGACCGGGTGCAGGCCTTGGCGAAGGAGGCTGCTTGATGTTCCGCAGCTTCACTCGTCTGTCGCGCGTGCACTTCGTTGGCATCGGCGGAGCCGGGATGAGCGGCATCGCCGAGGTCCTGCTCGACTACGAGGTCGAGGTGAGCGGCTGCGACTCGGCGCGGAGCGAAGCCACCGAGCGTCTCGAGTCCCTGGGCGCCAAGGTGTTTCAGGGCCACGATGCGAGCCATCTCGAAGGCATCGAGCTGGTGGTGCGTTCCTCCGCGGTGACGCGCGAGAGCCCGGAGATTCTGGCTGCCCGCGAGCGCGGTATCCCGGTCGTTCGCCGTGCGGAGATGCTCGCCGAGCTGATGCGCCTGAAGTACGGGATCGCGGTTGCCGGTACGCACGGCAAGACCACCACGACTTCGCTGGTGAGCGCGCTGCTGGTCGAGGCCGGACTCGATCCGACGGTGATCGTGGGTGGTCGCCTGCGCTCCTCGGGCACTGGCGCGCGCATCGGCAAGAGCGACTACTTGGTCGCCGAGGCCGACGAGTTCGACCGCAGCTTCCTGCGCTTGCAGCCGGTGGTCGCGGTGGTCACCAACATTGACCGCGATCATCTCGACACGTATCGCGATCTCGAGGACATTCAGGAAGCGTTCGTGAATTTCGCCAGCCGGGTGCCGTTCTTCGGCCAAGCGATCCTCTGCCTGGACGACCCGAGCATCCAGCGCGTGCTACCGAGGCTGGCGGATCACCGGGTGGTGACGTACGGATTGACTCCTCAGGCCGAGTTGGTGGCGGCCGACATCGAGACTTCGCCGGCTGGCAGCAGCTTCACGGTGCGACTGCGTGGGCAGGAGCTCGGCCGTGTCGAGTTGCCGCTGCCCGGAACGCACAACGTGCAGAACACGCTCGCGGCCATTGCCGTGGGTCTCGCGCTACGCCTGGATTTCGACGCCATGGCGCGGGCGCTGGCGGCGTTTCGCGGCGTGCACCGGCGCTTCGAGCGCCTCGGTTCCTGGCACGGCGCGTCGGTGGTCGACGACTACGCGCACCATCCGACCGAGGTCTCGGCGACCCTGCAAGCGGCACGGCAGGCCTTCCCCAAGGCGGCGATTCACGCGGTGTTCCAGCCGCATCTCTTCTCGCGCACTCGCGATCACGCGGAGGAATTCGGACGTGCGTTGCTCGCCGCCGATCATGCTCTGGTGACCGAGGTGTACGCCTCGCGTGAGTCCCCGATCGCCGGCGTCAGCGGCGAGTTGGTGGCGAGCGCCGCGCGCGCCTCGGGCCATCGAAGCGTCACCTTCTGCCGCGACCGCGCCGCGGTTCGCAGCGAGCTCGAGCGCGGTGTTCGCGAAGGCGACCTGGTGTTGACCCTGGGTGCCGGCGATATTTATCGCCTGGCCGAGCAGCTGGCCGCTGAGGGCGCTTCGTGAGCGCGATGAGCAGCGAGCTCGATCGCGATGGGCGGGTGCTGCCGTTCCGCCGGCGCGCCTTCGCCGCCAAGCGGCGCAAGCGCAGTCTCTGGTTGATGATCCTGTCGGGCCTGGCCGGCGCGCTGCTGATCGTCGGACTGCCGCTGGGCCTGGTCGCCTGGGTGCTGACCACGCCGCGGTTCGCCTTACGCAAGGTCGAAACGGTGGGTGGACCACGGGTCGCTGCGACCTGGGTGCAGAGCGCGCTGTCGCCGCTGGTGGGTACCAATCTCCTCACCTTGCCCATCGCCCAGGTACACAACCTCCTCGAGCATCCCTGGATCGAAGCCGTGGAAGTGCGGAAGCAGCTCCCTGATCGCCTGCTCGTCCAGGTCGTCGAACGGCAGCCGGCGGCGCTCATCCGTGAAGCCGGCGGGCTCTGGTATCTCGATGCCGAGGGCCGGCGGATCGCGCCTTTCACCGCGGGCGACGGCGGCGGTAGCGAGAAGGGCGTCGACCTGTTGCTGGTGAGCAGCTCGAGCGACCTCGAAATCGAGCCCGGACGCGCGCTGGAGCTGGCACGCGAGGTTCGCGCGGCGCAGCCCGAATGGGCCGACAAACTGTCGGAAATCGAAGTTCTCGGTGAGGAGGACTTCTGCCTCTACACCGCGGCGCTGCCGTTCCCGCTTCTGGTGAAGCGCGGAACGCTCGCCGAACGCGGGCGTTCGCTGGCCGACCTCCTGCCCGAGCTCACGCGTCGCTATCCGCACGTGAGCGCGGTAGATCTGCGCTTCGAACGCCGCATTGTCATTCAACCCATGGTCGAGGAAGGGGGGACCGCGAAGCCGGTGCCCGCTGCCCTCAATACAGCCGCGGCTGTCCACTCAGCCGCGGTATTCCACAAAGCCGCCTAATGAATCGCTTACCGCAAGAAGAGAGGGACATGGGCTATGGCCAAGCCTGAAGAGTATTTGGTAGGGATCGACATCGGTTCGTCGAAGATTGGAGTGTTGATCGGCCAGCGCGCGCAGAAGGGTGGCGTCGAGGTCGTGGGCCGGGGCGAAGCCCCGAACCGCGGCACGCGCAAGGGCAATATCGTCAACGTCGAGGCGACGGTGGAAGCTCTCAAGGCGGCGACCGAGGAAGCCGAAGTCATGGCCGGGGTCGAGGTCTCGCGCGCCTATGTGGGCGTCGCGGGAGCCGACATCCGCAGCGTGAACTCGCGCGGCATGGTCTCGGTAGCCCGCAAAGACCGCGAGATCACGCGCCAGGACATCGATCGCGTGCTCGAGGCGGCGCGTTCGGCGGCGCTGCCTTCGGATCGCGAGATCCTGCATGCCATTCCGCAGGAGTTCGTGGTCGACGAGCAGGGCGGCATCTCCGATCCGATTGGCATGCTGGGCAGCCGTCTCGAGGTCTCGGTGCATCTGGTCACGAGCCACGTGACGCGTAACAAGACGTTGCTCACCTGCATCAATCGCGCCGGAATCGAAGTCGCCGAGATGGTCTTCGAGCCGCTGGCCACGGCCGAAGCCGTCCTGACTCCCGATGAGCGCGAGCTTGGAACGATGCTGCTCGACATGGGCGCGGGGTCGATGTCGTGCTCGCTCTTCCAAGATGGCGAGATCCAGTACAGCGCGGTGCTTCCTATCGGCGCCGGGCACTTCACCAACGACCTTGCGATGGTGCTGCGGACTCCGTTTGCGGAGGCCGAGCGCATCAAGATCAAGCAGGGTTGCTGCCTGGTCGGCATGGTGACCGAGGAAGAGGGTATTTCAGTGCCGGCGGTGAACGGCGGCGTCTCCCGCGTCGTGCCGCGTCGCGAGCTCTGCGAGATCCTGCAACCCCGTGCCGAGGAGCTCTTCAACCTGGTGCGCGGAGACCTGCAGAAGAACGGCCTCACCGACGGCCTGCGCGGCGGTGTGGTCCTGACCGGTGGCGGCGCCCAGCTCGACGGCCTGGTGGAGATGGCGGAACAGATCTTCAGTTGCAGCGTGCGCTACGGCTTGCCAGCGGGTCTCGGCGGCCTCGTGGACGTAATCAGCTCGCCGGCGTGGGCCTGCAGCTCGGGCCTGCTGCTCTACGCCCACGCGGCGGAACAGACGCAGAACAAGGCGGCAAAGAAGGCGGGCTTCAGCATGCGCAATGTCATGGGAAGCCTGCGCGGAATGTTTTCAGACTTGCTCTAAGTCGGTCTTTTCGGCTGGACGGAGCCGAGAAAGGAGTTGCTAGATGATTTTGTTCGACGATGAGGGTCAGGGCAACGAGATGCCGATCTTGGCGGCGGAGGATCTGGCGCCGGCGAAGATCAAGGTGATCGGCGTCGGTGGAGGCGGCGGCAACGCGGTGAATCGCATGATCGATGCCCAGTTGCGCGGCATCGAGTTCATCGCCGCCAACACCGACCTGCAGGCGCTTCGCAAGTGTCGCGCGGTGCACAAACTGCAGCTCGGGCCGATGCTCACCAAGGGCCTCGGCGCGGGCGGTGACCCCGACGTGGGGAGAAAGTCGGCGCTCGAGGACACCGAGAAGATTCTCGAGTTGCTGGATGGCGCGGACATGGTGTTCCTCACCGCCGGCTTGGGTGGCGGTACGGGTACCGGTGCGCTGCCGATCATCGCCTCGTTGGCGGCCGAGATCGGCGCGCTCACCGTGGCGGTGGTCACCAAGCCCTTTGGCTTCGAGGGCCGACGCCGCATGGCACAGGCCGAGCGCGGGGTGGAGGAGCTGCGCGGCAGCGTCGACACGCTGATCACCATTCCCAATGAGCGTTTGCTTTCGTTCGTCGAGCGCGGCACCCCGCTCTCGGACGCCTTCCGTATCGCGGACGACGTGCTGCGGCAGGCGGTGCAGGGCATCTCCGACCTGATCACGGTGCCGGGCGAGATTAACGTGGACTTCGCCGACGTGCGCACCATCATGTCGGGCATGGGCATGGCGCTCATGGGCACCGGCATCGCGAAGGGCGAGCACCGGGCGCTCGAAGCGGCGCAGCGGGCCATTTCGTCGCCACTCCTCGAGGAGACCTCGATCGAAGGCGCCAAGGGAGTGCTGATCAACATTTCGGGCGGTCGCGGCTTGACCCTGCACGAGGTCGCCGAGGCGGCGCGCATCATCGCCGACGCGGTCGACCAGGACGCCAACATCATCTCGGGCATGGTGATCGACGAGTCGATGGAAGACGAGATGAAGGTGACGGTGATTGCCACCGGCTTCAAGTACGGCGTGCACGAGCGGCCGGCGGTCTCGTCGCCGATGGCGATACCGATCCGTGGTTCGGATGCTCCAGCTCCGCGGCCGGCCATGATGGCCGCCGGGGACCAACGAGCGGCCGTGGCCGAGCCCGAGGTGCCGTTCTACCGCAAGGCCATCGCGCAGCAGCGCGGCGACGATCCAGGCGGGTTTGGGCCCAACTGGTCGAGTGTCGACGACTACGACATCCCGACCGTGTTGCGCAAGCAGATGGACTAGAGATTGCCTTGCCGGCCGGTGCTCGCGCGCCGGCCGGAGTTTCCTATTGGCAGCACCGACACGCGGGCGCTATCTTGCGCCGTGCGCAGAGGAATCGCCCCATGTCCGCCCGCAAGCACGTTTCGTCCCTCGTCGCTCTTCTGACTACTTTCGCGCTCACCGCCAAACCGGCGTTGGCGACCGAGGAGAAGCTCGAGGTGCGCCCCTTCGGCACCCTGACGCTCTACCACTCGACGCCGCGGCCAAGGAACGTCGTGGTGTTCATTTCCGGCGACGGTGGCTGGAATTTGGGTGTCGTGGACATGGCGCGCGAGCTCGTGAGGCTCGACGCGCTGGTGATCGGAGTCGACATCCGCACCTACTTGAAGGGGGCGATTCCGGCCAAGGATTGCTTCAACCCGGGTCGCGACTACGCCGAGATCAGCCGCGCGGTGCAGAAGAAGCTCGGCTACGAGACGATCAGGCCCGCCGTCCTGGTGGGTTATTCGTCCGGTGCGACCCTGGTCTATGCCGCCCTCGTGCAGGCCCCGCCGGCGACCTACGACGGCGCGATGAGCCTGGGCTTCTGCCCGGACATGCCGCTCGGGCCCCCGATTTGCCGCGGCCAGGGGTTGGAGTGGGATCTGATGAAGAAGGGCAACGGACTCAACTTCCGGCCCTACGGCGGCGGTCTGAAGGAGCCTTGGTACGCCTTCCAAGGCGACGTCGACAAGGTCTGCGATCCGCCCGCGACCCGCGCTTTCGTGGCCAAGGTCCCCGGCGCCAAGCTGGTGTGGCTACCGAAGGTCGGCCACGGGTACTCGGTGCCGCGCAACTGGATGCCTCAGTTCCGGGCGAAGTTCTTCGAGCTGACGGCGCATTCGAAGTCCAACTAGCAGGTGCAGCGGCGCGGCAGTAGCGCCGATGCGACGGGTACCGCGGCCGCGGCACCTATGCGACGGGTGCCGCGGCCGCGGCACCTATGCGATTGCTACACTCGACTCGATGAGTGCTTCGGACTCCGCCCTCGGCGAGGGCGGTTCCCCCATAGCGCCGCCGTCGGCGGGCGCCGTCCGCTGGGTGCGGGTGGTGCGATTGCTGCCCGCTCTGCTGGGCTCGGCCCTGCTGGTGTTGGCGCTGGCCGTCCTGCAACGCGAGGTCCGCGGACATGATCTCGCCGACGTTAGGCTCTACCTCACGGATCTTCCGCTGTCGCGAACGCTGCTGGCGCTGCTCTGCGCGGCGGCGAGCTATTGCCTACTCACCGGCTACGACCTGCTGGCCTTGCGCTACATCGGCCGCGTGCTGCCCTATCGCAAGGTGTCCTTCGCCTCGTTCGTCGCCTCAGCGTTCAGCAACATGGTGGGGCACTCGATGCTGAGCGGCGGCTCGGTGCGCTACCGCTTCTACACCGGCTGGGGTCTTTCGACCGGCGAAGTCGCGCGGCTCATCGTGTTCTGCGACTTCGCGCTCTGGCTGGGGTACTTCGCGCTCGGCTCGATCGTGCTGCTGGCCCACGGCATCGCCCTGCCTGCCGCGCTGCATGCACCGCTCCAGACCGCAAGACCGCTGGGCGCTCTGTTCGCGGTGGTCGTCGCGGGCTACTTCGTGCTCGTTTCGGTGCGACGACGACCGCTGCGTGTGCGCGGCCAGGAGATCTCGCTGCCCGACCGACGCACGGCGCTGCTGGCGGCGACGCTCTCGGCGCTCGATTGGTCGCTGGTCGCGCTGCTCCTCTTCGTTCTCCTGCCGCCGCTCCCCGGCCTCGGATACGCCGGCTTCCTCGGTGTTTTCCTGCTCGCCCAGACGATCGGACAGTTGAGTCAGGTACCCGGGGGTCTGGGCGTCTTCGAGACCGTCCTGCTGCTCTTGCTGCAGGGCATGGTTGCCCCCACCGCACTGCTTGGCGCGCTGCTCGCCTATCGCGCGATCTACTACCTGTTGCCTTTCACGATCGCCGCCCTGCTGCTCGGTGGCCGCGAGTTGATCAGGGCCCGGGCCGGTGTCCGCCGTTGGGTCGCGGCAGTGCGCCGGGGCCTGACCGCGCTCGCACCGCAGGCGTTGGCGGCGTCGACGTTCCTGGCCGGCGCGCTGCTCCTGTTCTCCGGCGCGACGCCCGCCGCTCCCGGCCGCATGCACTGGCTGCGCGACATCCTGCCGATCCCGGTGATCGTGTTCTCGCACTTTCTCGGGAGCCTCGTCGGGCTCTGCCTGTTGCTCCTCGCGCGCGGGCTTCAGCGGCGACTGGACGGCGCGTACCTGCTCACGGTGGGCATGCTCCTTGCGGGCATCCTCTTCTCCCTGCTCAAGGGCTTCGACTACGAGGAGGCGACGGTCCTCTTCGTGCTCCTGGTGTTCCTGGTGCCCTCGCGGCACCACTTCTTCCGCGCCACGTCGCTGGTCGGCGAACGCTTCACCTGGGGGTGGCTCGCGGCGGTGGTCATCGTGCTACTGAGCGCGCTCTACCTGGTCTTGTTTTCATTCAATCATCAGGAGTACGCCGCTTCGGCCTGGTGGAGCGTGCTGTTCACCAACTACGCTCCGCGGGCGCTGCGTGCCACGGTGACGGCGGTCGGGCTCGGGCTGCTGGTCGCCCTCGGTTGGTTGCTGCGTCCGGCGACGCTGGCGATCGACGAGACCGGCGACATTGACCTCGAGCGAGTGCTCCCGGCGGTGCGAGACTCGCCGACGACCCTCGCGACCTTGGCACTCCTCGGCGACAAGGAGATCCTCTGGGCCGAGAGCGGCAAGTCGTTTCTGATGTACGCCGTCGCAGGACGAAGCTGGGTGGCTCTCGGAGATCCGATCGGCGCCCCAGAGGATCGCGCCGAGTTGGTCTTGCGCTTCCGAGAGCTTAGCGACCGGCACAGCGGCTGGTGCGTCTTCTACCAGGTCTCGCGCGACAACCTACCGCTCTATCTGGACATCAACCTGACGCTCCAGAAGCTCGGCGAGGAAGCTCAAGTGTCGCTGCCGGAGTTCTCGCTGGACGGCGCCAAGCGCAAGAAATTTCGTAACCTCCTGCATCGACTGGAGCGCGAGGGTTGCGCCTTCGAGGTCGTCCCGAGCGGCGGTTTCGCGGCGCTCGAGCCCGAGCTGCGCCGCGTGTCGGAGGCTTGGCTGGGTGAGAAGACGACGCGTGAGAAGGGCTTCTCGCTCGGATATTTCGAGCCCGAATACCTGCGCCACTTCGACACCGCCGTCGTGCGCCGGGCCGGCGAAGTCGTCGCGTTCGGCAACATCCAGCGCGGTGCCGGACTCGAAGAGCTATCGGTCGACCTGATGCGCTTTCTTCCCGACGGGCCCGAGCAGTGCATGGAGTTCATGCTCCTGCACCTGATGCTCCAGGGGCGCGCCGAGGGGTATAGGTGGTTCAATCTCGGCATGGCCCCGCTTTCCGGGCTGGGATTGAACGCCTACTCGCCGCTTTGGACTCGTTTCGGTTCGTTGGTATTCCTGCATGGTGAGAAGGTGTACAACTTCCAGGGTGTGCGCGCCTACAAGGAAAAATTCGATCCGGTGTGGGAGCCGAAGTACTTGGCGGCTCCGGGTGGCGTGGTGTTGCCGCGGGTGCTGGCCAACGTCTCGGTCTTGATCGCGGGTGGGCTTCGGGGAGTGATCGCTCGATGACAGAACGAAGCGGACGAAGCATGCGGATGGCATGCATGACCGGATTGATCCTGACGGCCTCGGCGAATGCCGCGCCTGCTGTCGCACCCGCCAAGGCCGCTGGCGAGCTCAAGATGCCTCCGTTCGGGTCGGTGACGATCGTGCGCCCGGCCGGCAAGGTCGCGGAGAACCCGAGGCACGTCGTGTTGTGGATCGCCGATGGTGCCACGACCGAGGATCTGCCCGCGTTCGCCGAGGCGAGCGGATCGATCGTGGCGCGCGTCGACCTCGGCGAATACGTTCGACACCTGACGGGAAGCAAGAGCAAGTGCGCATATCCGGCCGCGCACTTCGAGGCTCTCAGTCAGGGACTGCAAAAAGAGCTCGGCCTGGCGCGCTATGTCTATCCGGAGTTACTGGGTACGGGGGCCGGCGCAACGCTCGCTTACGCGGTGCTGGCGGAGTCGCCGCCGGCGACCTTCCGCGGTGCGATCAGTGTGGGTTATTCGCCGCGGCTCGACTTGCCGTTCGCGCTCTGCCGCCAGAACCATCTCGACTACACGGTCGAGGACGGACCGGGAAAGGGCACACTCAAAGCTGCCGCGACGCTGCCCGGAGCCTGGGTGGTGCTCCCCCGCCACGCCGAGGAAGGTGCTGCTGCGGCGCCGTTCGCGAAGGGCGTTGCCACGGCCGCGATCCTGGATGCGCAGCCGGCATCGCAGGCATCTCTCCTGCGCGCCTTGGCGCGGCTGGACGAGCTGGCGGAGCCCGCCCAGTCTGCCCCCGGAGACGCGCAGGTGGCCGATTTGCCGCTCATCGAATTGCCTAGCTCGGCGATTGGTCGCGACGAGCTCGCGGTGATCTATTCCGGCGACGGCGGTTGGGCGGGGCTCGATCGCGACGTTGGCGGAGCCCTTCTGCAGGCAGGCATTCCGGTAATCGGGGTGAGCTCGTTGCAGTACTTCTGGACCCGGCGCACGCCCGATGGCGCGGCGGCCGATCTGGTGCGTGTCTTGCGCCACTACTTGTCCGCCTGGAAGCGTCAGCGAATCGTGCTCATCGGCTACTCGGCGGGTGCGGACGTGCTGCCGTTTCTCGCCGCCCGCCTGCCGGCGGATCTGCGCTCGCGTGTGGCCGCGGTGGTAATGCTCGGCCCGTCGGACAGCGCCAGTTTCGAATTCCACGTCGCCGAATGGTTAGGCCACGACGATGATTCTTCGCTGCCGACGGCGCCCGAGGTGGCGAAAATCGGCGGACCGCGAGGCCTGAAGGTGCTCTGTTTCTACGGCGCGGACGAGAGCGATTCGCTCTGTCCGGCGCTGCCTAAGGGACTGGTCACGCTCTACCCCGAGGCGGGATCGCATCACTTCGGCGGCCACTACGACGTGCTGGCGGAGACCATCCTGCGCGAGATCGAACCCCGGCCCTGAGCTCAGTGCAGAGGGTTTCTCTCGAGGGACGCGACCACGAAGCTGCCTACCGCCTCACCGAGAAGGCGGTTGCCCTCCTCGTTCAGGTGGCAGCAACTATCGATGTACAGCGGCTCTGGACGCGATTGGAACAACCTGGTCAGGTCATGGAAATCGATAGCTTCCGAAGCGAGACGACGCCCGCCTTCCGCGAGTAGCGAGTAGCCCTCTCGAACTGCCTCGCCGAACGCGCCCTCGTCCGCGAGCGCGAGGGCGCGCTCGGAGCGACTCATCGGTTTCGATCCGGGCACGTATTGATTGGGTTGAAGGACATGAACATAGCGGATTCCGTTGGCCAGGCACGTTCTCGATAGTTGCCGCGAGGACGACTCCCAGAGTGTTGCGAGCTCGGCTGCCAGGGCACGGCGGGACTCGAAATGAGTGATCGGGCCGGTGGCGCTGTAGGGCAGCGTCTTGAAGTCGACCTCTTGCGCAATGCTCTCCGCGGTCACCGCCTTGCCTTCGAGCCAGCGATCGCCAGCCAACCAGACTAGATTCCCCAGCCCGGTGTGACCGCCGAGCCCGGGAGCCATTCGTGCCGCCCAAGTCCTGCGCCAGGCGCGCCAGACGATGGCCTCGGCGAGGGGTTCGCGCACCGACGGTGAGCTCAGCGGGCCTCCCGAAAGTGCGGACCAGCCCCGTGGGTAGGTCGGGAATGACCCGTTGCCCTTGGCGTCCATGCGGTAGAGCGCGACCTCGTTGAAGCCGTCGAGGTTGACCACTTCGTCAAATTCAGCGCCCAGCGTGAGGAGATACTCGATGGTCATGGTCTGCTGCGGCTGGCGGAAACCGCCGAGGGCGAGCCGAACAAGCTCGATCCTCCGACCTCGCAGGGACGGCGCCGCCGCCAGAGCGGCGCGCAGCGTGGGCTCACCGGTCCGCGACAGCCAGAAAGCCACCGATCCGCCGGTGATCCCGAGCACGAAGCTGTCCGGCGATCGATGACGAAGTGGCGAGGCACTATCGATGAACCCGAGCTCGTTGACACCCAGGCCATGCATGCCTCGGTTCTGCGAGGGGTCCATTACGAAGCCAACGAAGGGATGCTCGGCCAGGCCGGCGGTCATCGCGGTCGCAAACGTCGGCACTAGCTGAGGGAGTATGCCCTGCCGGATCGCTTCGCGTCGGGTCGATGCCTCGGCGACAGGCAGCAGCCGATGCAGCGCCACTCGTGCGCCGCCCTCCGCCACGACCACTCCAAGAGCCGCGGTCAGGAGGAATAGACCGATGCGTCGCGCCCGATCCACGGTTCAGCTCCGGAGTAGGCGAATCACGAGCAGGAGAAGGATCGAGCCGAGCATCGCGATCACCAGGCTTCGGGGATCGAACCCGGAGAGTCCGCCGAACCCGAGTTGAGTAGCCAGGAATCCACCCAGCAGCGCGCCGGCGATTCCCGTCACCAGGGTCACCAGCAGGCCGCCCCCGGCGCCCTTGAGCACCAGCCGCGCCAGCACGCCGGCGATCAGTCCCATCAGGATCCACGAGAGCAGTCCCATCAATGCCATGACCCTTGACCTCCGCGCACGTTGTGTTCAGGGGTTCCAGACCGCGGGGAAGAGCATCATCCCAGCTACGGTCACACTCGCATCGTAGAGCAAGAGCTGGCGCAGCACTCCTTCGGCAGGGACGCCCCCGACGGCGGCGCGGGTGAGCTCGATCGCGAGCAGCAGCAGGGGCACCAGGACCGGAACCGCGAGGACTGCGAAAAGCGTTCCCTTGCCCCGGGCTTGCGAAACGATGGCAGCCACCAGGGTGCTGCCGGCGGCGAGGCCGTAGCCACCCGCGACGAGCACCGCCAGTAGGCGAACGGGCTCTTCCACCGGCAGCTGCACCATGGCGATGAAGATCGGCACCACCAAGATCTCGATCGCGGCCAGCAGGGTGATCTCGAACAGGAGCTTGCCGCAGAAGAGAGGGCCGGGCCGGCCGGCGAGACGCAGAGCGGTTGCCGTGTGCACTTCCTCTTCGTGCGCGAAGGCGCGCGGCAGGCCGGCTGAAGCGGCGAAGAGCAAGACTACCCAGAGCAACGCCGGCAGCACCGCCAAGCGTTCGCTGCTCGAGACCCCCAGCGGGCCAAGGCCGAGGCCGACCACGAACAGGGTCGAGACCGCGAACAACGCGACCGCATTGAGCGCCGCGCGGGTGCGCAGCTCGCACCGCCAATCCTTGGCGAAGACCGCCACTGCCTCGGAGACGAACTGCGTGGCGGGCGAACGCATCAGCGAGAGAGGCCGAGCTCGACGATCGAGCCTGACGCGAAAGGCAGCGTGAGCGGGGTGGGGCTCGCCAGCACGGCAAGGCCTTGCGCCAGATGTTCGCCGAGCAAACCAAGGATGCGCGTGCTCGCCGCGTCGTCCAGATTCTGGAACGGTTCGTCGAGTAACAGCAGGCGAGGACGGTGAAGGAGGGCCCAGGCGAAGCGCACTCGCTGTCGCATGCCGGACGAAAGCGCGCCGAAGTTGCGGCTCCCGGGCACTTCGAGTGCGGCCAGCACCTCGTGCCCGCGAGCGGTCTCGATCCCGCGCAGGCGAGCGAAGAAGTCGAGGTTCTCCCGAGCCGTGAGCTCTTCGTAGAGCGCAAGGTCGGGCGCGACGTAGCCCACCCGTCGCCGGCGCTCTTCAGGGGTTAGCGGGTTGCCTTCGTCTTCGCGATACTCGATCGTGCCAGCCTGCGGGCGCAGCAGGCCCGCGAGGCAGCGCAGAAGAGTGCTCTTGCCGCAGCCGTTGGGTCCGACTACGAGCAGGAGCTGACCGGGGCCGACGGTTGCGCTCACCTGCTGAAGCGCGCGGACGCCGCCGAAGTCGCGGCGAACGTCAGTGAACACCAGCTCGGCCGGGCGCGCGCTCATTTTGGAGCGGATTGTATCGGCTTCACTGGCATAGCATGCGCGGATGCGTCATCCCCTCGGCCCGGCGCTCTGCGCTCTGACCATCGCGCTCGCTTCGACCTGCGCTCCGATTTGGCTGCTGGGCTGCGCCAGCGGGAGGTCCACGGTCGTTGCGAAGTCGACCGAGGACGCAGCCGCGTTCGCGCCCGCCTCCTACCGCGAGGAGCGAGCCCTGCTGCTCCTGATGGAGGACCGGCGAACGCTCGATGCCGCCGTGGTCGAGCATTTCGCGAGCGGCGCCGCTCCGCTGCGCGAGATGCTGGCGGTCGCTCTCGGCCGGATAGGCGATGCGGCGACGCGGCCGACCTTGGAAGTTTTGCTGGTCGATGCAGATGCGGCCGTGCGACGGGCCGCAGCCTTCGGGCTCGGCGAGATGGGCGACAGGGCGAGCACCAAGGCTCTCCTGCGAGCAGTTGCCGACTCGGACCCGGAGACCGGAGGGCTCGCGGTCGAAGCGTTGAGCAAGATCGGCGCAAGCGCAACCGAAGTGAACGACGCGCTGGCGGCGATCGCACCGCTGCCGACGCCTGAGCGCTGGGGGCGGCTGTTGCCCTATCTGTTCCGCTTCAAAGGTACCGACGTGGTGGTGCTGGCGGTCGAGGGTCTGAAGACCTTGGACCCGACGATGCACGCGCAAGCCGCGTATGCGCTGGCCCGCGAGCCGCAAGAGGGCGGCGCGCCGTGGTTGCGTCTGTTGCTCGCCGACAGCGATCCGTCGGTGCGCGACTGGGCCGCTCGCGGGTTGGGCGCCGTGGGCGAGGCCGGCGACCTCGCTCGCCTGCGGCCTCTGCTCGACGACGCCAATGCCGGCGTCGTCATCCAGACTTTGCGCTCGGCGAAGCGGCTGATCGGCGCCGGCAAGATCGCGGCCCCGCGCGAGTGGACGCCGCGCCTCCGGGCGCTGTTCGACGATCCTCGCCCCGGCGTGGCGGTAACTGCGCTCGAGGCCGCCGGAGCCTGGCTTTTGGACGAGACCTTGGGCGGCGTGCTGGCGGAACGCGCCGGCTCCGAAACGGTGTCGCAACGCCACCGGGAGGTCGCTCTGCTAGCCCTCGCCGACGGCAAGGACCCCCGCGCCGGGGGTCTCGCCGACCGTGTTGCGCGGGCCGCGAGTCCGGTGCTGCGCGCGCGCGCCGCGGAGGCCGCCGGCAAGCTTGGTCTGGACGATGTGTTGACCCGTTTGTTGGCCGACCAGGAGGCGGGCGTGCGGGCGGCGGCTCTCGATGCCCGGCTGCAGCGCAAGGATGAAGCGGCATGGAATGCCGCGCGAGCGGCGCTGGTCGACCCGGACCCGATCGTTCGGTCAACTGCGATCGAGGGTCTCGGCGCGCAGCTGCCTTTGGCCGAGATCACTCGGGGCCTTGCCGCTTCCGCCGGGGACCGTCTCGACGACGCCCAGCTTTCGTTGATGCGAGCTCTCGGCGCTCGAGCCAAGGCGGAGAAGGTCGAGCCCGCCGAACGGGCCGGATGTCTGGCGACTCTCCAGCAGGCGGCTTCGACGCACGACGATTTCCTCGTCCGGCGCCAAGCCGCGGACATCCTGCACGATTTGGGAGAGGCGCGGCCGGCGATTGGCGCGGCTTCGGACCGGCAGCTGGACTGGTATCGGGCGGCCCTGGCCCGCATCGACGGCAGCCGCGAGGTCGATCTCGCAACACCGCGGGGCACGGTCCGCATTCGCCTCGCTTGCCAGGAGGCGCCGCTCACCTGCCTGAATTTCCTCCAGCTCGCTGGGCAGGGATACTTCGACGGCCTCACGTTCCATCGCGTGGTTCCGGATTTCGTGGCTCAGGCCGGCGACCCGCGCGGGGACGGGTCTGGCGGCCCGGGTTTCACCATCCGCGACGAGCTCAACCGCCTGCGGTACCGGCGCGGCGCCGTGGGCATGGCCCTCTCGGGCCCGGACACGGGCGGCAGTCAGTTCTTCCTCACTCTGACTGCGCAGCCGCACTTGGACGGGGGCTACACGATCTTCGGCGACGTGGTGTCGGGCATGGATGTGGCCGACCGTCTGGAGCAAGGCGACAAGATCCTCCACGCGACGATCGTGGGCGGCCTGCGATAGGATCTCGCCGTTGTCGATTCGCCGCCTGAATCCGGTCCTCCGGACGGTCCATCGCCTCACTCCGCGCCGCGCTGCAACCTTTACCCACCCTCCCCGTAAGAATCGATGACCAAGGCGCCGGATACAGCCACCGACGAGCAGCTGGTGGTCCTGGTGCTGAGGGGTGATCGGGATCGCTTCGGCGAGCTGATCGGGCGCTACCAGGCTCGGCTGGTGAACTACCTATACCGGCTGCTGCGCAATCTGGATGACGCCCATGACCTGGCGCAGGAGGTCTTTCTCAAGGTGTATCAGGCGCTCGATCGGTTCGATCCGCAGTACCGCTTCTCGACCTGGCTCTTCCGGGTAGCCCAGAACGCGGCGATCGACCAGATCCGGCGGCAGCGTTTGAAACTAGTCTCGATGCAGCGCGACGGGATGGGTGGGGACGAGCCCCACGAGATGGACTTTCCGAGCCCGACGCCGACACCGTATGGCGACTTGCGCAACAGCGAGCGCGGTGGCGCGATTCAGGCAGCGGTGGACGCTCTGCCTTGGGAGTACCGAGAGCTGATCCTGCTGCGGCACTTCAGCGAGTTGTCCTACGAGGAGATCGCGCAGGTCAAGCGCTTGCCCCTGGGGACGGTGAAGAACAAGTTGTTTCGCGGTCGCCAGATGTTGAAGGAACGGCTGGCCGAGTTTCGCGTCGATTAGCTGGACGACGGTAGGAGTGAATGATGGCCATGGGAACACCGACGCACGAGACCTGGGAAGAATGGCTGCAGATGGATTTCGACGGCGAGCTCGGAGATCTCAGCGATCTCAACGGGGGGCGCCAAGCCCGCCTGCGCGAGCACGAGGCGAGCTGTGCGGCATGCACCGCGGAGCGCGCCAGCCTTCTCGAAGTCGCGCGCGAATTGCGTGAGGCCGAGGTTGCGGTGCGGCCGGACTTCACCTCCGCCGTCATGTCGGCGCTGCCGCCGGCGGGCTGGGAGTCGCGCCACGCACGGGCCTGGGCCGTTCCCGCGGCTCTGATCGCCGGACTGGGCGGCGCGGCCGCCATCGTCGCCGGCGTGAGCGCCGCTCAGCTTCGGCCGGGCGGCCAAGTGTTGGGAGCCTTCCGCGCCCTGTTCGACCTCTTTTCGACCGCGGCACTGGCCGGTGCGGGGCTGTTGCAGGCGTCGTGGCGCGGTGTTGGACTCGCGCTGGGCGACGCCCTCTCCGGATCGTGGGTGAACATGGCCGCCTTCGGGATCGGCGTGCTCGGCCTCAATCTCGTGTTGCTGCGGCTATTGCGCAAGGGCCGTACGGCTGAAGCCATGGCGCGGCGCCGGCGCTAGCGAACCCCTTCGGGCCGCCGGCCAGGTGGCCCCCTGGCTTGAACTCCCTGCGCTGCGGGGATTTCGCTCCGGAGTCCAAACCAGGAGACCACCTGGCCGGCTACCGTTTCCTGCGAAAACCGCTTCCCCCGTTATGATTCGCTCGATGCGTCACAATGCCTCAAGATATCTGCTCTCGTTGAGCCTCGCCCTCTGCGCCGCGATGCCGGCGAGCGCCGACTCACCCGCGCTTGCCAACTCGTCCGCCAGCGCGCCCGCGCTGATCATCGAACGCGGCAGCCTGGCGCGCCAGCAAGTCGTCGCTCTCGGCAGGGACGTCGCGGTCGATGGTGAAGCGCTTGCCGACGTGGCGGCGATCAATGGCTCCGCTCGTGTGTCGGGCAGCATCGCCGGCGACCTTCTGGTGCTCGGAGGCCATGCACACTTGGACCCAACGGCGCGCATCGCCGGCGACGTCTTCGTGGTTGGCGGCACCTTGGATGCCGCGCCTGGAGCGACCATTGGTGGGCGAGCCGTCTCCTACTCGACGGTCTCTTCTGCATGGCTGACCCTGCTCGAGGGCCCGTCGCTCGGTCTTTCCTCGTCCTCGCCCTTGATTCTCGGCGCCAAGCTCGCGCTGCTCGCGGCTTGGGCGGCGCTTGTACTGTTGCTGTTCGCCGCCAGTGGACGCGAGTTGCTGTCGACCTCCGAGGCCGTTCGCCGCGAGCCTTTTCACTGTTTCGTCGTCGGCCTTACGGGCGTGCTGGCGCTCGTGCTGACCGCGCTCTTCTTCAGCGCCGTCGCCGCGCTTCTGATCGGTGTTCCGCTTCTGGTACTGGTGGTGATTCTCGCGCTGATGCTCAAGTTCTGGGGCATGGTCGCGGTGTTCCACGCCCTCGGTGGCTGGCTCCTGAATCGATTCTCGGGTCGCCGTCTCTTGCCGTTGCACGCCGCCTGCCTCGGACTGCTGGCACTCGGGCTGCTCAAGTTCCTGCCCTACGTCGGGTTGATTGGCTGGACGGTCGCGACACTCCTCGGAGTCGGCGCCACCCTGGTCACCAAGTTCGGCCGCCGCGAGCCGTGGTTCGTTCGCTCGGTGGCCTCCGACGGCTCGTACTAGCGTCACGCCGCGAGCCCGCAGCTGATGGTTTCGCTGGAACGGCAGCTCGCAGCCGGTCAGCTTGTCTGCCCACGAACGCAGCAGACTCTCAGCTTTCAGGGCGCATGCCTCCGAACCAGCGACGGCGCGATCGAGTATCCAGTCGTGCATGGAGTCCCCGTCTTGCTCGCGGAGCCGGATCGAATCCGCCGAGAGCTCGACCGGGCCAGCGGATCGATGGCCAGCGAGTATGCGGCGCCACCGAGATCGGTACGAGCTCTATGGAGTGTGCCCGAACGCTGGGTCGGCGACCGCCGAACGGCGCCCTCGCGCGCCGCGTTCGCTCGAGTCTTCGATGCCCTCCCCGCGGATGCGCTCTGCCTTTCAGTCGGCGGCGGCCCGCTGCGTGCGCACTCGAGCTTCGTCAACCTCAACATCGGTCTGTTCCCGAACGTCGATGTCGTGGGCGACGGCTACGCTTTGCCGTACTCCGAGAACTCGATCGATGCCCTGCATTGCGAAGCAGTGCTCGAGCACATGGAGTATCCGCAAAGGGCAGTCGATGAGATGTTCCGCGTCACGCGTCCGGGAGCCCGCGCCTGGGTTGCGACGCCATTTCTCCAGATGTTCCATGCCTACCCCGATCACTACCAGAACTTCACGCTGGGCGGCCATGTGCGGCTCTTCGAGAGAGCCGGCTTCACAATCGAAGAGGCGGGGGCCTGCGTCGGACCCACGTTCATGCTGCGGGATCTTCTTCAAGGGTATTTGCGACACATCGTACCCGGTGGACGATTCGGCCGGGTACTGTCGCGCGTCGCGGGTTTGGCCCTCTTGCCGTTCCTGTTCGTCGACGATCTCGTCGGACGCCGGCCCGCTTCGGTTGTTCTCGCCTCCACGACGTTTCTGGTGGCGCGCAAGCCGCCCGGCAACCTTGACCCCTCGGGAGGCATCCCATAGGCTCAGTTGAAGCTCCTTTGCCCTGGTAAAGGGGCGCTAAATCTATGAATTCTCGAATTCAAACGATCGGAGTCATTGGCGCGGGAACCATGGGGCACGGTATTGCCCAGGTGGCCGCGTTAGCCGGCTTCGAGGTCGTCCTGGTGGATATTTCTGCCGAGGCCCTGTCGCGCGGTCGCGCCGGAATCGAGAAAAGCCTCGGTAAGTTGGTCGACAAGGGCAAGCTCACGGCCGACGACCGAATGGGCGCGCTCGCCCGGGTGAAGACGCACAGTGCGATCGCGGAGCTCGCGGCGGCCGATCTGGTTGTCGAAGCGGTGTCAGAAAAGCTCGAGGTCAAGCGCGAGGTCTTCCGCGAGATCGATCGCGTCTGCGCCGCGCACACGATTCTGGCCTCGAACACGAGCTCGATTTCGATCACCAAGCTCGGCGCGGTCACCAAGCGGCCGGCGCAGGTGATCGGGATGCACTTCATGAACCCAGTACCGCTCATGCAGCTGGTCGAAATTATTCGCGGCTTGGCGACCGACCAGGCCACGTACGACGCAGTCGAGGCGGCGACGAAGGCGATGGGCAAGACGCCGGTCGAAGTGCACGATGGGCCCGGATTCGTCTCCAACCGGGTTCTCATGCCGATGATCAACGAGGCGATCTATTGCCTGTACGAGGGCGTGGGTACCGCGGAAGCCATCGATCAGGTGATGAAGCTCGGCATGAATCACCCGATGGGCCCGCTCGCGCTCGCTGACTTGATCGGGCTCGATGTGTGCCTCGACATCCTGCGCGTTCTTCAAGACGGCTTCGGCGATCCCAAGTATCGCCCGTGCCCCTTGCTGGTGAAGATGGTCGACGCCGGCCGCCTCGGGCGCAAGTCCGGGCACGGCTTTTACAGCTACTCGATTCCGAGCGCGGCTTAGGGGCAGGGGATTCGGATGTATTGCCAAGTTTGCGGCGCCTTCAACCCCGACGAGCAGGAATTCTGCAGTCGCTGTCACCAGAAGCTCCTGGTGCTTTCCGGCCCCGCCGCGAGCGAGGAAGAGCCGAGCTTCGACGAAGACTCGCCGGAAGAGAACTTTTCCTTCGACGAGCATCTGCTCGAGCGCATCTCGATCCTCGAAGAGGTCGTGAAGCGCACGGCGGAAACCGTTCGCCAGCTTCTCGGTGCGCTCTACAAGCAAGAGAAGAACATCCTCATCTCGCAGACCGGTGTCGCGACGCTGCGCGAGCTGCTCGAGAGAAAGACGGTCTTCGGTCGCGACGAGTGGAGCGATCTGTGGGAATCCAAGATGGACTATCAGCTGCTGGCGCTCGAGAAGCGCGAGCGCTTCGTGGCTATCAAGGACAGAATCGCGGCGCTCTATCGCGGCGACAAGCGAAAGCAGTTTCTGCAGCACCTCGAGGATGCCGAGTACGCGCTGTTCGCCTTCGACGTCGAGCGCGCGGTGCGCGCCCTCGAGTCGGCGTACAAGCTCGACCGCGACAACTACGAGCTGTCCTACTTCCTCGGTGAGACGCACTTCAACGAGGGCGAGGCGGTCCAGGCGCTCGAGTACTTCGGGCACGTCCTCGACTCGAAGCCCGATCACTACGAGGGGCTGATCTACAGCGGCGTCATCCATCACGAGCGCGGCGACGGCGAGATCGCCGAGGAATTCCTGAAGCGCGCCGTGTCGCTCTATCCGGACTCGTTCCTACCGCACTTCAGCCTGGGCGCGATCTACGCTGGCGATGGCAAGCTGGCGCGCGCGGTGGTCTATCTCGAGAAGGCGGTGGAGCTCGACTCCGTACCGCAGGCCTTGTTCCTGCTCGGCAGCTGCTACCACGAGATGGGCAAGCTGGCGCCGGCGATCAAGTATCTGCAGGAGGCCGTGCGCCACGATCCAGGCTTCGAGGAAGCACACCATCTGCTGGGCCTGGCGTATCTCGATCGCCACTGGAACAAGAAGGCGCTCGAGTCGTTCCGCCAGGCGCAGGTGCTGAACCCGAAGAAGATGCAGTATCAAGACCTGGTGCGCTACCTGTCCGGGCACAAGGGCTTTCCTCTGCCCGAAGTGGCCGGCGAGGCCAAGGAGTGGTACACCCGCGCGGAGGAGCTGGCGTCGCACGGAAACTCGAAGCGCGCCTTGTCTTCATACCGCCGGGCCTTGGCGCTCGAGCCCAACAATCCAACCTTGTTGATGTCGTACGCGATGCTCTGCCTGCATCTCAATCGTGGTCCTGAGATCGAGGCGGTGACCCGCAAGGTACTCGACCTCAACCCCGGCGAGATGCTCAAGGCGACGGCGTACGCGACGCTGATCGAGGCCCTTCGCGGCGAGGGCAAGTACCGCGAAGGCAACACGGTCGGCCGGCAGATGCTGTCGGAAGGCAGTTCCAATTTCGCCAAAACGATCGCTTACTACGAAATGGCGTACAACCTCGCGGAGCTCGAGGAGGACCTCGACCAGGCGCTCGACTTTGCGCGGCAGTCGCTGGAGCTCGCTCCCGAGGAGCTCAAGCCTTTTCCCCTGGCGGCGCTCGGCTGGGTGCACTACAAGCGCCGGGAATGGCCGCAGGCGATCGATTTCCTGTCGCGCGCGAGCGAGCTCGAGCCGTCGGAGACTACGCTCACCCACCTCGGCATGGCCCTCCTCGCCTCGGGTGAAGAGGAGCGCGCTCGCGGTGTGTTGGCGCATGCGCGCAACCTCAAGCGCAAGGGCTCGGCGCTCGAGGAGAAGATGATGGCGTGTGTGAAGGACAGCGCGCGCTTGCTGCAGAGGGTGCAGCAGAGCAAGCAAAGAAAGTAGCGATGCGCACCATTTTCGGTGTCGCAGCGATAGCGGTCGGGGTCCTTTCCGCATGCGCCACTTCGAATGTCGCGTGGGACGAGACTCAGGCTGCGAAAGCCGGATCGATCAGGCAGATCTCGCAGAACCTCCGTTACCCTCAGAGGGTTGCTGAGGTACTCAGAGTCCTAGGCACGCCACCGATCCGTTCATCTCAGGCCTGGAATGACCCTTCTCTGCGCGAGCAAGGGACGCGAGAGGAGCGGAATCGGCTGGCGCAGATATTTGGCTATCTGACCGTGCTCGCCTACTACACGGGGCCCCAGGAGGTGACTCGAATCCTTGTCATCGGCAACGTAGCGATCGGGAGCGACGCCGTCGCCGTACCGCAGATCATTTGGGCGGAGCAAGGTCCGTGGTTGCCTCCGTCCAAGGCAGCCGGCCTGTTCCCGGGAGCCCCAATCGAATCGGCCTCTGGACTTGGGAAGCCGATGGTCACGGAAAACAGTACTGAGTCGCAGTACCTCTGGTCCGACGACTCTTCGAACGAACTCATTGCCGCGACAGCCCCGCACAACACAGGCCACTTCTCCCGGGTCGTAACCATGAGATTTGGCAACTTGCGGCAAGTGAGGGGTCGTCCAGACGTTTCAGCTGCCGTCGCGAGCACCGTAAACAACGCAGCCGGAAAAATGGAGGCCGTCTTCGCGGGCTTGGATTTGGATCAAGTCCTGCGACTCCAAGGCTGGGATCCGCAAGCGGCCCGGAAGAAGTTTGGCCTGCAGTAACGAAGCAATAGCCGCCAACCGACGACCTTCAGGATGGTGCGAGAGCGCCCTGCACGCGCCACCGAATCTGCGTCACGCGTTGCGGTACTCGTGCTCGAGGCGCCGTAGTTTCTATCAACGTCCATCGTTCTCTGCGTGACTCTCCTGTGGCCTATTGCTTGGGTTCTGGTTTGGCCGTGGACTTACCCAGCAGCATCTCCAGGTAAGGCCGTTGCCTCGCATCTAGGGCCTTTGTCTTCAGCGCCTCCATGGCCGGTTTGAATCTAGCCTCGATGTAGTCGATAGCTCGGCCGTCCAGTCCGTTCTCGTTGGGCCACTTTTCCACGTAGAAGCTCTCGGTAAGCTCCTCTTCGAACACTGATGGGGTAGAGAGACTGCATTGATACGACTCCCCATCGTGTTCCTCAACCTTGACGGTTGTGCCTTCGTGGCTAGGGTCGTTCTCAAGCAGCCCTACAATCACTCGTTCCATTGCCAAAACGCTCATTCTGTTACCTCTTCCTAGGTCCGGCGTTATCAGGACCTATTCAGTATGGGTCCTAGTGACAAGAGTGCAACCTAGTCGTGGGGCCCAGGCTTGCTCTCTCAATTGTCTGCACCGAGAATTTCAAAACTAGGACATCGTCGGCGCGCGGTTACCGTGCGCGATGTGAGATCCTAAGATTTCCTGACCGGCAAATAACAGCAAGGAGCAGCCTGTGCGTTGGACCAAGTTCCACCTCTATACCACCCGTGAAGTCCCCGCCGACGCGGAGGTCATCAGCCACCAGCTGATGCTGCGCACCGGCATGATCAAGAAGACTGCCGCCGGCATCTACACCTACATGCCGTTCGGCTGGCGCTCGCTGCAGAAGCTGATGACCATCGTGCGCCGCGAGCTCGATTTCTCGGGCGCGCTCGAGCTGCAGATGCCGGCCGTTCAGCCGGCCGAGCTCTGGATGGAATCGGGGCGGTGGCAGAAGTATGGCAAAGAGCTGCTGCGCTTCAAGGATCGGCACGATCGCGACTTCTGCATGGGGCCGACGCACGAAGAAGTGATCACCGACGCCGTGCGGCGCGATCTTAAGAGCTACCGCCAGCTGCCGGTGAATCTGTACCAGATCCAGACCAAGTTCCGCGACGAGATTCGCCCGCGCTTCGGGCTCATGCGCGGCCGCGAGTTCATCATGAAGGACGGCTACTCGTTCCACGCCTCACGCGAGAGCCTGGACGAGACGTACAACGAGATGGAAGCCGCGTACCGGCGGATCTTCGACGCCCTGAAGCTCGACTACACGGCGGTCGAGGCCGACACCGGAACGATCGGCGGCTCGGCGTCGCATGAGTTCATGGTGCTCGCCGAGACCGGCGAGAGCGCCGTCGTGCGCTGCCCGCAATGCGGCTACGGCGCCAACGTCGAGAAGGCCGAGACGCGCGAGCTGTCGAAGGTCGAACCGGGCAAGGAAGAGGCGATGCGCGAGGTCGCGACCCCGGGCTCGCGCACCGTCGACGAGGTCGCCAAGCTTCTGCAGATCCCCGGCGCCTTGATTCTGAAGACGCTGATCTACAACACCGAGAAGGGTCTGGTCGCGGTGGCGATCCGCGGTGACCGCGAGGTCAACGAGATCAAGCTGGGCAACGCGCTCGACGTGCAGCATCTGCAGCTCGCGAGCGACGAAAAAGTGCGCGAGGCGATCGGCGCTTCGTTCGGCTCGCTCGGTCCGATCGGTCTGCCCAAGGACGTGCCGGTGCTGGTCGATCGTTCGGCGGAGAGCCTGCGGTTCTTCGCCTGTGGCGCCAACCAGGACGGCGCGCATTTCGTCGGCGTCGAGTGGGGTCGCGACATCAAACCGGAGACTTTCGTGGACGTGCTGATGGTCGCGGCCGGGGATGGCTGCCCGCGTTGCGAAGGCACGCTGGGGATGCACCGCGGCATCGAGGTTGGGCACATCTTCAAGCTCGGCACCAAGTACTCGCAGGCCATGCAATGCAATTTCACCGACGAGGTCGGCCAGGATCACCCCATGGTCATGGGTTGCTATGGCCTCGGCGTCGGTCGCACCGTCGCCGCGGCGATCGAGCAGAATCACGACGCCGACGGCATCATCTGGCCGCTGCCCCTGGCGCCGTTCCAGGTCTTGCTGCAGTCGCTGAACCCGTCGGACGCCGCGGTATCGAAGACCGCCGACGAGCTCTACGCCGGGTTGCGCGCCCAGGGCGTCGACGTGCTGTACGACGATCGCGACGAACGCCCGGGGGTGAAGTTCAAGGACGGCGATCTCATTGGCATTCCGGTGCGGATCACGGTGGGGGCAAAGTCGCTGGCCGACGGCAAGGTCGAGGTCTCTTCACGGCGCGAACGCGTGAAGGAGTTGGTGGCGGTGCCGGAAGCCATCGCCGGCGTCATGGAGCGGCTGCGCGCTAGCGGCTAGGGGGTTGTGACGACTCTTCGGTGGCCGCTGCGACCGCTGGAGTCACCGTCACGCGCAGCGTCTTGATGCGATTGCGCTCGACTTCCAGTACTTCGAGAACCAGCGGCCCGACGTTGACCTGGTCGCCGACGCGCGGCCGCTGACCGAGCTCCGACAGCGCGACACCGCCGATGGTGTCTTCGTCGCGGTCCGAAAAGTCGAGCCGCAGCTCGTCCTCGAGGTCGGCCACCAACATGGCGCCGGAAACCTGATACGTGTTCTCGCCCTTGCGCACCAGCTCGGGCTTCTCGGTGTCGAATTCGTCCTGGATCGGGCCCACGATCTCTTCGATCACGTTCTCGAGGGTCACGATGCCGGAGACCCCGCCATATTCGTCGAGCACGGCCGCGAGATGCATGCGCTCGCTGCGCATGCGCTTCAAGAGACGGTCGAGGGTCAGCGATTCAGGCACGAACGAGATCTCGCGCGCCACGTCCTTGAGCGACACTAACGGCGTAGTGGTGCGGAAGAGGTCCTTGATGTGGATCAGGCCGACGACCTTGTCGAGGTCGCCGTCGCAGAGCGGAAACCGCGTGTGTCCGGTCATGCGAGCGAGGCGCAGGTTCTCGTCGGCCGATTTGGTGTTGGACAGGTAGACCACGTCGGCGCGCGGGACCATGATCTGCCGCGCCACGCGGTGCGAGAGCTCGAATACGTTGTCGAGCAGGTCGCGTTTGAGCTCGGGGATGTTGCCGCCCCGACTGGTCGCGAGCAGAAGCCGGAGCTCATCTTCGCTGTGCTCGCCCTCGCCCTCGTTCGCGGCTCGCAGCCCGAGCATGCTTAGCAGACCGATCGAGGCTCGGTTGAGCAGCCAGATCAACGGATAGGTGAGCTTGTAGAACCCATGCAGGGGCCAGGCGATCCAGAGCGCCGTCGGCAGCGGACGGCGGATGGCGAAGGCCTTGGGCGCCTGCTCGCCGATCACGATGTGGAGGCCGGTGATCACGGTGAAGGCCAGGATCAGGCTCGCCGAATGGACCAGCTCGGGCGACGCGCCGGGGAGCTTCGACACCACGGGCTGGACGATCCAGGAGAAGGCCGGTTCGCCTACCCAGCCGAGAGCCAGACTGCTGAGGGTGATTCCGAGCTGGCTCGCCGAGAGATACGCGTCGAGGTGACCGAGCATGTGACGCGCCAAGCGGCCACTGCGGCCCTCCAGGACCTCGGCATCGAGCTGCGTTGGCCGCACTTTGACGAGCGCGAACTCGGCAGCGACGAAGAAACCGTTGAGCAAAACGAGCAGCAGGCCGAGGAGCAGCCCAGTGCCGGGAGCGACGAACGGTGGCTCGGTGACCGGGCCGGCCACGGCCAGCAGCCATGGGGTCACAGCGGGCCCCGCCGAGAGCTCAGGGTCTGTGAAAAGGGTTCAGGTGGAGGTTGGTCCGGCAAGGAACGGCAATCTTATCATTGCACGATTAATCCTTTGTTTTCAGTCACTTCGCCGCTGCTGGCGGAGGCGTTTTGGGATGCAGGCCATCGGCCTTCGCTCTCGCCGCCACCGCGTCGTTGCTGCGCCCGGCGTGGTCATACGCGTCGGCCAGCGCCAGCCAGGCCGGCCAGCTCAGAGGGTTGATCCGGGTCGCTTTCTCGAAGTACGGCAGGGCGGCAGGGACCGCTCCAGTGGCCGTCAGGCTGCGGGCATACTCGACCGCCACACCGGATGCCAACCGCGGATCCGGGAGACCGCGAGAGTCGTCTGGGAGCTTGTCAGCCAAGGGCTTGAGCGTGGCCAGTGCGCCCACCGCGTCGCCGGTCTGCCTCTGCGCCGTGGCGCGAAGCAGGGTCAGGGTTGGCGTGATGGCGGCCTTCGGGGTGAGCACCGCGAGCGCCGATTTGGGGTCGCCCATACGCAGGTACGCCTCGGCTTGCGTCTTGTGGATGTCGACCTCCATCGCCGCGGGGTGATTGACGACCAGGGGCGCCAGGAGCTCGATCGCGCCCTGGCCGTCGCCGACCGCCACCGCGATGCCCGCTCCGAGGAGGCGCACGCCGGGGTTGTTCATGCTCAAACCGTTGATCAATTTGTCCGCGACCTCGGGGTGGCCGACGCGGAGCGCCATGAGCGCAGCCATGGTGCGCGGCTCGATCTCGTCCGGGTGGGCCTCGGCCCAGTCGAAGAGGAGGCCGAAAGCCTCCTCCGCACGGCCCTCGCTGGCGTAGAGCATGCCGAGCTCACGGCTGGCGGGTGAAACGGTCTTCGACGCCTTGATGGCGCGCTGAAAGTAGCTCGTCGCCTTGAGCGGGTCGCCGGCGGCGCTCGCGGCTCGCCCGGCGTTGTAGAGCACCGCCGCGTCCGCGTGGTCCGACGCCGCGAGTGGGGAAAGCACGGCGAGCGCATCCGCCGGATGTCCGGTTTCGAGATAGAGCACTCCGAGCAGGGAAAGGGTGTGCCCGCTGGTCGAAGGCTCCTTGCGAAAAGGTTCGACGATTTTCAGGGCACCGGCGTAGTCGCCGGTCTTCACCTTGGCGACCGCGGCCTCGTAAGCCTTCTCACTTGCGCTGGTGTTGGCAGCGACGGTGGGCTGAGCGGCGAGCGAGGGTGTGACGGCTCCTGCGAAGGCCAGAGCGATCAAGAAGGGGGCCACGGGCAGGCGCCGGAAGGTCAGCATCTTCATGACGGGAGCGTAGCGCAGTCGCGGCCGCGCGCGACGCCGGATGGTCCGGATGAATTACTTTCCGGTGCCGGCGAGTAGCTGCCGGGCGCGCGCGATGTCCGCCGCGAAGCGCTGCGGCGGGGCGGTGGCGATGAAGCGCTCAAGGGCGCGGCGGGCGGTCGTCGCTTGGTGCGCCTCGAGCGCCGCGAGGGCGGTGTTGAACAGCGCGTCGAACTGGCGAGGGTCGAGCTCGACGGCGCGCTGCCAGGCGGTGAGCGCACCGCTGCGATCTCCCGACTGGTACCGCGCCACGCCGAGAGTGTTCCAGCTGATGGGGAGTCGATCGTTGCGGGCGAGGAGATCCTGCAGGAGGTCTCGAGCTTCGGTGGCGCGCCCGGCTCGGAGAACCGCGACGGCCAGGTTCTCTTGCGTCTTGGCGTCTCGCGGTGTGGCCTTCGACTGTGCCCGCAGGGCCGCCTCGGCCCCGGTGAGATCGCCGGAATCCATCAACGCGATGGCAAAGGCGTTCACCGACTCCGCGTCGTCGCTCGCGGCGAGCGGTCGGAGCACGTCGAGAGCTTCTTGCGGGCGGCCGAGCTCGGAGAGGGCGAGGCCGAGCGCCCGGCGCACCTGCTCGGTGTCATAGCCCTTGGACATCGCCTCGCGCAGCGCCGCCACGGCTTCGTCGCCACGCTCGAGCTGGCGCAGTGCGATGGCCAGGCTGGTGTACGCCTCGCTGTCTGCGTGCTTCGCGATGGCCCGCCGCGAGGTCTCGGCGGCACGTTGGTACTCGCCGCGGCCATAGGCCTGAATGGACTCCTGCAGCAGTCGGTCCACGTCGATGAGATTCTTGGGATCGTCCGCTTCCGAGTAGGTTGCCTTGGCCGGCGCGGAACCATTGATGTAACCGAGGTTGTGCAGCCGGGCCGACTCCTCGCTGGTAGTCCGTCCCTTGGCCGGAGGCCAGGGGTGCTCATCGGGGAGGAGCGCCCGCAGCTCGCCGGCGCTCCGGCGTTCGTTGGTGAAGAGGTTGTGGGCCTCGTGCGGGTCGGTCGAGAGATCGTAGAGCTCCGGGATCGGCAGCTCGATGAACTTCCAGCGGCTCCTCAAAGCTCCGCGCAGCGGCGCCCAACCGCGATTCAAGCAAGTCGAGAGGGATTCGAAGTAGGCCGCCCCAGGAACCGCGGGCTCGAGCAGCGAGTGGCCGGTCAGACTGGGCAGGCGCGGCAAGCCCAGGCGAGCCAGGATGGTCGGGACGATGTCGACATGACCCGCGGCTCGTTCGTCACGCCCGGCAGGGACTCCGTCGCCCCACAGCAACAGTGGCACCTTGAGCGTCGCCTCGTAGGCGAAGATTCCGTGCGTCTCCTCGCCGTGCTCGCCCAACGCCTCGCCGTGATCGGCGGTGATCACGACGACCGCCGGCTTTTCGCGGCCGTCGAGAAAAGGCTGCAGGAGAGGGGTCAGAAAGCTGTCGGCGGCCGCGACTTCCCCCAGATAGGGCTCGTTGGGGAAGCGGCTGGCGAAGGGCTCGGGCGGCGCATAGGGAGCGTGCGGGTCGTAGAGATGAACCCAGAGGAATCGCGGACGATTGGCGTTGCTCGGATCGTTCCACCACTTGGAGGCCGCTGCGACCACGACGTCGCCCCGGCGTTCAGCCATTTCGAACCGTTCCGGGTCGGCGCCCAAGGGGTAACTGTCGTCGTAGACGTCGAATCCGCGATTGAGGCCGAATCGCGAATCGAGGGGGAACGCGGCGACGAACGCCGCCGTCGCGTAGCCCGCGTCGTGCAGGGCGGTTGCCACGGTTGGGACAGTGCCCGCGAGCTTGAAGCCGCTGTTCTCCCGCACCCCGTGTTGGTAGGGGAAGAGTCCGGTCAGGATGTTGGTGTGCGATGGCAGAGTGACTACGCTGTGGGCGTGGGTGTCGGTGAATACACTGCCGGATGCCGCCAGGCGATCGAGCAGCGGCGTCGAGGCGCGCGCGTTGCCGGAGAACCCCACGGCGTCCGCGCGCAGGGTGTCTATGGTGACCAGGAGGACGTCAGGCCGGACGGCGGCGAAGGGAACCGGGGCTCTCGCCGGCGCCGCGGCCGTGGTTTGCCGACAGGCCGTGAGGCAGAAACCCGACAGCGCGCCGGCGGCGAGGGCTATCGAGACCGCATGAGCGGGACGACGAAGCCGTCCGCGTGCTCTCCGCGCGCTCACGCCGAGAGCTCCATGCGGCCTACTTCAGTTCCTTCAAGAACTCCTTGGCGTCGGCGGCGTGCTCGCCGGTGGGGGCCAGCTTGAGGAGCTTCTCGAAGTCGGCCTTGGCCTCCTTCATCTTGTTCGAGGCGAGGTAGGCGAGGCCCCTGTAGTAGTAGGCGTCCGCCATGTCCGGGTTCTCCTTCACCACGCGATCGAAACTGCCCACGGCTTCCGCCAACTTGCCGTCGTTGTACTGGCGGATCCCGATGTTGAGCAACGCCGAGGGATCGATTTTGGTGCCCTCGGGGAGCTTCGCCATGTAGACCTTGGCGTCGGCTTCGCGGCCGGCGTCAACCAGCCAATCCACCAGCGTCTGGGTCGCCTCCGTGTCGGTAGGGACCGCGGTCAGATAGGACTGCATGGTCTGGATCGCCTTGTCCTTCTGGCCGTCGGCGTACTGCGCGCCGGCGAGCAGGCGCTGGGTCGCCGTGTCGGCGGGAGTGAGCGCCATGACCTTGTCGAGGGTCTCGATGGCCGCCTTGGCATTGCGCTCCTGGAGATAGGTGCCGGCGATCGACTTGAGGATCGAGGCTTGGCCGTCGGCCTCCTTGACCTCGGGCAGGACCTTCTCGAACGCGGCGCGCGCGTCGGCCCATTTCTCCTGTTGGAGCAGCGCATTCCCCGCGTCGAGCGCCTCCCGGGCGACGTTGTGTGGCTGGGCCGCCTTGATCTCCTCCGCTGAAGGCCGGTTGAGCGTCACCCGAATCGCCGGCGTGGGGCCGAATTCGTTGGCCCGGGCCGAACCCTCCGAGCCCTTGAACCCCTCGGCCTCGATGATGATGTTCCAGGTGTCACCCGACAGCCCCAGATACGACCACTTGCCGCTCTTGTCGGTGACGAAGGGCGGTGGCCCGAACGTCGGGTCCTTCCCCCAGCGCAGGGTGACCTTGGCTCCAACGACGGGCTTGCCATCTTTGTCGGTCACGAAGCCCTGAAGGCGGCCTTGGCCGGCCCACTGTTGAGCGGTGGCCGGAATCGAAAGGGCGACGCAGAAAAGGGCGAGAAGGCTGATCAGGCGGATACGGTGGTGATTCATGGTGGGGCTCTCCAGGATGGCGCGCGAACCAGACTGCGCTCGGAGAGTTTAGTCCAAGAATTACGGTAAAAGAAAAGAGCCGCCGGAGTTGCCGGCGGCTCGAATCGAACCCCGCCGCCGAGGAAGGCCCCGGCGGCGGCTTGCTACGACTGCGGCTTGGCTTACTGGAAGCCGAGCTTGACACCCAGCCGGAATACGCGCGGGCTGGTGGTGTCGGTTACGAAGTTGTAGCGGCTGGACGTGACGCTGTTCGTGCGGTTCAACACGAACGACTTGTTGAACAGGTTGAACACGTCGATCCCGACGTTCGCGGTGAAGTGCGAGAAGTTGAGATCCTTCGAGAACCGCAGGTCGACCAGGTTGATGGTGTCGAAACGGTGTGAATCCGGTTCGGCTGTCGCCTGGACGTTGAGCGATTGCGCCCGGTTGTTGGCACCGTTGCGCACGGTCACCGCCTGGAAGTCGACGAACGGGTAGCCCTGGCGGCCGTAGACGGAAGCCGCGGCGTCGAAGCCCCACGGACGGTCAGGAGCGATCTGGTACAGACCGTTGACGTTGTAGCCCCACTTGCTGCTCAGGTACACGGTGCCCTTGCCTGAGCCACCCTGCGCGCTGAGGACGGTGTCGCCGTTAAGGTAGCCGCCGCCGCGCAGTTCGGTGCCATTGGCGAACGAGCTGCCGTTCTTAACGTCAGATGTCCAATCGTTGTACGACAGGTTGCCGCGGAGCATCCAGCGGTTCGAAAGCCGCTTCTGGGCGGTCAAGGAAATTCCCTTGTAGGTCTGACCCCAGTTACCGTTGAACAGCTCGGTACCGGTGTTGTAACCAAGGGTGGGGGACAGGTGGAACACGGTCACCACGCGGCCGTTGGCCAACGTCACGTTCGCCGGGACGTAGTCCGCCCGGGTCGCGCGACGGCCTTGACCAGGAGCCGGGGTCACACCGTTGTCGCCGACCAGGTACTCGGTCTGCAACGGATCCTTGTACTTGCGGTAGGTCAGGTTGACGCCGACCGTGAACTCGGGCAGCAAGGCGTGCTCCGCGGAGAGCAGGAGCTCGTCCGTGGTCGGGGCCTTGAGGTTCGTGACCGCACGGTTGCGGCTGGTGAAGCTCGGTGCCTGAGGCGCGGTGCCGGGAACGATGGCGCCGATCTGGTTGGGATTGAAGTTCGTCCCAGTCAAGTTCGTGGTGTAGAAGTAGGCGTAGGTGAGCGGTCCGCCCACCTGAGTCTGCGTGATGGCCGAGTTGCCAATGCCGTCGGCATAGCGGGAGTAGCTGGCGCGCAACAGGGTCTTGCGCTCCGCTCCGAGGGCGTACGTGATGCCCAGGCGCGGGGTGATATTGGTCCACGTGAAGTTGTTCTCGTGGCCCGGTGAGTTCAGGCCCGGCAGCACGCTCGGAACGAACGGGTTGCCCGGGATACTGATGCTGGCGGTCTCACCCTTCTGACGGTCGTAGTGGATGCCGACGTTGTAGGTGAACGCACCCGACGTCATCGTGTCCTGCACGAAGGCCGTCGTGTTTTTGCCGGTGTAGCCGACGCCGCTCTGGCGGGTGGCCACGAAGATTCCGGTCGTCGCCAGGCCAGCCAGCGGACTGTCTGGGTCGACCACATTGACGTAGGCATCGTTGGTGATGATGCCGTCGCCTGCGAAGCGGGTGACTGACGTCACGTCGGCCTTGCGGTAACCGACACCGAACTTGAACTCGTGGTTCAGCGAACCCGTGCTGGCGAACGCCGAGCCGTCGAGGCGGTACTGCTTCTGCGGACGGAGGCTGTTGTAAAAGAACGTGCTGTGGAAGCAGGTGCCGTCGGCGTCGCAGTAGGGCTGCGTGTCGCCGCCCCGGGGAACGAAGCCGAAACCGCCGTTCACCACGTTGTAGGTCGCGCTGAGGTAGAAGTTCGAGCTGAACACCTGCGTGTCGTCGGCCTTCCAGAACGTCGGCAATGCACCGGCGTGACCCTGGTTGGCCAGGGTCTGGGATTCGCCGGCATCGCCGACCGGACCGAAGTTGCCGATGTTGCGGCCGAGCTTGACCTTGGCGTTGTTGAAGTAGGTGCCGCTCATCGAGTTGCCGGCGCCGAACTGGAAGTTCAGCTTGGCGTTCTTCGACTCGAGTTGGGTCTGGTCCTCGGAGAACGAGGACACCGTGCCCACGACGGGCACCAAGCGGTTGACCTGCTGCTTGTCATACGCCGCCCAGATCCAGGCATGCTCCTTCCAGACCGGCCCGCCGACGTCCGCACCGATGTCGCGGATCATGTCGATACGGGTCACGTTCTGCGGCTGCGGCTGCGCCGCGGGCAGGCCGGACACGGAGGACGCGTTCGACTGGAACTTGTCGGAGGTGTACGTACCCTTCACGGCACCGCGCCAGTCATTCGTACCGCGCTTGGTCACCAGGTTCACGGTGACGCCGGGAGTCGACGTCTGGGCATCGGTGCCACCGGTGGTGAAGTTCATCTCTTCGAAGGCATCGAAGTCGTAGTACGCCGGCGAGGAGCCCTGGGCTCCGAGGTCGGTGATCGCTACGCCGTCGATCGCCCAACTCGACTGGGCCGCGGCCGCGCCGGGGCTAACGAAGTTCGACTGCTGGCCGGACTCGGAACCGCCGATGTTGATGCGGTCGACGAGCACGCCGGGGACCGTCTGCAACATGGTCCAGGGGTCGCGCGCGCTGGGCACCTTGGAGAGCTCGACCTGGCTGAGGTTCGCGCCCGGGCCGATCCGGCGTTCGTCGAGGGTCGGCGATTCGGCGGTCACCGTGATGACGTCCTCGGCCGCGGCCGAAAGCGCCAGCTCGATGGTGGTGTTACGGCCGACGTTGACGACGATGTTCGGATAGTCAACCGTCGAGAAGCCCTGGAGCTCCGACTTGATGGCGTAGGAGCCGGGGGACAGGCCGATGAAACGGAACTGGCCCTGGGCGTCGGTGACCGCGCTTTGCGGTGCGCCACTGCCGGTCAGGGTGACGGTGGCGCCCGGAAGCAGCGCGCCCTTGTCGTCCTTCGTCGTGCCATAGATGTTGCCGCTCTGCAGCTGGGCGCTGACCATGCCAGCCACCAGAAGCAGAGAGAAGGCAACGGCTAGTGCCCGACTCCACGTGGTGTTGAATTTCATGCGTGAAACCTCCCTCGTTGGTTGTTGAGGTTCGAACGGGACTGCAAAAAGATGACTGCATCGAAAATGGGGGGAAAAAGGTCGGGTGTTTCGGTGCCTGCCCTTTCCACCTCCTTTCGGATTTTCGATTTCGAGAATCGAACGAGACGTTTCAAACTCGATTCGAACCAGATGAAGCAAGTGGAGTGCCATGCGACGACACCCCATGAATCTCTTTGTAAGAGGAGGCAAAGACTACCACTAACGAGCCTTTCGATGCGAAGTCGCGCGAAGGCAATTTAGGCGATATCCGGAATTTGGAACCGCGTACGCACAGAATTTTGGATTCGCCGTGCCTGGGTCGAGGGACGGCGTACAGTACCCCCTCATGCCCCTCGCGGCCCCCCGCCTTGCCCGGCTGGCGCTCGTCAGCCTGGCGGTTTCGATCACCGCTTGCTCGAGCTATGTCCCGTTCGATTCGGTCTCCGACTTGCGGGCCAAGTTCGATACCGCTCTGGGCGCCAAGGCGCTCGAGGTGGAGGTGCCGTTCGAGCTCTCCGCGGATCTGCTCGCCTGGCTGGATACTCATCTGAGCAAGACCACGGACGAGAAATCGCGGGTGGAGCAGGTCTTGAACTACATCTTCGACGACCTCAACCTGCGCTATTCACTGTCTCCGACGTACGACGCCATGGGCACTTACCAGTCGCATCGTGGGAATTGCCTGTCCTTCGTCAACCTGTTCGTCGGGATCGCCCGGCACCAGCGGCTGGCGCCGTTTTACGTCGAGGTCACCGACTACCAGCGCTGGTCATACCGCGACGGGATGGTGGTCAGCCAGGGGCACATCGTCGCCGGGTTGAACCTCAACGGCGGCATGAAGACCTACGATTTCCTGCCCTACAAGGCGAAGAGCTATCGCGGGTTCAAGCCGATCGACGACCTCGCCGCGGCGGCGCACTACTACAACAACCTGGGTGCCGAGGCTCTGATGGCCGGCGAGGCTGACAAAGCGCGCAATCTGCTCGAGCTGGCGAACCGCCTGCAGCCCCGATTCGTGAAGGCGATCAACAACCTCGGCGTGCTTCTGGCGCGCCGTGGCGAACTGGCCGCGGCGGAGGCGACCTACCGTCGTGGTCTGGAGGTCGAGCCTGCGAATGTGGCTCTCCTGAACAATCTGGCGCAAGTCTGCCAGCGTCAGGGCCGCGATCAGGAAGCGGCCACTATCCTCGGCAAGATCGCCAACGAGAACAACACCAATCCCTTTTTCTTCGTCTATCGGGCCGAGCAGGCGCTCTCGAAAGGCGATACTGAGCAGGCAATGAAAATGATGGTCGAGGCCCTGCGTCGCGACAGCGAGGCTCCTGAAGTCCAGCTCGGGTTCGTGAAGGTGTACATGGCGATCGGGGATCTTGAGAAGGCGCGCCACCATCTCGAGCGCGCGCTGCGTCTCGACGCCACCAATCAGGAGGCTCTGAGGTTCGCCAAGATGCTGCAAACGGCGCCCGAGGACAAGAAGTGAGGCGAACCCGCGAGCGATGCTACGATGCCGAGAGGTCACCCAGCTGATGGCTTCTCGCCCGGCCCGCCGCATCGTTCGCTCCGCGCTGTTGTTCACGGGGGTCGGAGCCTTGTCGGCCGCGTCGCTCGTGTTCGCTGCCGTGGTCGCCAACGCCAAGCCCGGCTCGCCGGATCGGCCCAGCGCGGCGCCCTTCGAGGAGAGCACTCAGGTCGTCTCGATCGAAGTCCCGGTCAATGTGGTCAATCGCGACGGCCAGCCCGTGCGCGGCCTTCAGGCTTCCGACTTCGAGGTCTTCGACGAAAGCACACAGCAGAAGATCAGCTCGTTCCAGGTCGTCGATCTGGACGTCAACGTGCCCCAGGGTGCCGAGGCGGTGGCCGACGAGTACCTGCGCGGCACCACGCGACGCAGGTTCCTGCTGCTTTTCGATCTCACGTTCTCCAATCCGACCGCAATCTTGAAGGCGCGGACGGCGGCGCGCGATTTCATCCTGCACTCCCTGCACCCGGGCGATCTTGCAGGCGTCGGCACGGTGTCGCTGGAGCAGGGTTTCCGTTCGGTGGTGACCTTCACACCCGATCGCGCTCAGGTCGCCCGGGGCATCGACACTCTGGGCTACCACCAGGGAGAGAACTACGCTCGTCTCGATCCCCTGCGCTTCATGATCTCGCCGAACGCGGTCGAGACGCTCGAGAACGCGACCAGTCCCGACCAGGCGATCAAGCTCGGCGGCGCCGGCGAGAAGTCCGGGGAGCTGCGCGACTACCTGGCGGCCTTGAGCGTCATGGCGGAGCGCGATCAGCGTACGTACGATCGCAGCCGCATCGTCAACATGTTGCACATCCTGGGCGGCCTGGCGCACAGCCTGAACGCGGTGCACGGCAGGAAGAACGTGGTGCTCTTCTCGGAGGGCTTCGAGAGCCGGCTGCTGCTCGGTCGCGATCCCTCACAGACCGACGAGCAGTCGGACGAAGCGCAGCATGTCGAGGCCGGGGATATCTGGCGCGTCGACTCCGACCAGCGCTACGGCAATACTGAATTGCAAGCTAGCGCCGGCCGGGTGCTGGAGGAGTTCCGTCGCGCCGACGCGGTGATCCAGGCGGTCGATATCGGTGGCCTGCGGGCCGACACCGATCCCGACAAGCGTTCGCAATCGGGCGGGCAGGACGCGTTGTTCTTCATGGCCAACGAAACCGGCGGTGAGCTGTTCAAGAACGCCAACAACCTGCGGCCGGAGCTCGACCGCGTGCTGCAGCGCTCGAGCGTGACGTATCTGCTCACCTTCGAACGCGCCGACTTGAAGACCGACGGTGCGTATCGCCACCTGCGGGTAAAGGTGAAGTCGCCGGGAGCGCGCGTTTCGAGTCGGGCGGGCTACTACGCGCCACGGCCATTCCGCGAGTTGTCGCCGCTCGAGCGCAATCTGCTCGCGTCGGACTCCATCGCGAGCGCCGTGCCGCGGAGCGACATCGACCTGCGGGCGCTGATCGCGCCTTTCCGCGCCGGTCCCGGTCAGGCGTACGTGCCGGTGATCGTCGAGATCGGCGGCATGAGCATGCTCTCGGGACAGCGCGGCGAACGCCTCAACCTCGAGATCTATACCTATGTGAGCGATGGCCAGGGTGAGATGCGCGATTTCTTTACCCAGATCGTCGGCATCGATCTCGGCAAGGCTCGCGCTGTGATTGAACATTCGGGAGTGAAGTACTACGGGCATCTCGCGCTCGGCGCGGGGGACTACCTGGTGCGAGTCCTGGTCCGCAACGCCGAGACCGGCCGCAGCGGAGTGCAGACCGTGCGCTTGAAGGTTCCCGACTACAAGGCGCCCGTGCTCTTGCCGCCGTTCTTCTTCGAGTCGCCCGGCCGCTGGGTGATGGTGCGAGAGTCGAGCGGGCAGCCGGCGCAAAAAACCGTGGTGTATCCCTTCACCGTCAACGGCGAACCCTACATTCCGGCGGCTCGTCCCGAGATCGCCGCCGGGACCCCGGCCCGGCTCTGTCTGGTGGCCTATAGTTTGGGTGCCGCGAAGCCTTCGATCGAGACCCAGGTCGTCGACGGGAATGGCAACCCGGTAGCCAGTGGGCAGGTTGCGATCCTCGAGCGGACGGTCACCGGTATCGTCGGCTTCGACCAGTTGTTGGCATCATTCGATGCCACCGGCTTGGCGCCCGGCGAGTACACTTTGCACATAGGGCTGACCGATGGCACGAGCGGTAACAAGCAGACCAATTCGATCCCGTTCGCGGTGCGAAACTAAGCAACCGCGCGCGCCTCGCGCTCCCCGCTCCGGCGGGACAAGTGACCCAGACAGGAGACTCCCGGTGAAGAAAGTACTGTTCGCTCTCGTGTTGATGCTGTGTTCGGTGGGCGCCTGGGGTGCGAGCCAGCAGTTCGGCGAATCGACGTCGGTGCTCGCGGTCGAGGTCCCCGTACAGGTGAACCTCAACGGGCAGCCCGTGCGCGACCTCAAGCTTTCGAACTTCGAGCTCTACGACGGACGCGACAAGCAGCAGATCACCGGTTTCGAGATCGTTGACCTCAAGGTGGCCGGCGCGTCGTCGACGGCGGCCAACGAGGACGTTCCGATCGCGGGCCGCCGGCACTTCCTCATGCTGTTCGATCTCGCGAACTCGGAGCCCACTTCGATCCTGCGCGCCCGCCGCGCCGCCGCCGATGTGGTGGCCAAGCTCCAGCCCAGCGATCTGGTGGCGGTCTCGACCTACAGCAAGATGAAGGGACCGCAGCTGGTTCTCGGATTCACTGGCGATCGCAAGCAGATCGCGATCGGACTCGACTCGCTCGGCATGACGGAGATGTTCGATCGTTCGGGAGATCCTCTGGCGTTGGCGATTGCCGATCTCTCGTCGCAATTCGGACTCAACCAGGTCGGGATGACCGGCAGCGGAGGCACCGCGAGCGGCGGCGTCAGGGACCAGGACGCGCTGGAGAACTACCGCGACGCCGCGCGCGCCTCGGACAAGGCCGAACGCAACAACAAGGAAAGCGAGATCGATAACTTCACGCGCTCGATGGGAGGCTTGGCGCAGATGATGTCGAGCGTCAGCGGCCGCAAGTACGTGGTGTTCCTGTCGGAGGGTTTCGCCAACCAGATGCTGACTGGCCAGGAGACCGAGGACCAGGAGACCCAGACAGCGCGCGAAAACGGCGAGGTCTGGAAGCTCGATTCGGAGAAGACGTACGGCAGCTCGGGCGTGCAAAACAACCTGCAGCGCATGATCGAAGAGTTCCGGCGCGACGACTGCATCATCCAGTCGGTCGACATCGGCGGTCTGAAGGCGGGAGGCGACCAGCAGGCCAAGGCCTCGGGGCGGGATTCCCTGTTTACCATGGCGAAGGACACCGGCGGCGACATGTACGAACACTTCAACGACCTGTCGCAGGCCATGGGGCAGATGCTCGACCGCACGAGCGTGACGTACGTGCTCACCTTCCAGCCCCAGTCGCTCAAGGCCGACGGCAAGTTTCGCAAGCTCTCGGTGAAGCTCAAGGACGGCCCGCGCGGCGCCGAGATCTCCTACCGGCAGGGTTACTACGCGCCCAAGCCATTCGCGCAGCTGAGCGGACTCGAGCGTCGCTTGCGCGCTGCCGACCTGGTGATGGGCGGCGACTCGGGCGGCGACATCCCGACTGCGGTGCTGGCGGTGCCGTTTCAGCTCGGTGGCGCCAAGGCCTTCGTGCCGGTGGTGGTCGAGATCGACGGCAAGACCCTGCTCGCCGGAGTCACGGGCGATGTAGCGACGATCGAGGTCTATGCCTACGCCATCGACAAGAGCGGAGGCGTAGCCGGTTTTCAGGCCCTCAGCCTGGGTCTGGACCTCAAGAAGATGCGTCCGGCGATCGAGGGCAGCGGCATCAAGTTCGTCGGTCACGTGGATGTCCCGCCAGGGGAGTACACCCTGCGCACGGTGATCCGCAACGGTCAGACGGGAGCCCACTCGGTGAGCTCCCAGCGCCTCTCGGTGCCGGCCGCGGAAGGCGGCGGGCCGAGCGTGTCGCAGCCGATCTTCATCGAGACGCCCGGGAAATGGGTCTTGCTGCGCGAGCCCGTGAAGGAGGGCGCGGCACCCCCGCCCTATCCCTTCCTGGGCAAGGATCAGGACCAGCCCTTCATCCCGGCGGCGGCGGTTCGCGTGTCGGCAGAGAGCGAAACGCCGGTCTGTGTCATGGCCCGCAATCTCGGTGACGCGGCGCTCGCGGCGCAGACCGAAATGACTGACGCCCAGGGCAACTCGGTGAGTGGCGGCAGGCTGAAGATCACGCAACGGGTGAAGTCGACGAACGGGGCCGATCGCCTACTCGGCGTCTTCCAGGTGCAGGGTCTCGCCGCCGGTCGCTACACCCTGCGCTTGCTCCTCAAGGTGGGCGATGCCACGGTTGAGTCCCTTCCGATCGCCGTGGAGGTCGTCGCCGGGGTGGCGGCAGCGAGCTCCTCCTAGGGCTCGCTGTTGTTCGCCGCCTGGCGCGCGGCACAGTCGCAGTCAGGCACTGGCCCCTGCTTTTCGGCGTTGTAGACTTCGGTCTCCCATGTTCGGCCCTGAGCCGAGGAGACCTCCCATGACGAGACGGCACCTGACCGTTCTCTCCGTTTTCGCCGCGTTGTCGCTCGCCGCCAGGCCTTCGGTTTCCGAGCCCCTGGTAAAGGAAGTCCAGGATTGGGTCAGCGGGCCGGTGTCGTATCTGTTCACCGACGCCGACCGCGCGGCCTGGAAATCGGTCACCACCAACGAACAGGCGGCCGAGTTCGCCAACCTCTTCTGGGCACGCCGCGACCCCACTGCTGGGACGCCAGCGAACGAGTTCAAGGTCGAGTTCGAGCGCCGGGTCGCCACCGCGGACAAGCGCTTCACGCAGGGGGCGAAACGTGGCGCGATGAGCGATCAGGGGCGCGTGATGATCCTGCTCGGGCCGCCGACTCGCATCAGTCGCGTAGGCCAAGAAGATGCCGCGCAAGAAGGTGGCGGAGGCGGCGGGAGCGACCAGGACACCGCGGAGACTCCCCGCGAGCGCAGCACGCCGCAAGTCTGGTCCTACGACGAGGACAAGCTGCCGACCATTCTCGACCGCAAGCACTTCGACGTGACCTTCCGTCCGCATCCGAACTCGGGCGACATGATCGTCTCGAGCAACAGCGCGCTCGAGAGCTACTTGAAGAAGGCCGCGACCGTTGCGCTCGCGCACCCTGAGCTCGCGGCCGTCCCTCCGGCGGTCGCCTCCGCGGTGGCGCCCACGGCCTCGAGTGCGAAAGCCTTCTGGCGCGGCGAGGCGCTGTCGGATGCGACCATCGCGGCCGCGCTCGCGGCGCCGCCGGCGGGCAGTGAACGCCTGAACGCGACCCTGGAGACCTCGACGTTCGAGGCCGGCGACGGGACCTGGACGGTTCAGCTCCAGGTGGCCACGCGCGCGGACGTCAGTTCTCTGGGTGATCTGGCCTTGGTCGGCGAAGCGGTCAGCCCCCAGGGCGCGGTGACGGCAGCGTTCATCTCCAAGCAGCCCTGGGACGAGTCCAAGGGCCAACACTATTTGCAGCAGAGCCTGGTGCTGCCGCCCGGCTCCTACGAGGTGCGGGTGGGTCTCTCGGCTGCTCAGGGCGTTTTGTGGACGTCGAAGTCCACGGTCGTCGTGCCCGAGCCAGCCGGACTCTGGATTTCGGGCCTCCTCTTCTCAGAGGACATTCACTCGATCAAGAAGGTGCAGGATCGGTTGCAGCCGTTCACCTGGAACAACGTTTCGGTAATCCCCAAGGTGGACTCGAAGTTCGCCGCCGGCGGCCCGATGTGGGTGTACCTCCACGTCTGCAATCCCGGCCTCGGACCCGACGGCCAGCCTGCTCTGTCGATGGTGGCCGAGGTCACCGGTCCGAAGAAGTTCCGTGGTCCGTTGCAGCCGACGGTGGTGAAGGCGTCCGGCACGTGCTGGGCCGTCGCGCAGAGCTTCGACTTGATGCCGGACACTTTCCCGGCGGGAGCGTACGACTTCAAGCTCCAGGTCACCGACCCCGCGTCACATTCCACCCTGACCACGACCCGCGGCTTCAGCGTCGTCGCGGCCGGACAGTAGATCAGGAGGCGATATGCGAAATCTGTGCACCGTGACCCGCATCTTGCTCGCCGGAGCGCTGGCTGCGACCGCCGGCGCGCAGGTGGCCCTCGCTCTCGCTCAGGCGAGAGTCTACGGCGTCGTCACCGACGAAAGCGGACAGCCGCTGGCCGGCGTGGCGATCGCCGTCACCTGCCAAGAGACGAAATCGTTTCACGCCGAGTCCAAGACCGACGCCAAGGGCAAGTACTCAATCACCGTGATCGACGCCACGAAGATTTACACGTACCACCTCGAAAAAGATGGGTACCAGGTAGGGCAGGAGGAGCACAAGACTCCGGTGGGAGCTAACGAAGAGAAGAATTTCGTGCTCAAGTCCGCCGCCTCGCTGCAACAACAGCAGGCGGCGCGCAATATCGCGCAGGCGGACCCCGCGGTGCTGGCGTTCAATGCTGGAGTCGAGGCGGCGCGCGCCAAGGACTTCACCACCGCCAAGGCCAAGTTCGAGGAGGCGGCGACGCTCAACGCGAATCTGGCGGCGCCACGGGCCGCGCTCGCCAAGATCTATTTCTCGGAGAAGGACTACCAGGGCGCCGCCCTGGCTGCCGAGAGTGCCATCGCGCTCGATCCCGGAGATCAGGAGGTCCTGGAGCTTCGCGTGCAGGCCTACACCGCGCTCGGCGACAAGGCGAAGGCCCAGGAAGCCTCTACCGCGTTGGCCGCGGCCGACCCCAAGGCAGCGGCGAAGCAGCTCTACAACAAGGGCGCCCAGCTCTACAACGCCGGCAAGGTGAACGAAGCGCTGGCCCAGTTCGAGCAGGCGAAGCAGGCCGATCCCACGTACGCCAAGACGTACAACATGCTCGGCCTCTGCTACGCCAGCGCGAGTGAAAACGTCAAGGCGAAAGAAGCGTTCGAGAAGTTCCTCGCCCTCGCGGCGCCCGGCGATCCCGATATCGCTTCGGCGAAGGAAATGCTGTCGTACTTGAAGTAGCTCAATCAGTGCTTGGCGAACAAGCGCGCCGCCGTCTGCCGGTACTGCCGCGCGCCTTCCTCGTTGCCCAGGTTGCTCATCGTCTGCGCCGCGAGCTCGTAGATCGTTGGGATTGGCTTCGCCGTCACCATGTGATCGAGGGTGGGTTGGATCTCGGCGAATCGATGCTCCGAAGCTAGGAGGATGGCGAAGCGGACATAAGCCTCTTCCGACTCCGGGAACATCTCGATTTCCCGTCGGAACGAGGCCTCGGCTTCCTCGGGATGGCCTTGCCGCCCGAGGATGTCGGCGTACGTGCCTTCCAGCGTCACCACCGGCTTCGCCTCACCGCGCGCGATGCGGCCGCGGGCATTCTCGATGCGGGTACGGGCCTCGTCGAGCCGGCCCCGCTCGATGAGCACGCGAGCGAGGAGGATGAGCGCCGGGATGCGCGGGCGCGCCGCGTTCCCCAGCGCCGCCGTCGCTTCGCGTTCTCCGCCGGCCCAGTCGTTCTTGCGGATCGCCACACCGGCGAGCAGCAGGTGGGCCTCGTCGGGCGCGGCCGCGAGGGCCAACTTGGCGTTCTCCGCGGCTTCGTCGAGGTGGCCTTCTTCGAGGGCGATCTTGCCCATTTCGACCGCGATCGTGTCCAGCATCTCCGGTGAGCGCCGGACGACTTCGCGATACTCTTCGCGGGCCTCGTCGGCGCGGCCCAGGCGGCGCAGCAGAGAACCGAGCTGGATGCGCGCGTCGACCATGTTGGGCTGCTTGGCGAGCACCGCCCGACAGGCCGCCTCAGCCTCGGCGAGGTGACTTTCCTGCGCCAGGCGGAGGGCAGTCTGCATGTCCGCCAGCACCTGGATGCTGCGCTTGGGGTCCGCCAGGGGGCCGCTGGGCGTCGTGGCGACGCCGGAGAGGTATCCGAGGGAGGCCAGATTCTTCCGCTCTTCAGGCGTGGCGGCGGCCGTCCCGTGTTCGAGATTGAGCGGAATCGTCTCGAGCTCGGCGCGCAACTCGCCGAACGTGCGCCGATCGCCGTCGCGCAGGTTGGTGCTCTCAGCGGGATCTTTGGCCAGATCGTAGAGCTCCGGATCGGGTCCGCCGATGAAATGGAAGCCGCCGTCGATCAGCGAGCGCAACTCGCTCCACCCGAGTTGCAGGCGAGGGTACAGGGTCTCGCTGTAGATGCGGCGTCCGGCCGGTGCTTGGCCGAAGAGTGAGACGCCGGAAAGTCCTGCCGGTCGCTCGGCGCCCACCAGCTCGAGGATGGTGGGAGCAATGTCGAAGAGCCCGACCGGCCGATCGACCCGCTGTCCGGAGTTGCTCTCTTTCGGGAGCTTCACGATCAGCGGGACGTGGAGGGTCTCTCGGTACAGGAGCACGCCGTGCTCGGCCTCGCCGTGATCTCCCAGGCCCTCGCCGTGGTCCGCGGTCAACACGAACAGGCTGCGGTCATAGAGGCCGCGCGTCTTGAGCTCGTTCACCAGACGCCCGACGATCGCGTCGGCGGCCGCGATCTCGGCGTCGTACGGCGAATAGCGCGAGCGGTACGGCTCGGGGGCTTCATACGGTGTGTGCGGCTCGTATAGATGCAGCCAGAGAAAGAATAGTTGCTTGTCCGCTCCGTTCAGCCAGGTGAGAACGGCGTCGAGACTCTCGCCGCCGGGGCGCTGCAAGGCGTTCAAGGCGGCACCTTCGCGCACCTCGAGAGAGTCGTCGTAGTGATCGAAGTCGGCGGCAATCCCGGTCTCCCGACGCAGCACGTAGGCCGATACCGCCGCGCCACTGGTGTAGCCCTGCCGCTTGAGGAGGGCGGGCAGCGTCGCATGGCGGGTGGTGTCGAGGCGGAATCCGGTGTTGCTGCGCACACCGTCTTCGTAGGGCAGCAGCCCGGTGAGCAGGCTGGCGTGAGACGGCAAGGTGAGCGGTACCTGCGCGTAGGCATTGCTGAACAGCACGCCGTCGTGTCCCAGCGCGTCGATCGCCGGTGTTTGGACCTTGCTGTAGCCCCAGAGCGGCAGATGGTCGGCGCGCAGGGTGTCGATGGTCACCAGCACGACCGGTGCTCCGAGCGACGGCTGCACCGAATTCCCCTGGTGGCAGCCGAAGGCGAGGAGGGCCGCGACGAGCGGGGCGCGGCGCCACCGCGGGTTCGTTCTCTCGCGTCTGGTCATTGTCCAGAGCCTAGTCGAGCGAGGGCTGCGCTGGCTGTTCGACGCTCGGATTCATTGCCCGCGCGCGGCGCCACCAGGTCGAGATACCGCGTGAGCGCGCTCCTGGCGAGAGGACGATCCCCCGCCTTGGCGGCGGTCAAGCCGAGGTTGTACCACGCGTCGAGCAGAGTCGGATCGGCCTTGACCGCCTGCTGCCATGCCGCGGTCGCCGCGGTCGTCTCATGTTGTCGGAAGCGCACGATGCCGAGGGAGTTCCAGGCCGAGGCGAGATCAGGGCTCGAGCGCACGGCTTCCTCGAAGGCGGTGCGGGCGCGATCGAGGCGATCGAGGCGGAGCAGGGCAAGGCCGAGGCTCTCGAAAAACTCCGCCGGCGGTTGGGCTTCGCGATGCGCGCGATCGAGGAGCGCCAGAGCCTCGTCGTTGGCGCCGCGATCGGCCAACGCCAGGCTCAGCAGGACGAGGGAGGCCGTTTCACCCGACTCGCGCACCGGCTCGAGGACGGTCACGGCCCGTGCGGGATCGCCCGCCGAGAGCGCGGCGAGGGCCACGCGCCGTCGCGTGGTTTCGCTGGCGCTGCCGTTGGCGAGGCTCTGCGCGATGCGTCGGTCGGCTTCGGCGGTCTTGCCTTCGGCGAGGTCGACCTCGATGAGCAGGTTCTCGGCGCCATTCGGATCCCCGGCCCGGGCGGTCTCCGCGAGCTGTCGCGCCTCCTCGGGGTGGCCCAGCGCCAGGTGGCGTTCGCCGACCTGGAGAGTGACCACGGGATCGCCCGCCGAGAGTGCCAGAGTCCGGTCCCAGGCGGCCAGCGCCTCGACGGAGCGCCCCTGACGATCGAGCGCGCGGGCGAGGAACATCCATACGTCGCGGATCGAATCGCGGCGCTGGATCGCGCGCTGGAACTGGTCGATGGCGAGGGCATCCTGGTGTTCGAAGAAGGCGTCGAACCCAGCCTGGATCTCCGCCAACAAGTCGCGCTGCGATCGAGGATCGGGCAGCGCGCCGGACCGCGGCCCGCCCGGACCCGCGAGGTAACCGAGCGCCGCGAGGTGCGCGGCGGCTTCCGGATCCACGCCGCTGGGCGAAGCCAGGGGTCGGTTGCTGGCGGCGGCGACGCCGCGCAGGCGGACATACTCCCGGCGCTCGGACTCCAGCCGATTGTCGGCCTGAGCCGCGTCCTTCGCCAGGTCGAACAACTCGGGTTGCGGCCCATCGATCAGATACCACCGGCTCTCGATCGCTGCCTGCAAGTCGCTGAGGCCGAAGTGCAGACGCGGATAGTAGGTCTCCGCGTACAGGGTCCGGGGAGTCCCTTCGCCGGTCATCGTGGTCAACAGGCTGCGGCCGTCGAACGACGAGGAAGTTTGCGCTCCGGCGAGAGCGACCAACGTCGGCGCGACATCGACCAGTCCGACGGGAGTCGTCACGCGCCTGCCGGCGTCTTCCTGCCGGGGAAGCTTGAGCAGCAGCGGCACGTGCAGCGTCGAGCGATATAGAAACACACCGTGGCGCTTCTCACCGTGATCGCCCAGGCCCTCGCCGTGGTCGGCCACCAGGGCGATGGCGGCTTGATCGTAGAGCCCGTGGGCTCGCAGTGCCTGCAGCAACTCGCCCACCGCCGCGTCCGCGGTGGCGATCTCGCCGTCGTAGGGATCCGGGTAGCGCGACTTGAACGGCTCCGGCGGTGTGTAGGGCGCGTGCGGTTCGTAAAAATGCACGAAGGCGAAGAACGGCCCCTCCGCTTGCGTCGCGAGCCAGGCGGCCGCGGCCGCAACCGTCTCCTGGCCTGGCCGTTCAGCGCTGTCGATCGGTGCTCCCGGGATGATTCGGGTCGGTGAGTCGTAGGCGCTGAAGGCGGCGCCGAGTCCGGTTTCTGGTCGCAGCACATAGGACGAGACGAAGGCGCCGCTGGAGTAGCCGCGCTCGGCGAGCAGTTGCGGCAGAAACGGGTGCTGCTTGGCATCGAACGTATAGCCAATATTGTCGCGTACGCCGTGGTTCGGCGGCAGCAGACCCGAGAGCAGGGTGGTGTGCGAGGGCAGGGTCAATGGATAGTGCGAATAGGCGTTCTCGAACAGTACCGAGTCTCGCGCCAGGGCGTCGATCGCGGGGGTCTGGACCGAACGCGAGCCCCAGGCCGGGAGCCGGTCGGCGCGCAAGGTATCGATGGAGATGAGGATCAGCGGCGGCGGTGTGGAGCGGTGACAGCCGAACGCGAGGCCGGCAGCCGCCAAGACCACGATCGTGTGCGCGGCGCGAAACCACTCCGCTGCTCGTCGCGCCATGCAATCAATTTTAGCGCAGGAGCTGCGAGCAGCGCAGTGTAAAAAGAAAGGGGGCGGAAGTTCCGCCCCCGAAGAGAAGACTACGAAAAATTGCGCTTCTTAGAAGTGAACGCCCAGCGCCAGCAAGTACTCGCGGGGCACCAAGTAGTTGTTGTTGCTGGTTCCCTTGCCGAACGTCGAGGTCTTGGTGAAGGTCGTCGGCAGACCGAAAGCATCCTTCGGGTCGTTCGCACCGTTGTTGGCGCGGATACCGGTGTTGAAAGTCACCAGTTTGTCCTCGTTGGTCACGTTGGCGATGGTCAGCTTGACCCACGGCTCGAGGGTCTTGAACACGGGCACCTGGTACGTGATCGCGAGATCGCCGTACAGGGTGTCGTTGTAGCTGCCGACACCGCGCGCACCGAAGAACTCGGTGAAGTTGGGCGTCTGCTTGTAGCCGGGGTTGAGCTGTTTCTGCGTCGGCGAGGCCGCGGCGGTCACGGTGTAGCTGAACGTGGTCGCCGAGTCGTAGTACACCACGGCGCCGATACCGATCGAGCCGAAGGCGTGCATGTCGATGTTGTAGTTGGTCCACAACCGGCCCTTGTGCTTCTGGTAGTTGGCCAGGTGGCCGTTAGGCTGGACGCGGTTGAGCGGATAGATCTCAGGACGGTTGCCGAAGGCCGAGGTGCCGATCGACTGGCCGCCTTCACCTTCGTATGTGCCGTCGTTCTTGATCTGGTACGTCCAGTTCGCGGCCACCATCCAGTTGGGCGTGAACTGCTCCTGGGCCTGGATCTGCAGACCCTGGTACTTGCGGGTCGGCACATCGGTGTTCTTGTACACGATCTTGTCGAAGCAGCCGGCATCCACACCGCCGACGACCACCTCGGCGCATCCGGTGTCGAGGGTGACGAAGTCGTCGATGAAGTTCTTGGTGTCGCGATCGACGAAGGTCAGCTTGCCGGCGCCGTTGTGCGGCAGGCGGAAGCCGAACGACGCGGAAATCTCGTTTGCGGTCGGCGACTTCAGGCCGCTGTTGAAGAAGATGTTCTGCGTCGGGGCCGCGACGCGGTACGTCACATAGTTGGCCGGATCGAGGCCGGGGGCGAAACCGATGCCCTCGCCTTCGGGTCCGACGTAGTACCCGTAGATGCCGAGCGGGTTGCCGACCGGCGTGTTACGGCCGAAGATGGTCGGGTTGTAGCGGCCCGAGTACTGAGCGTAGGTGACGTCGAACTTGTACGCACCGTTGCGCCACGGATCCCAGGAAACGCCGAGCCGGGGAACCAGGGTGTCCGTGTTGACGGTGTTGATGCCGCCGGACGCCTTCGAACGCACCTTCTCGTAGCGCGCGCCGAGGTTGAACGTCCAGTTGTCGAGGCGCCAGTGATCGTTGAAGTACAGCGCATCGGTGGTGATGTCGAGCTGCGCGCCTCGTGTCGGCAGGTAGGTGTTGATCAGCGAGGTACCGTCGCCCTGGTTGACCCAGAGGGGGATGAATCGACCATTGGCGTCGAGAACCGGGTTGCCGGCCGCATCCACCTTGTAGTCGGTGTTGTAGACCTCGTTGGTCGAGCTCTGGCTGTTGCCACCCGTACGGGTGATCGTGGTGCGGTCGACGCCGAGCTTCATGTCGTGGCTGCCCGCGCTGGCGCTGGACAGGAAGTACGACAGCGAACCTGCGTACTCTTTGTTGTTGCGGCTCTCGGGGTCCGTGGCGTCGAAGTACGGCGCGTTGTAGACACCGCCCTGGCCGGTAACGAAACCGGACGAGTAGAACGGCGAGTCTGCGAGAGTCTTGCCCGTGCCACCGAGGCCCGCGAACTCGAACTTCTTTTCCGAGTAGCGCAGTTCGGCGACCAGGTCGTTGCTCAGTACGCCGGTGTAGAAGGTCGACAGGCCGTCGTTCGGACGCTTGTCGTTGGCGTAGATCGAGCGGATGTCGACCGGTGTGAGCTGGGTAGAGTTCTGCAGCGTGCGGTCGTTCTTGATGTACGACACCTGCAACGAATGGTTGTCGGTGATGTTGCCCGTTAGCTTGATTTCGTAGCGTGGGTTCTTGTCTGAGGTGACGAAAGGAACCCCGGAAACCGACAACGTGCGGTTGGTGTCCTGCTTGAACTCACGGCCGGCGGCGAAGAACCAGAGGCGGTCGGTGATGATGCGGCCGCCGAGGGTGGCTTCGTAGTTCTTGTTGATGTCGCCGTCGCGGGTGATGCCCTTGCTCTTCTCGAAGGGCGTCTCGTCGCGCCAATTGGGCTTGTCGAGGTTGGCGCGCGCGCTACCCTTGAACTGGTTGCCGCCGCTCTTGGTGATGGTGTTGATCACGCCACCGGTAAAGCCGCCGAATTCGGCCGAAATACCCGAGGTCATGACCTGGGTCTCGGCGATGGCGTCCTCGATGTAGAGCGCGTTCGAGTTGCCGAAGATCGGGTCCATCACATTCACGCCGTTGATCAGCTGCGCGGTGTCATAGGCGAGCGCGCCGTTGATCGTCACCTGACCCGCCACCGGGGTGTTGTTGGTCAGCCCGGGGGAGAGGTCCGCGAGGGTCGCGGGAGCACGACCGATGGGCAGCGCGTTGAACGTGTCGGCCTGGAGGTTCAAGCCGCTGGTGGTGGTCTCCAGGATCGACGGGGCCTCGCCGGTCACAGAGATCGTCTCGGTGGTCGTCGCGACTTCCATCTTGGCGTCGGAACGAGCCGTGCCGCCGAGCTCGAGCGTCGCGGTGCGCTCGACGGTGGCCATGCCTTCCATCGAGAAGTTGACCGTGTAAGCGCCGGGCGTCAGGTTCTTGAGTAGATAGTCGCCGTTGGCGCCGCTGGTGGTCGTGCGGGAACCAAGCAGAGCGGGAGACGTCACTTTGACCGTGACGCCCGGCAGGGGCGAGCCATCGGAGCCCGTGATCGTTCCGGTTAGGTTGCCGGCCGTCGTACCCTGTGCGTACACCGTGGCGGCAAACGGGAGGATGAGCAGCGCGACGAGGACTGCAATTAGCGTGGTTCTGGTCTTCATCAAAACCTCTCTTCTGGGTTCGTTGAAAGATGCCGTACGGCAAGAGAGTTCGGCATGGAAGGTGGAAAAGGGCTTGGATGGGTCAGTTCGCCAGAGCACCTCCCTGTGAAGGGTTCGTGGTTCGGGACAAGTGCAAACCTTCAGACCGCAGTTCATCCCAAGTATAGCAACCCGGATGCCATCTCAAACGTTCGTTTACATGGCATGTTAAATCTAACAAAACAAGCATGTTACTAGAGATCTAGTCGGTCTAGAGAAAGCGTTGCCTGGACAAAATCCGGAATCTAGAACCAAAAGGCGACGGATTATTGGATTGCGCAGCGAAGCAGGGCCAGCGAGACATACAGTACGGCCCTATGGCTGACCAGGACTCGATCCACCCCAGGACCGCGGTCGCGTTCCTGCGGGCCGACCGCTCGAAGCCGGCGTTGCAGGGGCACCCCTGGTTGTACTCGGGTGCCATCGCCCGATTCGAGGGCGATGGCGAATCCCCCCTAGTTGAGGTTCGGCTGGCCGACGGCCGTTCGCTCGGGTTGGCGTTCTGGAGCCCGCGCTCGCAGATTCGGGCGCGGTTGCTGCACTCCGGTACCGCCGATCGGGAGTTCTTCGCCGCACGCCTGCGCACGGCCGCAGTTCTTCGCCGGGCCGTCCTGCCGGCCCTGACTACTGGATACCGCGTGTTGAACGCGGAGGGCGATGGCGTGCCGGGCTGGACCGTGGACCGGTTCGGGGATGTCCTGGTGAGTCAGATTACGGTGGCCGGCCTCGAGGCTGTTCGCACGGAAGCCTACGCCGCGCTGATCGCCGAGTTCCCCGGCTGCGCGATCGTCCAGCGCAACGCCCTTCCCGCGCGGCGGGCGGAGGGTCTAGGGCAGGAGGACGAGCGGATCGTCGGCGAGATCCCGGCCGAGGTGGAGTTCGAGGAGTGCGGTCTCCGTTTCGCCGCCGATCTGGTCGCCGGGCAGAAGACCGGCTTCTACTGCGACCAGCGTGAGAACCGGCGACTGGCCGAGCAGTTTGGGCGCGACCGCTCGGTGCTCGACTTGTTCGCGCACACCGGGGGGTTCGGTTTCTACGCATTGCGCGGCGGAGCGCGAGAGGTGGTGCACGTCGAATCCTCGCCGCTGCTGATCGAGCGCGGTCGGCGATTCGCGCTCTGGAATGGGTACGACGAGAGCCGCAGTCAGTGGGTTCAGGCCGACGTGTTCGCCGATCTTCGCCAGCGCCAGACGCGGTCGGGACTGATCATCTGCGATCCGCCGCCGTTGGCGCGACGCCGGGGCGACGTGGACGCCGCCGCGCGGGCATACAAGGACCTCAACCGACTCGCCTTGCGCCTGACCGAGGACGGTGGATTCCTGCTTACCTTCACTTGCAGCGGAGCGATCGACAGCAAGCTCTTTCGCCAGATCCTCTTCGCCGCGGCGACCGAGGCCGGAGTGCGAGCGCAGCTCCTGCAGCCGCTCGGAGCGGCGCTCGATCATCCGGTCTCTATGGCGCACCCCGAGGGCGAGTATCTGAAGGGCTGGCTGATCGCGGTTTCGGGGCGCTAGCCCAGCAGACCCCGCGTTGACGCCAACGGTAGCCTTTGTTAGCCTGCGCGGTCGATGGATCGAAGGCCCGTAGCTCAGCTGGTTAGAGCGCTACGTTGACATCGTAGAGGTCAGCGGTTCAAGTCCGCTCGGGCCTACCAGTTCTTGTCAGAGCACTGTATTCAGGCGCTTAGCTCAGTTGGTTAGAGCGCATCCTTCACACGGATGAGGTCAGCGGTTCGAGCCCGCTAGCGCCTACCACTCGCCAACTGTCCAACTCCCGACTCTTCGCACGGACCCGACATGGCCTCTGAAATCCACCTTACGCTGCCCGATGGCGCCGTGCGCACACTGCCCGCGGGCTCGACCGCGCTCGACGTGGCGCGGTCGATCGGCCCCCGGCTCGCCAAGGATTCGGTGGGCGCCGAGCTCGATGGAAAGAGGATCGATTTGCGCTTGCCGTTGCAGAAGGACGGCGCCTTTCGCATTCTCACGGTGAAGAGCCCGGAGGCGGGCGAGTTCATTCGTCACACCGCCGAGCACGTACTGGCCGACGCGGTTCGCCGGCTCTGGCCCGAGGCTGAGTACGACGCCGGCCGGGTGGACCACGCGGAGAAGTTCCAGTACGACTTCCGCTTTGCGCGCGCCTTTACGCCCGAGGATCTCTTGGCCATCGAGGCGAAGATGCGCGAAATCCTGGCCGAGGACCTGGCGGTCGAGCGCATCGAAGTGTCGCGCGCCGAGGCGGAGAAGATCTTTCGCGACCTCGGCTTCACCCTGAAACTCGAGCGCCTGCGCGACATTCCCGAAGGCGAGACCATCACGTTGTTCCGCCACGGCAACTTCGTCGATCTCTGCCGCGGACCGCACGTGCAGCGACTGTCGCAGATCGGGGCGGTGAAACTGCTGGAGTCGTCCGGGGTGTACTTTCGCGGTGACGAGAAAAACGAGCGCCTCCAGCGCGTGTACGGCACCGCCTTCGCCAGTGCGAAGGACCTCGCCGAATACGAGCAGCAGAGCGAGCAGGCGCGGGCCCGCGATCACCGGCGGCTAGGCCCCGAGCTCGACCTCTTCAGCTTTTCGCCGCTCGCGCCGGCGAGTCCGTTCTTCCACCCCAAGGGCGCCTTCGTCTACAACGCGTTGATCGACTACGTGCGCGAGCTGTACAGCCGCTATGGCTATGGCGAGGTGGTCACGCCGCAGATTCTCGACGTCGAACTCTGGCATACCTCCGGGCACTACCAGAACTACCGCGACGCCATGTTCTTCACCGAGGTGGACGAGCGTCAGTACGCGGTGAAGCCGATGAACTGCCCGACCCACTGCCTGATCTACAAGACGCGCAAGCGGTCGTACCGCGATCTGCCGATCCGCTACGCCGACTTCGGACGTTTGCACCGCTACGAGAAGAGCGGCGTCACCTCGGGGCTCACAAGGGTGCGTTCGTTCGCCCAGGACGACGCCCACATCTTCTGCACCGAGGAACAAATCGAGAGCGAAGTGCTGGCCGTGGTCGACATGATCATCGAGCTCTACGCGACGTTCGGCTTCTCCGACGTCTCGATCGGCGTCGGGACTCGACCCGAGAAGCGCATCGGCTCGGACGAGTTCTGGGACCGCGCCGAGGGTGCGTTGTTCTCGGCTCTGGCCAAGCGAAGCGTGACGTACGAAGTGAACGCCGGCGACGGCGGCTTCTACGCGCCGAAGATCGACTTCCGGATCAAGGACGCGATCGGCCGCTACTGGCAGCTTGGCACGGTGCAGCTCGACTATCAGCTGCCGCAGCGCTTCGAGCTCGCCTACGTCGGGTCGGACGGCGCCGAGCACCTGCCGGTGATGATTCACCGGGCCATGCTGGGTTCGCTCGAGCGGTTCCTGGGCATCTTGATCGAGCACACGGCCGGAGCGTTTCCTCTCTGGCTGGCGCCGACCCAAGCCGTCGTCTTACCCCTGGCGGACAAGTTCCACGAGTACGGCGAACGAGTCCGGGCGGAGCTCGCCGCTGGCGGGGTCCGGGTGGAGCTCGATCTGCGCAACGAGAGCCTGAACTACAAGATCCGCGAGGCCCAGCTGCAGAAGGTGCCCTACATGCTGGTTTTGGGCGGCCGCGAGCAGGATGCGGGGACGGTAGCGGTCCGCCGCCGAGCCGGTGAAGATCTCGGCACCATGCCGGTTCAGCAGTTGCTCAACCGGATCCAGGAGCGGGTGGCCTCGCGCTCGAACGAGGTCTGAGTTTCGCAATTCATGAGCCTTTGCCTATAATCGGGACTTCTGCGCCTTAGGGGGTGGGCTGAGTATCGACAAGACAACACGCATCAACGAAGGCATTCGTACCCGTGAAGTGCGCCTGATCGGCGCTCTCGGCGAGCAAATCGGAGTGGTTCTTACCGACGAAGCGCTGCGCATGGCGCGCGAGCAGATCCTCGACCTCGTCGAGGTTGCGCCGACCGCGAAGCCGCCAGTCTGCCGCATCATGGACTTCGGCAAGTTCCTCTACCAGCAGAAGAAGAAGGCCCAGGAGTCGCGCAAGAAGCAGAAGGTGTTCGTGGTCAAGGAAGTGAAATTCCGACCCAACATCGACGACCACGACTACGACTTCAAGCTGCGCAACGCGCTGCGCTTCCTGGAAGAAGGCGACAAAGTGAAGGCGACGGTCCAATTTCGCGGTCGCGAGATGGCCCGGACCGACCTGGGGTACAATCTGCTCAACCGCGTCGCCAAGGATGTCGGCGAGGCCGGTATCGTCGAGTCGACCCCCGAGATGGCCGGCAACCGCATGCATTTGATCTTGGCGCCTGGCGCCAGGCCAAAACCGCGGAAGGTCACCAAGGTCGAAACGAAGCCCGAGAGCGGTGCGACTCAGCAGGCGAGTTCAGCGAGTTCAGCGAGTTCAGAGACTTAGGAGAATTTTCGTGCCCAAGCAGAAGACTCACAAAGGCGCGGCCAAGCGGTTCAAGATCACCGGAACCGGTAAGGTCCGCCGCCACCAGTCGATGAAAAGCCACATCTTGACTAAGAAGACGTCAGCCAGAAAGCGGCATCTCCGCAAGTCGGTCGAGGCGCCTCCGGCAGCCTCGCGCATGATCAAGGAAATGCTGCACAACTAGTTCCCCCTGGATCGCGCGCGGAACGGACCTGTCCGCCGCCGATCCCGGCCCCCGGTTCAGTCGAAGACACGTCGCGCTAGGCGCTCCGTGCACCGCTGCGGGCCCTGACCGCTCCCCGATGGTGGAGCAGAAACGAGGTTCACGATGGCTCGTGTCAAACGCGGCCCCAAGCGGGCTGCCAAACGTAAGAAGATCCTCAAGCTTTCGAGCGGCTTTTTCGGCACCAAGGGCAATGCGCATCGCATGGCCAAACAGGCCGTCGACAAGGCGCTTGGCTATGCCTACGTCGATCGCCGCAAGAAGAAGCGCGACTTCCGGCGCCTGTGGATCCTGCGCATCAACGCCGCTGCGCGCCTCCACGGCATGTCCTACAACCGTCTGATTGCCGGCCTCAAGGCCGCGGGCAGCGCGCTCGATCGGAAGATGCTGGCCGATCTCGCCGTGCGCGACCCGAAGGGCTTCGGCGAGGTCGCAGCCGCCGCCGCGAAGGCAATCGAAGGCACGCCGGCAGCGCCGGCCAGGACGAAGGCCAAGCCAGCCAAGACGTCGAAGCCGGCCAAGACGGCCAGAGCAGCCTCCTGAGCCGGAGCTTTTCCCGGCGGTAGGGCATGTCCGACGCACCGAGTCCCGCGTCCCCGGTTTCTCTAGCGGCGGTCGACGAAATTCGTCGCCGCTTCGAGGATCGGGGTCCTTTCTCCTCGCGCGAGGAGTGGGAGCGGGTGCGCGTCGAATTGCTCGGCCGCAAGGGTGGCACCATTCGCTCTCTGCTCGAGTCGATCGGCCAGGTTCCGGCTGCGGAGCGCAAGTCCTTCGGGCAAAGAGTGAATGAGCTCAAGGCGCTCGTCGAGCGGCGGCTCGCCGAGGCCGACGAGCAGCTCCGCGCCGCCGAGCGTTCGGCGCTCGAGCGCCAGAGCTCGGTCGACGTCACGCTGCCTGGCCGGTCGCCTCAACTCGGGAGTCTGCACCCCGTCACCTTGGCGATGCGCGAGATCGAGCAGATATTCGCCGAGCTCGGCTATTCGGTGGCCGAAGGGCCCGAGGCGGAAGATGACCAGCACAACTTCGCGCTGCTGAATTTTCCGACCGACCATCCGGCGCGCGATACCCAGGACACCTTCTTCCTCGAAGACGGGCGTCTCCTGCGCACGCACACCTCGCCGGTGCAGATCCGCACCATGCTGTCGCGCCAGCCGCCGATCCGGATCATCTGCCCGGGCCGGGTGTACCGCCACGACAACGACCTGCGGCACTCGCCGATGTTCCACCAGATCGAGGGCCTGTGCGTGGCCGAGGGGATCTCGTTCGCCGATCTCAAGGGCACGCTCGACGCTTTCCTGAAGCGTTTGTTCAGTGGTGACACGCAAGTGCGCTTGCGGCCGAGCTTCTTCCCGTTCACCGAGCCCTCGGCCGAGGTCGATGTCACCTGTCAGATCTGCAAGGGCAAGGGCTGTCCGACGTGCTCGGGCAGCGGCTGGATGGAAATTCTTGGGTCCGGGATGGTCGATCCCCGCGTGCTGCGCAACTGCGGCATCGACCCGCGGCGCTACAGTGGCTTCGCCTTCGGCATGGGGGTCGATCGCATCGCCATGAACCGCTACGGGATCGCCAACATCCGCCTGTTGTTCGAGAACGACGAACGCCTGCTGCGGCAGGTGCGGTGAGAGGCTGAGCATGCTGTTCTCGGTGGCATGGCTGGCGGACTTCGTCGATCTCAGTGAGTTCTGGTCGGGGACGCTGCGCCCGGAGGACCGGGCTGGAATCGCCCGCCTGGGGGACCGGCTGACGGCGCTGGGCCTGGCGGTCGAGGGCACACCCACTCACGAAGTGCAGGGCGCGGAGCCATTGCCGCTCCTGGATGTCGAAGTCACCACCAACCGGCCGGACGCCATGTGTCACTTCGGCCTGGCGCGCGAGTTGGCGGTGGCTCTTGGCCAGTCGTTGCGCGCGCCGCGCGCCGCGCTGCGCGAGAGCTCGGAACGCGCCTCGGCGCACGTGCGCGTCGAGCTTGCCGATCCGGCGGCATGCCCGCGCTACGCCACGCGAATCATTCGCGGTGTGAAAATCGGCCCCAGCCCGGATTGGCTGCAGGAACGCCTGCGTTCGATTGGACTGCGGCCGATCAACAATGTCGTCGACATCACCAACTACGTCCTCTGGGAGGCCGGCCAGCCCCTGCACGCCTTCGACCTGGCGAAGATCGCCGGTCCGGCCGGAGCACCGAAGCTGATCCAGGTGCGGCGAGCCCGCACCGGTGAGGCACTGCGTACACTCGACGGCGAAGTGCGCAAGCTCGATCCCAAGATACTGGTGATCGCCGATGCGGCCCGCGCCATCGCCCTCGGCGGCATCATGGGTGGCGCCGATACCGAAGTCACCGCGACCACCGTAGACGTGCTGCTCGAGAGCGCACACTTCGATCGCCGCACGGTGCGCGTGGGCGCGAAGGCGCTCGGCATGCACACCGACGCCAGTCACCGTTTCGAGCGCGGCACCGACCCCGAGGGCTGCGCTTTTGCGGCCCGGCGGGCAGCGGCGCTGATCGCGGAGATCGCGGGCGGAGACGTGCTCGGCGACCCGGTCGAGGCGGTGTCGCCCGAGCATCTGGTGGCAGCTGCCAGTGGCATCCTGGATTTCCACCGTCTGAACCGATTCGTGGGCGTCGCCATTCCGAGTGACGAGGTGCGCCGTATCCTCACCGGCCTCGGATTCCGGATCGAAGCGATGGGCGACGAGGCCCTGCGCGTCAGCGTGCCGTCCTGGCGTCAGTATGACTTCGAGGTGCGCCAAGTCGAGCTTCGCGACGATGGCGCCGGTGCGGTCGAGGAGCAGGAGCTCTTCGAGGAAGTGCTCAGACACTACGGTTTCGATCGCGTCACGGCCACGCTACCGACGCTCTCGGGGCGAGATGCGGGCAGCAATTCGCTCCATGCACTGCGCCACCGAGTGCGCGACCACCTGCGGGCCTGCGGCCTGGCCGAGGTGATCAACTTTGCATTTTCGAGCAACGAAGCCGAGGCGCGGTACCCAGCGCTCTCGCGATCGGACGCGCCGCTTCGCTTGGTGAATCCCATTGCCGAGAGTCATGCGGTTCTGCGCCGCTCAATGCTCCCCAATCTCGTCGAAAGCGCCGAGTTCAACTGGCGCCGTGGGGCCCGCTCGGTGCGGCAATTCGAGGCCGGGCATGTGTTCCCGGGTGGCAACGCCGCAGAAATCGACGCCGTCGGGATCCTTTTCGGCGGTGTCCTAGGCACGCCGTGGGAACGCCAGCACGAGCTCGATCTCTTCGACCTGAAGGGCGTCCTCGAGAGCTTGGCCGCCGACTGTGGCACGACACTCGAGGCTCGGCCAGTAACGCTCCCGGGTTTCTCGGCCGGGAGCTCCGCGGAGCTGGTGAACGTGCAGAGCGGAAGGATTGTTGGCTACTTCGGCCGGCTCGAAACGAGCGACGCACCCTTCCCACTGTTCGCCGCCGAGCTGCGCCTCGAGACTCTTGCCATGGGCGGCGGGCCCGTGCAGGTCGAGGTGCCGTCCCGCTATCCGGGTATCGCGGCCGACTTGACGCTTAGCCACCCGGTGGAAATCGGCTGGCAGGCGATCACCGCCGCGATCGTCGAGCGCCACATCGAAGATCTGCGTTCGGTGAGCCTGAAGGATCGCTACCAGGGCAAAGGTGTCCCGGAGGGCGCGGTCAACACGACGATCTCCTTCTTCTACATGGCCGAAGATCGTTCCCTCACCCAGGAAGAAGTCAACGACCGCCACCTCGCGCTCGCGGCCGATTTGCGGGCGCGCTTCGGCTGGAAAACCTGAAAGCGGAGTTAGGATTCAACGCATGGCGATCGATTGGATGGAAACCCTCGAAGAGCGAGTCCGCGAGGCCGCGAAGGAGATTCGCCGCCTGCGTAGTGAGAACACTGACCTGCAGAAGCGCGTCGCTGCCCTCACCACGGAGCTCGAAGGGGCCCACAGTGACGCGCGCAAGCCGCGCCATGCTCCGTCCGAAGTCGATGCCGCCTGGGAGAAGGAGCGCGAGGAGGTCCGCGGCCGCGTCGAGCGACTGGTGAAGCAACTCGAGGGCCTGATCCAAGAGGCCGGCAGTAGCGAGAGCTAGAGCCGACTAGGCACCCCGCGCGACCGATTCGAGGTCGCGCACGAAATCCGCCACGTCCTCGGCGGATGTATCCCAGGAACAGACGGCGCGAAAGCCGCCCCACTCGCTCTCGAAGTACAGTGGCCAGCCGCGGGTTTCCAACTCGCCGGCCTGAGCGGACGTGAGCGACATGAAGACCTCGTTGGCCTCGCAGGGATGCACCGGCCCGAGCCCGAGCCGCGCCACGCCAGCTGCCAAGCTTGCGGCGTGCTCGTTGGCACGCGTCGCGTAACGAAGCCAAGCCTCCGACTCGAGCATGCCCACCCACGGTGCGGCGATGAAGCGTTGCTTGCTCGCCAGCTGTCCCGTTTGCTTGCGCCGGAAGGCAAAGTCCTCGGCCGCCGCGGGATCGAAGAACACCAGTGCTTCCGAACCCATCATGCCGTTCTTCGTGCCGCCGAGGACGAGGGTATGCGCCCCCGCGGCCTGCGCGATCTCCGCTGGCGTCGCACCGAGACTGGCGCAAGCGTTGGCGAGTCGAGCGCCATCGAGGTGGAGCTTGAGACGATGTTGCCGGGCAACTCCCCGCAAGGCCTCGAGCTCGGATAGCGAATACACCGTGCCGAGTTCCGTGCACTGGGACAGGCTGAGCGCCGAGGGCTTGCCGACGTGGACGTCGTTCAAGGTGGCCCAACCCGCGATTCCGGTCGGATCCAGCTTGCCCAATCGGGTCGCGAGCACCTGGAGCTGCAGGCCGTGCCCGAAGAAGCCGGGAGCGCCGCATTCGTCGGTGAGGACATGCGCGTTCGGTGTCACGCCGACGATCCCGTGCGGCGGACAGAGCGCCGCGAGCGCGAGTGCGTTCGCCGCCGTGCCGGTGAAAAGAAAAAACACCGCGCAGTCGGCAGCGCCTACCGCCTCGCGCACCAATTCGGTGGCGCGCGCCGTCCAGCGATCCTCGCCATACGCTGGCGCGTGATCTCGATTGGCCTCCTCGAGAGTGGCCCAAGCCTCGGGACAGACTCCGGATGTGTTGTCGCTGCGAAAGCCTCTTTGGCGAGCCATGGAGAGGCAGGATAGCAAGCCGTCGCTCCCCGAAACGCCGCCAAAACGGGCCTCGAGAGGTTGCCGCCGGCGCGCCCGGTGGGCTAGACTGCCTTCACCTAATCCGTTGGTAGCAGGAAACTTGCCGCCAGCGGACTCGGTCTCGAACATGGCGACTAAAAGCATCGATATCGAGATATTTGGCAGCACGTACCATGTTCGTGCCGAGCAGGATCGCGAGTACCTTCAGGAGCTCGCCGCTTCGGTCGACCGCAAGATGCGGGAGATCGCCGGCTCGGGGTCGAAGGTCGATCCCGGCCGGGTGGCAGTCCTGGCGGCGCTCAACCTAGCGGATGAACTGTTCCGACAGCAGCGGCTGCGGGAAGGGGAACGGGTCAACATAGAGGAGACGGCGGCGCGTTTGGCCGAGGCGCTCGCAAGTGCGCTCGGCAGTGCCGCAGAAGGCTCTTTCAGGGTCAATGAGGGTCAGTGAGTGTGCACCCCCTGGGTGGAACGTGATGAGTCCAGTCACTGAGGAACCTACACTTGTTTTCAGGGAGCTCAAGTCTCGTGGCGCCCGTGCATGCCCCGCTCGTACGGGGAAGCTAACGGCTCACGGCAAGGGCACCCACCTAATGCGTTGCAGGTTCTGAACGCGACAGGGCTCGCACGAACCACCACAGGGGGTGCCTTTTCGCTCCCTCTGTCCTTGAAGGAACGTCTCACCGACCCGCCCCTCCTCATCCGCCTGCTTGGCAGCGGGAGGAGTCATGGCCGACGTCAATCTCATGGGAGCGGCGCTGCTTGCAGCGGCGGCGTTGCTTTTCCTTGCCTGGTGGCTATTCGCCCGCCGCGCCGCCAGGCAGTTGCTCGCTTCGGCGCGTAGACAGGCCGAGAAAACCGGCGAGGAAGCCCAGCGCGACGCGCAAGCCAAGCTCAAGGAAGCTGATCTAGCCGCCAAGGAGAAGCAGCTCCAGGCGCAGACCGAGTTCGACAAGGCCTCGCGCCAGCACCGCCAGGAGCTCGAGCAGGTCGAGCGTCGCCTGACCCAGAAGGAAGACACGCTCGACAAGCGGCTCGACCAGCTCAGCCAGAAGGAAAAAGACCTCTCGGGGCGCGAGAAGACCGTGCAAACACGCGAGAAGGACGCGGAGTCGAAGGTCGCCGAGCTGGACACTCTGGCAGCGCAGCAGCGCCAGAAGCTCGAGCAGATCGCCGGCCTCACCGGTCAGCAGGCCAAGGACGAGCTCATCCGCGGGATGGAAAACGAGGCGCGCATGGAAGCCGCGCACATCGTGAAGCGGATCGAGGACGAGGCGCGCGAGAACGCCGGCAAGCAGGCCCAGCGCATCATCGGCATGGCGGTGCAACGCTCGGCGTCGGACTACATCTCGGAGACCACGGTCTCGGTGGTCATGCTGCCCAGCGACGAGATGAAGGGCCGCATCATCGGCCGCGAGGGTCGCAACATCCGCGCCCTCGAAATGGCGACCGGCGTCGACCTGATCGTCGACGACACCCCCGAGGCGGTGATCCTTTCCGGCTTCGACCCATTCCGGCGCGAGATTGCTCGCGTGTCGCTCGAACGCCTGATCGGCGACGGGCGCATCCATCCGGCGCGCATCGAGGAGATCGTCGAGAAGGTGAAGGCCGAGTTCGATCAGAAGATCCTCGCCGAAGGCGAAGCGGCTCTCCTCGAGCTCCGCATCCCGAACATCCATCCCGAGCTGGTGAAGCTCCTCGGACGCCTGCGCTACCGAACGTCCTACGGCCAGAACGTCCTTCAGCACAGCAAGGAAGTCGCGTTCCTGGCCGGCGCCATGGCGGCCGAGCTCAAGGTCAACGTGCACGTGGCGCGGCGCGCCGGCATCCTGCACGACATCGGCAAGGCGATCGATCGCGAGATGGACGGCACGCATTTGCAGATCGGCATCGACCTGCTGCGCAAGTACGGCGAGACCGAGGAAGTCGTGCACGGCATGGCCTGCCATCACGGGGACTACGACCCGCAGACCGTCGAAGCCGTGCTGGTCACTGCCGCCGATGCGTTGTCGGCGGCGCGCCCTGGCGCCCGGCGCGAGATCCTCGAGACCTACGTCAAGCGCCTGGAGAAGCTCGAGGAGATCGCTTCGAGCTTCAAGGGCGTGCAGAAAACGTTCGCCATTCAAGCGGGACGCGAGATTCGCATCATCGTCGACAGCAACAAACTGAGCGACGAGGAATCGCTCTGGCTGTCGAAGGACATCGCGAAGAAGATCGAGTCCGAGCTCACGTACCCCGGGCAGATCCGCGTCACGGTAATTCGCGAAACCCGCTCCGTCGAGTACGCCCGGTGATTCCGCGCCGGTGCCATGGGCGCGCCGAATGGCCTGCGCTTGCGATCAGCAGTCGCGCGCGTGAGCGTGCGACATGAAGTTACTCTTCGTTGGCGACATCATCGGCAAGCCCGGCCGGCAGGCGCTTCATGCCCTGCTCCCCGGCCTGGTCGATCGCCATCGCGCCGACTACGTCGTAGTGAACGTCGAGAACGCCGCCGGCGGATTCGGGGTGACGCCCGATGTGCTCGCGGAGCTCGCCGATCTGCCGATCAACGCCTACACCACCGGCAACCACGTCTGGGACAAGAAGGAAGGCGTGGAGATGATGCAGTTCGAGCCCCGCCTGCTGCGCCCGGCGAACTACCCGGCCAAGAATCCGGGCAAGGGCGTGCATGTGGGCGAGACCGCGTCGGGCATTCCGGTGGCGACGATCAACCTCGAGGGCCAGGTGTTCATGAAGAACCTGGACTCGCCGTTCGTCGTCGCGGACCGGCTGCTGGCCGAGCTCGACAAGAAGGTGAAAGTGGTGATGGTCGATTTTCACGCCGAAGCGACGAGCGAGAAACAGGCCCTGGCCTGGTACCTCGACGGCCGCGTGAGCGCCGTGCTCGGCACGCATACGCATGTGCCGACGGCCGACGAGCGAGTGTTGCCGGGCGGAACCGCGCTGGTGACCGACGTTGGCATGACCGGACCGTACGAATCGGTCATCGGCTTTCGCCACGACAAGGTTCTGCAGCGTTTCCTGCTGCAGACGCCAGTAGGCTTCGAAGTCGCGAAGCGCGACGTGCGTTTGGCCGCGGCGGTCATCGACATCGACGAGACCACGGGCAAGGCGCGCGGCGTCGAGCGCATGCTCGTGCCGCACGAAAGCCGCTAGCTCGAGGTCCGTTCGATCATGAACCTGTCGCCCCGCCTGCAAGCCCTGCGCGCCGCGTCCGGCCGGCTGCCGGTGTCGGTGATCATCACCACGCTCAACGAGGAAGTGAACATCCGCGAGTGCCTGGAGTCGGCGGCGTGGGCGGACGAGATCCTGCTGGTCGATTCGTTCTCGAGCGATCGCACGCTCCAGATCGCGCGCGAGTTCCAATCGCCGGTGCCGTTCACGATTCTCGAGCGCGAGTATTTCGGCTCGGCGGCGCAGAAGAACTGGTCGATGGACAGGGTGAAGCACGATTGGGTGTTGATCATCGACGCCGACGAGCGCGTGCCGGAGGACCTGGCGGCCGAGATCCTGACCATTCTCGGCGCGGCGCCGCCGGTGAACGGCTACTTCATCCGGCGCGAGAATGTCTTCATCGACAAGATCATTCGCCACTCGGGCTGGTCGACCGACAAGGTGGTGCGCCTGTTTCGGCGCGATCGCGGGAGGTATCCCAATCGGCGGGTGCACGCCGATCTCGAGATCGACGGCATGGCGCCGACCATGAAGCACGCCATGCTGCACTACACGTTCCGGTCGTTCGATCAGTACTTCCGCAAGTTCATCAACTACGCCGAGTGGGGCGCCGCGCAGGCGTACCGCGATGGGCGGAAGGCGGGGTTCTTCGAGGTGGCGCTTCGTCCGCTTTGGCGATTCGTCCGCATGTACGTGCTGCAGCTCGGTTTCCTCGACGGCATCCACGGTTTGGTGGTCTGCGGCCTGCAGGCGTTCGGCACGTTCCTGAAGTACGCTCGCGTCTGGGAGTACCGCATCCGCGCCAAGCGCGGCGAAGAGATCGTGTTGCCGGCGTTCGACGACGACGCCAAGACCTGGCAGAAGCCGGGCGGCGACGCGAGATAGTCAGGCCCGAGCCGCGCGCCGGCGCGGACCGTATCGACCGAGCATGCCCTTGCAGCGGACCCCGAGCACTTCCCAGGCCATGCGGATGGAGTCCGTGATCGGGCTCACCCGGCTGTTGGCGCGGTAGTACCAGTCGATCGGAATCTCGATGATGCGATACCCGCGGTGGCGGGCGATGAAGAGGATCTCGACATCGAAGGCCCAGCCCTCGTCGGTCTGCGAGCGGAAGAGATCGAGCGCCGCCTCGCGTCGGAAGCACTTGAATCCGCATTGCGTGTCCTGCAGGCCCGGCACGGCGAGAACCTTCACCAGCAGATTGAACACGCGACCCATCAGGTGGCGGTAGGCGGGCTCTTCGAAACGATGCGCTCCGGGAGCCTCACGGCTGCCGATGGCGACGTCGTAAGCACTCGCTTGTGGCGGCAGGAATTTGGCGATCTCCTCGATGGGCATCGAGAAGTCGGCGTCGGCGACGAAGACGAACTCGCCCAGCGACTGGAGGACGCCCGTGCGCACAGCGGCGCCCTTGCCTTGGCGAGGCTCGTCGATCACGCGTAGGAAGGGATGCTCCACGGCGACCGCGAGGCCGATCTCTCGCGTGCGATCCCGACTGTTGTTATTGACCAGCAGGACTTCGCAGGCGAAGGACTGCGCGCGCACCCAGTCGACGACCTGAGGCAGCGTCTCGGGCAGCCGTTCGCCCTCGTTGTACGCCGGGATGACCAGACTCAGATGTGGCGCTGCGGACACGCTTGCGGCCTAGATGTAGCCCAGAGACTTGAGCTTTTCGAGCTCTTCCTTGTTCAGCCCGCTCTTGGCGCCGGGTGCGTGCGGACTGGCCCAGAGACCGTCGTACGTCGGAATGCTGCGCCTCGGATGGGCCGCGAGGAACGCGGGATCGACGATCGGGTCGAGTACCTGTCCGGCGGCGTCCGCGGGGATAGGCAGACCGAGCAGGTAGAGCACGGTCGGGAAGATGTCGTAGATCGATCCGCTCGCGAGCTTCTCCCCGGCGCGGATAGGGCCGCCGCAGGCAAGGAAAATCCCCGGCGGCCCGTGGCGATGCTGGGAGTAGTAGCTCTGGTGAAGGATGGTCGGGGAGTGCCCGTGATCGGAGACCACGAGCAGCACGGTCTTCTCCGGTGCCTGATCGACCCGTTGGAGGAGCTTGCCGAGGTAGGCATCGAAGCTCTTGTAGCGCTTGGGGATCTCGCCGCCCCATTGCGCCAAGTCGGCGGCGTGTACGTTCAAGAAGAGCTCGGGCTGGTACCACTTCCAGAACCAGTGCTGCACGCTGTCGGGCTCGTGCGTGTACATGTTGAGGAAGCGCGGCTGCGGACGGTCCGAGAGCAGCTGCAGCACGGCGGCCGACTGCCACTCGAAGTCGGGCTTCTCCAGGAATGGCTTGATCTCGCGCAGCACATCGTCGGGCTGAACGAAGAGCTTGCTGTCGGAGAGTTTGGCGCTGCCGGGCTCATGGATGAGCTTGCTGTAGAAGAGATCGGTGCCGTAGGAGACGAAGTAGCCGCCGGGTGTGCTCATGGGCAGCGCCGGAAACGAGTAGTAAAAGCCATCGACTACGCCGATCGAGATGCCGTAGTGGTCGAGAATCTCCCAGAGCGGTAGAGCGTGCAACTCGCCGCGCGACATCGTGGTGCGTTCGGCGAGGCCGAAGGGAGCCAGCGCCTCGGCGATTTCCTTGAAGAACGTCCGATGGACGGGGAAAACACCGGCTCCGGCCATGCCGGGCAGCTGGATACGGTAAAAGTCGAGGACGCCGTGCACTTCCGGGCGCATGCCCGAGAAGATCGAAGCCCAGATCACGGCGGAGTTCGAGTCCTTGATCGTGGGCAGCGGGCCGCTGGTGCCGCGGCGCATGATCTCGGCGAAGTTCGGCAACTCGCCCTTGTCGATCATGGGTTGCATCACGCGCCAGTCGGCGCCGTCGAGGTCGACCATCATGACGCTGAGGTCGGTGGCCTCTGGGGTGATCGGGATTGCTGCCGGTCTGACGACCTTGGCTTTGCCTTCTGGAACTCCACGGAGCACCGAAACGCCGTGCGCGGCGAGGAACGCGATCAGGACCGCGGTGAAGACGGCGCGAGATGCGCCTCTCACGAGCGCGAAGAGCAGCAGCGTGAGGAGGAGGACGCCGGCGGCGATGACCAACCCGTAGGCCGCGAGGAACGCGAGCATTCCCCAGACGGAGTGCAGGGTTCCGAAGGGGTAGTGGTCGTAGGTCAGGCCGTGGAGGAAGAAGAGCTCCCAGAAGATCAGGTTAAATCCCAGGAGACCCCACCAGCGGGGATCGCAGTGTCGCGCGTGCTCGGGGTCGAGCGCGCGGCGCCTGGCCACCAACGCGGGGAGGAAGCCGAGGGCGAACATGGCGGCCATCCAGGCCCCGAAGGCGGCGCCGCACCAGAGCCACAGCACCAGGGTGTCGCGGGCGCTGTCGAGTCGGTTGTGTAGCGCGTGGGCGAGTGAGATGGCGGAGCCATACGTTGCCGCTCCGGTCAGGAAGCCGGAGCGCAGTGTCGAGAGCAATGAGCGATTGGGCATGTTTGGGTGGCGAAGCCTTGCGGCGGGCCGTGGGCACGATAGCAAGCGGTTTGGTGGGGCTCAAGCGACTAGAATTCCTTTTGAATGCCTCCAGCGCCTCGCCTTCGGGTTTTGTTGGTCTCCAATACGTTTCCGCCGGCCGATATTTCGGGGGTTGGAACGTTGGTGGCCGAGTTGCTCGGTGGGTTGCGGGCGGCTGGGCATTCCGCGACGGCGCTGGTTCGGGTGGCGCCGAATGGCGTGGCTTGGGTGATGGCGACGGGGGGGGCGAAGTTGTTGTTTCCGCTCCGCGCGGCGTTGGCGGTGAGTCACGCTGCGGGGACTGAGCCCTTCGACGTCGTGCACGTGCACGAGTCGGATGGAATCCTGGTCATCCTGCGTCAGCGTCTGGCCCGGCTCCTTGGGCGGCCGAGCGGGCGGGCTCGGATCGTGGCGACGTTGCAGGTGTCCTATCGCCGGGAGCGGTTGGCGGTTCGGCCGGTTCGCGATGGCGAACGGGTCGTTTCGCGGCCGGTTGCGAGTGAGTGGATGTTCAAGGTGTTGCGGGCTCCGTTGCATGCGCTTCTCGGGCGGCTCACGGTCGCGCTCGCCGATGCGGTGGTGGCGCCTAGCGAGGCAACTGCGAGGGAGCTCGAGGAGGACTACGGCGCTCGCGGCGTGGTGGTGATTCCGAATGGGATCGCTCTTCCCGGGGCTGGCGAGGAATCGCCGCGCCGGTCGACGACTGGGGAGACCGTTCTTTTCGTCGGTCGACTACGGACGCGCAAGGCGGTGGCAGTACTTCTCGAGGCTTTTGCGCGGGTTGGTCGCGAGCGGCCTCTGGCTCGTCTGGTCGTCCTTGGGGACGGCGAACAGCGGGCGGCGCTCGAGGCGCAGTGCGCTCGGCTCGGACTTGGTGAGCACGTGCTCCTGGCGGGCGCGGTGGCGCGGGCGGAGACGGCCCGTTGGCTGCGGGAGGCCGATGTCTTCTGTTTGCCATCGACCTACGAGGGCTTTCCTTTGGCGATTCTCGAAGCGATGGCGCAGGCCTTGCCGGTGGTGGCAACGCGCGTCGCAGGCGTGCCCGAGGCGATCGAGGATGGGGCGAGTGGGCTGCTGGTCGATTCCGAGGATGGCAGCGGCCTCGCTGCGGCGTTGATCGATCTGCTGGGCGATCCGGCGCGGCGCCAAGCGTTCGGCGCCCGCGGGCGGGTGCTGCTCGGGGAGCGCTTCGCGATCGGCGCTATCTGCGCGCGCTACGTGGAGCTTTTCGGCCGCTTGGCGGCGCGATGAACCTGCCGGCTACGTCCTGGATGGAGCGCTTGGGCCGCGTGGTGCTCGGCGGTCTGTTGATGGCGACTTTGGTCGGTGCGCTGCGCTTGGACCGCACACAGCGGGCGCTGGTGGGGGACGAGGCGACGTTCGCCATGCAGGCGGAGAGTCTCGCGTTCGACTTCGACCTGCGGTACACGCGAGCCGACTACGACCGTTTCGTGGCGACCTGGCAGCGGCCGCCCGATGGATTGATCCTGCAGACGACCGATGGCGGAAAGACGCTGACCTACGGCAAGCCGGCGCTCTATGCGCTGGCGATCGCGCCGTTCGTTCGCCTCAGCCCCTTGCGCGGTGCGCAGGTTGGGAACCTGTTGTTCCTGGCGCTCGCGGCGTGGTTGGTGGCGCGTGCGCTGCGGCCGGTGGTTGGAGCCGCGATTCCGTGGTGGGTTGCCTGCTGGATCTTCGCCTCGGTGAGCTTTGCGTATGTGACGTGGGAGCACGCCGAGGTCTTCCTGCTGGCGGCGACGGCGAGTGGCTTTGCCTTGGTGTACGGCGTCGGGGAGGACGAGGACCAGCCTGCGCGTGGATTGCCGTGCCGCTTTGCGCTTGCCGGTGCGTTGATCGCAGTGGTCGGAGCGAGTCGCATTTTCTATCTGGCGCTCTTGGCCCCTCTGTGGCTCGCGATTCCGCGGCCGCGAGTTGGCGCGCGGCGGGCGGCATTGATCGGCGGCGCTCTGCTGGTCCTGACGATCTCGGGCCTGGGGCGCATCGCGGCGGGTGGAGACTGGAGCGGGTACGGTGCCGAGCGCCGGGGCTTCTATCCACGCACCGGGTATCCGGAGGTCGACTTTCCTGCGAGTGAGTGGCCGCAGGTGTTGGCGAAGTTGGGCAATACCTCCTGGACGCAAGAGGGTGCCATTTCGTGGAATCGCAGTCCGCGACTGTGGGCGTGGGACAGCTGGTACTTCCTAGTCGGGCGCGATATCGGAGTGCTGCCGTACTTCCTCCCCTTGTTGCTGGGAGTGTTCGCGTTTCGTCGAGATCGTGGGCGCTGGGCGATTCCGCTGGCCGTTCTCCTCGCGATGAGCTGTTTCCTCCTGGTGCGCCCGCACAACTTCTTCGGCGGGGTGGGCGCGATCGGCGATCGCTATTTCTTGCCGCTGTATCCGGCGCTGTGGTTTCTCGCCGGGCGCGCGGGCAGGGTGCGCTCGGCGATCGCTTGCGCGGTGCTCGCGGCGCCGTTTTTGTGGACGCTGTGGCGCGCGCCGACGATGTTTCCCGTCGCCGCCAGCGGACGCTACGCCTATGTTTCACCCGCGGCGGAAGCGCTTCTCCCCTACGAGACTTCGCTGAGTCACCTCCCGGGGGGCGAGGACGTGGCGCAGAACGGACTCTGGTTTCGTTTCGTGAACGACGCCGTGGGCCGCGAGGCCGAGAGGCCCTGGCTTCGCGCCGGTTCGACAGGCGAGATTCTGATCGGCAGTCCGGCGCCGCTGGCGGAGGTGCGGATCGATTTTCGACCGGAAGTTCCGGCAACCTTGGAGGTCTCTGGCGCCCGGCTGGTGTCTGTTCCGGGTGGTCCGGCGGGCGAATTCGTAGTGGCGTTCGACCGGGCTTCCGCGCGGCATCCCATGTGGTGGACGGCCGACGACTACTACTTGTATCGACTACGACTCAAGGTTCCACCGACCGCGCGCCTCGCGGCGCAAGTGCCGTTCAGGATTTCGCCGGCAATCGGCGACCCGGCTCCTAATTGAAGGCCGGCAGTACCGCGAGATACGCCGCGCGATAGCGCCCGACGACGGCATCCCAGGTCAGTTCCGCCACCGCTTTGGATCGACCGCGCTCGCCCATGCGACGGCGCTCCTCCGGGTTGGCGATCAGTCGATCGAGCGCGACCAGTAGGTCGGAATTCGAACCTTCGGCAACGAGGAGTCCGCTCCTCTCGTGCTCGACCGCGAGCGGCACGCCGGAGATTCCGCTCGCGACCACGGGCAGGCCGCTTGCCATGGCTTCGAGGATGACATTGGGCAGGCCGTCGACGTTGCCCTTGGCGTCGTGCACGGCGGGAAGGACGAAGATGTCCGCGGCGCGGTACAGGTCCGGCAGGGTGTCGCGCTGCACCGAGCCGGGGAAGTGCACTCTGTCGCTCCAGGTCTTGGTGGCTTCGCGGAACTCGGGTTCTCGATCGCCGCCCCCAGCCAGAACGAGGTGCGCGTCGAGATGTTTTGCGAACAGAGCGGGCAACGCTTCGATGAGAACCTGAAATCCCTTCTTGGTCGCCATGCGTCCGACGCCGAGCAGGAGCGGTGCGTTCGCGGGTACCCCGAGACGTTGGCGCCAGAGCTCGCGCCGCGCGGCGTCCGGTGAGAATGCCTCGGTGTCGACGCCGTAGGGAATGGTTTGCGCTCCACGGGCCGCCAGACTCTCCGGAGCCAGGCGCTGCACTCGCTGGACGAGCTCGGGAGAGCAACCGGTGAGCAGGGCGGCCCGGCGCAGGGCTCGCCTCGAGACAGCGCGGAGCAGGGGTTTCTCGGCCAGGAAGACGTCGGAACCGTGGAGGCCGATCGCCAAGGGAACGCAACCTGTGGCGCCAGCGACGCTCACCGCGTTCGGCACGATCCAGTGCGCCTGCACGAGATCGGGGCGGCGCTCACGGATTGCACGCTTGACGGCTCGGCGCGCCGACCAGGCGTAGAGTGGGGCGACCGCGCCCGCCTTGCCCTTGATGGTTTCGTCCTTTTGCAGGCTGCGGCCATAGCCGAGGACTTCCCAGCTCTCGGGCGCGTAGCGAAACGTTTCGAGCTCGACGCCGTGCTCGCTCCAGCGTTCCCTGAGCCCGCGCGCGTGCGGCGCGAGCACGCGCACGCGGTCGCCGCGGCGCACGAGGCCGCGCGCCAGGTCGCGAATGAAGGGGCCGGCGGTGTCGTCTTCGCTCTGCGGGAAGGTCTGGGTGAGGAAGAGCAAGTCGAGTGGCCGCATGGATCAGAGCGGCAAGAGGCGGTAGGGCGGGGTGGCAAGCTCTGGCCCGCGTCGGGCAACCAGCAGGTTGTTGCCCCACGCGTTCTTCCACAGCGGCACGGAGCGCAGCATTTCCCGATAAAGCCCGCGCCACCCCTTCGGTTCGGCGCGGTGCGGGAAGGTGGTGTGCTCGATGACCTCCATGCCGAGTCCGCGGAGGTAGCGCGCCACCTGCTGAGACTGCGCGATGTGGACGGCGTCGGCGTCGGGGAGGTAGCCCTCGGTGAGCACGCTCGGATTGCGCACGGTGTCGAATCGATGGCCGCCGGCGAGGGCGCCGCGAACCTGTCGCCAGGTCCGGCGTATCGTCACTTCCAGTCGCCGGCTCCGCGGCAGGCTGGGTGGGTACTCGTAGGGGAGATCCCAGGTGGAGCCGATGATCATGAGCAATCCGCCCGGGCGGACGATGCGCGCGGCCTCGCGGAGCGTCTTGCCGGGGTCGTGAAAGTGCTCGAGAGCGTAGGTCGAGAGCACGGCGTCGAAGGCGCCGTCGCCAAATGGTAGCGCTTCACTATCGCCGCGCACGCGGTCGCCGGGGCGCTTGGCTTCGGCGGCCATGAGCAAGCCCACGAGCGAAACATCGAGGCCGGTGTAGCGGCAGCCGACGGGCAGCCACAGGGCGTTCTCGCACGAACCGCTGCCGAGATCGAGCACGCGCTCGCCGCCGCGCAGGTGCGCGAGCATGCGTTGGCGCTCGGGAGACGCCGCCGGATTCGCGGCGGCGGCCATGGCGTAGTACTCGCGGCTTTGGTTCCAGAAGGCGGCAAGATCTTGCTTGTTGGTGGGGCTGGACATGCGCTGCAAAGCTTAACAGTCGCTTCGCGTTGTATCGTTTGCAGGTCTTGTCTGCCTCTGTGGATCGCCGCATTCGGAGCCTGTCTTGGGCGAGCGCCGCGGTCTGTCTGGTCACTCGCTTGCCGTTCGTCGCCCGGCGTTTGTGGGATCACGATTCTGTTCAGTTTGCGCTTGGGGTCGAGCACTACGACCTGGCAGCGCATCAGCCGCATCCGCCTGGGTACCCTTTGTACATCGCGCTGCTGAAGGTCTTGGCCTTGGTGGGCGTCTCGCCGGGGAGTGGCATGGTGGCGCTCACGTTGATCGCGAGTGCAGGTGGCGCGGCGTGCATGCCGTTGTTGGTGGCTCGGCTGCTGGAGTCGCCAGTGAGCGAAGAGGAGTCGGTGTTCGGATCGGCGCTCCTTGCGGCGGCGCTGTTCGTGTTCAATCCCTTGCTGTGGTTCTACGGCGAGCTGCCGTTGCTCTATGCGGTCGAGGGCGCGTTGACCGTCGTGCTCGCCTGGGCGGCGGCTCGGATGGGGCTTGGCACCGGGGCCGTCGTTTGGGCTGCCGTGTTGTTGGCCCTTGCGGGTGGTCTGCGGCCGTCGAGCCTCGTCCTTCTCGCGCCGATGTTCTTGTTTGGCCTCTGGCGCACCTGGCGAAAAGGCGCAGTGAAGCCCGCTGGAATTCTGCTCGCCGCGGCGGTGGGAGGCGGGCTGGTCCTCGCCTGGGCTCTGCCGCTGTTCGCGGCCGCGGGTGGGTACGCAGCTTGGAAGCACATCAACGACGAGCACTTCCGAACGCTTCTGCCCACCACGTCGGTCCTCTACGGCGCGGGTATCGGAGCCCTGCGCCACAACGCGTTGGTGATCGCGAAGTGGGCCGTTCAGGGTTTGTTTCCCGGAGCGGTCGTGCTTCTCTGGTGGATGGTTCGGGCGCCCAGTCGCGTGCGTGAGGGCGTTGGTTCGCTCGCCAATCCATTCGTGAATCGTCTCGGCTTCGTTCTCGCGTGGGGTCTACCGGCGATCCTTTTCTTTGCCTTGTTCCACATCACCAAGGCCGGTTACACGCTGGTGTACTTGCCGGCGCTGCTGGTCGGGCTGGTGCTTTTTGTGGCGCCGTTCAAACCCTCGTGGAAGAGCGCCGGGGCGGTCGCGTTGATCGGAGCCGCGCTCTACTTCGTGGGCCCGAGTCGCGTTGCGGGAGAGCCGTGGTGGCAGATCCCTTGGCGCGACGAGTTCCACGCCAGCGAGATCCGTGGGTTCGAGAGCGAGCTCGATTCGGTGCGGGCGATTGCGGGGCGGTTCTCGCCGGCGAGCACGGTGCTGGTCACGGTCGAGCTCGCGGGCGGCGGTGACGGCGGCGCGAGCGGTTTTCTTTATTCGTGGCATCGGCATTTGCAGTGGTACTTGCCGGCATTCACCGTGCTGTCGCTCGCCCCGGAGCAGCACCTGGCGTTGCGCATGCGCGGGCACTCTCCGTTCGAGACCGTGGGGCAGCGGATCGAGGTGCCCGCCGGCACCGACCGCCTGGTGTTCGTGCTGGCGGCGCCGCCGGACTCGCGGTTCGTGTTACCGCCGGGCGAGGCGCTGTTTCGCGGTGAGCGCTTCTACGTCTGGAGCGCGCCGCTGCCGGCCGATGGGCGACTGGGGCCCTTCGAGTTGGTCCCCTAACTCGCGTCGCACTCAGGGCACGGTTCGGGTCCCGGGCTTTGGTGGCTCCAGGGTCACGCGCCACGTCGTGACTCCGGCGGCGCGTGAGACCAGCTCGAGTCCGGGTGGCGGCGCGCCCTCGCCGAGCAGCGCTCGCGGGCGGTCGCGCAGATCGATCGCGTCGGCGACCAGGAACGCCACTCGCCGTTTGCGCAGGGTTTCGATGAGCGTGTCGAGGTAGAGCGCCGGCATTGCGATTTGCTCGCCGAAGGCGTCAGGAATCGCGAGATAGGAGTGAGCGAGGTAGCGCTCGAGAAACGGTGACGTTCCCGCGAGACCCTGGCCGGGCGGAAGCTGGCGCTCCAGCCCCTGGAGAGCCGCGACGTCGGCGTAAGGATGCAGCTCGATGAACGCGGGCAGGCGGAAGACCGCGGTTTTGACTGCCAGCACGGCGACCAGCGCCGCGGCCACCGCGGCGAGCACGCGCCGGCGGGGGAGATCGAGGTCGAGACTGAGCGCGCCGGCCGCGGTGCAAGCGGCGGCCGCGGGCAGCAAGATCAGGAGAAAACGCCCCCAGGCAAAGAACGCTGTTGCAACGCCGAACGTGAAGAGAGCGAGCGTCGCGAGCAGCCAGATCGCTGGGCGAGAATGCCGCCGCACACAGAGCGCCGCACCGGCGGCCGCGGCGAGGACGTGGAGCGGTGTGCCGAGCAGCTGAGCGAGGCCCCCGGCGATCAAGCGCCAAAGCTCGCTTCCGGCGCCCGCGATGACCGCGCCGGGCTCGCTGCGCAGGATCTGACCGAAGCTTCCGCCAGCGGGAATCGCGGCCAGCTTCGACCAGTCCGGGTAGCCGTGCAGCTTCCACAGCAAGTTCTTCCAGTTCTCGTCGTAGAGGGCGCTGCCGAACAGGTGAGCGCGCAGGATCCAATGCGGAGTCAGTACCGCTGCGGCGAGCAGTGCGGCCGCAGCGAGATGGCTGGTCCTTCGGAGCTCCCTGCCCCCACCGCGCTCACTGCGAGCGCTCAACCACCAAGCCGCAAGCAGGCCGGGAAGGATGAGTACCGCGTTCCCTCGCGTACATGCGGCGGCGCCGTATGCGAGTCCGGCGCAGAGCGCGGCCGTGGTGCTTGGGCGCTCCAGGTAGGCGAGCCCGGCGAGCAGCGCCGCTCCAGCCAAGGCGGCGAAAGGCATGTCGGTGGTGACGTGCTGGCCGAGGATCCAGGTGCTGGGATTCGCGGCCACCAAGGCCATGGCCAATGCGCCCGCGAGCCCGCCGTGAGAGTCACCAGCGAGCCGCCGACCGAAGGCGAAGGCGAGCCATGCCAGCGCCGCCGCCGACAGGTTGCTTAGCAGGCGCGCCGTGCCGAAGGTATCGCCGGTGAGTCGCCCGAGCGCCGCGATCGCGTAGGGATAGAGCGGCGGCCGAAAGGCGTCGACGGGCGCGTTGCCGGCGAGGATCTGATCGGCCTGCGCTACATAACCATCGCGCTCGGCGGTACCTGCTTCCTCGACCCAGTGGAACCTGGCACCGAAGATCGCGAGACCGAGAAAGAGCGCCAACGCAGCGAGAGCGGCGAGGGCGGCAGGTCGATCCTGGCGAAGGGCGAGCAGCATGGAGGTGAAGCGTAGCCGAGGTCAGTCACCGAGGTAGCCGAGCGCCTTCAGCCGGCTGCGCTCCTCGGCGTCGAGCACCGGCTCCTGCGCGGCGTCGGCAAGCTCGGGCGAGCCGGCGGACATCCAGCGTAGAAGCTCCGCACGCAGCCACGCCGCATCGATGTTGGGCTCGCCGGCGAGGTTGGTAAGCTCCTCGGGATCGGCGGCGAGATCGAACACGAACTCGGGATCGCGCACGTGGCCGGCGCCGCCGCCCATGCCCCATTGCAGTCCCGAACGCGGCGCCAGCGCGACCTTCAGCGTGTGCCAGCGGGCGGCGAAGATGCCGCCGCGCACGGCCGATGCCGCGGCGAAGCGCGGCCTCTCGTCTTCCGCGGCGGGGCGCGGCGCGAGGAGCGAGTGTCCCGAGCTGCCGGCCGGCGGCGTCGCGTTGGCGAGGTCGAGCAAGGTGGCGAATAGGTCCAAGGTATCGGTGGGCTTCTCGACGCGCTGCGGAGCGATCCGTCCCGGCGACCACAGCACGAGCGGGATGTGGAGCATCTCTTCGTAGAGCGTGTAGCCGTGCAGGACTCCGCCGTGCTCGAAGAGCTCCTCGCCGTGATCGGCGGTGACCGCGACGACCACCTCTCCCGGCGCGCGATTGCGCGTCGCCTCCTCGATCAGACCCCCGAGCTCTCGATCGGCATAGGCGAGCGATGCGGCATAGAGGCCCTTCACGCGCTCGCGATCGGCAGGCGTTGCTTGTTTGGTTCCGCGGTCAAGGGCGCGCAGGGTGTTGGTATCGCCCTTGATGCGCGAAGCGATGCCCGCGGTGAAGAGCCGCTCGAGGTCCGGCGGCGGAAAGTACGGATTGTGCGGATGGATGACGTGGACGTAAAGAAACCCGCGATCTCCCGGGCCCAGGGAGTGAATCCATTCGATCGCCGCGCGCCCTGCGCGAGCCGCGTTGTCGTTGAAGACGGGTTCGCGATCGGTGGGGGGGAACTTGACTCCCGGCGCGTCGAAGTCGAAGCCGCGCACCATTCCATAGGTGGGGCTTACGTTCTGATTGCCGGAGACGATCGCCGTGCGGTAGCCGGCGCCGTGCATGAGCTCGGCGAGGGTCGGCAGTTCAGCGGGCAGCATGGATCCGCCGCCGGCGCGCCAGGTTCGTCCGCTGAACAAGCTCTTGGTCGACGGCAGCGTGTTCGGGGCGACACTGTGGTGAACGGTGAACGTGAGGCCCTCGCGCGCCAGGCGATCGATCGTGGGAGAACGCACCGTCCGGAGCGGGTCGTTGCCTGCACCTTGCAACCGCAGATGACCCACGCGGTCGGCACGCAGTGCATCCAGCAGATAGACCACGATCAAGCGAGGAGGCTGCATCTCGGTGGCAGTGCCGGCCGGCTGCGCCGGCTCGGCCCGGTCTGCCGACACCGCCGGCTCCGCAGACCGAGCGGCGTTCTCGATATGGAGAGCGCGCCACCGCGCCGGAGGGCCTTGGCCGCGCGCCAGCAGGCGGACGCGGACCGCGCCGTCGGCGGGCAGTGCCAACGTCAGGTCGAGCGTCGCCGCTCGACCGGGAGTCCAGGCGAAGCGCGCCTGCTCGGCGCCGTGGGCGTCGTCCACGCTGAGCACGAAGCGCTGTCCGGGCTGGGCGCCTTTGGGCGGCACGAACGAGCCGCGCAGGGTCTTCTCTCCGCCGTCCGCGGGCCGCGCGAACAGCTCGACCAGGGAATCGCCACTCTGCAGGAGGTCCTCGCCTTCGAGTCGAGCCTCGCCTGCGGGCAGCGAGGACGAGAGGCCGGCACCCGAGACCGCGACCTCGCCCTCGAGGCGCAGGTCGATCGGTACTCGGCCGAGCGGCAGATCCGCCGGCAGGGGCACTCGCAGCGGATCGCTGAGCGCGATCGCGGGCAGCTCGCGACCACCGCCGCGTCCACCGATGCGTACGGTCGCATGGCGCGGATCGCCGGGCATGACGCCTTCGAGATCGAGCAGCAGCTCGCGCGACCCACCGCCAAGGTCGACGATCTCGAGCCGCGACCAGTCGCGGGTCTGCGCATAGAGCACGCGTTTGCCGTCGCGCCAGCCACGCCAGCCGCTGAGAAATCGATTGCCCGCGAGATCGGGCGGCGGCGCCAGGCGCCGGGTTTCGACCAGGAGCTCGAACGGTGGATCGCCGTGCCACAGCAGATCGTGCGGCGCCGGGGGAGGCGCCAGCGCTCGGCACCCTAGAGCGCCGAGCGCCAGGATCGCGAGGCCGGCCTTTGCTTCGTGGAGCGCCATTCCCCCGATGATCGCATTCGAACCCCGTCCGAGACAAAGCTGGGCTCGCTGCCGGGGCGCTCTTCGTCGAGACGGTCTATCGCGAGACGCGATCGCCGGCCGAGAGGAGCTTGGCTGGTTGAACACGGGAAGCCTGAAGGGCCGGGGCGAGCGCGGCGAGAGCCACGGCGGCGAGCACCACCACTGCGCTCAGTCCCAGAGCGCGCGGATCGAAGGGGCCGACGCCGAAGAGCACCGAGCGCAGAGCCGTCGACGACGCGGCGCCGCTTGCCGCTCCGAGCAGAATACCGACCGTGCCGCTCCACATCGCGCCGCGCAGCACGTGCAGGAGCAGTCGGCGACCATCGGCGCCGAGGGCGCTACGAATGCCGAGCTCGGCGCGGCGCTGAGCCACCGAATGGGTGATGACGGCGAATACGCCGGCAGCGGCGAGGATCAGCGCCAGGAGACCGAAGGCCGAGAACAGGCGCGCGAGCTGCCGGCGCGGACCCATCGCGGCGTCGACGAAGCGCGAGACGAATCCGGGGCGCGACAGCGCCAGTTCGGGATCGATCGCCGCTGCCATCTGGCGGAGCTCGCTCTCGAAGCCACCGGGAGGAATTTGGCCGCGCACCGCGAGCTCGAGCTCGATGTCGAAGCGTCCGTTGCTCTGCGCGAGCGGAATATAGATCTGAATCCGCGACGGCGTCTCGAGGGCGTAGTGGCGGACGTTGCTGGTGACGCCGACGACGGTACGCACCTCGGCCATGTTGTTCCCGTTAGCGTCCTTGGCCGGCGCCTCGATCACCACTCGCTGCCCGATCGGGTTCTGGTTCGGCCAGTAGCGCGCGGCCATGGTTTCGTCGACCATGGCAACCAGCGGCGCGCCGACGCGATCGGCCGAGGTGAAGCCACGGCCGCGCAAGAGCGGAACTCCGAGCGTTGCCAGCGAGTCCTCGGAGACCAAGTTAAAGAGGACGGAGTCCGCCTTGTCGACATTCATCGGCCCCTGTCCGGACTGGATGCGCATCTCCCACGAGCGATGGGAGAGCGGCAGCGTCAGCGTGGCGGCGGCATGCTCGACGCCCGGCAGGCGGCGCGCGCCTTCGACCAGGCGCTCGTAGGTGGACTGCCACGCCGCCTCGGTCGCGAAGTGGTGGTTCGGCGCCACGATGCGGGTCGCGTAGACCCCGCTGACGTCGAATCCCTTGTCAACCCGGCCGACCAGAGTCTCGCTGCGCGTGAGCAGCGAGGCGAGCGTCACCAGGATCACCGTGATGGCAACCTCGGTCACTAGCAGCCCGGCTCGTGAGCCCTGTCTTGGACGAAGGAAACGGCGAGTGCGCGACGGGGACGCCGCCGGGCGCGGGCCCTGTCCTTGGCTCGCGATCGCCGGGACCAGCGTGAGGACCAGCCCGGAGAGCAGAGCGAGCACTGCGATCGTCGCGGCGACCGCGGAGTCGATCCGCAGCGTGCGCAAGAAGGTGGGGACCGTGGCGTCCGCCAGAAGGGGCCCCGCGAGACGGAGCGCCCCCCAGGCGAGTACTCCACCGAGGACGCAGGTGGCGAGCGCCAGGGTCAGACTCTCCCAGGCGAGCAGGCGCAGGAGCATCGCCCGACTGGCGCCGAGCGCGGTGCGGACACTGAGCTCGCCGCGGCGTTCCTCGGCGCGCGCCAACGCCAAGTGCACGGCATTCGCCGTCGCCAGCCCATAGAGCAACAGCACGGCGAGTGCGGCGAGCCGGCCCGAGGTGGCGCGCGAGCCGAGCTCGGCGGCGCGCATGTCCTTCACCAGCGGCTTCGCCACCGGTTTGCCGGCCGCCGCGCCGACCTCGCGCCAGACGCGCTGCATGTCGGCGTCGGCCGCCGCGAGAGTGACACCAAGCTTCAGGCGGGCGAGCGCGCGGGTGCCGAACGAGCTGTCGCGATCGTTCCAGGGCAGGTCGCCCGAGAACGCGCCCATGGGCACGAACAGCTCGGTGTCAGCGTCAGGGAATGCGTAGCTTGAAGGGAGCACCCCGGCAATGGTGAAGCTCCGGCCGTCGAGCACCACGGCTTGACCGAGGATCGCGGGATCGCCGCCGAAGCGACGCTGCCACGAGGCATAGCTCAAGACCGCCACCGACTCGGCGCCCGGCTTGGTGTCGCCGGCTGCGAACAGGCGGCCCCGCGCGGCCTCGACGCCGAGCGTCTGGAAGAAGTCGCCCAGCACCAGCTCGGTGTTCACCACCTGTGTCGGGCCGCGGCCGGAGAGCATGAAGCTCCAGGAGGCGCTCGCCCCGAACTTCGAGAACGAGCGATTCTTCTCGCTCCAGTCCTGATAATTGGGAATGGAGATCGAGATCGGGTAGCCCTTGGTGCTGATGACGTCGACGTAGACCAGCTGCGCCCCGTCCGGGAAGGGCAGCGGCGCGAAGACCGTGGCCCGAAGGACGGCGGCCACGACGCCCACGGCGCCGAGGCCGAGCGAGAGGGTAACCAGGGCCGGCAGGGTAAAGGCTGGGCGGCGGGCGAGCGAGCGCAGAGTCAGGCGGAGTTCGGAGAGCAGTTGTTCAGCGGGCATGGAGCCTCCTGAGTAATGAGTACGGGCCGGCGAGAAAAGGGTTACCGGAAGGGCTCGGCTTTCTCTAGTCGCCGTTTGCCCCCTGGTTCTCGGCTCCGCTAGTCTTGGGCCTGCCGGACACCCCGCTCGATCGCTGACTAGCCGCAAAGGATTGCTTTATGCCCACTCGCCACGACGTCATTCTGGGCGCCGGCCTGTCCGGTCTCACCGCCGCCTACACCCTGCAGCAGGCGGGGGAGACGCACTGGCGCGTCTTCGAGCGCGGCGAGCGGGTGGGTGGATTGGCCACCACGGTCGCCATCGACGGCTACAAGTTCGACCATGGACCGCACATCCTGTTCACCATCGATCGCGAGATCGAGGCCCTGATCCGCGAGCTCCTGGGCGACAACTTCCACGCGCAAGAGCGTCAGGCCTTCATCTATCACCACGCCCACAGGCTCTACACGCGCTTCCCCTTCCAGGCTCATTTGCACGGGCTGCCGGCGCCGGTCGTGAAGGACTGCCTGGTCGGTCTGGTGCGAGCGGTCGAGGCCCAGGCGCGCGGCGAGTTCAAGCCGACGAATTACGACGAGTGGATGCACGGTTTTTTTGGAGAAGGTATCGCCAGGCATCTCATGGTTCCTTACGCTTTGAAGATCTGGACGGTCGATCCGGCGACCATGGATTTTTCTTGGATCGGGCGCCGCGTGCCGACGCCGGACGTCGAGCGCATCATCGAAGGCGCGCTCTCGGACGAAGTCGAGCAGGTCGGCGCGACCTCGAACTTCTGGTACACCCGAAGCGGCGGCATCGAGCCGCTGCCGGTGGCGCTGGGCAAACGGGTGCAGAACGTCGAGCTCAAGCGCACCGCGGTGCGGATCGAGCTGCCGGAGAAGCAGGTGATCTTCGACGACGGCTCGATCGTGCCGTTCGAACGCCTCATCTACTCGCTGCCGCTCCCATTGCTGCCCCGGTTCATTCCGAATCTGCCCGCCGAGGTCCTCCGCGCCTGCGAGTCGTTGCGCTATCAAGGCATCTACGTGGTCAACCTCGGCATCGACCGCGAGCGCATCTCGGACAAGCACTGGATCTACTTCTACGAAGACCAGTTCCCCTTCCACCGCTTGTCGCTGCCGGCAAACTTCAGCCCCGACACGGTGCCCCCCGGCAAGAGCTCGGTGTCGACCGAGGTCGCTTTCTCGGCGGTCCGCCCGCTCGACGAGGAGACCGCGGTCGAGCAGACCATCAAGGCCCTGCAGCTCGCCGGGATCCTGCATTCCGACGACCGCATCGACCTCGTGCATACCGAGAAGATCGAACCCGCGTACGTGATCTACGATCTCGACCACCAGAAGAACGTGACCCTGATTCGCGATTGGCTGAAGACCCAAGGCATCTCCAGCGTCGGCCGCTTCGGCGAATGGCAGTACTTCAACATGGACCACTCCATGCGCAGCGGACGCAAAGCTGCCGAGGAAATTCTGGCGTCCCGGTAAGCGCCGAGGAAATCAAGATGCTGAGCTCCCTGCTGGTTGCAGTTCTTCTCGCGGCAACCGCCGCCCCGGCGACAAAAGATCCATGCGGTGACGCGGCGACGGTCAGTCAGGGCTACAGGTCCCTCAGCGGCCGGGTGGTCGAAGTGACGAGCGGCGACAGCATTCGCGTGCAGATGGACGAGAAGAGCCCGTACCGCGACCCTTCGCTCACCGGCGTACAGGCGTTCCGGCTCGTGGCCATCGAGGCGCCCAGCGCCGACCAGGAGCTCGGCAAGCGCTCGCAGCAAAGACTGAGCGAGCGGCTGGTCGGAAAAGTAGTCAACCTGGGCATGAGCCCGGTCCAGAAGGAAGGAACCCCCCGCAACGTGCTGGTGGCAGGCCCCGACGGGGCACTCGCCGGTGAGAACGAGGGCCAGCTCGAAGCCGGTCTCGCGCGTGTGGTCGAACAGGGTCCCTACGACGTCGATGGGTACCTGCGCTGCACCTTCGAGGCCGCTCAGGCGCGGGCTCGCAAGGCGGGGCTGGGCATCTGGATGGCCACGGCGCCCGCGGCTCGAAACAATCACCGATAGCGACCCTCGATGGGCGACCGAGGAGCCGCCTCCGTACACCGGATGTGTTGAAAAGCCTGGTTCGTAGTGTCGTCGCGGTAGCGCTCTTCATAGGGATCGCCGCGCTGCTCGTTCGCCAGCCGTCGTTCGGTGCGCTCCCGTTCATAGCAACTTCGCATGCCGATCCCGCTCGCCTGCGGCAGCACGTCCTGTTCCTGGCCGACGAGGTTGCCCCCCGAGACATCCAGCATCCGGACAACCTCGAGCGCGCGGCGAGCTACATCGCCGATGCGCTGACCGCGGCCGGCGGTCGACTCGAGAGCCAGCCCTTCACGGCGCGGGGCGCAAGGTATCGCAACCTCAGTGCTCGATTCGGCCTCGAAGGCCTGGACCGAATCGTCGTCGGCGCGCATTACGATGCCTTCGGGGACTTCGGCGCCAACCCCGGCGCCGACGACAACGCGAGCGGTGTCGCGGGCCTGCTCGAGCTGGCACGCATTCTGGGCAAGCAAGCTGTTCCGCGGCCGATCGAGCTCGTGGCCTTCAGCACCGAGGAGCCGCCCTGCTTCGCCTCTCAACCAATGGGCAGTGCGGTGCACGCGCGCAATCTGCGTCAGACGGGCACCCGCGTCCAAGCCATGCTCTGCCTCGAGATGATCGGCTACTACACGCCGCGGCAGGCCTGGCCCAGCCTGCTCTTCCGTCTGGTGTATCCGAGCTCGGGAGAATTCGTCGCGGTCGTCGGCCGGTGGCAGGACCGCGCCCTCGCGCGCCGCGTGAAGAGCGCCATGCAAGGCGCCGGCGGAGTGGACGTCTACAGCTACAGCGGCCCATCGATCCCCGGGATCGACGCCTCGGATCACCGCAACTACTGGGCCAATGGCTTTGCCGCTGTCCTCGTCACCGACACCGCGTTCCTGCGCAACCCGAACTACCACGCGCCCGGCGATCGTCCGGAGACGCTCGACTACGAGCGCATGGCACGGGTGGTGGACGGGGTCGCGAACGCGGTACTGCAGCCAGCCGGGCGCTAGGTCCGGCGGGCCTCGAGGCGTTCGACACCTGCTTCTAGAGGAGGCGCTTACTCTCGGCGGGCGTTCGGTAGAATGCCCGCATGGACTTCGACATCGTCCAGCGTGTTCTCCAAGCGCTCGAGGAAGAAGGCGTGCGCTACGCCGTATTCGGCGGCGTGGCTCTAAACCTGCACGGCATCGCCCGGACCACCGAGGATCTCGACATCTTCGTTGACGCGGGAGAAGACAACATCTCGCGGCTACGCGCGGCCTTGCGGCGGGTGTTCGACGACCCGGAGATTGACCAGATCCGAGCCCAGGACTTGGCCGGGGACTATCCGGCGATTCAGTACGTGCCTCCGACCGGACCCTTTCATGTCGACATCGTGGCTCGACTTGGAGAGGCTTTTCGGTTCAGCGACCTCGAGACCCAGCGCCTCCAAGTCGCGGGGCTGCTACTCACCGTGGTCACTCCGCGCCAACTGCTGCGGATGAAGAAAGATACGGTCAGGGCCAAGGACCGCGGAGATGCCGACCTCTTGCGCGAGCGCTTCGGGCTGGAGGACTAGATGCCAGTCCGCAAGTTCCGTTCCGTGGCTGAGATGCGCTCGCCGGTTCATGTTCCGGGTAGCGCGGAGCTACTCGACGCCATTCGCAGCCTTTGGGCGTTCAGCGATCGGCTCGCACCGCAGCGCTTCCCTCCCGGGGTCTACAAGCATCGCTCCGTCGAGGCGGCTGGCCGGCTGGCCGAGCAGTGGGCGGAGGAGAACTTCCGCCGCAACGCAGCACTCCGCGAGTCGGATTCCGGAGACCCGCGCTAGGACGAATCACGCCATGCCGGGTTCCAAAGCTCCAGGCTGCGAGCTATCGCTGGGGCGTCTGCGCCTGCCGTAGGGTGGGCGCCGCTTCCGGATCGAGCGCCCGCAGGTACTGCCGATCGAACGCCGCGAGCTGGCTTTCGAGCTCCGAGTACGGCCCTGCTTCCCACGCGTTCGAGGTCACGCCCTTGAACGCGTTGGCGCAGAGGTCCCAGTCCTGCCGGTTGGTGAGATCCCAGAAGTCGATCGCGGACTGCGGATCGAATCCGGGCCCCGCGATCGCATCCGGATGGAAGTACCAATCGCAGACGATGCGCGTCTTGTCGATCGCCAGCCGCTGTCCGCGGTGCACCAGCACGTAGTCGGGATGGAACGACAGGAAGGCGCTCGGGAAGAGCGTGTAGTAGTAGACCCGTCCGAGCTCGGCCGGTGTGAGTCCTGGAAACGGCGCGGCGCAGCGACCGCCGTGCATGGTCATGCTGCCTTCGGGGTTCGACATCCACATCGGCCCGCCGAGCACCGGGCCTTCGTCGAGGTCGTTTTCGGTGTTTCGATACGGTGTCAGCTTGTTCAGATGCGGGTGCACGTTGGGACAGTGGTAGCACTCGCTGTAGTTGTGGAAGAAGAGTTTCCAGTTGGATTCGACCTCGTAGACCGTCTGGTGCACCGAGACCAGCTCGGGCAGGCGCCAGTGCTCGAATTTGCCGACCAGCGGCGCGAGCGCCTGTTCGAACGGCGCCGGCCGAGCGGCGAGGTTCACGAACAGGAATCCGCGCCAATCCGCGAGCGCCACCGGATGCAGCGGATGCTCGGCGCGATCGAAGCCCGACACTTCGTTCATATTCGGCGCCGCGCGCAGCGCACCGTCGAGCCCGTACGTCCACGCATGGTACGGACACTGAATCGCCGTCCCGAGCGTCCCTTGATGCTCCGCGCAAAGGCGCGTTCCGCGATGGCGGCAATGGTTGTGCATCGCCCGCACCACACCGTCCGCACCGCGCACGATCAGCACGCTCTCGCGATCCTGCTCGAAGACGAAGTAGCTCCCGGTCTTGGGCAGCTGCGACACGTGCCCGGCGAGCAGCCAATGCTGGGCGAAGATGCGCTCCTGCTCGGCGCGGTAGATCTCGGGCGAGACGAAGTACTCTCGAGACAGGGTGTGCTGGCCGAAGGAGGTGCGGATTTTCATCGGATGCCCCGTGGATTGCCGAGTGTATCCGCTCGCCGCGGCCGCGGTGCTGGCGCCTCCGGTGATACGATCCGCGGGTCCCGAAGGTCCCCGAAGACGATCAAAACATGCCGATTCCGTCGCCCTTTCACGAGCGAACTTCCAAGCTCTGCACCAGCTACCGCTGGAAGGACTGGTCTGGCTACGCCGCCGTCTGCAGCTACGACGCCTCGCACGACCGCGAGTACTTCGCGTTCCGCGAAGGTGCCGGGATGCTGGACGTCTCGCCACTCTTCAAGTACGAGGTCTACGGCCCCGACGCTGCCGCGCTGCTCTCCCGAATGATGGTGCGCGACGTCTCCAAGCTCAAAGTCGGTCGCGTGGGCTACAGCTGCTGGTGCGACGACTACGGCAAGGTCATCGACGACGGCACGGTCACCCGCCTCGACGAGGACTACTACCGGGTCACCTCCGCCGACCCCAGCCTGCATTGGTTGCAGGCCTTGTCCCGGGGCATGCGAGTCACACTCGAAGATTCGAGCGCACGCCTCGCCGCAGTGGCCCTGCAAGGCGCCAAGTCCCGCGATGTACTCAAGGCTGCGTCGGACGCCAACATGGACGCGCTCAAATTCTTCGGCGCTACCAAGGCGAAGCTCGACGGCCTCGACGTCTGGATCACCCGCACCGGCTACACCGGCGACCTCGGCTACGAAATTTGGGTGGAGAAGGCCGGCGCGCTCAAGATGTGGGATGCCCTGATGGATGCCGGGCGCGCCTACAACATCGAGCCCGCGGGCCTCGACGCCCTCGACGTGACGCGCATCGAGGCCGGCTTCATTCTCCTCGGCATCGACTACTTCAGCGCCCCCAAGGTCGTTCTCGAGGCGAGAAAGAGCACCCCCGCGGAAATCGGCCTGGGCTGGATCGTTGATTTTGAGCGCCCCAAGTTCCCCAACTTCATCGGCCGCGACGCGTTGCTCGCCGAAAGGAAGAAGGGCTCGCCGTGGTCTCTGGTCGGCCTCGAAGTCTCGTGGGAATCGCTGGAAGCTCTGTACGAAAGCTTCTCGCTCCCCCCGAGTCTCCCGGCCACGGCCCGCCGTGACGGCCTCCCGGTCTACGACGACGACGGCCAACAAGTCGGCAAAGTCACCAGCCACACCTGGTCGCCGATTCTGAAGAAGTACATCGCGCTGACCTCCGTGCTCACCCCCCACGCCGCGCTCGGAACCGTGCTGCAGATGGAACACACGGTCGAGTTCGAGCGCAAGAAGGTTCCGGCCACGGTCGTGAAAACGCCGTTCTACGACCCGGAGCGCAAGAAGAAGCCATGAGCACCTCATGAGTGGGACAACCAAATACGACGCCATCATCGTAGGCGCCGGCCACAACGGCCTGATCTGCGGCGCCTACCTCGCCAAGGCCGGCAAGAAAGTGCTCGTGCTCGAGCGGCGCCACCAAGTAGGCGGCGCCACCACGACGGAAGAGATTTTCCCGGGCTTCAAGTTCTCCTGCTGCTCCTACGTCGTCTCGCTGTTACGGCCGTGGATCATTCGAGATCTAGATCTCCCGAGACACGGCTACGAGATCCTCCCGCTCGAAGAGACCTTCACCCCCTTCGAAGACGGCAGCTATCTCCTGCGCGACACCGACCCGGAGCGCACCAAACGCGCCATCGCGAAGTTCTCGAAGCGCGACAGCGAGGTCTACAAACAGTTCGGCCAGAAAATGGCCGAGCTCGGCCGTCTCGTGAAGCCCATGATCGACGGCCTTGCCCCCGACCCGGTTTCGCGCAACCCCTTCGAGCTCGCGCGCCTGGGCAAATTCGCCAAGCACGTCAGAGGCCAAGGCGAAGAGTGGCTCATCGGCAACGTCAAGATGATGACCATGTCCGCCGTCGACTTCCTGAGCGAGTGGTTCGAGAGCGAACAGCTCATCGCTCCGATGTCGGTCTCCGGAATCATCGGCACCTTCCTCGGCGTCCGCTCGCCGGGAACGGCGTACGTGTTGCTCCACCACTACATGGGCGAAATCGACGGTTCCTACCGCGCGTGGGGCTTGCCCAAGGGCGGCACCGGCGCGATCGCGAACGCCATCGCGAGTTCCGCCCAAGAGCTCGGCGTCGAGATCCGAGTCAATGCACCGGTCGACCATCTCCTCTTGAAGAACGGCAGAACGAGTGGAGTCGTGTTGGAAAATGGCGACGAGATTCACGCCAAGACGGTGATCTCCGGCGTCGATCCCCACCGCACCTTCCTCGGCCTGGTCGGCGAGAAGAACCTCGACCCCGAATTCGCCAAGCAGGTGAAGCGGTTCAAGATGCGCGGCTCGAGCGGCAAGGTAAATCTGGCGCTCGACGCCCTGCCCGAGTTCAAGTGCCTGCCCGGCTTCGGCCCGCATATGCGCGGCGACATCACCATCGCGCCGTCGATCGAATACCTCGAGCGCGCCTACGACGACGCCAAGTACGGCGCCTTCTCCAAGCGCCCGTTCATGGACATCGTCATCCCGTCGCTCACCGACCCCACGGTCGCGCCGCCGGGCAAGCACATCATGTCCATCTTCGTGCAATACGCGCCCTACAACTTGAAGGAGGGCGCCGCGGATTGGCCCAATCAACGCGAAGCCTTCGGCGACGCGGTGATCGACACGCTGTCCGAGTACATGCCCAATTTGAAGAGCCGCATCCTGCATCGCCAGGTGCTGACCCCTTGGGACCTCGAGCAGATCTACGGCCTCACCGAGGGCAACATCTTCCACGGCGAGCTGTCGCTCGAGCAGCTCGCGTTCCTCCGGCCGGTCGCTGGGTGGAGCCGCTACAAGACGCCGATTCACGATCTGTGGATGTGCGCCTCCGGGACGCATCCGGGCGGCGGCATCATGGGCGCTCCGGGCGCGTTGTGCGCCAAGACGATGCTCGACGCGGGGGCGGTGTGAGCGCCCGCTACGACGTCCTCGTGATCGGCGGCGGCCAGAACGGCTTAGCCGCCGCGACCCGTCTCGCCTCGGCCGGCAAGAAAGTGGTCGTCCTCGAGCGCCGCGAGTCCCTCGGCGGTCTCTGCGGAGCGACTGAATTCCAGCCGGGTTTCACCGTCCCAGGCATTCTCCACGACACCGGCCTGCTCTCGCCCAAGGTGATCCAGACCCTCGGCCTCGGGCAGCACGGCCTGGAGCTGAGAGACGCGCCGCCGGTGTTTCTTGCCGAAGAAAAGGGTCCGGGCATTCTCCTCGAACGCGACGCCGCCAAGGCCGATCGCGAGCTCCGGCCCCGCTCCGCCCACGACGCCGATTCCTACGCGCGTTACCGCGCGTTTCTGTCTCGAATCCAGCCGCTGATCGAAAACGTCATGACCACGCCGCCGCCCCCGCTGTCGCCCAGCGGCGTCGGCGACTTCTGGTCGCTGGCGAAGAAGGGCCTCAAGCTCTGGAGCCTCGGCCGCCGCGACACGCTCGAGCTCATGCGCGTCGCGCCCATGTGCGTCGCCGATTTCCTGAACGAGCAGTTCCAGACGCCGCTGCTCGTCGAGGGCCTCGCCGCTCCGGCCGTTCTCTCCACTTGGTGCGGCCCCTGGTCTGCCGGCACCAACACCAACCTGCTCCTGGCCGAAGCCAACTCCGGCAAAGAAATCGTCGGCGGTCCGTCGGCGTTCATCCGCGCCCTCGAGAAGGCCGCCCGCGCCGCGGGCGCCGAGATCCGCACTGGAGCCGAAGTGGCGCGCATCCGCATCGAAACCGGAAAGGTGACAGGCGTAAGCCTCGCCTCCGGCGAGGAGCTGGACTGTGCAACCGTGCTCTCGACCTGCGACCCGAAGAAGACTTTCCTCGAGCTCATCGCCCCCGGCACCCTGCCGCTCCGCATCGAAGACGAATACCGCCGCATCCGCATGCGCGGTACCGCCGCCAAGCTCCATCTGGCGTTGAACGGCCCGCTGGAATTGGCCGCGCGCCCGGGTCAACAGTTCGAACACATCCGCATCGGCGGCGGGCACATCGACGACCTCGAGCGGGCGTTCGATCCGATCAAGTACCGCGAGCTCCCCAAGCGCCCTCATCTCGAGATCCGCGTCCCCACGGTCGCCGACAAGTCGCTCGCCGCAACCGGCCACCACGTGGCGTCGATCCTGGTGAGCTTCGTGCCGCACACCCTCGACGGCGGCTGGACCGAGGCGCGTCGCGCCGAGCTGCTCGAGTCCGCGCTCTCGACCCTCGAACGCCACGCCCCCGACGTGCGCAAGCGCATCTCGGGCCACGAGCTCCTCACCCCCACCGACCTCGAGGCGCAGTACGCGCTGACCGGCGGACAGTTGCAGCATGGGGAAATGGCGCTCGATCAGATGCTGGTCATGCGCCCGACGCCGAGCGCGGCCGGGTATCTGTCCTCGATCCCTGGGCTGGTGCTGGCGGGGAGCGGATCGCATGGCGGCGGCGGAGTCGGCGCCGGTGCTGGAGTGCTCGGCGCATCTGCAGTGTCCTGAAGCCGTGCACCAGAGGCGCGCACGCGGGCGTTGGCTGCCATCTGACCTCGACGTCTGCGTGGCGCTGCTGATCCTCGGCCTCCTCGCTCCGCACGCTTCCGACGCCCAAGCTTGCGAGTGCGGCAAACAGCTCTCGATCGCGGACGGCCTGTCTCAGGCGGATGCGGTCTTCGTCGGCCGGGTCGTGGACCTCTGGCCGGTCGGAGTGAAGGGCAATCACCAGATCATCCCCGGCCTGCGCGTCTCGTTCCGAGTGAAAGAACGATTCAAAGGTGACCCCGCTACCGCTGCCGTGACGGTGCTTGGACCCTGTGCGTTCAGGTTCGAGCGCGACCAGTCGTATCTGGTGTTCGCAGAGCGCGACTTCACGGGAGATCTCTCGGCGCCGACTTGCCTGCCAACCGTCGATCTGTGTGGCTTGCCGTTGTCTGGTGAGACTCGCCGTGCCCTCGGAGCTCCGCTCGCGGCAACGTTCGAACCACCGGACCGGCCCGGACCGCCGGAATCGCGCGGGCACCGCATGGCGCGCCGCGCTGCCTTGGTCGGGATCATGTCGAGGATCCAACTGAGTGACACTTGGGATCGATGGGCCGGGTCCGAGCACGGGCCGGAGACGCAACTCGCGGCCGGCGTGACGTTGGGCGGCGTGCTCGGGTGGCTCCTCGTCCAACTTCGCAGACGACGTTTCACGAGGGTCGCATGGCTCGCTCTTGGGACCCCGGGTCTCCTGGCCTTGGGGTTTTTCGTCTGGATGTCCTAGTGGACGTTCTCGGTTCCCTGGCTCGCAGATCTCGCTCGCTGACTCGGTCGAGCGCCCTTGCTGTGACGAAAGCAACTGACCCATCGCGACCGCAAGCCGGCCGCTTCCTCACCGCGCGATGGGTGCATCTCGCGATGGCGAACTACGAGATTGACCCCGCAGTGCTCGAGCCCCTGGTGCCGCGCGGGACCGAGATCGATCTGTGGCACGGCCGGTGTTTTGTCAGCGTCGTCGGGTTCCAGTTCTTGAACACGCGAGTACTCGGCGTCGCGGTTCCCTTCCACCGCAATTTCGAGGAAGTGAACCTTCGCTTCTACGTCCGCCGCCTCGTCGAGGGTGGTGTGCGGCGTGGCGTCGTTTTCGTGAAGGAGGTCGTCCCACGGCGTGTCCTCGCCTGGGTGGCCAACGCGCTCTACAACGAGAAATATGTCGCGCTTCCGATGTCTTGCGAGGACCACGCGATGGACGCCTCGCGGCGCCTGGTCTACGGGTGGAGACTCGACGGCCGGTGGTGCCGCCTCGGGATGACGCTCGCCGGCGAGGCTTCACTTCCGGAGGAGGCATCCGAGGAGGCGTTCATTACCGAGCACTACTGGGGATACACGGGGCAGCGCGACGGCTCGACGCTGGAGTACCGAGTCGAGCACCCACGCTGGAAGGTCTGGCGAGCGGTCGATACGGAGCTCGTGTGCGACGTCGCGGCGCTGTATGGAGAACGCTTCGCGCCGTGTCTGAGTGCGCGGCCCTCCTCGAGCTTCGTCGCCGACGGCTCCGCAATCGTCGTACGGCGCGGGATGGGTCTGTAGGGAGAGCCAATCGCGGGAAAATCGTCCATGATCCAGCCATGACCGACGTCGCCGACCTCGCTGGAGACCGTGGAGAGCCCACGACCTGCTGCATCGTCGGCGGAGGACCGGCTGGGATCATGCTCGGCTTTCTCCTCGCTCGCGCCGGCGTCGAGGTCGAAGTGCTCGAAAAGCACGCGGATTTCCTGCGCGACTTTCGCGGTGACACCGTGCACCCCTCGACACTCGAGCTGCTGTTTGAGCTCGGCCTGCTCGACCAATTCCTCGCGCTGCCGCACCAGGAGCTCTCGCGATTGCAGGTCGCGATCGGCGACCGGACGTACGACGGCCCCGACTTCGCTCATCTCAAGACGCGCTGCAAGTTCATCGCCCTCATGCCGCAGTGGGACTTCCTCGATTTTCTCGCCAGGCAAGGCAGGCGCTATCCAAACTTCCACCTACGCATGAGCACGGAGGTTACTGACCTCCTCGAGGAGGGTGGCCGCGTGGTCGGAGTGCGCGCGCGGACGGAGCAGGGCGAGCTCTCGCTTCGCGCCGACCTCGTCGTGGCAACAGATGGCCGGCACTCGACCGTCCGCGAGCGGGCGGGGCTCGAGCGGCGCGACTTCGGCGTCCCGATCGACGCTCTCTGGTACCGGCTAACCAAGCGCACCGACGAGCCTTCGGCGGTGCTCGGCCGCATGCGCAACGGCAGGCTCATGGTCACCATCGACCGCGGGGACTATTTCCAGTGCGGGTCGATCATCCCCAAGGGGGCCTTCGACCGCATCCGGAGCGAGGGCCTCGATGCCTTCCGCGCCGGCATCGTGGGCACCGCCCCGGCCTGCTCTGCATCGGCGACGCGGCCCACGCCATGTCGCCCGCCGGAGGGGTCGGCATCAACCTCGCCGTGCAGGACGCCGTGGCCACCGCCAACCTGCTCGCCGACAAGCCCCGTCGGCGAACGGTCACCGAGGAAGACCTCGCCGCCGTCCAGCACCGGCGCGAAATGCCAGCGCGGCGAATCCAGGCGGGGCAGGTCTTCATCCATCGGCGCATGTTCGGCCCGCGCGGCGAGCCCTTCCCGCTCTCGTGGCTGACGCGCAAGCTGATCGGCCTGCTCTCGCCTCTGCTGCGCCGCGCCGCCGCGCGTTTCGTCGGCGTCGGCTTCCGGCCTGAGCACATCGGGAGCTGAGAGTTCGACGAGTCGTGACCGCGGCCGCCGCGATCCGCGAGAGAGAACCCAATGCAGCGAGGTGTCAGGCGTTTCGGGCAGCGGTAGCCGCCGCGTCGCGTGAGCCCCTTTGCCTCCCTTTTGCGCGTATCAGCACAAGGACAACCAAAAGGAGCTCACTCCCATGCGCCGACTATTCACGACCGCTGCTCTCGCCCTAGTGTGGATCCTTCTGCCCGCCGCGGCAGCCCAGGCCCTCGCCGTCCCCCAGCAGACCTCCCCCGCCGACGGCGCGACCATCACCAACTGGCGCAACATCAACTTCACCTGGAACCTGGTCACCGGCGCTCCCAAGTACGGCATCGAGATCCAGGCCTTCAACTTGAGCAACAGTACCTGGGCGGACGTAAAGCTGTTCCACGGGATCGACGCGCAGGCCAGCCGGTACACCTACGGCAACTTCACCACCAGTGACTATGGCCGCTGGCGGGTGCGTTCCGAGGGCGCCTCGAACAACACCTCGTGGAGCGGCTGGCGTCTGTTCCAGTTCGATCCCGGGATCAGCACGGTGAAGCAGCCGGCCAAGGTCACCGAGGTCAGCAAAGCCGTCGCACTGGGCGCCTTGGCTCAGGTGCAAGCGCGGGTGGTTTGCCCCGCCGGTACGATTGTCGTCGGGGGTGGCTGGAGGAGCGGCTCTAACGACTCGGTCTTCACCTCGTCGAGCGTGCAAATCCTCGACGCCTGGATGGTGACGTTCCAGAACCTGACCAACGGCACACGCAACGTCACTGCCTACGCGGAGTGTCTGCAGGGAGCGAGCGGCTACTCCTTCGACATCCTGACTCACTCCAACCCTCCGCCGGGTCAGGTCGGCGCGCCCCAGGCGACCTGCAACAAGGGCGTGCTGAGCGGCGGTGGCTTCATCACGACCAGCACGGACAATCTCCCGTTTAGCGTGTCGCCCTTCTCCCCGACGGGGTGGTACGTCGACACGCTCAACACCAGCGGCTCGGCCACGGGGTCGGTCTTCGCCGAGGCGGTTTGCCTGGTCGGCAGTGGCGCCACGGTCACTCTTGCTCTCGGGACGATGCACACTCTCTCGGGGTTCTCCAGTATCAACGTTGCCACCGCCTGCGCCAGCACCAAGGTCGCGCTCGGCGGCGGCTGGAGCGCCATTCACGACGGTGCTGCGGCGACGAGCTTCAGGCGATCGGGGAACGGCTGGCGGGCGGGAGTCGAGGACCTCGGCTTCAATCCCATCGGAAACAACGCCTCGGTGTATGCCCTCTGCGCCAAGTTCAACTGAGGGCGCGCGAGAGATGGCGGGGTAGGATCTTGGGTCAGGGAATCGGTTGACGACCGGCTGACGTTCCGATGGAACGAACTGCTACGGCAACGTGACCCTCGACCCAGGAGGTAGTCGCCATGGATGCTCGCCGTCTTTGGATCCCTCAATCCTTGCTGCTCCTCGTGATCGCGAGTTCACTCGCCGCGGCGCCTACGCCGAGCGCACCGGCAGCGAAGCTCTCGCCGCCCGCCGCGCAGGAGCCGTTCGATGCCTTCGTCGACAACCTCGTCGCCGACTGGCTCCGCGCTGACCCGATGTCGGCGACGTCGTCGCAGTACTTTTCCGGCGCCGAGCAGGATGCACTCGATCGCAAGCTGAACGCCAAGGACCCCGGCGGTACTCCTCTCGATGCGAAGGAGCGGCAGGCGCGGACCGAGCGTGCGCTCGCAGCACTCGTGCGGCTGAAGGCGTACTCGACGAGCGAGCTCTCGCCGGTGCAGCGGGTGTCTCGGGCGATGCTGGTGTGGAAGCTCGACGACATCCTGCGCCAGACGGAGTTCGCGGATCATCGGTTCGTGTTCGACCAGTTCCGCGGGCTGCAAGTCGGTCTGGTGAATTTTCTCAGCCAGACGCATCCGGTGCGCAATGCACGCGACATCGAAAATTATCTCGTACGGTTGGCGCAGGTTGCACCGGCGCTCGACCTGGGGATCGCCGCGGCGAAGGTGCGCGCGGCCGCGGGCGTCGTGCCGCCGAAGTTCATTCTCAAGTCGACCCTGGACGGCATCGACCGCTTCCTCGGCGCCGAGCCGGCGAAGAACGTGCTCGTGGCCGCGCTCGACGAGCGGGCGGCGAAGGTCGACAAGCTCTCGGCCGAATCTCGTGCCGCGTCCGTCGCCGCCGCGACGAAGATCGTCGGCGCCGAGATCATCCCCGCCTTCGGGCGCGTTCGCACGCTGCTCACCGACCAGATGAAGACGGCGACCGATGACGCTGGGCTTTGGAGTCAGCCGCACGGCGCGGAGGCCTATGCGGCGGCGTTGGCCTCGAACACGACAACCGACCTCACGCCGGATCAGATCCATGAGCTCGGCCTCAAGGAGGTGGCGCGCATCGAGGGCGAGATGAACGTATTGCTCCGTCAGATCGGATACACCGAGGGCACGGTCAAGGCGCGCTACGAGAAGCTCGACGCCGATTCGCAGCCGCCGGCGGAACCGGATCCGCGGTCGGCGTTGTTGGCGCGGTACGAGGACATTCTGCGCGATGCCGAGAAGCGCGCGGCGCTCGCCTTCGATGTGCGGCCAAAGGCTCCGGTGGTGGTGAAGCGGGAGCCGCCGTTCACCGAGAAGGGCGCGGCGGCGCACTACACTGCGCCGGCGCCGGACGGCACGCGGCCCGGGATCTTCTGGGCGCCGTTGCCGGGCCCGGAATACAAGGTCAACTCGATGCGTACGCTGGTGTACCACGAGGGCGTGCCGGGGCATCACTTCCAGATCACGCTGCAGCAGGAGCTGCCGGAGATTCCGCGCTTCCGGCAGCGCGGCGCGCTCGGTGGCATCTCGGCGTTCTCGGAGGGCTGGGCGCTCTACACCGAGCAGCTCGCGGCCGAGCTCGGGTGGTATGACGGCGACGGTGTCCCTGATGTCAGGGGCCACCTCGGACAGCTCAGCGCGGAGCTCTTCCGGGCCCGCCGCCTGGTGGTCGACACCGGCCTCCATGCCAAGCACTGGACGCGCCAGCAGGCGATCGACTATGGCATTCCGCCGGAAGAGGTCGAGCGCTACGTCGTCATGCCTGGGCAGGCGTGCTCGTACAAGATCGGCATGCTGAAGATTCTCGAGCTTCGCGCCAAGGCCGAGCGCGAGCTCGGAGCCAGGTTCTCGTTGAAGGAGTTCCACAACGTGGTTCTTCGTACCGGATCGGTGCCACTCGACGTGCTCGCGGGGGTGGTAGACGAGTGGATCGCGAAGAGCAAGACAGCGGCATGAGCGGCATGTGGACCTGAGAGGCAAAGTCCATGAATCTCCGTCGGGTCACCAGGATCGCGATTGGACTGCTGCTCGTCTCACTCGCGGTCCAGGCCGAAGAGGTCACCGTGGTGCCCGGCGTCCTGGGCCCGGAAGGCCCGCTCTTTCTCGACGGGAGTCTCTATTTCGTCGCCTGGACATCCAGCACCCTCTCGAAGTGGGACGGCAAGTCCGTGACGGTGCTCAACAATCTCGCCGGCTGCAGCCACAACGGACTAGCGCTCACGCAGGCGAAGACCTTCCTCGTCGCGTGCACCGACGAGCATGGCGCGATTCTCGAGCTCGATCTGTTGGGCAAGCAACTCCGCCGCTGGGACGCCGACGATCGGGGGCGCAAATTCGACGGCGGGATCAATGACGTGGTCGTCACCGTCAACGGCGGCGCCTACGCGACGGTGTTTGGGCCGTACCAGGAAGTGCCGACGGCCGTCGCCGGTAAGATCCTGTACCTCGCACCGGGCGGCGCGCAGTGGGTCGAGGTCGCCGCCGACCTCAACTACGCCAACGGCATCGGCATCTCGCCGGATCAAAAGACGCTCTACGTCAGCGAGACGGTCGGCAATTGCATCTTGAAGTTCACGGTCAACGCCGACGGCACGCTCCAGGGTCGTGCGAACTTCGCGCTGCTGAATCTGCTCACGCCGAACAAGAGGACCGCCTGGTGGCTCGGCCCCGACAGCATGAAGATCGACCGGCAGGGCAACCTCTATGTCGCCCAGTGGTTCGGCGGGAAGGTGCTCAAGATTTCGCCCGCCGGCAAGCTGTTGCACGTGTTCTCGATCGCCGCGGGCGACGGCACGACCAACGTGGCGTTCGGGCCCAATGGGAAGGATCTGTACGTGACCGTGGTCAAGGATCCGGCTGATCCGCAGGCCGAGGGAAGCATCGTGCGGATACCTAACGTCGAATAGGGCCCTGGGGCGGGAGAATCGTTCGCCCCAGCTGTGCTACCGTCCCGCGCCATGCCTACTCAAAAAGTCTTTTTCGACATGGAAGCCGACGGCGCCCCCCTGGGCCGTATCGTCATGGAGCTGCGCTCCGACATCGTGCCCAAGACGGCCGAGAATTTCCGCGCCCTGTGTACGGGCGAGAAGGGTTTCGGCTTCAAGGGAAGCGGGTTTCACCGGGTCATTCCACAGTTCATGTGCCAGGGCGGGGATTTCACGCGCGGCAACGGGACTGGGGGCAAGTCGATCTACGGGGAGAAGTTCGCCGACGAGAACTTCCAGCTCAAGCACGACGTGCCGGGTGTGCTGTCGATGGCCAACTCCGGGCCGAATACCAACGGGTCGCAGTTCTTCCTGACCACGGCGAAGACGGCCTGGCTCGATGGCAAGCATGTGGTGTTTGGCAAGGTGACCGAAGGCATGGATGTGGTGACGGCGATCGAGGCGCTGGGTAGCCCGAGCGGGCAGACTAAGCAGAAGATCGTCGTCGCCGACTGCGGCGAAGTGTCCTGAACAAGCGCTCGTGACCGACGTCGCCGATCGCAAAGCGCGGATTCGCGAATACAAAGAGACCCCGCGGCCGATGGGCGTCTTTCGGGTGCGGAACGTGCCCGAAGGGCGCTCGTTCGTGAGCGCCAGTGTCGATTTGCGGGCGATCCTCAATCGGCACTTGGCCCAGCTGCGGTTGGGTGCGCATTCGGTCCGCGAGCTGCAACAGGATTGGCAGCGGCTGGGCGCCGAGCAGTTCGCCTTTGACGCGCTGGATACGCTCGAGCCGTCGAAGGATCCTGGGTCGGATCCCAAGGAGGACTTGAAGGCGCTCGAGGTCATGTGGCGGGAACGGTTGGCGGCGGAAGGGGAGCAGTTCTACCGCTGAAGCCTGCCGCTAAGCCTCGGCCGCGCCGTGGTCTGGTTGGAATCAGGGGCGGCCGGGACGGAGAATCGTTTTCGCGCGGATAAACTCTGTCCTTCGCTGTCCGCCGCCAATCTTCCGAGAAGGGATCCTCCATTGAAGACGCTCACTGCCTGCGTCACCTGCGCAATCGTTCTGGCCGTTTTGACGGTGCCCAATGTGGATGCCAAGCCGCAACCCAAGGCGGCTGCTCCGGCGCCTGCCGTGGTACCTCTCGTTTTGGGCCCCGCGGCGGCGCAAGCGGCAATGCTGCGCGATGCGGCGTTGGTCGGGAACGCCGCCTATCAGTGGATCAGCGACATCACGACACGCGGACCGCGGCCGGCGGGGAGTGCGGCGGAGCGCGCGGCGGCCGAGTGGGCGGCGGCGCATCTGAAGGCTTTGGGCTTCGACAGTGCGGTCATCGAGAGCTTCCCGTATCACCCGTGGGTGCGCGGCGCGCACGACTCGATCGAGGTCACGGCACCGTTTCCGCAGAAACTCGTCGGGGTCGCGCTCGGCGGCTCGGCGGCGGGGGAGATCGAGGCCGAGGCGGTGCTGTTCGATTCATGGGAGGCATTTTTGGGATCGACCAATTCGACGGCTGACGTCACGGGCAAGATCGTCGTCGTCACGCAACCGATGCCGCGCGCCTCGGACGGCACCGGCTACGGCGCCATGTCGGGCGCCATTCGCTGGGCCGGACCGGCGGCGGCGCAGAAGCGCGGCGCGGTTGGATTCGTGCTGCGTTCGATGAGCACCGACACGCACCGCTTCGCGCACGCGGGCGGCACGCAGTGGTCCGACGGCAAAGGAATTCCGTCGATGGCGATCTCGACGCCTGACGCCGCGCAGTTCGACCGCATCAGGGCGATGCAGACGAAAGGCGAGGCGGGTCCGATTCGCCTGAAGATGGTGTCCGGCTCAGTCTTCCCGGGTCTGGGCACTTCGGTCAACGTCGTGGCCGAGATCAAAGGCTCCGAGCATCCGGAGCAGGTCGTCGTGATCGGCGGCCACCTCGACAGCTGGGATCTGGGCACCGGTGCGATCGACGACGCGGCGGGGCATGCGATCGCCTTCGCGGCGGCGAAGAACATCCTCGACCACGGCCTGCGCCCGAAGCGCACCATTCGCCTCATCCTCTGGGGCTCGGAAGAGATGTCGCAGCCCGACGGCTTCGCCACCGGCGGCGGCAACTACGCCAAGTCGCATGCGGCCGAGGCCGCGAACCTCGTCGTCGCGATGGAAGGCGATTTCGGTGCCGGCCGCACCTACCACGCGAGCCTCCCCGCAATCGACGACCCAAGCTTCAACAAGACGATGGCGACCCTGCTCCAGCCCGTCGGTGTGGTGATCGATCAGGAGCCGGCAAAGGGCGGTGACTCGGACACCGGCGTGCTCTTCAACCTCGGCGTGCCGTGCCTGACGCTCAACCAGGACGGCTATGAGTACTTCGACATCCACCACACCCCCGACGACGTGCTCGAACGGATCGACCGCCAGGATCTCAACCAGGTCGTAGCCGCATGGTCAGCCACGCTATGGATGGTCGCCGGAACCGACGTCACCTTCAAACGCACGGAAGGCAAGTCCGCGAGGTAGCTGACAAGGAGAGGGGTCAGGGGTGAGGGCTTGCCGCAGCCGCCCGCACCGGAATCGGCACATTGCAAAGATCAATCCGCCCCGCCTTGTTCAAGAACCACCCCTCCGGCCGAGTCCTTCGCGAAGCTACCATCTCCAACCAAAGCGGCGTATCCGTCCGCAGCACCTCGAGGTTGGTCCGCTCCGCAACCGGAACATCCGCCGCGAGACGGATCGCGCGGATCGGCGTGCGCTCGCTCGCCTGCTCGTAGAAGCCCATCGCGGCGGTGCCGCGCGGCAGCGTAGACAACAGGTTCATCCCTTGCACGACCCGACCGAAGAGGGTGACGTTCCGATCGAGATGCCGCGGTGCGTGGCCGATGACTACGTAGATCTCGGCGCCGCTGCCTGAGTCCGAAGTGTCGCCGCGGCCGGCGCCGACCATCGCGTAGCAGTGGGCGAGCCACTCCCGTCCGTGCATCGCGTCCCGTGCGACCGGCAGGCCCAGGGAATGGCCGACCTCCGGCGCGTAGATGTCGCCGTCCGGAAGCTTCGCGAACGGCAGCGCTGGATCGAGCGCCCGATCGAACTCCGCGGCGAGCGAGCGCTTCCCATCGTGCATCGGCTTCTGCTTGGCGGCGTCCTCTTCCGGATCGCCCCACTGCACGACGTAGTTTTCCTGCGCACGGACGAAGGGAATGCCGTCGAAGTAGTGCTCGCGCACCAGAGTGCGCACGTTGGCGACGTGGTTCGGCGCGAAGACCGGCGCCATTTCGATCACCACGCGACCGGTCGAGAGCTCGACATAGAGCGTGTTCTCGGGGTCGAGCGGGCGCCAGTCGGTGGGCGCGGAGGCGGCGAGAATTTCGGACATGGCGCGGGCCGCGGGCTTTGCGGGTGCGGCCGGCGCAGACGCTGTGGGGGCAGGCGTCGAACTGACCGCGTGGCCCGCGCAGGCCGTCGAGGCCACGGCGAGAGCGAGAAGCAGGGCGGTCGATATCAGGCGAGGACTCGTCATCGTGGACCTCCGGAGGGCGGCGAATTGGGAGTGAGTGTACTAGCTCCAATTCTGCGGACGACTGGAGGGCGCCCCGAAGCCAGGTGCTCCGTCGCCGGCATTCACGATGCCCCGCTCCTCGTCGCCCCGAAAGCGAAGCCGATGTGCACTGAGAGGAACGGCTTGATCTGATAGGTCGAACGACCCTCGAGGCGGATATCGCCTTCGTCGATCACGTCCCCTTTGGCAATACCAGGGAAGGTCTTCACTTGGCCGGTCGCGCAGCCGCCCATGAACGAGATGACCGCGTGCCTGCCGAGCGAACGCAAGCGCAGGCCTCCTCCTAGGTAGTAGGTTGGGCTCTGATCGCCCCGATCGGTATAGCCAAACATTAGGCCCAGAGATGGATAGTTGGCCGGATAGACGTTGAAGGAGATACCGGTAGCGGTTTGCAGACTCTGTTTGTCGCGCCGAACGATCGTGAAGTGGTCCTTGGCGCCGGCCGCGGTATCGGCGGGTTGCTCGGCCTTTTGCTGCACGAGGGTTTCGTCGCCCAGGTACGAGAAGGCGTAGAAAGCTCCCGCGCCAACCTCCCAACGCGGATAGTCGATCTTGACGCGGGCGCTCTTCAGTGCCTGGTTGCAGGCCGTCTTGGCCTCATTGAGGCCGTAGGCGGTTACGATGACGCTGCGCATGGAGGAGTGGAGAAGCACGGACATGCCGTCGCGCGGTGGCCAAGGAGCGTAGGGCGCCGCTCGAGGATCGCACCGCTCGGTCATGCTCTGTGGCTTCTCGGTCATGCTCTGTGGCCTCAAACGAGCATGAGCAGAGGTGGAGTTGCCTTTCACTCCGCCGAAGGACGGGAACAACATTGTTTTCAGGTGCAGGGAGACATCGACAGTCTCTCCGAACGGACGTGCGAGGCAGTCGAAGCCCAGGTCCGCGTTCTTCCCAAGAAAACTCTCATTCGCCGTGACGGTCACCAGGCACGCCTCCGCGGGAACCCTCGACAGCGCCACGAGGGACTTGGTATCGCCGTTGACCGAGATGTTCGCGGGGTTGCAGAGTCCAGTTTCGAAAGAGCACTCCGTGTGGTTTTGGGGATCGGCGAGGTCGCCCTTCAAAAGGTCTGAGCCGGCAACTGTCGACTCAAGAGCCGCTACCTCCTTCTGCAGGGCCTTGATTTGGGTGATCGCTCCCGAGTCGGCTGGCTGCTCAGCCGGGGCCGGGTCTTCGGCCATGACCGCGGCAGCGAATGCGGCAAGGACGAGAAGGATCGTGGACAACAGGTGGACTTTGATCTTCATGTGTGCCTCCCGGGCTTGGCAATGGGTGCATACCGCACCCGTTCCTTTCCTTGTTCTAGATGATGCTGCCCGGGCGACGAGATGTCTGACACTTTTCTCGGACGTTCCTTCAGAGATACGCTCCCCCCACCCTGCACCAAGGAGATCTGCGTATGAAGCTCAAGCCACCGTTGCGGAGTCTGCTCATCGCGTTCGTTGCTGTGGCCCTGGCGCTCGCGGCGCCTCGCGAAAGCGCCGCGGTCCCCCCAGCCTCTGGCCCCGCGGTCGAGGCCCTGTTCAAGGACTGGCGAGTCTTCGAGGCGCCCCCTGACTTCGATGGCGCCCCAGACTACCGAGCCGCAACCTTCGAAACCCGGCGTGCCGGGTTCGCCAAGCTCCGGGCCCGATTGGCGGAGCTCGAGGCGAAGGCCACCTCGACCGACGAGCAGATCGACCTCACCCTCATCCACGCCGAGATGAACGCCTACGATTTCAACCTTCGCGTCCTCCAGCCTTGGGCGCGCGACCCCGCGTTCTACTCGAGTATCCGTTCTGAGCAGAGCGACACGCCCGCGCACGAGGGGCCGGTTCCGTATGGAGTGGTCGATCTCTGGGCGTACCCCTTCCCGTTGTCGGTCATCGACAAAGCGTTGTTGGCGGGCCAGTTGCGGCCGATTCCGGCGTTTCTGATGCAAGCGCGACAGAACCTCACCGGCAATGCGCGCGATCTCTGGGTGACCGGAACGGGCTCGATGCGCGGGCAGCTGGCGGATCTGACGGAGCTGGCGACGAAGCTTTCGAGCGCGGGGCCGGCGTCCGATGGCAAGGTGGCAAAGGCCGGAGCGGATCTTCGCGCCGCCGTCGATGCTGCCATTCAGGCGACGACTGGGTTCATCGCCTGGCTTGATGCACAGGCGCCGTCGAAGACTGGGCCCTCGGGCATCGGCAAAGAAAACTACACCTGGTCGCAGCAGCACATCGCCCTGCTGCCGATGACCTGGGACGACGAGGTGGCGATCCTCCGCCGCGAGTTGGCGCGGGCCCATTCGTCGTTGAAGCTCGAGGAGGAGCACAATCGCGGTCTGCCCGAAATGGTCGCGATTCAGGATGAGGCCGAGTTCCAGCGCCGTGCCGATCAGGCGATCAAAAAGTTCGTCGCCTTTCTCGGCGAGCGCAACCTCTTCCCGATGCGTGACTGGATGGACGCCGAACAGCGCCAGCGCCGCGGCGGGTTCACACCCGTCGAGAAGCGGAACTTCTTCGCCATCGCGACCCACTACGAGCCGCTCACGCTCTACACCCACTCCACGCACTGGTGGGATCTGCGGCGCATGCGCGACGAGCCCAACCCGAGTCTGGTGCGGCGCGCGCCGTTGCTCTACAACGTCTGGGCCGCGCGCTCGGAGGGCATGGCCACGGGCTGGGAAGAGCTCATGCTCCACGCGGGTCTCTTCGACGACGAGCCACGAGCCAAGGAGATCGTCTGGGTGATGCTCGCCCAGCGCGCCGCGCGTGGACTGGCCTCGCTCTATCTTCAGGCCAATCAGATGGACCTCGCGCAGGCCAAAGCCTTCCAGGTCGAGTGGACTCCGCGCGGCTGGATGCGTCCCGACCTCGACCTGCTCGGCTTCGAACAGCAGCTCTACCTGCGCCAGCCGGGCTACGGCTCGAGCTACATCACCGGCAAGGTCCAGCTCGAAGACCTGATGCGCGAACGGGCCCATCAGCTCGGCAAGGACTTCACGATCAAGGGCTGGTTCGACGAGATCTACAGGACCGGCATCATTCCGGTTTCGACGATCCGCTGGCAGCTCACCGGCAAGAGCGATGAAGTTCGGACGATTCTGGCGGGGGAGTAGGCGGCCTTGACCCTAGGGCTGCGGCGCATTCGTAGAACCTGACGTGGGCAGCTGAGGCGCGTCGAGCCAGCGTCTCAGCTCGGTCTTCTGCCGAGCGCTGGCGCGAGCCGATTTCGACACCGTGACCGTCACGGCTCCGGCGGAATCCTCGACCCGCATGTCCAAGCCGTAGGCCGCGAACGCTTCGTGCAAGGGAAGGAGCTCGCGGCCGGAGACGTAGCGCGCCAGAAAGTTGGCTGGCAGCGCAAACCGATCCGCCAGCAACGATGCCAGGTCTTTCGTGGTCGCGGTTTCGCGGCCCTCTCCGGCGTAGCGCGCGTGCAGGACGCGCATGACCTCGTCGAGAGTTTCGCGGCCATGGCTGCGCTGGCGAAGCATGGCGTCCAGCACGAGATCGGCCAACATGCCGCCCGAATAGACGATGTTGTAGCTGTCTTCGCCGCCATTGAGCTTCGTTGACCCGCCGCCCGCGATACTTCGTTGGCGAAGCGCATTCAGGTAGAGGGTTGCCCGATGGCCCAATTCGGCGATGAATTCATCCTCTGCCAGGAGGCCCTCCCGGACGCGCACCAGATTCGCGTAGTAGTCCGCGGAACCCTCGCCGAGCCACTGCAATTCTCCGTCCGGATCGTTCTCGCGCCATTGCCCGTTCCAGACATGGAAGGCCTCGTGCGCGATGACGTACTCGCCCTGGGCCTTCATGTCGCCCCGATCGTGGCCGAGCAGCATCGAGATGCTGCGGCCCATCACTCCGCCGCCGGAGAACGGCGCGTCCGCGGCGATCACCAACAATCGCCCCTTCATCGCCACCCCGAACATGCTCTCGTACGCCCGAAGCGAGCTGTTTAGGGTCGTCACCAGCGGATTCTCGAGAGCGGCAATCGGGGGAGCCAGGGCGAGGCGCGCCTCGCCGCCGGCAACCTGCAGGACCTTGGTGATTTGGGTTCCGGCCATGAGGGCGGAATCGAGGAGGTCATCCGTGGTCAGGGCGATGAAGTGGCGACCGCTGAGGTCGGCGCTCGCCCACGGCGTCGAGATCGTCCAGTCCGCCGGGGCATCGAAGCGCACGTCGATGTCAGTGGCCGGAGCGCCTTCCATCAGCAGTGCCCGTCCGGTCCAAAAGACTCCGTAGGGTCGCGCGTAGGCGAGCTCGTCATAGCCCGGATCGTTGGGGAACCGATCGTGCTGCAGCAGCACGCGGTATTTCAGAGTGACGGGGCCCGAGCTCCAGCCTTCGACCCGAAAACGCCCGCCGGTGAGGTAGGTGAGCCTGAGCTCTTTGCCGTCAGCGCCGAAGGCGTGCGCAGAGTAGAGAAACGTTACCCAGCCGTTCAACAGACCCACGTCGTCGTGATTCCGAAACAGGCCGACCACCCCGTCCTTGGGTGTCAGTGAGGCCTCAACTTCGGCAATGCGGTATTCACCGTTGTTCGCGGGATTCTTGCTGGCGACGAACTTAACCGCATAGGTGTCGCCGAACGCTCCCTGCGTGCAAACTCCAAAGAATCCGAGGAGAACGAGCGCAGCTAGATGCCGCATTCACACCGCCCTAGTGGGATCCGCAGACGGACGATCGTCTGGGTTGCGTCCTTGATCTATACCGAGATCGGGGTGGGTGGTTACCGGATCTGAAACGGATCGGAGGGCGCGGTGAGATGTGCGCGTGGACGAGGGTCTGAAGCGCATAAGATCCGAGCTACCCATGACCGACTCGAATCCCTCCCCGTCTCAATCCTGGCGCCGAATGGCGCCAGCGCTCCGCCTCCGTGTCGCCCGCGCCTTCTGGGCCTCCGAACCCGATGCGCAGGACCACGGCCACGCCGCGGTGCTCATCGCGCAGAAATTCAAGTTCCGCCCCAAGTTCGTCCTCGGCCTCGACGACGAGCACCGAGCCAAGTATCTATCCAGCATCACCGCGATGACCGATTCGGTCGCGGCCCGAGCCCTGGTCGCCTACCACCTCGCCGAGCAACGCCCGATGATGGCCGTCTTCCTGGACGCGATGGGCATCGCGCACGAGAACGGGATCATCGAGGAAGAGGACGCGAAGCCTGACGCGGAGAAGTTCGCGGCGGCGGTGGGGGCTATTGAGGGGAAGTTTCCGGCCGAGGATGTTTCGCTTTATTTGACGACGCTGGCTTGGCAGGATCCGGAGGCTTGGGGGGCGCTGGGGCGGTTGGCCGAGGCTGAGGGCTAGGTATGCGCCGGCCGCGAGCAGCGTCGCGGCCAACCCGTCAATTCGCGCATCGCGGCTGAATTTTGCCGGTGGACTGGCCTTTGTCCCAAACCCAACGCTCGAGGCGCGTGTTGATGGAAAAGCCTGGGCGGCTGACTGTGACAAAGGAGTAGCAGGCTGGAAGGTCGTCGAGGGTGTATTTCGTCAAAACCTCCGCCTTCGGGAGCTTGTCCGCTAGGCGCCGCGCCTCAACGTCGCTGCGTTTCACAAGGCGCTGCCATGCTCCCGTGTTGAACACCCGCGGGCTCCAAGCTCCGCTCAGCGGCTGAAACCCATCTTCAGCCCGGTGCGTGTGGCTGTAGACGTATACCTGAAACGTTTCCCCGGCTCTGCTGAGGCCAGCGTCTCGAAGCTGCTGCGCCCGCCCTTCGAGGTAGGTCTTGAATACTCGGTCACGGGTGCGGAATACCGTCTGGTACAGGGCGCCCAGGTGTCCGCTGCACTGGACCACACCTTCTGGGCCGGGAATACCTGCTGCCGTACGTTCCTTCTGGAGCAGGTACAGTCGATCGCATAGCTCGGTGAGGTCGGCATCGGATAGGTCAGCCATCTTGAGCGCTATCAAACCGGTATCGATAGTCGAGTCCACGCCGCCACCCGCCTCGAGAGCGCTGCGGAGAAAGCTGTCGCCCTTGTTCCGGACCGCATTGGTGTCCCATTGCACGTGGCCATCCGGCCCCAGAGCCGCGCCGAACTGGCCCCACGATTCGCCAAATAGCATGAAACGAACGAATTCGGCGGTCGCCAGAGCAGCCCCGAACCCGCCTTCCGCCGCGAGGCCATAGCGAACGCCGGCGCCCTCCTCGTCGAGGTTGTCGATGATTGGGTAGGCCTCCTCCCAACGGTTGTAGTAGCTCTGAACGAACTGCTCACCCCAGGTCTTCACCAGATACTGCCTGTTGTCACCTGAGAATGGCATCGGCCAGGCGTTTCCGTATCCATTGACGTCACGTCCGATCTGGTGGCCATGCTCAGCAAGCACCTTGCCGTCGCCCGAGAGCCAGAACCCTCTCGATTCGATGCACGCCCGGCCTGCCGGCGCGGCAATCGCAGCGAGGGCGGCACTGCTGACGCGCGGAAACAACAAGGCAGCGTCGTGATTGCCAGGGACGATGTAGAGCCGGTTGTCACCTGCTTTTGCAAACTCCCCCAAGGCCTTCAGCTCTGTCGCGTGCTGCGCCGCTACGCGCGACAGGCGGGCGAGCGCCTCTTCTTCAGTGCAGCTTTCATCTGCCCTCCTCCCAGCCGAGCAGTCACCGCCCAACGACTGCCAGAGCTCAAAGGTGTCGCCGTTGAGCACCAGATCGGTGTGCCCACCGCCGCGCACGTTGATCGCATTCAAGAATGCGGCGAGTTCTGTCGACCAGCGAAAGTCCTCGGTCGCGAGCCAGTTTCCGGCGGCGTTCTTGCCAACTCCGAAGTGCGTGTCGCTCATCAACACGGTCACTCGCGGGTGGGGAGTTGAAGGCTCGCATTGGCCCGTAGCGGTGCTCGCGGACCAGAGAACTGTGAGGACGATGAGAAGATTGGTTCGCATATCTATGCTCCTTCCGGCTTGCAGAATCGAAGGTCACCGTCCCCTACGAGCAGAAACGACAGTGCCCTCCAACCTTGCCGAGCATTGTTGTCGCCTGCTCTGGCACAGTGAAGGGTTTTGTAGAAGACCTCGTTGATTGACCGACTTTCGGTCGCGCCGGCGAGCTCGGCCCGAAAGCAGTTCAAGAACCGACCGGCGAGATCCGGCGCGATGTCGGCGTTTGTCGTAATGACGGAGCTCACTCCCGTCCGATTGAATCGTTCCGCGAATGACTGAGTTTCTCCGTGACCGCTGCTGCAAGCGTCGATGACAACGAGGGACGGCGATGCGAAGCCGTGGTCAATTCCTAGCGCCGTGACGACCGGGCCACCCGCATGGGAGTACAGCGTGCCATGGTCCGCGTCGTGATGACTGAGCAGAGTCAGGCAGAGCGGCTCCTCCTCCTCACCCGCGGCGAGCCACGCGCCCAAGTCGTCGATCGCTCCACCCAGGCGATCGGGCTCCTCGACCAGAGCGATAGCGTCATTCAGCGTTTGGTCTCCATCGTTAGGCAAACTTGCTTTGAACCGCGAAATACAGGCATCTCCTCGGTGCGGAAAGCGTAGTGGCAGCGGATTCTCGATGGCGTATAGAAAACCGAGCAGATGATCTTCCTCTAGGGCGGCGTCGTCCCAAACATCCGGCTCGTGGATCACGTCATCGACATCGAGCAAGCCGAGCGGGATCGGCAGCAGGTCACCGTCCTTGCCGTACGCGAAACGAACGAAGATACGAGGGGTGGGCCCGGCTACGTTGGCGTGCTGAAGACGGTCGGAAAGGAATCGGGCAAATGCCTCACGGGCGAGGGCTCGGGAGCGGTCACGGGCCGTGTCGTTCGGTTTGAGTCGCTCGGAGAGCCGAACAGGTTTTGGAAAGAGCGCGTTGTAGAGCACGAGCCCACTAGTGCGAACGGCTTCCTTGGCGCCGGTGCTCTGTCGGATGTGCTCGCGCAAGAGCTTTGCGAGCTCTTCCGCGGTTTGTTCCTTGAGGGGCCAGGTGTGGTACCCGGGGTCGGAGCAGTGTTCGCACCAGAATACGCCGTACGGGTGGCCGCCGAACAAATCCATGAAATGCAGTGCAGCGTCCGGGCGCGAAGGTAGTTCCGCGGGTAATGCACCGAGTATCGGCCCGGCGAGCGATGAGACGTGATTGGGATGCGGCCCGCACTCCGCCTCGACGTCCGCGGCCGGAGCGACGCAGACCGGCACGGGTATCTCGCCGATCGGTTGCCCCTGGTACCAGAGGCTCAGGACCAACTCGGTGATGCCGTCTTGTGGCGTCGCGCGGAGATTGAAGGACAGGCTACCGAAGAGCAGGCTGGAAGTGCTGGCATCCGCTTTTCGAAGCGCCCAGAGATCCTCGCTAAGGCCTGGACTGGCCTGCCACTCGCGAATTCGTTTGAGCGAAATGCTCAGAGTCTTCCGCGCCGGCTCTTCTAGCGAGAGGGCGTCCGCGTCGAACAGCGTCAGGACGTCGACCTGGATCTCATCTTCCGTCCGAATTTTCAGAAGTTCATCCAAGAAGGCTCGAACGCTAGGCTGGATCACGTTTGAGACGACCAAGGGATCGCGATATCGACCAGGGCCCAGGTCCAGGTACAGCACGCCGGTCCCCGATGGCTCGAGGTGGTCGACAGGCGTGAAAGCCGGCGCTGATCCACTTCGCCCGCGGCCGCTCTCGAGCCAGTAGTTCCACCACAGCGGAGGGGCTCTGAAATCGCTCCTCACTTCAAGCGGCGGGTCTAACGATGTCAAGGTGAAGTCTGGCTGGGGGGCCGATAGAGCCCGGGCATCGACGGACCGGGAGCGAGCCCGGACTCTTGCGGCCCAATCCGTATCGAAGAAGTCTCGTCCTCGCAAATCGGCCGTGGCCCCGAACCTCGCCGCGACCTCAGTGGCATCTGGTCCGACAGCGGGAGACGCCCCAGTGGAGGCGCACGCACCGAAGGACAGGCCCAAAACGCTGAGGACTGCCGATGCCAGGGCGGAACACTGCCTGGAAAATCGATAGGTCATGGTCGCTCCTTACCTTCATGGGAGCTGCATGGGAGCGACATAGCCGCACAAGAGTTTTTCAACATGGCGCCTGGGGCGCCTGAAGTCCGTCTTGAGCGCAGGCAGTGATACGGTCTCAGCCGCAGCTCGGATGTCTACCCTCTCCGTCTCCTCGGCCTACTACGCCTCCAGCGTGGCGGACTTCCTTACTGAGTCTCGTGAGTCCATCCTGGGCGCGCTCGCATCGAACAGCGGCTCGATCGAAGCATCGCAGCGTGACGCGTGGCTCACTGAGATCGAGGTGCTCAAGAGGGCCCTCGAAGGCCTCGAAGGTACCCTATTCCTGGAGTTCGTTGTGCCACGCGTCGGAAGCCGCATCGACGCCGTGGTGGTCTCGGGGTCGACCGTATTTGTGATCGAGTTCAAGGTCGGTGAGCGCGAGTTCAGGACCCACGACTACGACCAGGCCTGGGACCACGCGCTCGATCTCAAGAACTTTCACCTCGCGAGCCACGCGGCCCCGATTCTCCCGATCCTCGTGCCGACCGAAGCGGAGCACCGCGAGTTGGAAGCCCGAGCCCGGCGCACGACTTGGTCTTTGCCCCCATGCGATGCAACGCGGTCGACCTGGCGCTGGCAATTCGACGCCTTGCCCGAGACGTGAGGTGCCGGCGCCACGGCGCGTTCGAGACGATGATGCGATAGACCGAATGCGGATCCTGCAGCGGTTCAGGCGCCGAGCTCAGGCGCTGCTCGACGTCTTGAAGCACGGCCTGGCCGCGCACGGGATCGAACGCTCGATCGCTGTAGAGCCTGAGCCTTCCGCTCTCGGTTTCATAAGCGTAGAGCGGCTCGGGGAACAGCAGCACGAGGAGGCCGCCGATGACCACCGCGGCAGCGACCAGCGCGGAGGTCCACGCGAGGCGTCGATAGTTTGGGCGGTATCGGAGCAAGGCTGGACGCTAACAGCATCCAATTCGCCCGGACAAGGCGCCATCCAAAGCAGCAGCCGCAGCGCTGTTTCACACCGAGCCAGGGCAAGCTGCCGTACGAATCCGTCACCACCCACCCCGCGACCGCCAGAGCCCACGTCACGACGAACTCGCTCCACTGGAAAGGAGTCATGTTGCCTTTCACCAGCGCAGGGATCCAGACGAGGACAAAAAACAGCCCCATCTGCAACGACGAGAGCGCCGCCGCCAGCCGTGCGTACACACCGACAACGATGGCGACACCGGCCACCATGAAGGCGGCGCCGGTGAAATACGCCCAGAACTCATGCCCCGGCAGCCAGCCCGGCACCACCGAGGCGGTGTTCTCGAGGTATTGGAAATGCGCGATGCCGAAGGGAATCAAGGCAAGGCCGTAGAGCACCCTCGCGATACGGAGGCCGCGGTCGCCGGTCGCAAACGGCAGGCGCCGCTTGTCCTCATCGCTCGCGAACTCGACGTACAGCACCCACGCGGCCGCCAGAAGTACGGCGACCTTGCAGTCCGACCACCACGCCCCGATGTTCGGCGAGACAATGAAGACCGGTGCTCTCACCAGCAGAAACCAGAGCGCCAGATACGCCACCAACACCCGCGCCGCGGGCGTGACCGTGCGGCGCCAGAGCAGGCCGACCCCGCAAGCGAGCGACACGAGGGCGCAGAGATACGCCAGCGCCGTCGGCGCGGGCACGTACTTGGGTATCGGCGTCCAGATCTGGCTGAAGTCGCCTTTGACGAAACCCATGATTCCGAGGGCGATCATGGTCAGGGCGAAGACTGCGTGGCTTGGTTTGGGGAAGCGCATCGCGCGATCTTTTCCCGGGACGCGGGCACTGCGACGGCCTGCGGGCTGGGATGCAGGGTCTTGGTGCGATGCCGGAGGGGATTCGGGCGCGCTGGCCGGCTGTCGGGTGAGGTCCTGCTCGTCGGCCGGATCGGACAAAATGCCGCGCGGCGAACGCGCCTCGGAGAACGTACTGCGCGCCCTTTACAGAGACGGACGGCTGCGATTCGCTTGGCGCTTCTGTCGGAGTGGAGTCCGCTCCAAAATTCTGTCAGGACTATCCGCGTCCGAGCAGCTTCTTTCCAGATGGACAACCTTTCGGCGCTCTCCGCCGCAAGAGAGTCCCTGAGGCGCCCTCGAACAGGGCAGTGAATGGAGAGGGACAATCGGATGGTCAGAGCGCCCGATGGGGCACCGGGACCTGATTGGCACCGGCCTGTGCGATATTGCTTTGTGAAGTACTGCCAATCATCCGCAGAGGTTGTTCGAAATACGCGCGCCGCTATCGCTCGAAGGAGCTGACCAATGACTGAGCCGACCAAGAGTGTACCGAGGGCCGAGCCGCTTCGTGTCTTGGCCCTCGATGGCGGTGGTGCCAAAGGCTTCTACACGCTCGGAGTGCTAAAGGAAGTAGAGGCGCTGGTAGGCCGACGCCTGCACGAACACTTCCACCTGGTATTCGGGACCAGCACGGGCGCGATCATCGCGTCGCTACTCGCGTTAGGTCGCGACATCGACGAAATTCTGAGCCTCTACCGGGACCATGTCCCGGCGGTCATGTCTGAGCGGAAGCCTGCTGCGCGCTCCCGCGCCCTGAAAAGGCTAGCCATCGATGTCTTCGGTAATGCGATGTTTCAGGATGCCAAGACGAGCATAGGGGTCGTAGCAGCGAAGTGGCTGACCGAGCGCCCGATGATCTTCAAAAGCAGCGTAGGCCAGGCCCATGGCCGTGTCAGCACCTTCGTCCCGGGGTTCGGTGTAAGCATTTCCGACGCCGTACAAGCCTCCTGCTCGGCCTATCCCTTCTTCGAGCGCAAGACCGTCCGCACGTCACTGGGCGAGAGCATCGAATTGGTCGACGGAGGGTACTGCGCCAATAACCCGACGCTCTACGCCGTCGCGGACGCGGTTAACGCGCTGCAGTGCGATCGAGGCAGCATTCGTCTCCTCAGCGTCGGCGTGGGGAACTACCCCGAACCGAAGCCCCGTCTCTTCATGCGGCTTGCTCGGAAATACGTCGTTAGCGTCCAGCTGCTGCAGAAGACACTTGAAATCAATACGCAGTCGATGGATCAGCTCAGGCAGGTTCTCTTCCACGACGTGCCGACGATTCGAGTCAGCGACTCCTTTACACAACCCGAGATGGCTACCGACCTCTTGGAGTATGACCTGAACAAGCTCGATATTCTGTTTCAACGCGGCAGAGAATCATTCGCGTCCCGCGAGCAACAGCTTAGGAACCACCTCAAGTGAGGCCGGAGGTTGGGATTGTAGTCACAACAGGGAGGCAGCATGTTCAACTGCAGCGGCGAGATGGCTGAGTATCACACCGACGAAGTCGTACTTCCCGGCACCGAGCAGGCTGAGATGCGCGACAGGAGGAATGCGGGACGCACGCGCCTGGAAAGAGGCTTAGAGCGCGATGGACATCCACCACCGAGGGAAACCGCTTCCCAAGGGTCATACTCGATGCGAACGATGGTGAAGGATGAGGAGTGTGACTACGATATCGACGACGGCGCCTACTTCCGGCGGGAGGCACTGCAAACCGCGGAGGGCCAGGATGTGGCGCCGGCGGCAGCGCGAGCGCGTGTTCGCGCGGCACTGCAACAGGATGATCGCCTCGCATTCGACGCAGAATTGAAGCCAAATTGTGTGCGCCAGCGCTATCCACAGGGGTATCACATCGACGTCGCGGTCTATCGAGTTTTCTGCAAAGAGGGCGGGGAGGAGACTTACGAGCACGCCAGCGGTGAGGTATGGAGGGAGTCGGATGCCCGCGCGATTACCCGCTGGTTCAAGGGGATCGTAGGTGACCTCGCCAGCGGACAAGCCGACGGCCAGCAACTCCGCCGCATCGTACGTTTAACGAAGAAGTTCTCTCGCAGCAGGGGCGCCCCCTGGAAGGGCAAGACGACAAGCGGGATCTGCATCACACGACTCGTGGTGGACGAGTACGTTGGCGCCGCGGGGGACGATCGAAGTCTGCGTGATACCTGGGTCGCGATCGCGGAGCGCCTCGCGAGGTCCACCGAGATTGAACACCCCGTGCTCGATGGTCAGCTCTTGGCGGCCGAGAATGATGGTGAGGTTGCGTTTGTGCGGGGGTGCCTCGACGAGGCCTTAGCAGTCTTGGGTGTCCTCGACCGCGGGGATTGCTCTAGAAGGGAAGCCCGCAAAGCCTGGGACGACGTTTTCAACACGACGTTCTTCAGCGACCTGCCGCTTGAGGATCCTGACGACGGCAACAATAAGGGCTCCAGAGGGCCCTTCGTCGTGACTTCGAAGAACGTGGCGCGGCGCGACGACGGCGGTCGGCAATACGGCTGAGGCTATGGATTTCACCACCGCTTTCGCCCGGGCCATTGAGTTGGAACTTGCGAAGCAGCGCCGCGGCGGCTGGCGCAGAGCGAACGACCGAGAAGCGGTGGCTTGGTCGGGCACCCGGCAGTTTAGTGCGCTGTGGCGAATTCGGCTCCCGGCGAGGCTAGGTTTTGGCGAACGCCTGACTCACTTCTTTCTCGGCATCGATCGCCGCTTTCCTTGGTCGGAGCCCAGGGTTGCTGCACCGGAAGTTCCCACGGACTACTCGTGGCCCCACATAGAGCCCGATGGCGTGCTCTGTCTGCCGGAAACAGACGCCGGACAGGGCGCTGGCGCCCGCGCGATTTGGGTTCTCGGTGCCGCCGTCGACCTGCTATCGCTTGACACCGCGACGCGTCGCGATGAGTTTGCGCGCGAGTTTGCGACCTATTGGTCTCGGAGAGCGACTACATCGCAGCGTGTGATCAGCCTATGCAGGCCGACCGGCCCATCGCGGGAAGTCTGCTACTGGCGTGCCGCGGACGAAACGTTCTGTGTCGTCGGCGACGGCGAGCAAGAAGTAGCGGCGTGGCTGGCCAATTCCGGTCGTGCAGCGAACACTGGGAGGACTTTCCTGAGCCGCCTCGTCTGGCTCGACGCCCCGCCGGTGCCGGTTGACTTTCCAGTCGTCGCAGCCAATGTCGTCGACCTTTGTGTTGACATGGACCTATCAGGCTATCTACGAAAAGGAGAGAGACTTCGAATCCTACTCGGCGCGCAAACCGTCACGGGACCTGTTTTGGTCGGCGTAACCCTTCCGGAGTTTCGCAAGGCCCGGAGTCGCAAATGGATTGGAAAGAAGGAGGGCACGGCTTTGCCTGATTCGCGCCCTGCCGGAGCCACACAATGGACGATGTTCCGGGAGCCACCTCTCGCCGATCGAGCCGTAGAGCGCAATGTCGTTGAACGAGCCGACGCGGCATGGATTCATGGGCGCGGGGCGCCCGGAGATCACGAATCATTGATGGGCGCGCGCGCGGCAGTAGTCGGGTGTGGCTCGTTGGGCTCGGCCGTTGCTCGGCTGCTCGCTCAGGCGGGAGTGGGAGAGCTTCTATTCGTCGATGGTGACACCTTGTCGTCGGCCAACACCGGCCGCCATGTCTTGGGAAGCACGTTCGTGAGAGCCAACAAGGCGAGGGCGATGAAGACGGCCCTAAATCGCGACTTTCCGCACGTTGTCGTCGAGGCCGTACCAGAGTATGTCGAAAACCTCGGCGAGGCGGACTGGGGACGCCTTGATCGCTGCGACGTTGTTGTCAGCGCCGGTATCGATCTCGCTGGTGAAGCGTCACTAGACGCCTGGCGGAGTGCTGATGAGCGCTGCCCGTGGGTAGCATCCTGGGTAGAGGAGTATGCAGTCGCAGGGCATGCTGTCCTTCTGTTCGGCACCGACAAATTGTTGGCACGATTCGACGCGAGCGGTCGACCAGACTTCCGACTGAGCGACTGGCCGAATGGTAGCGGTCTACTTGAGGCGGGGTGCGGCAACAGCTTCCAACCATTCTCGGCGATTGACCTCGCGGGCACCTCCATGCTCGTCGCCCGCGCCGTGCTTGACGTCCTCACTCAAGTTGCGCGTGAGACTTGTCGAAGAGAGTGGCTGGGCGACCGAGCGCGCGTCGTCCAACTTGGTGGTGTACCGCGCCCGACCTTCGACTTATCGCACGGCGCACGGGATCTAACATGGTGAGGCGGCGCGCCGAGGCGCCCCCCGTTCGCATCGCGAAGATCGCGAAGGCCTCCCAGCATCTCGTTCTCGAGCAGGGCGCGTGCGATCATTTCGTACGGCAACGTCAGCATCCGAGCGACGCCAGCGAAGCGGGTGGACAGATTTTCGGAAGTGTTACAGACGAGTGCGTGCGAGTCGTTGTTGCCACCGGCCCGTACGTCGGCGATGTGCGGTCCCGCTACTCGTATCGCTCCGATCCGCGCTCTGCACAACGAGAGATCTCGCGCCAGGCTGCGCTCGGCCTGCTGTATCTCGGGGAATGGCACACGCACCCCGAGGCATATCCGCAGCCGTCGTCACACGACCGAGAGGCCGCGAAGACGCTGTTCCATCGCTCTCGACTGAATACGAATGCTCTGCTTAGCATTATCGTTGGCCAGGGTTCCGGGTCGGAAAGCATCGCCGTTTTTCGCAACGACGGTGTGTCACTCAGACGACTGAGTTGGTCTTCCAGTGTTGACCTGGAGGCGGTCCCGGCCGGGGTCTGACGTCAATGGCAAAGGGCCCGCGGCGCAATGTCTGCCGGCCGAAGCGCCAGCGCGGGGGCGGTGCTGCTTGTTTTTCGGGAAGCTGCGTCGGATCAGCGCGATCGCGTCGGGGCCACTGGCGAGGCGACGTCGCTTGAATTGCAGAGGCACTCCCCGGTGCTCCTCTCACCGCTGAAGAAACGAATGAGGACTAAGTCGACAACTAGCAATGCCCTAGACAATCAAGACAGGAGCACCGGCATGGGGGCCTTCTACCAACACACCTATGAAGGCATTGCGGAAGAGTTTGAGCGCACGACTGCCTGGCTAGAGGGCCTCGGAGTCGAGGTTCGCGGCGGACGCATGGATGAGATCGCCCTTCGCGTGGGTGAGATTTGTGCCGCTGCCCCCGGCCTCGCAGTGGATGAATTCACTCGCCGGTTCATCGACGATGACAAATTCTGGTTCGCCTCCGTGGAGGCGCTTGGCCTCAATCGCTTCTTTCGCGCATTCGCGGGCCGACCGCGGAGAAGTTTGCCCCTTGAGTCCTTGCGGAGGGCGAGTTCCACCGCAGCGGTAGCTGCTCCCTCCGCTGAACGGCGGACCGCTCCGGCGACGAGTGATGCAAGGAACATTCTTTTCGAGTTGGAGTTGGCGACTGATTTCGGGCGCGACAATCTCGAGGTAACCCACTTTGATGACTTCGGCTTCAGATTTGAGGATGTTGCGTTCGACGTTCAGTGCAAGAGGCTCCTGTCGCCAAATCAGATGACTAGCAACGACAGGGTGCGCGACGCCTATCGCCAGTTGGTCGATCGCTTTTCCGGCCAGGACAGTCGAGGCCTCGTTGCCCTGCGCTTGGACCGCGTCATCGAAACGGACAGCCGAGTCTGCTATCTACCCAAGGGTCGGACACCCCAGGACGAGGCTTTCGATCTCGCCAGAGCCTTCGATCCGTTCCTCAGGGATATTCGCGCTGAAATCGATGACCCTCGCGTACTCGGATTCCTGTACTACATTACCTTTCCCTGCATTTCCGGGTCGGCGGGTGCAACACGCGCACTACCTACGTACGCCCACAACACAGTCGTTCGCGCCTTCGAAACCATACCGTCGATCGACTGGGATCGATTGAAGCGCCTCGTGCTGTGCCTCGGCGGCTGAGTCAGAATTTTCCACGCATCTGACCCTCCTGTTGCGGGGCTCGGGTCGAGCGAGGCGGGCGCCGCGCACCGACCGCCCCACTTGTCATTTGGACCTGGGCGCCAGCGAAGCGATACCCTTCGTTTCTATGGGTTCCGAAGTTGCCATCACAGGGTACTTCGATAGCAGTGAAGGCGAGAGCGGGCGCATCACCCTGGCGGGCTACCTTGCGTCGCCCGACACCTGGGCAGCTTTTGATCGCACTTGGGACGAAGTTCCGCGGATTTTTTCGCCACCGTCCCAGTACCTTCATATGGTGGACGCCATGGCCCTGCGAAACGAGTTCGCTAGAGCCAACGGTTGGAGCGGCATTCTTGTTGATGCACTGCTTCGACAACTCCTCCATAGGTGCTTTCTGCCGTTTGCCCTGGATGTTCCGGATGGGCCCTCGCTTCTCAAGCTCTACTGCACGATCGAGCGTGACGAATGGCTGCGGGCCTGCGCCGGCGCCCCGAACCTCAAGAACTACGGTCGCGCCGGGGTATGCGCCCGATTCATCGCCGGAGTCGCGGTGCACCGACTGCCGCAGGCTGAGGGCGAACCAGAGGGCTTTCGCTCAGGCTACCTCGAGTTGGTTTTTGATCAAGGCGAACCGTTCAAGCGCCAAGTCGAGTTGGCTTGTCAGCGTGCGGCGCGATGCGCTCCCGGGCAACGCGGCCCCCTCAGTCTCGTCTCGGTGATACGCGAAGCGAATATGAGGCAAACACCAGGCCTGCAGGCTGCAGACTACCTAGCGTGGCTTGTAAATCGGTGGCAGGAAAGCCAAAGCCAGGTTTCATGGTGGCTCAGCTTCAAGTCGTCCCCCGGCTTGGCGTTTGAGCTCACGGCAGAATTCCTAATCGAATGGCAATCCTCGGCACTGGACATCCGGACGGTTCGGCTGCCCAGCCGATAGCTCCCGCAAAGGGGGCATCCATCTCCCCTCTCTCCCGCTCGGCCTTGGCGCCGAGCCTGAGAATCTTCAACATCCCGCTCTTGCAGAAGCACGCCTGTCCGGGCATGACGAAGTAGCGCTCCACTTCCTCGGGCGGGATGCCGTAGCCGATCCCTATGGCGCGCCCATAGGGCCGGGCGCGAGCTGCGATCCGCGGACGGCTGTGAGTCAGCGTGCAGCTACTCGTAACGCGCCTTCATGGTGCCTTCGGCGTCGGGCGCCGGAAGTCGTACGCAAGCCAGCTGACACCTACCGGACTCGGCGGCGAAGAGCGTATATGGCGCTTACGGCAGAACGGCGGATGACGGCTGGACAGATCGTGCTCCACGAGGCGAAGGCCCGGTTCAACGCGGCAGGACGCCCTCAGCCATGGCTGCACGCGCACGCCATCACGCGCGGACGACCGAGCAGATTCCCGCAATGACTCAAGCTCTGAATCAATCAACTGCCGCTGGTTGATTCTTGCGCTCGTCCTTACCGCCGCGGTGCGCGGCAATCAGCCGTTCTTCTTCTGGACGGAGATGGAGAGTCTCTGGACCTTCGACATCGTGAAAAGCCTGGTGCTCACTCCGCTCGTGATGGGCGCGTGGATGATGGCCTGGCACGCCTGGTTCCGGCTGGAGGGGCCGCGGTGGCTGCGGACTTTCATCGTCGCGCTGACCGGGGTTTATTCTGCCCTGCAGCTCCTCACGCGACCCTGGTCGGCGCCGCATCTTCCGCATGCGCTCGTCGCCAACTCGCTCGTCCTCGCCACATGGGTGCGGCTGATGTTCGTGCTCGTGCTCGGGCTTATTCTTGTTCTGGGCGTCCGGAAGCGCGGAACCGATCGATGGCTCGCCGCGAGCGCGATCCTCCTCGTTGCGTCGGCGATCTTCGAGCAGGAGCTGAGTGCGATCGGCATCCAGGGCATCTGGTTCCCCTTCGGTGTGGGCGTCTCTCGCACGCAATATGGCTTGGCGGCACTCACCCTCCCCATGTTTGCTTTGCTCCTGCGGGGCCTGACGCGCTTCGCGCGGTCAGCTTCGCGAACCGGTTCGCCCGGGCCCAGTTGATCCAAACGCCATCGAAAAACAACGCTAGGCGCTGGCGCCCCCGGGTGGCGTTTACGATCGTTGAAAACGCGCTGAGCACGCCCGGCTAGACCGCCGCCAACAGCTAGCGCGCCAATTCCGCGTGGTCAGAGTCCGGGTAGACCCGCCAAGCAACCGGGCTCAGGCGGCTCCCGCGGACAGAGATGTCCAGGTGATTCGGGGGCTCGGTCTTTCCCACATAGACTCAAGACTAGTCACCAACGATGGGAGAGGACGCAAAAGGCGGGCTCGCCTGGGGGACGCTCATGGGCGTTGCCCTTTGGCTCGTCTGCGCTGGGGCGTTGGGCGCTGGTAGACGATGAACGACGACGAGTTCGAAGACAGCGACTCCAGCAACCAATGGCTGCTGGCTGCGTTCCTGGGATTCCTGACGGCGATCGTTGCGTTCGGATTCGCTTTCATCGCCTTCGGATTCGGAGAAGGCGACGAGAGGCCGATGCTGTATCTCTTCCCTTTGGCAGCCCTCGCGGCGTCTGTCGTACTTAGCGGCTGGGTGGCGGCGGCCGCTGCGTGGTTTCAGTGGAGCGCGATCTGGTTCTGTCTGATCGGCGTCGCGCGTCGCAAGGTGTCGCCCTGGTGGCTGGCGGTCCTGGGGTCTGGGTACTGGCTTCTCGCTACCTTGTCTCGCCGCCTTCATTAGACGCGAATCCGATCGAACCCACTGTCCCTTCGCGTGGCCGGAGAGGAGTCGGATTGGGGCGCGGTTGACGACGTCGAGATCGTCGATTATCACTGAGATGCTCATGTCACGACGACTCCGCAATGTTCCCGGCGAGGTCCTACGCGAGGAATTCCTCGTCCCCCTCGCCCTCAGTCAGAATGCCCTGGCTCGCCAACTGGGTGTGCCACCCCGCCGAATCAATGAGATCGTGCTCGGGCAGCGGGCCGTCAGCCCGGATTCGGCGCTCCGACTAGCACGGTATCTTGGGACCTCGGAGCGGTTCTGGTTGGGTCTGTAAGCGGACTACGATCTCGAGGAAGCTCGGATCGCCCTCGGCTCTCGACTCGAGCGCGAGGTCAAGCCTCGGCGCTCGGCGGCGTAGACCGGACAGGGCCGCGGTCACCCTGTAGCCGGCTGGTCTCGGTGCCGAGACTCCACGATGTCTGCCCGATCGGAGGACGCATGAAGATCTCCTGGCGTGTACTAGGGCTGCCGTGCGTAGCGCTCGCCTGCGCATTGGTCTGCATCGGATGCGGCCCGCCGGCCGAGCGATCGGAGGTCGAGTTTCGCGACCGCGTCCTCGCGATCGCACAGGCCGAGTTTCCCGATCGGCACTTCGAAGCGACCTCAGACCCGCACATTCTCAAGAGCGGAGTTGGCCAGCACGGACTGCCGAACCTGTATGCGAAGTTCCAGCAGACCGATCGCAGTGACCGCGCGCTCAAAGAGCTCGTCAAGGAGCACTTCGCGGCCAATTTCGCGGCGCTCGATTCGGCAGCCGCGACGCCGAAGGTCGACTGGGCCACCGCCAAGCCGCTCTTGCGGCCACAAGTCATGCCGCGCGAGTACTTGCAGAGATTGCCTCTGGTCAGTCGGCCCCTCGCTCGGGATGCGCTGGAGGCCTATGTTCTCGACCACGAAACGTCCTACGAGTACGTCTCGAACGACGACCTCGAGCGGTGGCACGTCGCCGCTGACGAGGTGAGGAAGCTTGCGGCCGACAATCTCGATCGAGCGAGCAAGGGACTGGAGGTCGAGGCCGGCTCCGGGCCCGACAAATTCCTCGCGGTCGAGACGGGGGACAGCTACGACGCAGCCCGACTCCTGGTTCCCCAGCTTCGGCAGTCCTTTGCCGGACAGCTCGGTGACACCTACTACGCCGCCATACCGAATCGCGGTCTCCTGATCATGTGGTCCACATCGTCCTCCCCGGCGGCCCAACAGCGCTTCCAGGACATGGTGGCGAAGGACTTCCGCACGCAGCCCTATCCGCTGAGCCGGTCGATCTTCAAGGTGACTGCTGCCGAGATCACCGAGATTCCGCAGCAGACGGAGTGAAGGAGCTCCGGGATTGGCACTCCCGGCGCGCTCGGCGCTATCGTGCTGGACTTGTGTCGATCAGCGAATCGCGTTCGGCCCAGGCGGTAGGATCCGTGCGCATTCCCCGAACCGAACGACGCGCGCGCAGGCAGAACCCGGGAGGAACTATGACCAGAATCGCGGCAGTCTTTTTGACGGCGGTGTCGATGACACTGAACTGGGCACACGCGTCGGCGCAAGCAACGCCGAGCCCTCCGGACCGGCCGAGCTCACCGCCGCGCGCAGTGGCCAAGGATGCCGCCAAGACGCCCGCGGCGCCGCCCACGGCAAGCGGCGAGCAGATTCCAGAAGAAGCCGCCGCCGAAAAAGCCGCCGGCCCCTTTGCCAACCTCAAGTTCCGCTTCATCGGCCCCCCCGGCAACCGGGTGAGCGCCGTGGTGGGCGTCGCCGGCGATCCGAACGTCTACTACGCGGGCGCGGCGTCGGGAGGGCTCTGGAAGTCGACCGACGGCGGCACCGAGTGGAAGCCGGTGTTCGACAAGCAGGATGCGCAGTCGATCGGGGCGATCGCGATCGCGCCTTCCGATCCCAATGTCGTTTGGGTGGGGACCGGCGAGACCTTCATCCGCAGCAATGTGTCGCTGGGTAATGGCGTCTACAAGTCGACCGACGGCGGCAAGACGTGGAAGAACATGGGGCTCGAGAAGACCGGGCGCATCGGCAGGGTGATCATCGACCCGCGCGATCCGGATGTCGTCTTCGTCGCGGCCATGGGTACCTGCTACGGCCCGCAGCAGGAGCGCGGGGTCTACCGCACGCGCGACGGTGGTCAAACTTGGCAGCGGGTGCTCTTCGTCGATGAGAACACCGGCGCCTCCGACCTCGCCATGGATCCGAAGAATCCGCGCGTGCTCTTCGCCGGGACTTGGCAGATCGACATCAAGACCTGGGGGAGGACGAGCGGCGGCCCGGGTTCGGGCGTCTACGTCTCTCGCGACGGCGGCTCGACCTGGAAGCGGATCAAGGAGCACGGGCTGCCCGATTCCCCGCTCGGGAAGATCGCCGTTGCGATCGGCGTCAATGACCCGAGCCGCGTCTACGCGCTGATCGAGACCGGAGACCGCGGCTCGCTGTGGCGTTCCGACGACGGCGGGGAGGAGTGGCGACTGGTCAATCGCAGCCATCTCTTGAACGAGCGGCCGCACTACTACACGCGCATGCTGGTCATGCCCGACAACGCCAACGAGGTCTACTTCCCGTCGAACTCGATGGGCGTGACCTACGACGGCGGCGAGACCAGCGATCAGGTCGAGTGGGCCGGCGACAACCACGACATGTGGGCGGACCCGAAGGACCCGAGCCGCATGATGATCGGCAGCGACGGCGGCGTCGACATCTCGACGACGCGGGGGCGCAAGTGGCGCTCGATGCGCCTGCCGATCGCCCAGATGTACCACGTCTCGACCGACACCAAGATCCCCTACCTGGTTTATGGGCAGATGCAGGACGGCGGCTCGATGCGCGGCCCGAGCCGCAATCCCGGCGGGGACGGCGTCCCGCCGGCGCTGTGGACGACGACCGCCGGCTGCGAGACGGGGTGGAACACCCCCGATCCCGTCGATCCCGACATCGTGTGGGGTGGCTGCTATGCCGGCGTGGTCGAACGCTACGACGGGCGTACAAGGATGGCCCGCTCCGTCTCCGTGTGGCCGGAGCGCACGATGGGCGCCAATGCCGGCCAGGTGAAGCTGCGCATGAACTGGACGTTCCCGCTCGCGATCTCACCGTTCGACCACAACACGGTCTACGTCGGCAGCCAGTACGTGCACCAGACGACCGATGGCGGCGAACACTGGACGGCGATCTCGCCCGACTTGACGACGAATGACCCGACGATGATGGGCGATTCCGGCGGGCTCACGATCGACAATCTGTCCGTCGAGTACGCGGGGGTCGTCTTCTCGATCGCGGAGTCGCCGATCTCGAAGGGCGAGATCTGGGCGGGGACCAACGACGGCGTGGTGCAGGTCACCCGCGACGCTGGGGCGAACTCTGACCTCATGAAGGGCTGGGCGAACGTCACCCCACCTCAGTCGATGCTGCCGCCGAAAGGCACTGTCGGGTCCGTCGAGCCGTCGCGCTTCGACAAGGGAACCTGCTACGTCGCGGTCGATCTGCACCAGGTCGACAACCGGGATCCGTTCGTGCTCAAGACGACGGATTGGGGCAAGACGTGGAAGCTCATCTCGGCGGGTATCCCCAAGAGCCCGCTCTCGTACGTGCACGTGGTGCGCGAGGACCCCTTCCGCAAAGGCATGCTCTACGCCGGAACCGAGAACGGACTCTGGGTCACCTTCGACGACGGCGGGCACTGGGTGCCGCTGCAAGGGAAGCTGCCCCATGCGCCCGTGTACTGGCTGACCGTCGAGCCGCGGTTCCACGATCTGGTCGTCGGGACGTACGGGCGGGGCTTCTACATCCTCGACGACATCTCTTCTCTAGAGAGCTTGGCGGTCGAGCAGTGGCAGGCCAAGGATGCGGACAGTGCATCGTTCACGCTCTTCCCTCCGGTGCCGACGTACCGCTTCCGCGCGGTCTCCCAGCCGTCCTACGCACCGGTCGGCGCGGTGAAGGGGAAGAACGGTCCGGACGGCGCGCTCCTCACGTACTGGATGCGGAAGGAACTGCCCAAACCGAAGCAGGCAACAGAGGGCGAATTCGACCTGCCCGAGAAGGAGCGGCCACCGCTGGTGAAGATCCGCATCTACGACGCAGCCGGGAACAAGGTGCGCTCGCTCCGCGGCACCAACGAGAAGGGCTTCAACCGGGTCGTGTGGGATCTGCGCTACGACCCGGTGCATGAGGTGCGCCTGCGCGCAACACCGCCGGGCAATCGTCACCTCGCAGAGGAGAAGCGCTTCATCGGCAGCGACCGGCGCCCGGTCAACTACTACGGGATCGAGGACGGCCGGCAGGGCCCGCTCGTTGCACCCGGGACCTACACGATCAAGCTCGAGGTCGAGGGGAAAGAGACCTCGACCACCGTCGAGGTGCGCAAGGACCCGAACTCCGCCGGGACGGCCGCCGAAGTCGAAGAGGGCGCGCGGTTCGCCCAGGCGATCTATCGCGACTCGAACACGGCGGCCGAGCTGATCAGCGAGCTCGAGTGGACGCGGCTCGAGGTCGAGCGGCTGCGCAAGATGATCCACTCTGGCCACGGTGACGAAGCCGGGGAAACTGAGACGAACCTGCTCGACCAGAGCACCGAGCTCGCGAAGAAGATGGCCGGGATCGAGGCCGACCTGCTGCAGCCGACCATCGCCGAAGCGGATCAGAAATCGTTCCGCGGCCCGCTCGGGATCTACCTCAAGCTCATCTGGTTAAGCGCCGAGGCGACGACCGGGCTCGCGGACGTCTCCGGCGGCGCCGACTTCGCTCCGACGCAGTCCGAGCGCGACGTGTTCGCGCTGCTCGACGGTCAGCTCAACCAGACCAAGCAGAAGGCCGACGCGCTGTTTGCGACCGACATCCCGGCCTTCAACCGCGCGATGCAGGCCAAGGGGATCGCCGGGATCATGCCGGTACAGGAAAAGCTGCCGGAGTTCGCGCCGGCGAAGGAGGAGAAGGACGACGACTAGCGTGGGTGCGCCGTCCGCTGAGCTCACGCAAACCTCGGCGTGGTGTAGGCGTCGAGCTGGTGCCGGACACCCGGGCTGACGGCTCAGGCGCTCGTGCTCGGCGACCCCCCAGCCCAGGCGATCGCGCTCTCGAGCTCGTCGTAACCAAAGGCCTTCACCTCGGCCTTGATGAAGTGCTCAGCGAGATGCGGGGCGAAGGTCGCGAGCTTCGTGTCGGCCGCGAGTGCGACCCGCTCGATCTTGCGATGGTGGCCGCGAACGAACCGCAGGTGGCCGAGCAAGCTGGGGAGGTTTTCCCAGCCGGGGAATTCGCGCGTGTGGATCACTAGCCCGCGGAGCTCGCCGTGCGCTTCGATCCAGGTGTCGGCCGTGAGTGCCAGGGCGTCGAAATCGTGCGCGCGGAGAGCGCGTTTTACCTCGACGACGATCACACCGGAATCGGGAAGGAGTCGGTGCGAGACCCCGGTGTCCTCGGGGAGTTGCTGCAGCCACGCGACCGCGGAATCGCGTTCCTTGTACGAGAACGTGCTCACCGGGCACGGCATCAGGAAGCCGGCGAGATGCACCGCTTCGCGTAGCCAGGCCACGTCGCTCACCACTGCGACGCCATCGAACAATTGCATGCTCCGCAACCCGACCTTGGCGTCCTCCCAGGCCGCAGACGGTGTGAACTTTTCAAAGTCAGGGCCGAATTGATACAAAAAGCGCAGGCGGCGGCCCGCCTGACGCGCTTCGTCCAGCATCGGCTCGACGACGCGTTCGTAGTCTTCTTTGGAGACGGTTCCGACGGCCTTGAGTCCTTCCACACCGGGGGGCAGGTCGGCCAATTTTTCGATCATGTAAGTCTGTCTTTCACGATTCACGCCAGGTTCAGACTCACGGCTCCGGCGTTCCGGTGTCCTCGCTTCCCGCGACCATCTCCTGGCGCGCCGTTGTCGCCAGCGCCTGGTATTTGGCGCGGAATTCGTCGAGCTTGTCTTCTTCGATCTCCTCGAGGTCCAGGAGGGCGTTGTGCGCCCCGTGGGTGGCTCGGATCAACTCATCCAGCTTCACCTGAATCGCCTCGGTGTCGCGGTTCTGGGTGTTCTGAATCAGGAACACCATCAAGAAGGTGATGATGGTCGTTCCCGTATTGATCACCAGTTGCCAGGTATCGCTGAAACCAAAGATCGGTCCGCTCACGATCCAGACGACGATGATGAAGATCGCGAGCATGAAGACGCGCGGACGTCCACAGAAGCGGGAGGCCGCCTTTGCAAACCGGGTGTACAACGAGGAACTTCGCATAGAGACGACCTCTTTCGTTTGCCGACGGGCCGGGCGGTCCCGTCACCCAGGACTCGCCCAGCACGGGCGTCAGATGGTAGGAACACGTCGGCGAGAGGCTAGGGCGCGAGATCGCACGCCCGCATCACCCGGAGAGCCAGTCGACATCTTCGACGCGGCCGCTCGAGGTGAACGCGCGCACGCGCGGCGAGCGCGCCAACGCGGCGAGGTCCTCGAGCAGCGGGCCGAGCTCGGCCGACGTGGCGTCGTCAGCGGCAATGAGGCCGACCGCGCGGTCGCGGCCGTTGCGCTTGGCGACATAAAGGCAGCGGTCGGCGAGCTTCACCACGGCCTCCCAACCGAGGTAGTCGGGCTCGGCACACAGGAACGGCATGAGCGCGAAGCCGATCGAGCAAGCGCAGGGAAGCAAGGTGCCGTTGCCGAGGTCGCAGGGGCGCGCCGCCACCGCCTCGCGGAGGCGCTTGACCAACAGGGGGATCTCGGCGCGATCGGTGTTGCGCGCGACGACCAGGAACTCCTCGCCGCCCCAGCGCACCACCGTGTCGGTATCGCGGATGGTGTCACGCAGCGCGGCGCTCACGTGCTGGAGCACGCGGTCGCCCGCGGCGTGGCCGTGCACGTCGTTCACCGACTTGAAGGCGTCGAGGTCGATCATCGCAAACAGCAGGTCGACGTTCTTGTGCAGGCGCTCCGGGCGCAGGCGCAGGTCGATGTGCAGTCGCTTCACTCGCGCCTCGTCTTCTGGCATCGCGGTATCGAGATAGCGGCGATTCTTGAGTCCGGTGAGGGTGTCGGTGAGGGTGAGGATCTGTAGCGCTTCGCCGGCCATTTCGAGCTCGCTGGTGCGCTCCTGGACCTGGCGGCGGAGCGCGCGGTTCCAGAGCAGCACGAGCAGGATCGCGATCGCGGCGAGGGCTCCGACGCCGATCGCCACCATCCACGGCGTGATCTGCCAGCCGAGCACGTGCAGGCTGATCCAGCGCCGCCGTAAGTCGAGCTTCTCTTCGTCCGTGAGGCTCGCGAGCGCTTTGTCGAGCGCCGAGCGCAGGAGAGGCAAGTCGCCGCGGATGCCCATCGCGAACGGCGCCGGCAGCTCGGGAATCGGACCGGCGACGCGGATGCCCGTGAGATGGAGGCGCTCGATCGACCACGACGCCTGCCCGAGGTCGGCGAGGGCAGCGTCCACCTCACCGAGCGCCAACCGCTGCAGCCCGTCGTCAATGCCGTCGACTTCGACGAGCTGGACCTTCGGATGCGCCGCGCGCACCAGGCGCTCCGACAGGGCGTAGCCGCGCTCGATCGCGAGGCTGCGCGTGCCGAGCCCGTCGAGTGTGGCGGTCTTATCGCCGGTTCGCACCAGCAGCACGGTCGGCAAATCGAGATAGGGCGCGGTGAAGAGGAACTCGCCCTGACGTTCGGGCAGGTCGGTGAGCGCGCTCACCATGTCGACCCGGTGATCGCGCACGTGGGCCAGCGCGTCGTCCCAGTCCGTGGTGATCACCGGCTCGAACCGCACGCCGAGCTTGCGTCCGAGCAGCGTCAGATAGTCGGGGCAGAGGCCCTTCACTTGCCCGGCGTCGTCGACCCACTCGACCGGCGCGTAGGCGCGGGCGGGCGCCCAGGTGACGACGGGATGCTCGGCGAGGAATCGTTTCTCCGCCGGGCTGAGCTCGATGCTCGGCCGGCGTGCGCACCCGGGCGCGAGCAGCAGTCCGAGGACGAGAGCGGCCGTGAACAGCCGGTAGGGGCACCGTGGGGCGGTCATGTCAGCCCTATTCTGCGCTTGTCGGGGCCGCAGCGGTGTTCGAGGCCATTCGGGATGAAGATCGCGGCGATGATGTCCACGATCGCAAGCAGGACCGGGATTGCTGCTCGGCCGGCGCGCCGATCTGCCTGCCGCAGTTTGGCAAAGGGCTCGGATAGGACTTGGTGCTGGCCCCGCGATCCGATCCGGTCCAGAATGCCGGCGACGGCATGAAGAAAGACCCGCGACAGAACTCGGACCGCCTGATCTCCGGCAGGCTGCGCGTGAAGGCGGGCCGCGGCGCCGCGAAAAACTCGGTGGTGACCGTGGACGGCACCGTCTATGCCTGGAGCGTCCGGCACAGTTGGTTCGTGCACGGCACCGGCGCGCGCTCCAAGGCGTGGTCGATTTCGGTTTCGCTCCACCCGACGCGCACGCGCGAGCTCATCCTGGAATTCGCTTCGGGTGCCGAGAATGCGGCGAGTCCAAAAGGGGAGGCTGCCCTGCTGAGTGAGATCGAGATCGGGATTCGCTTGGCGCGCGAAGACGGGTGGGATCCCGAGTCGCGCGGCCGGGCCGTTCGCTTCACGCTGGGCGACCTCGCGGGTCCCGACGACGCGATCGAGCGCTAGTTGTGCTCTCGGACGCGACGACGCCCCCAAGTCACCGGACCGTGACGATGCACGAACCCGAGCCGTTTCGGCCGCTCCGCGGGCTGGCTTTCTGGACCTGTATCGCGCTCGGTGTCGACCTCTTCCTGCTCGCCGGCAGGGGTCTCTCGGCGTGGGTGCAGAGCCGGGCGGCCTCGTTGGCGGAGTTCGAAGACGCGGCGACCAGCGAGGCCTTTGGTCGCGCGAGCCGCATGCTGCTGCGGTTTCAAGGGCTGTACTTCTTTGGCTTCGTTCTCTGCGCGGTGTTGTTCCTGTGCTGGTTCCATCGCGCCCACCGCAACTTGAGCTCGTTTCGCACGCCGCCATTCGAGTACACCGACGGTGCCGCGGTTTGGGGTTTCGTCGTTCCGATCGTGAGCCTGGTGTATCCCTACTGGGTCATGCAGGAGGTTTGGAAAGGGAGCGATCCATCCGTGCCGCGCGATGAGCGGGCTCCCTTCGAGGTGCTGGCGAGTCGCTTGGCGAGGGTGTGGTGGGCGGGCTATGTGTCGAGTGGGGTGGTCGGTTGGGTGCGGAGGTTCCCGATCCAAGGCCCGGCCGGCCTCGCCAGGGTACGCACCCTGGCGTTTTCGACCATGGTCGAGAGCGCTCTGGGTGTGGTCGCGGGAGTGCTCTGCATAGCGCTCGTGCTGGCGATCACGAAGCGTCAGGAACTCTGTGCGGGATTGCCAGCGACGACTCGCCCGAGTTCGACCTAGGCCGCATTGCTTCGAGTAGAGCGGCCTTACCGGGGACGACGTTGTACATCGCTGCCGTAGAGCGGATGCGTCCGGATCCTGCGGTGCAACCAGCGCAGCGCGAAGCCGAGGAGCACCGTGAAACCGGCGAGGAGCAAGGTGCCGGTGAGGCCGAGCGCGGGTGGCCCGAAATTGTCGCCGAGCCACGTGCCCGGGCCGCCAAACAGGTTCCGCGCCAGAAAACCGATGGTCGCGACCGCGCAAGCCATGAACACCAGCAGTGTCGTGGTCGCCGCCTTGAGGTCGAGTACCGCCGCCTCCATTTTCGGATCGTAGGCTCGGGGAGCCAGTCGTCCGAGGATCAGCCAGATCGCGCTCGACAGGGCGCTCAGCGTGAGGATGCGCTCGAGAAGGTTGCGGGCGGGCCGGACGCTCTCCTCGCCGAGGATGGATTGGAGCAAGCCGGTGAGCGGCGCGCCGAAATCCACACCGAGGATCGAAAGCTTCCAGCAGGCCAGCAGCCCGAGGATCGACAGCCCCATGAGGATCACGGGAGGGATCTTGGAGCGGTGCCAAGGCTGGGAGCTCGCGGGCCCTCCGGGCTGATTGGGGATCGTCATCGACACCGGTCTCGATCCGGACGATAGCGCACAGTAGAAGCGCTCAACGCAACCTGCAGGTATCGCGGGCCGGGTGGCTGACGACCGACCGAATGTCCGACTCGGAGGCCCCGCGCGTGAGCGAGCACGAGGCGTAGCTGCCGCGGACCAGAGACTCGTTGGCGGCATCGGTGTAGGCCTGGAGCCGCGCCGAGACGTCGCCCGCCGGCCCGAGGTCGATGTCCACCAGGCGCACCGGGCCGCGGCAGGAGAGCTCCTGCGCGGCGAGCTTCAGCGTCCGAATCGCCGGGTTCCTGGCGGTGCGGAAGTGCACGATGCGGGCGGTCTGATCGTAGACGATGCTCCAACGGGTGGCCGGCTGAGCCACGTCGTCGAGGATGGCGAAGGCGCGGTCGACGGCCACTTGCCCGGCGAGTCCCTTGAGCTCGTTCACCTGAGTGGCGGTGCGGGCGAAGCGCGCTTCAGATTCGGCGCCTGGCGGGCGACTGGACTCGCCTTGCCCGTGCCAGTAGCGGACGGACTTGTCGTACGTAGAGTTGGTCAACGCGGCGACCGGCAGCGTCGAACCGCTATGCGACACCAGCCGGTGGTCTAGAAACTCGACCGTCGCCACGGCTCCCGAGCGGTCGCTGATCAGGTAGTGCAACGGCACACTGCCGGCGATACGCACGCGGGCGTCGCTCTGCAGGACCTCCGACACGGTCGCGGCGGTGTCGAGCTGGTACTGGATCCACTCGAGAACCCCGAGCTCCGAACGCGCGTCCGCGGCGGGGTACTCGGTGCCCGAGAGCCACATCAGCTCGACCACCAGGCCCTTTTCGTTCATCCCGCCCATCGGGAAATCGCGGCCGAATTGATTGAAGGTGACGCTGCCGTACGCGGTAGTCCAGGTCGGGCCCTTCGCGGCGAGGCCGTGCTTCTCGAGGCCGCGGGTGTTGAGCATCAGATCGCCATTGCCGATCTCGAAGTCGTAGTTGCGCCCGAAGAGGACGCCGTCTTGGGTTGCGGAGCAGAAGGTGGTGCATGCCGAGGCCGGCTCCCCAGCGAGCGCGGCGCCGATGGCGAGGACACAGAGCGAGGTTGCGGCGCGGTAGCCCATACCCGTGTATACGCTGTTTCGCGGGCCGCGTTTCGGTGGTTCGTCCCTCACTTCTTTCGCGCCGTCACCAGGTAGTACCCGAACCACTGGCGTCCGATCCCGATCAAGGGCGCCGCCAGACAGGCGAGGACGTGGCCCCAGCGCACGCCGCCGAGCTTGTGGCGGTGGACGAGGAGCTCGCCGACGAGGAACTTGAGGGTCACCCGCGGCACGTGCATCACGCTCGGGGCGATGCGCCACGAGATGTCTTCGGTGGCCAGAATCTCGAAGCCGTGCTGTTCCAGGCAAGCGCGGAACGCCTCGAGGTCGGCGAAGCGCTCGACCGCCCAGCTGCGATTCATGAAGTCGAGCAACGCCGCGTACCAGCGGGGGAGCCCGGCGCTGCGCTTCATGAAACCGTCGGCGACCACCAGCCGAGCGCCGGAAGCGAGGAGGCGGCCGGCCTCGGCCACGAAGGGCTCCTTGTCGGCGCCGCGCGCATGGCACGACGCCTCGATCGAGAACGCAGCGTCATAGCCGGCCGTGGGCAGGTCCAGACCCGTGTAGTCGCCGAGCGTCCACTCGACCGTGCCCCGCGTGACGATCCCCTCCGTCAAACGCCGAGCCATGTCGATCTGCCACTGGACGATGGTCACCGCGGTAACCGCGACGGCGCGGCCGCGGATGAGCGCGCGGGTCGGGGCACCGAGCCCGCATCCGAGGTCGAGCACCCGCATGCCGGGCCGGAGCTCGAGACGCTGGAAGACCTGCTCACTCATCTCCTCGAGCATGGGCTCGAGCGCGAACGGATTCATCCACGCCCGGAAGTAGCCGAAGTGCATGTTGAAGCTTCGGCTCCAGGCACGGTAGTCCATCCCCGTCTGGGTGTAGTACGTCTCGAGGTCGACGGGACCGACGGGGGTTGCCGCCGGCGCTTCCGGTTCGGTCATCGCCGGCGGGAATCTACCTCACGAACAGCAACCTTTCCTGGTGCCGCATCGAACCGACCCGGAAATACTGCTTCCACCAAGTGTCCGCGTTTGCCTTGAGACGCAGCGGATCCGCCTTGGTGGCCTTGCTCATGGCGGCGCGGAAGGCGTAGTGGTCGACCAGGCGGATGGCCTCGACGGCGTAGGCGCTCACCACCTCGCGGTCGTAGATCGCCAGCAGGTTGTCGCCGTTCGCCTCTTCGCCGCCCTCGGCGAGATTCGAAGAACCGGTGAAGAGCACCGGATCGGAATCGTTGAAGTCGATGACCACGAACTTGTGGTGGATCTTGTGTGCCTTGCCGCCCGAGGTTTCTTTCGAGAACGGCTTGGGAACGAGCTTCTCGAGCGCGGCGGATTGAACCAGGATGCCGCCCTTCTGATCCGGCTTGAACACGGTGACGCCGCTCGACTTCGCCTCGTTGCCGACCGCGTCGCTCACCCCGTACGAGAAGATGTTGGGGTCGTTGTGTACCGTGCGCAGCTTCTCGAGTACGCCGCCCGAGCCCGAGAGCCCCATGATCGCGAAGAGCACCGAGCTGTCGGCCTTGTCGAGCTCCTTCTTTAGACGATCTAGGGAGTTGGTCGGCTTGGAATGCGGCGCGAAGTTGATGAATGTGCTCGGCAGATCGGTGGCCGCGAAGTGTTTCTCGCCCTTGGCGAATTTGGACGCCGCGAAGGTCGCGGCGCCGCTGCCGCCGCCCTGGAACACGAAGTCGAAGACGTCGCCGTAGAGCTTGGCGACATCTGGATCGTCGTAGATCAGCACGTTGTTGGCGTTGACGTAGATCCCGGTGACCGAGAAGTTGGTCGAGCCGGCGAGCACCTTCTTGGGCTCCCCGTTGACGCGCTTCACGAACACCTTGTCGTGGGCGTAGCGTCCGAAATGTCCGCGCTTCGCGTTCGCCGCCCCGGCGGACGCTTGCACCCGCTTGAATACTTCGGGCTCGAGGGCATCCGCGCCGGTGTGGAGCGCCGCGTTGTCGAGGAAGAGCCGCACGCGGGACCCCAAGGCTTGAAGCGCCCGCACCACGTCCGGCTCGTCGAGGTCGTAGGCGAACACATCGACCGTGACCTTGGAGTCCTTCCTGCACTCTTCGAGGAAGGCGAAGATCATCCGTCGAGCGTGCGCTCCGAGCCAGGCGTAGCGGTCCTCGAACTTCTTGGTGTCATAGTCCAGCGTCTTCTTGCCGGCCGGCCGGATGGGCGCATTCTTGAAGCGGTCGGCGTAGGCCTGCGAGGAGAGGTAGCCGCGCGTGAACCCCATTTCCAGGCGCCCGCGCACAAACGGTCCGCCAGGGATCTCGACGGTGACCTTCTGATCGGCCGAAAGCTTCGAGCCGTCGGGTTTGGCGAAGCGCATCGCGGTCACTTCATAGCGATACGCGCCGGGTTTGAGATCGGGCGGAAAGTCTACCCACCAGAACTTCTGCAGGGGCGCCTTGTCGGTCGGGGTGAACCGGCGCTCGGCCGCGGTCGTCGAGGCGGTGAACTCATCGGTGAAGCTCAGCCGGTTGAACAGCGGTGCCCAGGCCTTGCCCGGCGTCTTGCGGCGCACCGCGAACCCGGCAAGGTCCGCAGTGCGCCCGTCCTCCAGATTGAACGCGAGCAGGAAACAGCCGTCGCCGCGATACACCTTCGCGGTGAGGCCGTCGTTGACGGCGATGGCGGAGAGGTTGGTCACGGGAGCCTCCTTTCGGGTGGGTTGCCTTACCCTATGGTAGCTGCCGCGCCCCTCCCCATCCGCACGCTTTTGGTGCAGGAAGGTTTCAGTGTGGTTTCGTCTGCGTGACGCTGAACCAGTTCCCGACACCGTCATTCATGATCGCTTCGGTGCCATAGAAGCGTTCCTCGGGAGCGCCCTTGAATTGCACACCCTTGGCCTTCAGCTCTTCATACGTGGCTTTGCAGTCGGGGGTCTCGAAGGCTCCGGCGCCGAGGACCCCCTTCTTCAGCAGCAGGCGCATCGCGGCCGCCGATTCGGAGTCGAGCATTGGGCCTTCCTTGGGCTCGAGCAGCGCAATCTCCAGGTCGGGTTGTTCCGGCGCCACCACGGTGAGCCAGCGGAAGCCGCCGTCCATCGTGTGGTCGGTGTGGACGGCGAAGCCGAGCTTCTTGACGTAGAAGTCCTTGGCGGCTTCCTGGCTGGTGACGAACAGCGTGACGTGCGACAGCTTGGTGATCATTCGAGGCCTCCTTTCAAGGCTGGGCGGAGAGTAGAGAGGCCAAGCGGCCCGCGCTTATCCGAAATTGCAGGTCGGGGGCTCAGCGGTCGGCGCGGTACATGCGCACGAAGCAGCCCGGAACGTAGACCGGCTTTCGTGTGCGCAGGCGATATTCGGTGGGCGACTCGCCTGTGGCCCGCCGGAAGACCCGGCTGAAGGTGCCGAGGCTCCGGTACCCGACCGCTGTCGAGATCTCGGTCACCGGCGAGGGGGTAGAGGTCAGCAGCTCTCTTGCCCGCTCCATGCGTCGCGCCTTGAGCGACTGTCCGGGCGTGAGGCCGAAGGCGCGCTGGAAGGATCGGATGAACCGGAACGGCGAGCAGTTCGCGGCGCGCGCGAGTTGGGCCACGGAGAGCGGCTGCGCGTAGTGGCACTCGATGCGCTGACGAGCGGCGTCCAGGTCGGCAATCGAGGGCGGCACGTCCAAAATCGTAGCTCCCGGGACGCCGGTCAGTCGCTCGCGGCCTGGAGGCAACACACCTCGAACCCAATCGCGTCGATTCGCGCTTCTAGACTGAGGGCGCTGAGTCAGGAGCGCTCGAGCCCGCGCAGCCCCTCGCGGGCCCGCGTGAGCTCGCCGGCGGCCCCTTCCGCGTGCCGCTTGGCTTCGGTCGCGGCCCGGCGGGCTTGCTCGGCGGTCTGCTCGGCCACGGCTGCGGCCTGCGTTGCGCTCTGCGCAGATTCGCCGGCCTCGTCGGCGGTACGGCGAAGATCGCGGGCCCGCTGCTCGATCTTCGCGAGCTCCTGGCGGGCGCGCTCGATGCGCTCCTGCCGCTCCTGCGCCTCGCGCTTGGCGGCGGCCTGGGCCGTCGGGTTCGCCTTCTTGGTCGAAGTCGGCGCGGTAGCGGCCGAGCCTGGCCCCTGTTCAGCCGCGAGCTGCAATCCGGCCATGACCTCGAAGCCGGGCCGGTCGAGGTCCAGGTCGAGCCACTCGCGCTCGATCAGCGGTCGGTGCGCGGGATCGTGCGCGAGAGCGTCGAGGTTCTGGCGTAGACGATCCGCGACCGCGGGACCCGGCGCGCCTTCTGTCGCACTCAGGATCTCGAGGGCGAGAGAGGTCAGCCGCCCGGCTTCGGCGCGCACAGCATCGAGCGCATCGCGAAGCACGCTTCCACCCTTCCCGGTCGCGGATTCGATCGCGGCGGTGAAGGCAGCCATCGCACGAGGCTCGCGAGCGAAGAGCTGATTCACCCCCCAGGCGGAGGGCACCGGCTTGCGCAGAGCCTTCACTTCGCCGGCTCGGGGGTCGCCGTTCTTGGTCAGGCGCTTGAGGAGCGCCTGACGGGCAGGCGTGAACTCGCTGAGCGGCCCCCAGTAGAGTGCGCGGATTTCGTCGTCGAGCGTGGAAGTTGCCGTCGTGGGCATGCGGCAATCCTAGCCCCGGCGGCGCCAGGGCCAGGCTGCGCCCTGCTTGTCATGAGACCCACCCAAGGTTCCGCCGCAGTCGTCGAGGTCGAGCTGCGCTGATCGCCGCTGGCCCGGAATGTGACTAGAATGGCCGCAGACTACCTGCGTGACCGAGTCACGGATCCGCTGGCGCATTGCGCTGGCCGTTAGATCCTGAGCCAGCGAGTGTCCCCTGATCTGAGCGGTCCGCCCATTGCTGGCGGCAGGCGTTTCCAGCCGCGCGACCGCAAGGGAGCCTGAGATTTGTCCGCCTTGCGCCGTGGAGTCGAACACCCGCCCGAACCGGCATCCCCGACCCGGTCCAGTCCGTGGAGTGATCCGGAGCTTCGCGCGCTGATGTCGGCGGCGCTTCGGTTCGCGCTTCGCTGGAGCAAGAGCGACGAGGATGCCGAGGACATCGTGCAAGAGGCGATGCAGCGCCTCCTGCTCTACGACCACATCGAGAATCCGCGCGCCTGGCTGGCGGTGGTGGTCAGGCGGCTGGCCTGGCGACTGCATCGTGAGCGCCAACGGGAAGGGCTTGCCCTCGAAGAGGAACGCCACCGCGTGCTGGAATCGCCTCCGCCGGCTACCGTGGGCGCCCGCCTCGAGCTCGAGTCGGTGCTTGCTCAGGTAGCGCGGCACGATCGTCGCCTGCTGCTGCTCGACGCCGCCGGGTTTTCGGACGAGGAGATCAGCCGCAAGGTGGGCTGCCGCCCGGGCAGCATCCACACCCTGCTCACCCGCGCGCGCCAGCGGTTGCGTCGCGCCGGGGGAGAGTGACTCTGCGCCTGAAGCCGCCGCCGCGAGGCGAGCGGCCACGCGACGGCGGTACGGAGATGTACTGCCGAGACTCAGTAGGTCCCGCCCCCCACCACGACCGGAGTCTCGAGGCTGGTGCTGGACAGGAACCTGCTCTCCTTGCCCGGGAGATACCGGGCCACGAGCTGGTGCCTGCCGGGCTTGATGCGCCCGGTTTGCAGAGTCGCCCGCCCGCGGGCGTCGAGCTTGGCCGGCTCTCCCGCCTTCTCGCCGTCGATCAGGAACTCGACGAGGCCGGACGGCGATACGCGGCCTTGTCGAGCGTTCGGCGCCACGATGGCAGTGAGCGTCGCCGATGCCCCGGGTTTCCCCGGACCGCGGTCGGCGCTCGCGGTGGTTGTGGTCGAGCCAGCTTGCAGGCGTTGGCTGATCAGATAGGCCTTGGCGAAGCCGGGATTGCCGGTGACCATGACGTCGAAGACGCAGTTGGAGTGGCGGTTCTTGCCCACGATAGGCCGGCAGAGTTTCTGCGCTACGAGCTCGCTCAGGGGTTTTGCCGGGTGGCTTTCCGGCAGCACGCACGGCGGGTTCTCGGGTGGCCAACTCGCTTGCGTGAAGGTAGCGGTCGAGGTCCCAGGGGCGTAGTCGAAAAGACTCGTCTTGTCGGTGACCCGCCAGGCGTCGGCGAATTTCTGGTTGAGGTCGATGTATCGCTGATGCAAGCTGGCCGGTTGAGGCCCGAGCGAGGTTCCGTCCGGCAGCCCGGGTAGCCAGCTGCCTCGGGCGCGAGCGCCCATGATGCCTTCGAGCGCCGGGGTGTGGAACGCGTCCACGTTGAGGAACCACTTGCTCTCGGTGGACCACCAGTTGGGCGTGACCAGGAGCACGGTGCCGTCGGGGAAATCGATTTCGATGCCGCCGCTGCCCGCGGGGATGATGCGGCCGCCGGCTCCGAGGCTCACCCCCGTTGCCGACAGCGTCGTGAGCGCGCCGTCCACCCGCAGTTGGAGTCCCGTCGGATCCGGAACGCCGCTGGCGTTGGGCTGAAGGGTGACGCGATGAGTGCCGACGCGGGCGGCGACCGCGGTGTTGAGGCTCACGCAGCTGGTGAGGCCGGTGTAGTCGTTGAAGATCGCGGCCGCGGTGGCGACAGGCGTCTGGCGCGTTTGCACCAGGAGGCCCTCGCCGTCGCGCAGGGCGCCGAACTCGCCGGCGCTCTGGAAGTCGTAGTTGATGTTGTCGACGGTGGTGATGTGCGGGTCGCCCTCGTTAGCGGCCGCGCCGCCGGTCACGCTGTCGGTGTAAGCGTCCCAGCGAGTCGTGCCGTCGGGGTTGTCGCCGGTGCTGTTCGAGACGTCGGCCCAGATCGGGTGCTCGAGTCCCTGGAAATACGCCAGGCCCGAATAGTCGCCGAATTGAATGTCCAACTGACCTGCTGCCGGCGGATTCGACCCGCTTCCGGTCGACGAGCCGTCGCTGATCTGCGCGTTGGCGAAGAAAGCGGGCGAGGCTGGGGTGGGGGTCGAGACGGTACAGAACTCCTGCATCGCCGTGTTGCCGGCCGAATTGCGCGCGTCGTGCCAGCACACGCCAATGTTGCCGGAGAGCAGGTTGGTCGCGATCCGGGGAAGGAACTGACTGCGTGCGGTGGCGTCGTCGTTGACCCGGATCGGCGGATTGCTCCAGGTCGAGCCGTTGTTGTCGGAGAACCGCACCATGATGTCGGTGTCGTTGTTCTCGTTCACCGGTTCTTCGGTATAGACGAGATAGAGCCGCCCGAAACGTGGGCTCCCGGCGTCGGCATCGAACGCCAGTCCGGCTTCGGCGTCGATGGAGCGGACGTTTTGCGCGGGGATGAAGTCGAACCCCCCGACATTGGTCGAGGTCGCGGTGCTGGCGGCGCCGAAATTCCCGGCCCCGAGACCGTCGGCGTCGATGTTGATGAGAATGGAGGCAGGCCCCTGGCCGCCGGTCGGCGTCTCGCACGCCTGCACGACGGCGCCACCGGGCGAGACGGCCAGATCTCCGAAGCTGCAGCCGGTGGTGCCGGGGATGGTCTGCATCGCCCCGAATGCACCGACGACGCCGAGCCCAGTCACCGCGGCACCGGATGCCCTCATCTGGTTGCTCTGATTCCAGACCACCCAGACCGCGCCGGCAGCCGCCGCGACCGAAGGCTGATCCACGTTCCCGGATCCGAGACTGACTAGATTCGAGAACGTCAAGCCGGCGTCGGTGCTGAGCAGGGTCTCGACCGTGTTGGCGTTGGTGAGGTAGGTGATGAACAGGTTGCCGAAGGTGTCCCAGGCGAGCGCCGGGTCGCAGCAGGCGGCTGGCCCCTGGCCGGCGTCGCCGTCTGCGATGGTCTTGTCTGCATCTGGATAGGTCCAGGTCGCTCCGCCGTCGGTGCTGCGCGCGGCGAAGAGTCCGCCGGTGGAGTTGTTGCAAGACGCGAAGAGTTGCAGCTTGTTGGTGGGGTTCTTGGCGATGGCGCATTCGTTCTGGTAGTTGGCCATCTTGGAGACGTTGCGATCGGTGCCTCCAGAAACCTGAGAAAGGGCTGCGCCGCAAAGCAGCAAGAGCCCGCCCGCGACGGCGAGAGCTGGGGCGAGAGCGGCGGGGATCGCGGGAGGGGGCAGAGAGCGAGTGAGTTTGCGCATGGCGATCTCCTTTCTCACTTGGGCGGCGTCGCGGCCCAAAGACCGCGATGGCCTTTGCGGGCTTCGGACTCGGCGGCGGAGAGCTCGTGGTACTTGTAGTCGTAGCCTTGGATGCGTCGGACCAGTCCGCTCTTCATGAGCTCGAGGCCGACATCCTTGACCCCGACCTCGGGATCGTCGGTGAAGACTTGACCCACCATCTCGCCCTTGTCGTTGCGGCCCTCGAAGCGCAAATGGATGGTCTTCCCGAGCACCAGCTTGGCCACCACCTCCCTGGCGTCCTGGGCGAACTTGCCCTCGCGAGGAGCCTCGATGCCGGTGATGCGGACGACGTACGTCCCCGCGCCGTAGTCGAGCGTTACCACTGTCGCGTCCTTCACCTCGGTCACCTTCCCGTAGAGCGAGTCTCCGGCGAGAGCCGGGGAGAAGCCCGCCCCAAGGACCAGGAAACCCAGGAATCCTCCAGCAACCCGTTGCTGGTGTAGCCACTGCATCGCAGGCATAGAGCCTCCTCTCGGCTTCGAGCCGACAACGTTGCCCTGGACTACCCATCGAGAGTGCGGGGGGAGGAGAAACCGCTACTGCGGGACGGGATCAGGTGGCGAGGAGGACCATCTCGGCCGAGGCCGCCAGGTCGAACGGCTGGCTCGCGAACCCGCCGAAGACCTCGACTCGCCGAAATCCGGCGACATCGAGCAGGGTAAGGAGCTCCTGATGGCGCCAGCCCTGCTGAAAGAGCTGGCGCTGGTGGACGAGCTCGCCGCCGCCTTCGCCGCCGGATTGCCGTCGATGCACGGTCTCGGTGACCGCTACGACGCCCTCGGCTCGGAGTTCGAGCTGGCGCTCGAAGACCAGCTCGCCGCCTTCGACCGCCAGCCGCCGTTGGGGAAGCCTGGTGAGTTCGCCCGGTGCGAGCGCGTCGTAGTTGAGCTGCTGCCCGACGAAGACTCCGCCGGGAAGCAATCGGCGCCGCAGCCCGACGAACATCCGCGAGATCGTTTCGACACCGATCAACGCCGGCAGCGTGTTGCCGAGACAGACCACGGCTCCGAAGTGACCGCGGACCATGGCCTCGACGGCGCCGAGGTCGCCTGCCAGGTGCTGCACGTTGGCGACGGCGCGGCTCTTCGCCACCTCCCAACGCTCCTTCACGCCCTCGATGCCGACCACGGTAAAGCCCCGTTCTGCGAGCCAATTGGCGTGTTCGCCGGTACCCGATCCGAGATCCAGCACGCGCTCGCTCGGGGCGCCGCGGAGTGCGCTCACGAGGAAGGGACCCTCGCGCTCGAGACGGGCCGTCCAGTCGACGGCGGTGTCGTAGTTGAAGAGGGGTGAGATCGCCGCGAGATCGTCGGTCATTGGGCAGGGGGGATTGTAGCCGTCGCCAAATCGAGCTCCCAGGTTTCAGCGATCTGTTCGGCTCCCCAAACGTGCGCGCGCTCCTCGTCGACGAGGCGATAGCCCGCCCGGGTGTAGAGGAAACGCGCGCTGGCGAGACGGCTGTTGGTCAAGAGGACGATCTTGCGATACCCGGCGGCGTGCGCAAAGCGGGTGCACTCGTCAACCAGCCGCCCGCCTAGACCGAGGCCGCGCGCTGCGGGCTCGACCAGCAGCATGCGGAGCTGGGCGACACGAGCCGACTTCTTGACCAGGAAGACGAAGCCCAGGGTCTCGCCGTCGCGCTCGGCGATCCAGCCGCGTTCCTTCTCGGGGTCGAAATGGGCCGCGAAGTCCGCCACGATGCTCGCCACCAAGCCTTCGAACTCCGCGTTCCAGCCGTACTCGGTGCCATAGAGCAGACCGTGCCGGTAGACCACCCAGCCCAGATCGCCGGGGCCGGGCGGGCGCAGGACGATCGGAGAAGGGGCCGGGGACGCGGCGCCGAGCGCATCGGCGATGGTCCGCATGGCGCCGGTGAGGCGCGCCCGCGCATCGGCGGAAAGAGGATCGAGCATGCCGCGCACGTGTCTGCGCGAGTCTTCCTCGAGCGCGGCGAAGCGGGTGCGCCCGTGGCGAGTGAGCTTCAAGTGGCTCTGCCGGGCGTCGTCCTCCGAGCGCCGGCGCGCCACCAAGCCATCGCGCTCCAGGCGGCGCAGAATGCGGCTCAGATACCCGGCATCGAGCCCGAGCTCGGCCGCGATCTCGGCCGCCGTCGGCAGCTCGCGATAGGCGATCTCGTAGAGCACGCGGAGCTCGGCCAGCGAGTGGGGTCCGCCGAGAGGACTCTCGGAGAGCACCCCGATGGTGCGGGTATAGAAGCGATTGAAGCGCCGGACTTGGTCGATCGGATCGACCAGACGAGGTGAAGGGGCGGCTTTGCGGCCGGTTCGGCGAGCGGGCATGGAGCACCTCCAGGCCGATGCTCGCTCGAAATAGTTGACGGAGTCAAGTACTTGGATCGAAGCTCTCGCCGAGCGGGCGCCCGGCGCTCATTCCTGGCAGGCGGTTCCGAGCGCCGCGTGGACAGGCAGCACGTGCTGGCGGTAGCGGATGAGCTCCCGGTAGCGGCCCTGCTCGACTCGTTTCGCGCCGAAGCGCTCGTACGCCGGAGGTTCCATCTCGAAGCGCTCGAGGAAGAAGGACGTCCGGCTCGGCCGCAAGCACTCGAGCGCATAGGCGGACCGGCCGTAACGCGCCAGGGCTGCGTCCACCTCGTCGCGAAGTTCTGGGTACTCGCGGGCAGCGGCAATCTTGCGGCCGATCGCGGTGTCGTCGAGACGGAGCCACAGCGCGCCATTGCGCAGTGGCTCGGGGCAGTCCTCGGGTCGCGCGTCGAGTGCGAAATCCGAATTCCGCAGGGAACGTCCAGTGCGACGATGCACCAAGGCCACCGCACCGTCGATGACGAAACGGCAGACGTCGTGCGTGGGGTTGAAGCCCTCGGCGGCGTCGCCGGCCACCCAGTTCGTGCCGGCCTCGATCATGGCGTCGGCGAGTTGCTCGGCGAGCTCGACGAAGACTTCCAGGCGCCCGTCGAGCAGGTAGCGGTAGATCTCCTTGTCGGGGTACGGCCCGAAGACGGGGCCGCGCGCGGAACCGAGGCTGTCGAGCAAGCGGATCGTCGAATCGAGGCGCGAGGCGGCGTTTCCGCCGGAGCCGTCGGTCAAGCAGCAATAGATGGGTCGCTGGCGTTCCATCCAGGCGTGCACCATGAGCTCGTGCCCGGGGTGAGCCACGATCAACGCCGCGCGGACGGGCTCTTCCAGGCCCCCAGCATCGTCAAATACGTCCAGATCCGCCTCCTCGCTCGCGCCGAAATGCCACCGGATGAGCCTATCTCGCACTCCGCCTCGCATACACTGCGCGGACGATGTCGCTCACCCTCGACCCCGAAATCATCCCGGCCGCTGCCGAGGAGTCCTCGTTCGAGGAGCGCCTGCGGGCCGCGGCCGATCTGCTCGAGTCGATCGATGCCGATCGCGGCCTCTTGATCCAGGTCCCCGAAGCCGAGCGGCAGCGCCTGCTGCGCGCCGCGCGTGTGGTGACCGAGCCGGACCACCGCGCCCGGCGGCGCCTGGTGAAGGCTTCCATTCGCCAGCGCAAAGCGGCCATCGTACAGAAGGCGGAAACGGTGCTCGGCAACACCGGCATTCGCGAGTTGCGGCGAAAACCGGTATTCATCTCGCCCAACGTGTATCCGCCGAAGCTGGCCAATGGGCCGAATGGGGTTGACGAAGCGACGCCGGAGCCGGCAGGAAATCTCGGCGAGTCGCAGCACTGCTACGTCTGCAAGCAGCACTACGTCACCATCCATCATTTCTACGATCAGCTCTGCCCGCCCTGCGCCGAGTTCAACTTCATGAAGCGCACCGAGCTCGCGGACCTGCGCGGCCGTGTGGCGCTGCTCACCGGCGGGCGAGTGAAGATCGGCTACCAGGCGGGACTGAAGTTGCTGCGCGCCGGAGCCGAGCTCATCGTCACCACACGTTTCCCGCGCGATTCCGCCGGCCGGTATGCAGAGGAAGCCGATTTCGCCGAATGGGGTCACCGTTTGCGCATCTTCGGGCTCGATCTTCGGCATACGCCGAGCGTCGAGGCTTTCTGCCGCGAGCTCCTGGCGACCGAAAAGCGCCTGGACTTCATCGTCAACAACGCCTGCCAGACGGTGCGCCGGCCGCCCGGCTTCTATGAACACATGATGGAAGGCGAGACCGCCGCGCTGCACACCATGGCCGAGGCCGAGCGCCAGCTCCTCGGTACCTTCGAGGGTCTGCGCGGATATCAGATGCTTCCCGAGGCCGGCCATGAGAACGCAGCCGACGCCATGCCTGCAACCGTCGAGCGTTTGTCGGAAGTGACCGGGCTCACCCACGCGGCCGAGCTCTCGCAGGTTCCGCTGCTGCCCGAGGACCGCGCGGGCAATCGAGATCTCTTTCCAGAGGGCCGGCTCGATCAGGACCTGCAGCAGGTGGACCTGCGCGGGCGCAATTCCTGGCGGCTGTTGCTCGACGAAGTTTCATCGGTCGAGCTCCTCGAGGTCCAGCTGGTGAACGCTGTCGCGCCGTTCATTCTCAACGCCCGGCTGAAGCCGCTGATGCTGCGCACGCCCGAACGCGACAAGCACATCGTGAACGTCTCGGCCGTCGAGGGTCAGTTCTACCGTAATTTGAAGACCACCCGCCACCCGCACACCAACATGGCGAAGGCGGCGCTCAACATGATGACCCGCACCTCGGCCACCGACTACCAGCACGACGGCATCCACATGAACAGCGTCGACACCGGCTGGGTAACCGACGAGGATCCTGCGGCCATCGCGGCTCGCAAGGTGAAAGACCATCGCTTCCACCCGCCGCTCGACATCGTCGACGGCGCGGCGCGGATCGTCGATCCGATCCTCTCCGGCATCAACACCGGAGTGCACGTGTGGGGGAAGTTTCTGAAGGATTACCGCGAAACCGATTGGTAGTCAGTCAGGTGGTGTCGGCGCAGTGAACCGCTGGACCAGCCGGTCGACCCGGCGCCCGAGCACCAGCACGATCAGCACGAGGACCAGGGCGGTCAGCAGGATCGTCCAGCGGCCCAGCCCACAGAGGACTCCGAGCGCCGCGGAAACCCAGATCATCGTCGCCGTGGTGAGCCCGGTGACGTGGCCGCTGGTGTCGCGCATGATGACTCCAGCGCCGAGAAACCCAACGCCGGTGAGGACGCCCTGAACGATTCGACTGACGGCATTCACGTCCATTTCGCCGGGCTGCCCGAGGCCGTAGAGCGCCAGCACCGCCATGGCGGCGGCGAGGGTCACCAACGCCGAGGTGCGCAGGCCCACGACCTTGCGATGGAGCTCGCGATCCAGCCCGACCAGACCGCCGACCAAGACCGCGGCGCCCAGCCGGAGGACAATTTGCAGGTTGGCGTCGGATAGGTCCATGGTCGCTCCCACACTAGCGCGTCTAGCGGTTGAGCAGGATCATCGCGCCGGATTCGCGGGTTCAACGCAGCGGGTACATCCCGCGAGTCCCATGGCGCGTAAGAATAGGCGACAAGGAGAAAAGCCCATGACTCGACGCCAGATTCCCGCCCTCGCGGCGGTCCTTCTCTTGATGACCGGCGCCTCTTGCCGTTTGGCCGGAGCCGATGCCCTGAACAAAGCCTTGCCAATCCCCACTCTCGACACCCCCGCCGCCGAGGCCACGGGCCCGCAGACCGCGGTCCTCGCGGGAGGCTGCTTCTGGGGCCTGCAGGGCATGTTCGAGCACGTGCAGGGCGTGACCAAGGTCGTCGCCGGGTATTCCGGCGGCACCGCCGAAACCGCGCACTACGAAATGGTTGGCACCGAGACCACCGGCCACGCCGAGTCGGTCGAGATTACGTTCGACCCCAAGGTGGTTTCCTATGGCCAGCTTCTGAGGCTCTTCTTCAGCGTGGCCCACGATCCCACCGAGCTCAACCGACAGGGTCCCGATTCCGGCACGAGCTATCGCTCGGAGATCTTCTTCTCCTCACCGACCCAGGAGAAGGTGGCGCGCGCCTATGTCGATCAGCTCACCAAGGCGCAGTCGTTCTCAGCCCCGATCGTGACCAAGCTCGAGCCCCTGCAGGGGTTCTATGCGGCGGAGGACTACCATCAGGATTTCCTCATTCACAATCCGATGTACCCGTACATCGTGATGAATGATCTGCCGAAGATCACCGCACTGGCGAAGGTCTACCCCGAGTGCTACGTGAAGAAGGCGGCCGCGCTGGGCAAGCGATAGACGTTACGCGAAGAGGGCGACGCATGCGTCGCCCTGCCGAGCTCACTCATAACGCAAGGCCACCATCGGCTCGATGCGGGCCGCCCGCCGCGCCGGGACGTAGCAGGCGAGCAGCGAAGCGAACGTAAGCAGGAGTGGCGCCCCGACGAACACCAGCGGGTCGATGGCGCTCACCTGATAGAGCATGCCCGAGAGCAGCTTGCCGATCCCGAAGGAAAGCAGCAGGCCCGCTCCCAAGCCGAAGGCGGTGAGCCGCAGCCCTTCGCGCAGAACCAGCGCCAGCGCCTCGCCGGCGCTCGACCCGATCGCCATGCGAATCCCGATCTCTCGCGTCCGCCGCGAGACCGAGTACGCGCGCACGCCGTAGAGGCCGATCACTGCCAGCAACAGCGCCACGCCGCCGAAGATCGAGAACATCTTGGCCGCGGTTCGCGCCAGCCAAAGGTCGAAGCTCGCTTCGAGATGGTCGCGCAGCGAGCGTGCAGCGAGCACTGGCAGCGCCGCATCGACCGCGTGGATTTCGCGGCGAACCGCTGCGAGGACTTGCGCTTCGCCTGCCGCGCTCCCGGCCGCGACCTTGAGGTGCAGCGTCATGTCCGATTGATACTCCTGACCGAAGGGGACGTAGAGGTGCGGCCCCCAGGCCGTCCCGAGAATGTGCTGCTGCACGCTCGCCACCACGCCCACGACCTCGGCATCGCGCGGTGTCTGATTCGCGCCGCCCGACGTCATGCGAATGTGCTGGCCCACGGCGTCGCCGTTCGGCCATAGCGCGTCGGCTGCCAGCTGGTCGAGAATCGCGACCGGCGCCGTCGCGCTCGAGGTCTCACTCTCGGAGAACACGCGCCCGCGCAGGAGCGCCACGTCCATGGTCGCGAAATACTCTGGCCCCACGATGTTGAAGCTGGTGTCGACCAGTCCCGCCTGCTTGCCAGAGTCCGCATCCGCCGGCGCCAGTGGCGCATCGCTCGCCTTCTGCACGCTGCGTCCGAGCGACACCATGCCGAAGGGTACGGTCGCGGCGAGATCCACCGACTGGACTCCCGGCACGCTTGCCAGGCGCGGGATCAGTGTCCGATAGAGCTCCCGTCCACGGGCTTCGTTGTAACCCGCGAGACTCGGATCGACCTCGACCACCAGCGTCTGCTCGATGCGCAAGCCCGGCGCGATCCGCGCCGACTGGAGCGAGCTGCGCAGGAACAGCCCCGCTGCGGTGAGCAGCATCAGCGACAAAGCGAGCTGGGCGATCACCAGCAGGTTGCGTCGCGAGAACTTGCCGCTTCCCGACGCGGCTTGATCCTTGCCCTTGAGATCCGAAAACACATCGGGCCGCGACAGGCTGAGCGCCGGACCGAAGCCGAACATCACCGTGCTCAGCACACAAAATGCCATGGTCACCGCGAGCACGCGGAGGTCGGGGGCGGCGTTGTAGACCAGATCGATCGGTGCCATGTGCGCCAGCGACCGGATCAGGAGAGTGGTGCTCCAGTAGGCGACCATCAAGCCGATGGCGCCGCCGATGACCGCCAAGAGCAGGCTCTCGGTAAAGAGCTGCGCGAGAACGCTCCGCCGTCCGGCGCCGAGCGCGACGCGGATCGCCATCTCCCGCCGGCGCACGGCACCGCGCGCCAGCATCATGTTGGCGACGTTCATCGAGGCGATGAGCAGCACGATGATCGCCATCGACTGGAGGAGCAGCGAGGGTAGCCGCAGCTCGTCGTCCTTGCTCGGGCTGGTCGAGATGCTGAGCCGCGAGAGCGGCCGCGCGACCAGCACTTGGCGGTCGCCACGGGTGTCGAGCGGTGGCTGCGCCGCGAGCTGCGCGTCGGCGGCCTCGCGCGTCATCCCGGGGCGCAGGCGCCCGATCACGATCAAGGCGTGGTTGTCGCGGTCGAGCGGCCGGGCTCCGCCTTCGAAATCGTTGACCAGGGACTCGTACATTCCGAGTGGCATGTAGAGCTCGGAGCTGATCAGCGCCGTCGTCCCAGAAAAGCCTTCGGGAGCGATGCCCACCACGGTGAACAGCTTGCTGTTGATGCGGAGCGTCGTGCCAACCAAAGCAGGATCCGCTCCGCCACGCTTCCAGAAGGAGTGGCTGACGATGACCACGGGAATGCCACTGCCCGGGCGCTCCTCGTCGGCGGTGAAGGCGCGGCCACGGAACATGGAGACGCCGAAGGTGCTGAAGTAGTTCGAGGTCACCATATCGGCGAACACCCGCCGGGTCGTCGCGGCGTCCTCGGAGAGCCCGACCAAGGCCATGTTGTGCGCGGTCAGGCTCGAGAACACCCGGTTGCCGTCGCGCAGGTCGGCGAATTCCGGATAGGAAAAACCCCGGTACGAATCGACCTTCTTGGCGTCCCGACTGTAGACCCCGAGCAGCTCCTCGGGCTTTTCAATGGTGAGCGGCTTGAGCAGAAACGCGTTCACCAAGCTGAACATGGCGGTATTCGCCCCGATCCCGAGCGCCAGAACGGCGAGCGCGGCGAGCGTGAATCCGGGCTGTTTGAACAACAAGCGGACACCGTGCTTCATGTCACGCAGCAGAGTTTCCATGACTCAGACCCTCCCAGGGGCACTCGATCGGGGGTTCGTCGGCGACTTCCTGGAAGAAGAACGGAGCGGACGCGACTTGGTTAACTGGCTCCGCAACCTTGGTCATTGCCGGGCTGGAGAAAGTGGTCAGGTTGAGCCTGCGAGGCCCTTCGTGGCACAGTTCAGGGGATGAATCGCGTTGCCCTCATCCTCCAAACGCCGGCTGTTAATCTGCGGCGTTTCGACCATCCGCCGGGCGTCGAGCACCGCGACCCCGAGCACGAGGTCACCGGGCGGACGGGTATCAGCTTCGTCGAGGACGGCTCGTTCGAGGTCAAGGTCGACGGCGAGCGCCGGAGATTCCTTCCCGGCTCCCTCTTCGTCATGAGCGCCGGGATGAGCTTCTCCTGCGCGCACGATCACGAGCTGCCGACCGACCGCTGCCTGTCGCTCACCTTCGACGACCAGGCGGTCGAGGATCTGTTGTCGGCGGATGTGCCGCCGCTGCGGCCGCCGTGGGCCGAGATGTCCGGCCGCCAGAGCTACCTGCGGCATCGCTTGGATGATTGCGTACCGGGCGACGAAGTTCGCCTCGAGCTCCTCGCCGGCGCCCTGTTCGAATCGCTGGCCGAGCACCAGTTGACAAGCCGCCGGAATCTCCGCGCCGAGGCGCAGTTCGCGCGCGATGCACGCCGCTTGGACCGCGCGCTCGAGCTCATCGAAAGCGGCTTCGCTCGGCCCCTGACCCTGCGCGAGCTGGCGGCGGCATCGCACCTCAGCCCGTTCCATTTCGCCCGCGTGTTCCGCGCCATGGTCGGCGTGCCGCCGCACCGCTACCTGACCGCCGTACGCCTGCGCCATGCAGGGCACCGGCTGGACCAAGGCGCGAGCGTCACCGACACCTGTTTCAACGTCGGCTTCGGTTCGCTCAGCCATTTCGTCACGGCGTTTCGGGAGCGCTTCGGCGTGCTGCCCTCCGAGATCCAGCGCGGCAGGCGCTTCCCAGCTGTGCTCGCCGCTCTCCAGGCCGGAAAGAGAGCAAGAAACCGCAAGCCCGACGCCCGACGCCTCGCCTAACGTAGGTCTCACGTTGCTGGGCATGACGCCCGGGGCGGCGCTCTGGAGACAGGGGAGACCTACCGATGCTAGAAGCCACGCAAGACTTGCTGAACACCCGCTGGACCGAAATCGGCGACAAGCTGGTGAAGCTCGCCGAGGAGTTCCCCGAGGACAAGTACGAATACAAACCGTCGTCCGACGTGCGTTCCTTTGGCGATCAGCTGCGCCACGTCGCGTTCTGGAACGACTACGCTGCTCAGACTCTCCGCGGCGAGAAGGCCGACGGCGACGCTAACGAGCTACCGCGGGCGAAGTACGGGACCAAGGCCAAGGTGGTGAGCGCGCTGCGCTCGAGTTTCGAGGGCGTGCCCAAGGGCCTCGAGAAGGCCGGCGCAACGCCGGCAGCCGCCGAGACCGTCGTTTCGTTCATCGAGCACAACGGCGAGCACTACGGCCAGCTGGTCATGTACTACCGGCTGAACGGACTGGTGCCGCCGGCTTCGCGGTGAAAGGCGCAAAGCTGCTGGCGATCGAGCGGAACGATCCCGAGACGCGTTTCGTGGCGTTTGGAATGCGGTTCGACCCTGGAGGGTGGCCGGCCGGTTGAAAGCAGCTCTAGCGATCAGTTCGCTGACGCCTGCCGCGCATAGCTGTGACCGTCGATCTCGACGGCGTTCACCTGGCCCTCGTCATTGGTATGGAAGTTGGCCCACGAGACGCCGTCGAGCTTTCGTTGCCAGGCCACCCGGAAGGTCTCGTAGTGCCAGGGTGAGGCCTGGCCGATGAGGATTCGGTTGACTCTCGCGCTGAGCTTTCCCGCGTCGAGAGTGAAGTGAATGTCCCCGTACAGTGGTTCGGAGTACGTGCCGGCATAGGCCGCGAGTGCATGCGCCGGCGGGGCGTTCGGCACGCGCTTCGCTTCGAAGGCGGCGCGGTCGGCGTCGCCCTTGCTGCGCAGGCCGTCGTACATCGTGCGCAGGTCGTGGTTCCAGTCGCGGGAGAGATTGCCCTCGAGGAAGAGGTCGAACGCCGAGAGCATCAACGCGTGGCGGAGCTCGGCGTGATCCAGGTTGGCGAAGACCGCGACGCCGAAGTGTTCGTCGCGGACCAGCCCGACGATCGCGATCATGCCGTCGATCGAGCCGGTGTGAAAGTCGATTCGCCGGCCGCGGTAGTCCTGCTGGAACCAGCCGAAGCCATACGTCGTCCACTTGGGTTGCGTCTTTTCGGCGGTGGGATAGAACGCGCCGGGTTGAATCACGACCTGCGGCCGGAAGATCTCCTCGACCGTCGCTGGCGCCAGGAGCGGCTCGCCGTTGGCGTCCTTCACGGCCGTGGGGTCGAGCAGGAAACGCAGCCACTTCGCCTCGTCGTTGGCCGAGAGCCACACCGAGCCCGCGGCGGGAATCGGATCCACCAGACCGAGAGTCTCGCCGGTGACCAGCGCGCCGTCCTCGCGTGAGTGGGGTGTCGCATGGTTGGAGCTCTTTGCAGCCTCCTCGCCGAGCGCCACCGCGCTCGTCATGCCGAGCGGCTGGAAGACGCGGTGGCGGAGAAACTCCGGCCATGGCATGCCAGCGATACGACCGACTAGATCGCCGACCACGCCGTACATTACATTTTGATACTCGAAGCGCGAACGCAAGGGCGCCGTCGGGCCGACACCTTTGAGCCTGGCCAGGATCCCGGGCCAACTGAGCCCGTTGGAATACCAGAGATAGTCGGTTTCGGGCAGGCCGGTGTGATGGGTCAGGAGATCACGCACCGTGAGCGAGTCGGAGAGTGTGGCGTCCGCGAACTGAAGCTCGGGTATGTACTTGCGAACCGGGTCGTCCCAGCCGAGCTTCTTCTCGTCGACCAGCATGCCGACCGTGGTCACGGCCATCGCCTTGGTGGTCGAGCCAGCGGCGAAGAGGGTATCGGCATTCACTCGATTGGCCTCGGTCAGGGTCATCGAGTTGCCGAGCTCGCGCACGCCGTAGCCCTTGGCGAGGAGCACGCGGCCGTCGCGCACCACGACCACCGCGAGGCCCGGAACGCTCCACTGCACGCGCGCGGTTTCGGCCAGGCGATCGAGCTCCGGGACCGGGTCAACCTTCTTCGCCGCCGCGAGGAGCGTCGTGGGTAGTAGACCGAGCGCGAGTACACCAGCGAGAACCGGGCGCTTCATGGAGATTCCTCCGAGCGTTTGAAGGGGTTCAGGAGCTGCGGCGCCCGTGCTTGGCGCGGTACATCGATTGATCGGCTTCGTTGAGCGCCGCCTCGGGATCGCCGCCGGGCTCGAGCGCCACGATGCCGACCGAGAAGTCGACCGCGGGGGCGCCCTCGGGCGAGGCGTGCAGACGACTACGCAGCCACCCGGCGCGTTCGCGGGCCGCCGACGGATCGAGATTCGAGGCGATGACAAGGAACTCGTCGCCAGCGAAGCGCACCAGGGCGTCCTCGGGGCGGAAGCATTCGCGCAGGCCAATCGCGAACCGCCGCAGGCATTGATCGCCGACATGGTGGCCGTGGGTGTCGTTGATTGTCTTGAAGCCATTGAGATCGAAGAACAGGAGGAGTGCGCCCTGCGGCCGTACAACGCTCCAGAGCTCGGGTAGCGAACGACGGTTGGCAAGGCCGGTGAGCGGATCGCGATCAGCCAGACGACGCAAGCCCTCCTGGGCTTCCAGCAGGTCCTGGTTGTAGCGCAGCAGCTCGCGCTCTACGCGTTCGGAGAGCGCCAGGACGCAGGCGAGAGCGAGCAGCCACTCGGCTCCGGTGTCGATGAACGAGTGCGCGGCGAGGAACGAGTGCACGAGATCGAGCAGCGTGGACGACGGCCGATTGGGCACTGTGTCCCAGGCGAAGACTCCGGCTTCGAAAAAGCTCAAGGCGGAGCGAATCCACAGCGCCGCCCCGAGCCAGGTCGTCCCCACGAGCCGTGGTGGACTGAGTGCGAGATAGCCGCCGAGCGCGAACAAACCGCCGGTGACGATGTTCTGCACGACCCCCAAGACCGCGATCGATGGGATGAACAGGACGGTCAGGCTGTAGATGAGCACGATCGCCGCGCCGCGGCCGAGGGCCAGCGGCCTGCTGTCGGGTCGGCGAAAGCGCTGCGTGCCGTCGATGACGAGGAGCAGGAAGGCTGTTTTGGTCGCCATGTAGGACCCGGCGACGAGAGCGAACCCGGCTCCCTTGGGCTGCCAGTACCAGTACAGCAAGCTGCACCCGAGCGCGAGCAGATTCACCGACCAAGCAAGCACCCACGAGCGCAGCCCCACCCGTTGCGTCGATCGCGCCAGCACGGCGAAGAACACCGTGATCATGGCGAGCGAGGCGAACTGAACGGCTAGGCTCCAGCGCCAGAGGAGAAGTTCCATTGAATTGTGGGCTCGGGGCCCATTTTGGCACGGTCGAGCACCGAGTCGAGCCCGGTTTCGGCCCTATTGCGACTTGGGTAAGGTGACGGTAAAGCAGGTGCCGCGGGGCGTTCGTGCCTCGACTGTGATGGTCCCGCCGTGCGCCTCGACGATCCGTTTACAGATGCTGAGCCCCAGTCCGTAGCCGCCGGTCTTCTTCGAGCGCGAACGGTCGACTCGGAAGAAGGGCTCGAAGAGACCCGGAAGATCGTCGGGCGGTATTCCAGGACCGTCGTCGCAGACATGGACCGAGATCTGCCGCTCGCCGGCGTCACAGCGAAGCTCGACCGGAGCGCTGTCCGGCAGTGAATACTTGATCGCGTTCTCGAGCAGATTCTCGAGCACGCTGCGGAGCTTGTCGGCATCGAAGTCGAGTTCGATAGGCGCGGCGGGCATCGATCCCAGCGTCACTCCGGGCGAGCGCTCGGCGAATCGCAGCGCGGCCTCGCGAAGCAACGGAGCGAGGTCCTGGCGGAAAGGGCGCAGGCCGCGGCCGTCGCGCAGGCGCTCGAGCTCCAGCAACTCGGCGATCATGGCTTCCATCTCGCCGACGTCGGCCGACAGGCGGGCGCGGCGCGGGTCGTCGGGCATCATCTCGAGCGCCACCTTCATGCGAGTCAACGGCGAGCGCAACTCGTGGCTGACGTCGAGAAGTAGTTGATCGCGGGCGCCGATCATCTCTCGCACCCGGCCGACCATGCGATTGAAGGCCTCGGTGAGATCGCCGAACTCGTCGCGCGTGAGTCGTGGCAGAGCGATATCAAGGTGCCCTTCGGCGAGTTGTGCGACCCCCTGAGTCAACGTCTGCAGAGGCCGCAGGAGTTGCCGCAAGACGATGTACGAGGCCAGCACGACCGCGAGCACGAACAGCACCAGAAGCCCAAGGAGCTGTGCATGGACGGTGTTCAGGTGGCGGCCGATCCGCCACGAGAAGAGATAGGTGCCGCCCTCGCGGCTGGTCACCAGGGTGTTTGATGAGACATGCGCGACAAAAATGCCGGGCGCCACTGGGGATGCCGTCGCAGGCCTGTGGGCGCGCGCCTGCGCGATCGTGGGCATGGCGTCGTCCGTCGCCCAGTTGCCGCTCGGACCCTCGTAGCGCACGTCATAGCCCAGCCGGTCACTCACCCGCTTCGCGGTCTCGAGGTCGGGGGAGCTGCCCGCCAGGAGCACCGGATAGTCCCGCACCATGCGCTGCACCGCGACGCTGTAGTCACGATTGAGCACCAGCGAGAAGAACACCAGGACGAGCCCGATCAACGCCGCGCCGGTGATCAGCATGATCAGCACCAGCTTGAGGAATACCGAGTTGCGTGGGCCGCGCCGCGCCGGCGGGGAGAGTAGAGGCTCAGTCACCATGACCTCCGATGTAGCTGTAGCCACTGCCGCGGACGGTGCGAATGAACCCCGGGCGGCGAGGGTCGTCGCCCAGTTTCTGGCGCAGGCGGCTGACCAGGACGTCGATCGAGCGGTCGAAGGCTTCCCAGTCGAGACCCCGGGTTGCTTCCAGAATGCGATCGCGGCTCAGTACCCGGCCGCGATTTCGCACCAACAGGCGAAGGAGCTCGAACTCGGCCATGGTCAGCCCCAGATCCTTGCCCTCGAGACGCGCCGAGCGCGCCGTGCCGTTCACCTCGAGGTTCCCGATGCGCAGGATTTCGTCGTCTTCCAAGGCGATGCCCCGACGCAGCACCGCTTGGATGCGGGCCACGAGCTCGCGCGGCTCGAAGGGCTTCGGCAGGTAGTCGTCGGCGCCGAGCTCGAGACCGACCACACGGTCCATGACGCCGCCGCGGGCGGTGAGCATGATGATCGGTACGCGGCTGGTCTCGCGCACCTTGCGGCAGAGCGCGAAACCATCCATGTCCGGCAGCATGACGTCGAGGATCAGGATGTCGGGGGCTTCGGCACGGAGGGCACGTAGGCCAGCGTCCGGATGGGTCGCGCTCCGCACGGTGAATCCGAAGCCGCCGAGATATTCGGCGAGCAGCAGGTTGAGTTTCTCGTCGTCGTCGACGATCAGCACGATGCCCTGCTTCGGCAGGTGACCAGCGGCGCCGCGAGTCGATCCCGGCGATCCCATGGGGCTCATTCTGTATGCAGGGCGTCCGCCGGCGCCAGGAGCGAGGCCTGGCGAGCCGGAATGGCGCCGAATCCGAGGCCGATCAAGACCACCATCGCGAGCGACACCAGGACCGCGCCGCCGGGCACGCCGACCTTCCAGTCGGTGGCGAATGCAACCCACGTCGCACCGAGGCCGCCGACGGCCAGCCCGGCCACCCATCCCCCGAGGGACAGCAGGCTGGCCTCGAGCAGGAACTGCACCACGATGTCGCGCCGCCGTGCGCCGACGGCCATACGCAAGCCGATCTCGGCCGTGCGTTCGCGCACCGCGAGCAGCAGTAACGCGAGAATGCCCGTCCCACCGACGAGCAGCGCCAGGCCGGCGATGCCGCTGGCGACGACGCCGAGCGTGCCCGTCGCCTGTTTCTGCATGGCGAGAAACCGGGAAGTGTTCTGAACCGAGAAGTCGTCACGTTGTGCGGCACGCGCGGGGTGGCGCTCGCGGTGCCGCGTCCGCACGAGTGCGGCGATTGTCTGTACGGCGGAATCCATCGCGGCGCTCTGGCCGGCGCCGGGCTCGTTTCGCACGTCGACGTAGACGTTGCTCAGCCAGCGGGTGTTGAACACCCGGCGAAGCGCCGTGCGGATCGGCACCAGCACCTGGTTGTCGAGATCCGAGCCGTCGGCCATGGCGCCCTTGGCCTCGAGCACGCCGATGACCTCGAAGGGAATCGAGCGCAGACGGATCTCTCGGCCGATCGGGCTCTCGCCGGGAAACAACGATTCGCTCACCCGGGCGCCGAGAACCGCCACGCGGCGGGCCTCTCGGTCATCACGCTCGTCGAGGAAGCGGCCGGCGGCGAGCGCGAAGCGGCGCACCCGCGGGAACGAAGGGTTGGTGCCGAGCACGCTGGTCGCCATCGCGGTGTGACCCGCCTTGACGCGAAGAACACCCTCCGCGGCGGGCGCCGTGAGCGCCGCGAGGGGCAGGGCAGCGATCGCTTCGTAGTCGTCGACACTCAGCGTGGTGACGCTGCCGCGCATCGATTTCCTGCCGGTGAGCGTTTGCACCTGCGCCGGGCGCACGACGAGCAAGTTGGTGCCCAAGGCGTCGATCTTCCGTTGCACCTCGCCCTCGGCGCCGGCGCCGAGAGCGCTGGTAAACACGATGGCGGCAACCCCGACGCCGATGCTCGCGAAGGCCAGGCCGGCGCGCACCCGATGCACCAGGAGCGCTCGCAGGCCCGGCCCGAGCGTGCGGCGGAGTTTCATCGCGCTGACCCCACCGAGGGAGTCATCGCAGGCTGTCGGCGGGCAGCAGTCTTGCCGCTCGGCGCGCTGGCACCACCCCGGAGAGCAGCCCGACGACCGCCGAAGCCACCAGCGCGATGAGGACTGCCTTCCAGGAAAAGACCGGGCCGAGATGCATCTTCTGCGCGACCAGCAGAGCGCCCGCGGAACCGACGGCGACGCCGAGGAGCCCGCCGCCGAGAGCGGTCACCGCGGTCTCGATCAGAAACTGCAGGCCGATGTCTTCGGCCCGCGCTCCCAGCGCGCGCCGCAGACCGATCTCGCCGATTCGCTGATTCACCGAGACCAGCATCAAAGCAGCGGCGACCATGCCCCCGACGGCTAGCGCGACCAAGGCGACGAGCGGTAGATAGACGTCGAGCACGCGGCCGGTCTTGGCGACCATCTGCTGCACCGCGACCGCCGTGATGAGGCGGAAGTCGTCCGGCCGCCCGGTGGGAATCGCGTGCCGGTCGCGCAGGACCCGCTGCACCTCCTTGCTGGCGGCCGCCACCTGGTCCTGATCGCGCACCAGGAGCTTGGCCGCGGCGATGGTGTCGACGTTCATCAGACGGCGCTGCAGCGTGGTGATCGGTACCACGACCTCGTTGTCGCGGTCCATGCCGTGCAGGTCGGTACCGAAGACTTCGAGCACGCCGATCACCTTGAAGGTCACTTGGCCGATGAGGATCTCGGCTCCCAGCGGATCCTCGGTCGCGAAGAGCGCGCGAGCCGCGGACTGTCCGATCAGCGCCACCCTGGCTGAGCCGTTCACGGCCGACAGGTCGAAGGTCTCGCCGCGAACGACCCCGCGGTCCCAGACCTGCTGGAAGCGCTCGGAGGCGCCGAGGACTCGCGCCTTGGTGGTGGCGTCGCCATGGCGGACCGAGGCCGCCGGCATGGCCTGCTGAGGATCCCAGGCCTCGATCTCGGGGACCTGCTTGGCCACTGCTTCGACGTCGTCGATGGTGAATCGCGCGGCGTCCGGGCGCGGCCCGCCCATGAACTCCGTGCCGCTGCCCATGATCAGGATGGAGGAAGCGCCGAAGAGTTGGCGGACCGTGTTCATGGTCTTGCGCTTGGCGCCTTCGCCAACCGAGATCACCAGCGTCAGCGCGGCGGCGCCGACGAAGCTCGCCAGCATCATGAAGGCGGTGCGCAGGCGATAGCGCGGCAGCGTACGGAAACTCTGAGCGAGCAGACGGGTCGGATTCACTTGGCCTCCTGACCGGCGCCCGACAACGTCGAGCGATCCTGTGACCGCGCCGCGATCGGTCGATCGCTGGTCACGCGGCCGTTTTCGAGCTGCACGATTCGTTTCCCATGTGCCGCCATGGCGGCGTCGTGAGTGATCAGGACGATGGTGCGTCCGGCGCGGTTCAGCTCCTGGAAAATGCCCATGATCTCGGCCGCCGACTTGGCGTCCAGGCTACCGCTCGGCTCATCGGCGAGTAGTAGGTCGGGTTCGTTGACCAGGGCGCGCGCAATGGCGACCCGTTGCTGTTGGCCGCCCGAGAGCTCGGCTGGCGAGTGCTTCATGCGGTCACCAAGGCCAACGGCCCGGAGTGCCTTCTCGCCCAAACCGTCGATCGAGTCGCGCTCGGAGTACACCAGCGGTAGCTCCACGTTCTCGAGCGCGCTGGTACGCGGCAACAGGTGAAAGGCCTGGAAGACGAAACCGATCTTGCGATTGCGCAGACGAGCCTGTTCGTTGGCGCCGATGCCTTCGACGTCCTGGCCGTCGAGCCGGTAGCCGCCCTGGCCCGGGCGATCGAGCAGCCCGAGAATGTTCATCAGCGTGCTCTTGCCGGAGCCCGAGGCGCCGACGATCGAAACAAACTCACCGCGTTCGATCGACAGGCTCACGCCGCGGAGCGCCTCCACGGTCTCGCCGGTCGGCCGGGTGTAGGTCTTGGCCACGTCCTTCAACTCGATGATCGGCATCGCTGCTCAGGCCTCCGATTTGACGGCGGTGTCGCCGACGATGACTTGCTCGCCTTCCTTCAATCCATCGAGGACCTCGATGTAGGTTCCATCCCGGCTGCCAGTGGTGATCGGCCGGTGCTCGGGGGCCGCCCCGCCGGCGGGGCCAGACATCACTACGGTGGAGTGGCCGTTCTCCCGCCGCACGGCGCGCACCGGCACGGCGAGCACGTTCGGGTGCGCCTCCAGAGCGATCCGCATCGCCGCTGTCATCTCGGGCCGGAGCACAAGATCGGCGGAGACCTCGAACGTCACCACCGCGATGTAGTCGACGACGTTGTCGCGGATCTCTGCCTGCGGGTAGATCGCGGACACGCGGCCCTCGAATTCGTGATCGGGGTAGGTGTCGACGGTGAAGTGGGCGGCCTGGCCCACCTTGATGCGGCCGATGTCGGTCTCGTCGACATAGGCCCAGACTTCGAGACGCGTGAGGTCGAGCAGGGTGAGAAAGGTCGGCGCGGCGAAGCTCGCCGCCACGGTCTCGCCCTCCTGCGTCGCGACCGAAGAGACCACGCCGCGGATCGGGGCCACGATGCGCGAGTAGCCGAGTTGGGTCGCCGCGGCCGCGAGGCTGGCGTCCGACTGATGCGCTTGCGCCTGGGCCATGGCGAAGGCGCGTTCGGCCACTTCGAGATCGCTCCGTGAGATCAGCGCGCTCGCCGCGAGCTCGCGCCGGCGCTCGAGATCGGCGTCAGCGAACCGCAGCGCGGCCCGCGCCGAGGCGACCTGTGCCCGTGCGACCTCGCGCTGGGCGTCGAGCTCGCGATCGTCCACCTCGGCCAGCAGCTGGCCCTTCTCGACCTGATCGCCGATGCGCACCAGCAGCCGGCGAACGACGCCGGAAGTCCGCGAGCCCACCCGCACCTCGGCGCCCACCCGCGGCTTGACGATGCCGGTGGCCTTCACGACGTAGCCGATGTCCCGCCGCGTCACGCTTGCCACCTCGGCGCCGCCGGCGGGTTCCTGAGAGCGCGCCTTGGACGTTCGTGACCAGAGAACAACCGCCGCCACTCCCGCGATCAGGGCGATGCCTCCCAGGACGAATCGTTTTCTGGACTTGCTCAAGACGTTCACCTCCGCTGCCCAAGCACAGCATCGGGCGCGGAGGTTTCGCGGCAATTTCGGTCATGTAACGGACTGCAACAATCACGTCAACCCCAGCCGCTGCGCGAGCAGCGTCAACTTCAACCGGCCATCGACGCCGAGTTTCTCGTAGATATTGTGGAGGTGAATTTTTACCGTCCCCTCGCTGATTTCGAGCTGCTCAGCGATGCCGCGATTGCGCAGGCCCCGCGCCGCCATGCGCACGATCTCCGCCTCCCGCGGCGTGAGCGCGGCCGCAACCTGCGGCCCGCCCAAACGATCGCGCAAGAGCGCCTGCAGAGTGCGTCCGACCTCGCCCTTGTCGAGCCACAGGCCGCCGCCGGCGACCTCTCTCACGGCCTGAATCAGGACCTCAGAGGCCATCTCCTTGAACACGATGCCACAGGCACCGTTGCGCACCGCTTCGGCGATCTGCGCCGCGTCGAGCTCAGCGGCGAGCAGGACGATGCGCGTGGGCAAGGCTGAGTGGCTCAACTTCTGGAGTACGCCCAGGCCCCCCAGGCCAGGCATGCGGGCGTCGATGATTAGCACCTCCGGTACGTGGTGCTGGACTGCCGCCAGCGCTTCCTCGCCGCTCCGTGCGCGGGCCACGATGGTGACATCCGCTTCGAGGCCGAAGAGCTGTTCAATGCCGTCGAGCACGATGGGATGATCATCGGCGATCACCAGCCGGATCGGCTTCATTGAACGGCTCCGCTGGTCGGCAGGCTCATCTCGATTCGCGCCCCTTCCGGCCCTGAGGCCAATTGAAGCGCTCCGCCGAGGGCGCAAGTGCGCTCGCGCAAGGTGCGCGGGCCAAGATCCCGGGCCCGCAGCTCGCCATCGGAGAACGCGCCGGAGTAGGGAAAGCCATGGCCGTCGTCCGCCACCGCGACGGTGACGCGACCGCCATGCTCTTCCACGATCACTTCCACGTTGTGGGCACCGCCGTGTCGCGCTGCATTCACGACGGCCTCCCGCACCAGGTTGTAGATCTCGCGCGCCAGCTTGGCATCGGGTTCGGCGCCGAGGCCGGCGGTCTGCAGGCCGACCCGGAGCCCCCACGTGCGCTCGATGCGTAGAGCGAGCTCGCGCAGGCGCTCGCCGAGCGGACCGACGTTCTCCGGCAGAGGATGCCGCTGCAGCTCCTGAATAAAAAATCGGAGGTCGCGTTGCTCGTCGGCGAGCAGTCGCTGAAGGTCAAGCAGGTGCGCAGCGACGCCCGCCGGTTGTTCTTCGGCCAGTCGCCTTGCTGCGCCGATCTGGAGCCCGATACCGGTGAACGACTGCAGCACGCCATCGTGGAGGTCGCGGGCCAGTCGGACACGCTCGTCGTCGACGGCCGCGGCGCGCAGCTGCTGGATCAGGAATGCTTGGTCGAGTCGCGCCGCGAGAATGGCGCTGACGATCTCGCCGAGCACGAGATCGTCGAGCGTCAGGTTGCGTTTGCCGAGGAAGAAGAGCCGGCCTTCGATAGTCTCGCCGCGTAGTGGCAGAGAAAGCACGGGCCCGGCTCCGAACCGGGCGACAAACCGCGAGTTGAGCGGCTTCCCCTTCCGCGTGCCGAGCGATTGGCCCCGAAACAGCACTTCCGAATCGGTGTTGTCAGGTGCAGCGCAGAGGAAGCTCGAACCCTCGAGCTCCGGTGCGACCAGTGGATCGAATGCATCGGGAGGAGCGCGGGTTTCGCAGAACGCGCCGCGATCGAGCTCGGCGACAGATAGCCAGGGCTCCTCTCGTTCCGTGGTGATCGCCACCGCCCGCTCGACGCCGAGGATCCTCGCCGACGTGGCCAGCAGTTCGCGAAGCACGTCGCCCGGCCGGCCGCCGATCGGATGTGGCCAGGAGGCCAGCATCGCCATCTCGCGGCGGGTGCGCTCCTCGTGCGCACCCAAGTAGCCGAGCAGCACGGCAAACACCGCTAGGTAGACCGCTCGGATGATGAACGGCGTGAGCTCGATGCTCGAGTCGCCGAGGAACTCGGCGAAATAGACGCCCAAACCGAGGAACGCGGCGAGCGCGGCGATTGCCGTCCACAACGTGCCGCGCCACTGCCAACGTAAGGTCGCGCAGACCATCGAAAAGACGAAGTAGGCGATGAACGGGCTCTGCGCGGGGCCGGAGGTGAAGTAGGTGAAGAGCGAAAAGAATGCAAGATCGAAGGCATGCGTGATCAAGCGCTGCCGGTTGGACGGCGCGGCCGCGCGCGCGACCATGAATGCCACGACCGTCGCGTAGATGACATAGGCAGTGAGCAACGCATACGCCACACCGACGAATTTCGCCGGCTCGGTGGGATCGAGCCATACCGCGAAGAGCGAGGACGCCGCGAGTACGACGCGGCCGCCGGCAATGAGACGCTCGGCGCGGCTTTCGGGCGAGTAGAGCAGGTTCATCGACACCCTGGCGGCAGTCTAGTCGAGCCTCAGGATAGCCGGATGTATCGAACGATAGAGGCACCCGACTACACCGTTCGGTCTATTTCGCCGTGGCGTGATTGCCTCTACAGTTTCGTGCCATGAGAAACGTGACCGCCGTGGCCCTGCTCGTTGCCGTCAGCTTGACTTCCTTTGGCTGCAAACCGAAACCCCCCAAGACCCGCCCCGATCTTCCGCCCACCCGCGAGGAGATGCCACGGGAGACGGAGCCGATGCCGCCGCCCGTCGATGCCACGCCGCAGGCTCTACCGCGTGATCTCGTGGAGCTCAACGCGCTGCTCGAACAGCAGGGTCTTCTCGGCGACCTGTACTACGACTACGACTCGGCGCTGCTCGGCGAGGCCGCGCGCGAGCGTCTTTCGCGCAACGCCGCTTTCCTCACTCAGCACCCGGAGTACCAAGTGACGATCGAGGGCCACTGCGACGAACGCGGCACGAACGAATACAACCTGGCGCTCGGCGAGCGCCGAGCGGCCGCCGCAAATGGCTACCTGGTGAATCTCGCGGTCGACGGCGCCCGCCTTCGCGGGATCAGTCTGGGGGAAGAGCGGCCTCAGTGCACGGTGAGCGCCGAGGGTTGCTGGCAGAAGAATCGTCGCGCACATTTCGTGGTCACGGCGCGGACTGGGGACTAGACCGGATCGCCAGACGATGCCTGAAGATTTCGAGCTCGATCCGCGACCGGCTCGGGGGCGGCACCCAGGACGATCTCCAATGCCACTCTTGCTGGCACTCCTCGGTGCGCTACTGCTTGCTGCGGGGCTCTACTACAGGCTCCGCAGTCCGGTGCCTACTGCTGCGAGAGTCCCGACAGCGCAGGAAGCAGTGCCCCCGCCGCCCACGCCGCCCAAGACTCAGCCAGTGACGGTCGAAGCAGGCGCGAAGGAAGTAGACCTGCCGAGTCTCGACGCGAGCGACGCCTTCATCGGCGAGCGACTCGGCGCGCTGTCTGCCGATCCTTCGTGGCCGGCGTGGCTGTCTGGGGACGGGTTAATCCGGCGCTGGGTGGCGGCGGTGGCGCTGGTAGCGGACGGCAAGAGTCCGCACAAGGTGCTCGACTATCTACCCGTCCGGGGTGTCTTCGAGGTGAGGACGCAGGGCGCGAGGACCCTGATTGACGAAAGCTCCTACGCGCGCTATGACGGCGTGGCGCGAGCTCTGGCTTCGATCGATTCGGCGAAAACACGATCGTTATGGGTGCTCTTGCACCCACTTCTCCAGCTTGCATGGAACGAGATTGCTCCCCCGACGCGGGAGCTCGACGCAGTCGTGCTCGCCGCCATCGATCATCTGCTCGCCGCGCCGCTGCCGCCGGCCGAGGTCGAGCTGGTGCTCAAAGACGGCCTCTATCGCTACGTCGACCCGGCATACGAGGCCCTCTCGCCGGCGCAGAAGCACCTCGAGCGCATGGGGACGCAAAACATGCTCAAGGTTCGCGAGGCCCTCCGCCAGTTGCGCCCGGTCTCAAGAGCCCTCTAGGCACTCCCGCAGGAGAGGCAGCGACTCAGCGGCGGTCGCCGCTATCACCACTGTCACGCGGTCGCCTGGACGAAGGACGGTGTCGCGCGACGGCACGTCGTTGCGGAGCCCGCGCTGAATCGAGACAATCAGGCAGCCGGTGGGAAGGGAGATCTCGTCAAGCCGACGGCCGACAAATGGGGCACCCGGTCCGACGGAGAGGTCGATGACAAGCGGCCCTTCGAGCTCCGTCATCTCCTGGCCACGGATCAAATCGCGCTCGAGCAAAGCCTCGTAGATGGGCTGGTCGCGAAGGACATCGGCGAAGAGATAGGCCACGAAGCAGGCGACCAGCAGTGGCAACATCAGTGAATAGTTTTCGGTCATCTCGAGGATCAAGACGATGCCAGTAAGGGGCGCCCGCACGATGGCGGCGAAGAGCGCCCCCATGCCGACGACGGCGAAAGCCACTGGCTGAGCCTGGATAGCGGGAAACCACTGCTGGCCGACGAGGCCGATCATGAGTCCGAGCTGCGCCCCGATCACCAGCAGCGGAGCGAAGATGCCGCCCGCGGCCCCGGATGAGTAACTGCCCATCGTCAAGGCGAAGCGAATGAGCAGAAGGGCGGGCAGAGCGGTGAGCGCGACCTTGCCTGCCAGTGTTTGTTGCACGATGGCTCCGCCGCCGCCCAGTACGTCGGGCAAGTACCAACCGGTGATGCCTACCGCCGCCCCGACGAGCGATCCGGCGACGAACGGCCACTCGCGCAGACGGCTGAAAACGTTCAAAGTCCCGAGGAGGCCTCGGTTGAAGCAAACGCCCACCAGTCCCGCGGCGAGTCCGAGGACCACGAACAAGGGCAAGCTCGACAGCGCTGGCACCGGAGAGCTGGCGACGTGGAAAACGGGTGTCTGATCGATGAGGAAGCGAGTGACCAAATCAGCCGTCACCGAAGCCACGAAGCCGGCAGTGAGGATTCCCGGCGAGAAATCGCGCCGCAGCTCCTCGAGCACGAAGATCACTCCGGCCAGCGGGGCGTTGAAGGCCGCGGCCAAGCCCGCTCCCGCTCCCGCCGCGATGAGGGTCAGGCGTTCACGCGGTGTGACGCGGAGCCAGCGACTAATCATCTGACCGACCGCCGCACCCATCTGCACCGTGGGCCCTTCTCGTCCAAGGGCGAGCCCAGTCCCGATGCCGAGAGTGCCCCCGATGAATTTGACCACCAGCACCCGTCGCCAATCCATGCTCCGGAGTCTGTGCAGCACAGCCTTCACTTGGGGGATGCCGCTGCCCGAGGCCTCCGGCGCAAAACGGCGAACCAGCCACACCGCCAACCCGGCGATCAGCGCGCAGGTGACGATCGCGAGGGGAAGTCCCCACGTCCGCATTGCATGCGCGGCGGTGAAGAAAGCGTTCCGCCAAACGTCGGCGACATCCAGCGTGCGCCGGAACAGCACCGCCACCAAGCCCGCGATGAGTCCGACGAGGAGGGCCCTCGGCAGGAGATGCCGTCGACGCTCCTGTCGGCGCGCGAAGTTCCGCAGTTCGCGGCGCACCTCGCGCTTCGAATCGCTTGTTTGGAGATCCGGCGGCTCTGCCACGGCGAGCACAAGTTAGCGGCTAGCCTGGCCGCCAGTCAACGGGCTGTGCCGCGACTGCTCTGACCACAGCGTCCGCTGGCGATGCTAGGCTGCCGAGCCGTGAATACGGCGATTCGTGGTGCGCTCGCGATGTGCCTGAGTGTGGCGTCGGCGGTCGGTGTCCAGGCCGCTCCCCGCGCCCGCGACCTCGACGTGCCCTTCGCGGGCGATCCCGGCCCGTTGAACGCGATCACCGACGTCGCGGGTGTCGAGGTCGGCCACACGACGTTGATCTCCGGCGACGGCAAGCTGGTGGTGGGCCAGGGGCCAGTGCGGACCGGCGTGACGGCGATCTTGCCGCGCGGCAAGGCTGCGAGCGATCCGGTGTTCGCGGCCACGTTCGCTCTCAACGGCAACGGCGAAATGACCGGCACGGCGTGGATCGAAGAGGGCGGTTTCCTCGAAGGGCCGGTGATGTTCACCAACACCCACAGCGTCGGCGTGGTGCGCGACGCGGTGATCGCCTGGCGCCTCGCCCACGGCGGCGCCGATGCCTCGGGCTACTACTGGTCGCTGCCTGTCGTGGGCGAAACCTGGGATGGCGACCTCAACGACATCAATGGTTTCCACGTCAAGCCCGAGCACGCCTTCGCGGCCTTGTCCGGCGCGCGTGGGGGCGTTGTCGAGGAGGGCTCGGTGGGCGGCGGCACCGGCATGATCTGCTTCGAGTTCAAGGGCGGCATCGGAACGTCGTCGCGCCGCTTGCCGGCGAAGCTCGGCAGCTTCACGGTCGGCGTGATCGTGCAATGCAACACCGGCTTGCGGCGTCAGTTGCGCATCGCCGGTGTGCCGATCGGCAAGGAGATCGCCGAGGGCGCGTACCGCGACCGTGAGGTGGGCTCTATCTTGATCACCGTGGCGACCGACGCGCCGCTGCTGCCGCACCAGCTGAAGCGGCTGGCGCGCCGCGCCGCTCTGGGCCTGGCGCGACTGGGCAGCGTGGCGATGAACAGCTCCGGAGATCTCTTTGTCGCCTTTTCGACGGCCAATCCCGATGCCTTCAGCTCGAAGAGCGTCGCCAAGCTCTCGATGCTGCCCAATGAGTGGCTTGACCCGATCTTCGAGGCTACGGTGCAGGCGACCGAGGAGGCGATCGTCAATGCCATGGTGGCCTCGCCGACCATGAAGGGCGTCGACGGCCGCACCATCATCGGACTGCCGCACCCGCGGTTGCAAGAGGTGCTGCGCCGGGCTGGCGTGTCGCCGCCGCGCTAGGCGCGCTCGAACCGGGAACTCGCCGGACGGCGGGTGTACACTCGCAAAACGACAGTCTGTGGAGGGCATGTTGTTCGTTGCCGGTCTGTGGCGCGGTCGCAGTTTGCTCGCGGTATCGTGCGTCGCCTGGTTGGCAGGCTGCGGCCAGCGAGTGGATGCTCCGGATCGGTCGGCTCGATCGAGCATCGCGCCGCGGTCGGCGCAGGCCGTGCGACCGCTCAGGATCGCGCTCTACGACGATCCGCTCACCCTCGATCCCCACCAGCGCAACCAGCTCCTCACCTTCACGGTGTTGCGCAACATCTACGAGGCGCTGACCGCGTTCGACGCCGGCGCCAAGGTCGGCCCAAGCCTGGCCGAGAGCTGGGAGAATCCGAGCGATCTCTGCTGGATCTTCCGCCTTCGCCGCGGAGTCCGGTTCCACGATGGACACGAGCTGACCGCCGAGGATGTGCTCTACAGCTTCGAACGCGCGCGGCATATGCCGAAGAGCAACGTCGGCGGCTACCTGGTTTCGATCGATCGCGTGCGGGCTGTCGACCGGTATACGGTCGAGGTGACGACTACGCAGCCGTTCCCGGTACTGCTCAACAAGCTGGCATTCATTCTCATCGTACCGGCCGGCTCGCCCGAGGAGATCGACCATCCGGTCGGCACGGGTCCGTATCGCCTCGAGAGCTATACGCCGAAGAAGCGTCTGTCCCTGGCGGCGTTCGCGGACTACTGGGGCGGGATGCCTCCCGAGCGGAGGGTCGAATTCGTCCCCGAGCCCGACCTGGAAAGACGAATCCAGGCCTTGATTGCCGGCGAGGTCGACATCATCCAGGAACCGGGAGCAGCGAACATTGAGCGCATTCGTGGGGCGCCGGGCACCAAGATCGTGGTTCAAGACAGCCTGGCAGCGGTCTTTCTGCTCCTGCGGCCCGATCGTCCGCCGTTTGACGATCCCCGCGTGCGCAGAGCCGTGGACCTGGCGCTCGATCGCCGAGCGCTGGTCAGGAACGTCCTCCACGGGGAGGGTACGCCGCTCGGGCAGATGGTGGGTCGCAACGTGTTTGGCTACGCCCCGGACCTAGAACCGACGCTTCCCGATCTCGATCAGGCACGAGCCCTGCTCGCCGCCTCCGGACACGCCGGTGGTTTGGATGTCGAGGCTCCGTATCGCTCTGGCCGTGGCCCCGAGCTCGAAGCGGTACGCGAGCAACTCGCTCGCGTGGGTATCCGCCTCCATCCGAGCGAGCGCCCGTGGGTGGAGCTCTTCCCGCAGCTGCTGTCGGGAGATCAGGACCTCTATTTTGGTGCCTGGTTCTGCTTGTCGGCGGATGCCAGCGATCTGTTCGATGCCATGGTGCACACCCGCGATGCGGTGCGCGGATACGGCGCTAGCAACTTCAATCGCTTTTCGAATCCGCAGCTCGACGAAGGCATCGAACAGACCTCGCGCACGCTCGATCTGCTCAACCGCCGGCATGGTCTGGAAAGCTGTATGCGGCTGCTCATGGCGGATCACTCCTTCCTGCCGCTCTACTCGCCCTCGGTCCTGTTCGGTGTCCGCGAAAACGTCGACTGGCAGCTGCGCCGTGACGGCTTGGTGCTCGCCAAGGGGATTTCGAGGCACCCCGAGATCGGCTGAGGCTCGACCAGCCGGACTACCAGGTGCGGTGCTTGCGCATCCCGATCCCATAGATCAGCCCGCCGACGAAGAACCCGGTGAACCAGGCGTAGACGTACAGATCGTCGAAGATCTTCGGCACCGCCGCGAGACCCGCGGCGTGCAGGAATCCCGGCACGTTGGGCAGGATACCGAGGACCAGCGCGGTCACTGCCACCCAATTGATGCCGGCGTAGCGGCCGTTGGGCCGATATAAGTCGGTGACGTCGAGGGTTTGCTTGCGCACGATCCAGTAGTCGACGATCATGATGCCGGCGATCGGTCCGAGCAGGGCGGAGTAGCCGATCAGCCAGGTGAAGATGTAGCTGCCGGCGCTCGCCAGTAGCTTCCAGGGCATCATCACGATGCCGACCAGGCCGGTGATCAGACCGCCGGTCTTGAACGAGATCCGCCGCGGTGACAGGTTGGCGAAGTCATTCGCCGGGGAGACGACGTTGGCCGCGATGTTGACCGAGACCGTGGCGATACCGACTCCGAGGAGCGCGGTGATCGCGACCAATAGACGGAGCCCTGCCGAGGCCAGAATCGGTTCGGCGAGGCCCGGCGGCGGCGCGGACGAAGTGATGAAAGAGAGCACCGCGACCGGATCCCACAGCTTCTCGATCGGCACGCCGTGGAGGATGCTCTGCGACGCGCTGGTGATCACGACGCCCATCGCGGAGAAGGCGATCATCGTGGTCGGCAGGCCCAGGGTCTGCCCGAGCATCTGCTGGCGTTGGCCCTTGCCGTAGCGCGTGAAGTCGGGCACGTTGAGCGCCAGGGTCGCCCAGAAGCCCACCATGCCGGTGAGCGAGGGAATGAACACCTTCCAGAACTCGCCGAAGGTCGCGAACTTGGAAGGCTCGGTGAGCATCGGCCCCAGGCCCCCGGCGCGGTTGACCGCCCAGAAGAGCAGGCAAGCCGCCATGACCAGAACGATCGGCGCCGCCCAGTTCTCGAACACTCGCACCGCGTCCATGCCGCGGTAGATGATCCACACGTTGAGCGCCCAGAAGATCAGGAACGTGATGGCGCCGGGCACGCTCAGGCCGAGGAGGGTGAAGTCGCCCCCGAGGTGGGCGAATCCAGGCCACATGGCTTCGAGGAACGTGCGCACGGCCTCGCCGCCGATATAGGTCTGGATCCCGAACCAGCCACAGGCGACGATGGCGCGCAGGATGGCCGGAATGTTGGCCCCGCGAGTGCCGAACGAGGCCCGCGCAAGCACCGGGAACGGGATGCCGTACTTGGTCCCCGGATGCGCGTTGAGCAGAATCGGAATCAGCACGATCAGGTTGCCGAGCCCGATAGTGAGCAACGCCTGCCACCAGTTCATGCCCACGGCGATGAGCCCGCCGGCGAGCATGTACGTGGGGATGCAGTGCGCCATGGAGATCCACAACGCGGCGAAGTTGTACGTCGTCCAGGTCCGTCGCTCGAACGGAACCGGCGCCAGGTCCTCGTTGTAGAGCGGCGAGGACAGCACGTCCGAGGGCAACAGACGCCGGTCGGCGGCGAGCCCGCTGAGGCTTCTCAAATCGCTGAATTCGCCCATGATTTCGGCGCAGTGTTTCACACCTCGCCGCCGGGTTTTGGTGTACCGTAGAAATGTGGCGAGAGGCTGGGGCAAGAGCGAGGAAGACGTCGAAGCGGAGAAGGAGCAGGCGCGCTTGGCGTCGAAGACGGTGGATCGCCCTGCCCGAGCCGACGTCGCGGAGGCGGTGAGACGCCATGGCATTGAGCTCTCGCTGGCGCGCATCGAGGATCAGCTTTCGCGGATCGAGAACCCCGACCGCCGCTTCGCGCTCGAAAGTGCCCGCGCGGAGTTGCAACAGAAGCTGGAAGCGAAGCCGCCGGCCAAGGCTCGCGATTGAGGGCAAGATGGATGGCGTGGGCCGCCACGGTCGCGGTGGCGGTGCTTTGCCTGATCCCGATCCCCCAGGGCGCCGAGGGCGCGGCTCTGCCCGAATCGGACAAGGTGGTGCATGTGCTGATGTTCGGCGGCCTGGCCCTGCTGTGGTGGCGGGTCTTGCCGCGACGCTGGCTGCTGCTGAGTGTGACGGTGACGCTCTACGGCGGCTTGATGGAGCTGCTCCAGGCCCTCACCCCGTATCGAAGTTGCGATCTGATGGACTTCCTCGCCGATGGTCTCGGAGTGGCGATCGCGCTGGCGGGCGCGGCGCTCTGGGCGCGGCGGCGCCGTCTCTCGCTCTAGGACCCGACGACCAAGCCGCCGTCGACGGAGATCGTCGTGCCGTGCACGAAGCTCGCTTCGTCGGAGGCCAGCCACAGATAGACGTTGGCGACTTCTTCGGGCCGGCCGAGCCGCCCGAGCGGAGTGTGGCCGACCACGGTCTGCACGATGTTCGGCGGCATCTTGCCCACCATGCCGGTGTCGACGAATCCCGGAGCGACGCCGTTCACGCGGATGCGATAGCGGCCGAGCTCTCGTGCCCAAGTGCGGACCATGGCGATCACGCCGCTCTTGGTGGCCGCGTAGTTGGTCTGGCCGAAGTTTCCGTACAGGCCAACCACCGAGCTCGCCACCAGGATCACGCCGCCGCCGCCCTTGATCAAATGAGGTACCGCGGCGCGCACCGGCAGGAACACGCCCTTGAGGTTGACCGCGACGACCGCATCGAAATCTTCCTCCGACATGCGGCTCCGCACCTGGCCGTCGCGGACCTTTACCAACTGGGCGTCGCGGGTGATGCCGGCATTGGCGACCACGATGTCGAGACGGCCGAAGCGCGCCGCCACGGCTTCGACGGCGGCGTCGACCTCGGTCGCGGAGGCGACGTCGACGCGGTGAAACACCGCCTGCCCACCGGCGGTCTCGATCTCAGCCACCGTCGCGCCGCCGCCCAACGAATCGACGTCGAAGATCGCGACCGTCGCACCTTCGGCGGCAAACGCCTGCGCCGTCGTCCTGCCGATGCCCACGGCGCCTCCGGTCACGATCGCCACCTTGCCCTTGAATCGTTCGCTCATCAAGGCGCGATGCTAGCTCAGGCGAACGCAAATGGCAGGGTTACGCATCACCGTGCCAGACTCTCCCGATGCCGGCCTTGTCGAGCTCGCCTCCGCCCACCGTCGCCGTGGTGCTGGTCAATTGGAACGGGGTGGCCGATACGCTCGCCACGTTGGGCTCGCTGGATCGAGTTCGGGGGCCGAGGGTGCGCCCCATCGTGGTCGACAACGGCTCGACCGACAACTCCGTCGAGCGGCTCCGCCGCGAACGTCCAGACATCGAGCTGCTCGAGACCGGGAAGAATCTCGGCTTCGCGGGCGGTAACCTCGCAGGCTTCCGGTACGCGCTGGCCGATCCCGCGGTCGCCTTCGTGCTGGCGCTCAATACGGACGTCGAGGTCGATCCCGAGTTCCTGCTACCCCTGATCGAGGCCTGCGGCGACCCGCAAGTCGGGGCGGCGGGTCCCAAGATCTTCTATTTCGAGCCCCCAGATCGCATCTGGGCAGCCGGTGGGCGCCTGCGCTGGCGCGAGACCGTGACTGAGGAATTCGGTCAGCGCTGCCTCGATGCTCCTGAGTTCTCGGCGGCGAAGGACGTCACGTACCTCACCACCTGCTGCCTGTTGATGTCCCGCCGAGCACTCGAACGCGTCGGCCTGCTCGACCCCGTCTTTTTCATCAACATCGAGGACGCGGATTGGTGCCGGCGCGCCCTCGATGCGGGGTTCCGCCTGCGCTATGAGCCGGCGAGCCGCATCTGGCACAAGGTCGCGGCGGCGACCGGCGGCGGCTACACGCCGACCAAGACGTTTCACACCGGACGGAGCAACGCGCTCTTCGCCCGGCGCCACGGCGGCGGGTTCGGCTTGGCCGCCTTCCTGCTCGCGAACGTGGTGGCGCTGCCGCTCGCTGCGCTCAGGGAATGGCCGCGCGGGCGATTGAAGTCGGTCATCTCGAAGGCTGGTGGTGTCTGGCGAGGTCTTCGCGATCCACTGCCGCCGCCGCCTCGAGCCTGAAACGGATCACTCATGCTCGAGGTGAGCCTCCAGCACACGGGCGGGGTTGCCAACCGCGGTCGACCCCGCCGCCACGTCGGAAAGCACCACCGCTGCGGCGCCGATGTTGGCGTCGTCGCCGACGCGAATACCGCCTAGCAGTGTCGCACCGGCGCCGACCGTCACGCGGTCGCCGAGGCGCGGGCATGCGGTCTCCGAGAAGCGCGCCTCGCCGAAGGTGACGCCGTGCAAGATCGTGCAGTCTTCGCCGATCACGGTCGTCCCGCCGATCACGGTGCCGACGCCGTGCGCGAGAATGCAGCCGCCGCCGATCTCTGCCGCGGGCAGGATGTCGACCGCCGAGGCCGCGATGGCCCAGCGCCGGCACGCGGCCGGCAGGATCGGAACGCCCCAGCCGCGGAGGGTATGCGCCATGCGGTGCGCGACCAGGGCCTGGAATCCGGAATCGAACAGGAAAGCGTCGATGAGCGACGCCAACATGCCGCGACCCTTAACTTCTCGCAGACGACCGAAGTCGCGGCTCAGACGGGGCCACATCGCCATGTTCAGGGCTTCCCGCGTCGCAGCGCGCGAAGCAGGCCGAGGCGCGGCAGGCGACTCCACAGCGGATACCAGCCGCGAGCTTTGAGGCGCAGCTCGAGAGCACTTTCGCCAGGGCGGACGATCATGCGGGCGGCGGCGAAGGGGTCGTGGGGATTCGCAAGCGGTTGACCATGAATGCTGGCGGCGCCGAGATAGCCGGCGCGTTCGGCGCCCATACGAGCCCGCGCGTCCAGCCGGCCGTAAGGGTAGCAGAAGGTCCGGATAGGCGTTTCCAACGAGGACTCGAGATCACGTTTCGAGTCGCGCAGTTCGGTCGCGAGCGCCGCTTCGTCGCAACGTGAAACATCGACATGGTTTCGCCCGTGGCTGGCGATTTCGAAGCCCTGCTGCGCCAGCGATCGAAGCGCTGCCGCATCCATCAACGCCTCGCTGCGCTCTCCCGCGCCGTGGTCCCAGTCGTTGGTTCCGCCGAGCCTGCTGCTGACCGCGAACACGGTGGCCGTCATGCCGCGGCGAATGAGCTCGGGAGCCGCATGCTCGGCGAAGCAGCAGCAGGCGTCGTCGAAGGTGAGGACCACCGAGCGCCGGGGACGCTCGCCCTTCCGAGTCATCTCGCAAGCCTCCGCGAAGGTGACCGTTCGCAAGCCGGCTGCGGCAAGGACATCCAATTGAGCCGCGAACGCCGCGCGATCGAGGTAGCTGTCGGTGAAGATCGCCGGCGGTACGAGGGGGAAAAGCTCCACGTGGTGATACATCAGCACTGGAATTCGCAGTCCTTGGTTGATCGATCGGCCGTTCATCGGAGCGCTCGCCTCTGCTCGGCGATGAGCTGGCGAAACATGGCCGCGTAGTCATCCACGGTGGCGGTGAACGGATAGCGCTCGGCCTGCCGGCGCGGGCGATCGCCCCACGCGGTCTCGAGCGCGCGCACGAGGGTTGCGGTGTAATCGTCGAGCGCGGCCGGATCGCAGCACAAGCCGCCGTCGCCGAGCACTTCGCGCCGCACGGTGTCGGCGGTCGCCACACAGGGTCGGCCGCAGGCCATGGCCTCGAGATACACCAAGCCGAACGACTCGGTGAGTGAAGGCAAGGTGAAGACATCGGCGGCGCGATACCAGGCGGCGATCTCGTGGCGCGGAACCCGGCGGCGAAGGTAGCGTCCAGAACCCAATCGCCGGACGGCGAGCGCGTCGAGCGCGGCCGCCGATTCGCCATCGCCGAGCACGACCAGGCTGCCGCGGCCGAGCCGCGCCACCGCTTCGACGGCGAGCTCCATGCGTTTGTGAGGGTCGACGGATCCGGCAGTGAGGAAGATCGGCGACTGCAGGGCGAGCTCGACCGGCGTCCCGGTGGATACGCTAGGCCCGCTGGGGGTAAAGCGCTCTAGGTCGACGCCATGCGGGATGATCTCGATGTGCGCCCGTGGCGCCCGTTCGCGCACCATCTCGGCTGCCGCGGCGGTGAAGACCACCGCGCGATCGGGTCGCTGCCGAGCGAAGGCGCCTTCCCACTTGGGGCTGTTGCCGTGCGCGATGTCGACGAACGGCGTGCCCTTCGCGAGACGGAGCAGGCGGCATCCCCAAGCGCCGACCAGGCCGCCCTCCATCACCACGGCATCGTAGCCGCCGCGCCAGAGACCCGGCAGGCTCGCGAGCGCCGCCGTATCCCATTCCAGATTGAGCGGATCGAGGTAGAGCGTGTCGAGCGCCTTCCTGCCCAACCGAGTCGCGCTATAGAGCGCGTTCCACCACCGCGTGTCGCGCGAGAACGCGTCGATCCTATGGTGAGGAAGACCGACCGGGCCGCGGCAGTAGAGCTCGACTTCGAAACCGTGCCGGCCAACGAGAGCCTCGGCGAGCTCGACTACGAAGATCTCGGCGCCGCGCTCGTACACGCCGATGCCTGGCATGACAAAGGCAAGGCGGAGAGGTGATTCATGGTTGCTCACGCTGGGACCTCGGGTGCCACACCGGGGGCTGCATCGGGGGCGGCATCGGGGGCCGTGCTGGACGCGTCTTCAGTTACCGCGAAGAACTCGCGCAGCGGTCTCCAAAGCAGTTTGAGCGGCACCAGGGCAGCAAGCCCGACCGCCAGGAAGGATGCGCCGAAGCGAGGCCAGCCCTCCATGGGGAAGAGCCACGCGACGAGCGCGAAGAGCGGCAGGGGCGTCACGTACATGAGCAGCAGCTCGCGCAGCAAGCGCCAGAAGTCAGGGCCGCAGAGCCGCCACATACGCCAGGTCATGATCAGGTTGCCGAGCATCAAGTAGTTCGCCCAGGCCATGCCGCTCGGGCCGAGCCGCGCCGAGAGCACGATGCCGAAGGCCAACAGGCAGGCCAGGTTGAGGGTGGTGATGAGCAGCCACAGTTTGTCTTCATGGCGGGTCTTCAGCAGCTCGCCACCCAGGCGGCTGAAGGGGTCGAGCAACGGCACGAAGCAGAGGATGCGCAGCAGCGGGATCGCCGGCGCCCAGTTCTTGCCCGCCAGCACGTGGAGCATCACGGTCTCGGCGTTGAAGAACAAGAAGTACGCCGCCAGGGTCTCGAGCGCCAGGATGCTCGCCGTCCCCAGTCGATAGGCGCCGATGAAGCGGTCGCGGCGATCGCGGTATTCCATCAATGCCGGATAGAGCACGCGCAGGATCGCCGGCATGACCAGCACCTGCAACCGCATGGCCCAGGTCTGCGCCTTCTCGAATTGGCCCACCATGAACGTGCCGCCGAAAGCCTCGACCACGAAGCGCCCGACATAGGGCGTCGAGTTGGCGGCGAAGGCGATCACGAAGAGCAGCGAGCTCTTGCGCAGGAGCTCGCGCGTCAGGCCCTTCTCGGCGTGGAGCGGCACCTTGCCCCACACCCGGCGCCAGAGGAGGGCCGCATAGAGCGCCGCGCCGGCGAGCTCGCCGGCCACCATGCTCCAGACGCCGGCTCCCCGCCAGGCGAGGGCGATCGCGAGGCCGGTCACCACAGCGCCGCGTACGATCTCCGGCATGACCAGCCGGCCGACCGCGAGCTCGCGCTCGAAGAACAATCGCGGTACCACGGCCAGGGCGTCGAACAGAACGTAGAGCGAGAGCACGGCGAGCACGGCCGGCAGGTCCGGATCCATCTGTGCGGTGAGCGGCGAGAGCAGCGCCAGCGCCGCCGTGACCAGGAGCCCGGCGCGGATCTGCCAGTGAAAGACCGTGCCATAGGGGCGCCGCGCGTCGCGCACCAGCTCGTAGCCGAGCCCGACGTCGCGCACCAGGGAGGCCAAGAAGACGATCGACCAGGCGAGCGCGAAGACACCGTGCGCCGAAGGCAGCACCAGGCGGGCGAGTGCCAGGTCCCAGCCGATGCGGAGCGCCATGCGCCCGAACTGCGAGCCGTACGCGGCGAGCGTCGAGCGCAGCACGCGCTGCTCGGTGGTCGGGCCCGGAACGCCGGGAGTCGTCTGAGCACTCATCGCGGACTCATCGCAGACTCATCGCGAGACGCCCGTGGGCCAGGTCTCCAGGATGGCGCGATACCAGGCGCGTTTGAAGGCGACGACTCCGGGCAACGCACGCAGGCTGCCGAGCAGCGAGGTGTGACGGCGGAAGATCCCGACCGCCGCGAGCCACGACTTGGCCTCGGTCGCCAGGGCCAGGCGGCGCCGCGATCGCCAGGTGGGCCCGTCGTCGAGCAGCCCGGGGTACTTCTGGCGGAATTCGTTGAAATGCTGTCCATACCAACGCGCGTGAGCGAGCAGCGCGGCGCGATCGGGTCGCGCCGGCAGATGCTCGACCCGTGCGGCGGGAACGAAAGCGGTGGCGAGGCCCACGGCGCGCGCGCGAAGAATCCAGTCGAAATCTTCGCTGGTCGGCAGCCCCTCGTCGAACGGGCCGACTCGCGTCCAGGCGTCGCGCTGGAGTCCCAGATTCAAGCTCCCAAGTGGCCGGCGAGTGTCGCGTTCCGCTGGACGATCGGGAAGCAATTCGTGAAACGAAGCGATGTTGTCCGCCAGTGACCAGCGGTCCGCGCCAAGGTCGAAGGTGACCGCGCCGCCGGCGACCGGAGCCGTTTCGAGAGCCGCGGAGAGGCCGTCGATCCAACCTGGATGCGGCGCGCAGTCGGCGTCGACGAAGAGCACCCAAGTGCCCGAGGACTCCGCCACCCCGCGATTGCGCGCCTGCGCGGGGTTGAGCTGCGCGCGGCTCTCGAGAAAGCGCAGCGCCGTGTCGCGCGGCACCAGGCCCGGGGTGTCGCGGCCGATGACCAGGACCTCACGCTCGGGCGAGGGCGCATTCTGGAGACGCAATGCCGCGAGCGTGCGGTCGATCCACGGCGAATCGAGATTGGGTATGACGATGCTGATGCGCGCCGGCATCGGGCTCGGGGTCAGTTTGCGGTTGGCGTGGCTGCCGGCGTGACGACGACGGCCGAGGTGCGCATGCCCACGCCGCGCTCCGAGAACCAGGCCACGTGTTCGAACAGCGCGTCGATCGCCAGGGTGTAGGTCCCGGGTTGAGCCGGCGCCACGACGTCGAGTGTCGCCGAGACGTGGCCGCCCGGTGCGACTTCGCCGAGCGCCGCGCGACGGCCGTCCCACTCGACAGTGGCGCCTTCGGCAGTGAGCCAGTGATAGGCGAGCTTCACCGTCGCAGCGCCGCCGTTTCGGGCGCTTGGATTCCACGCCGTCGAGCTGCGGTTCGAGAGCTCGACCGTGACCGGCAGGTGCGCTCCGGCCGCCATGCTGTCGGGTGAATTCACCGCGCCCCACCCGAGGTGGAACACATCGGCGTCGAGCCCTTCGCCCGAACCCAGGTAGAGCACCCGCGCGCCGAGGAAGAAGGTGTCCTCGATCCTCGGGTTGTACGCGAAGCCGGGGCAGGTGTCTGGCGGCAGGACGCGCGTCCAGTTCTGATTGCGCCCGCGGTGCGGCTCGACGTCGAGGCGATAGGCGTACACCGGCGTCGCATCCTGCGAACGCAGCCGATCGGGATGCTTCGGCGTGAAAGTGATGCGGGCCTCCGCCGGTGCGCCGTTGCGAAAACTCACCGTCTGGTGCTCGCCGGCGAATTCCACGTCGACATCGTTGTCCGGTGCCGCGCTCTGTACGCGAAACACGACCCGATCGAGTGGCTTGGCGGACGACATCCAGATCTCGGACTCGCTGTTGCCGCGGAGCCACCATTCCTCGCCCTGCGGGAGGAACACGTCACGCCGTCCTTGGACCCTGATCCCGGACACGTTCTGCGACTCGTAGCCCGGCACTTGCCGGATCGAGAGCTCGAGCGGAAAGTAGCGAAACGGCGCGTTGCGCACGTGCGCCTGGAGCGTACCCTCGGGCACTGGAGCACCGAAGGGCGTGAAGAGCACCGGGCCGAGGAAGGTGCCGCCGAGGGCGAATCCCACCGCGGTCAGCCAGCCCGGACGAATCCGCGTGAGCAAGAAGAGGAACGCCGGGTAGACGCTCACGAAGTAGCGATTGCCGAGAAAGCCGCCACCGCCATGCCAGTTGAACGGCAACAAGATCAGGAAAGCGAGCGCCACCATCGCGAGCGAGGCGAGAAGCACCCAGCGCGCGCTCGAGCGCCGGCCGTTGAAGACGAAGAGCAGCGTCGCAATCGCGGCGAACGGCAGGTAGAGCAGGAGCCCGGTGTGCCGGCCCCACAAGAAGTAGCCCAAGTTCTCGAACAGCTCGCGCCAGACGATGGTGGGCAAGCGGAAGATCCACGACCAGGCCGTCGGCCGAGCTCCGGCTGGCGGGGCCTCCGAGGCTACGGCCGGCGGATCCTTGATCACGGGAGCCGACGGCAGCGCGATCGAAGGAAGGGCCATCGGCGGCATCTTGCCCGGCTCGCAGACCACCGCGCCGACGCGCTCCTTGCCGAAGTACGCAATCGCGTGCCCAGTGGCGCGGATCGAGAGCGCACCGAGCACCGCGAGCACCAAGGTCGCACCACCAAGCCATGCACCCAGCGCGCCCCAGCGCTTTTCGCGCGGGCCACGCCAGGCCACCCAGAGCACGGGCAGCGCCAGGGCGAGAAACATCGGCTTGTTGAGTACCGCCGGAATCAGCGCGCCGCCCGAGATTGCCATCGCGATCGCGCCGGGTGGCGCCGAGACGGCGCCGGCGATTTCGCCCTCGTCCGCCGGCCGGAAGCCGCAAAACAAGCAGAGCGTCACGCAGGCCATGTTGAACACTTCCGGCTGCAGCCAGAAGACGTACGCGAAGGCCGTGCTCATCAGGAAGAACCCGGCCGCGAACAGTGCCGCCAGAGAATCGTCGTTGTAGCGCCTCAGATAGAGCACGCTCAGCCACAACATGCCCACCAGCATCAGCATGTTGCAGAACACCATGCCATTGGCGCCCCAGAGCGCGGCGAACGGCGCCGCGATCAGGGAATAGGCGAACGGCTTCCCGAAGTGAACCGTGTGCCAGTTGTCGTCCGAGCTCAGGATCAGATTGCGGGTCGGGCCGAAGGGAAACTCTTCGAACAGGCGGTCGATGTCGCGGACGTCGGCGCGCAGGTCGTGGTCGCGCGCGATCGACAGCGCCATCAAGTAGTACGCCGGTTCATCGGCCTTCAGATTCGTCGGCAACCCCGGTTTCCCCACCGTCAGGGGAAAGGCGAGCAGAAAGAGGCTCAGGCAGACGAGAGTAAGGGCGACCGGGCGGGACATGCGGTCGGAAGTCTATCCGACGGTCTCGCGCGGTCGCGGTCCGCTTCGATCGCCCGGCGCGACGGCGCAGTAGGATGAAGTCTCGTTCGATGATTCTCAAGCCGCGCTCGCATCGTCAGCTCGCCCTGCCACGCGTCTCGGTCGTGATCCCCGTATCGACGCGGGCCGACTTGCTGCCGGCGTGCCTGCGGGCGCTCGCAACCGAGGCGAGCCAAGACACTCCCTTCGAGGTCATCGTGGTGCTGAGCGGGGAGTCGCACGGGTTCGCAACCGAGCTCGCGGCGGTCGCGCCGCCGATCCTGTCGCTCGGCGTCGTGAGCTCGCCGGTCAACCTGGGATTGGCGGGCGCGGCGCACGCTGGACGCACCGTCGCTCGCGGCGAGTTTCTAGTCTTCCTCCACGACGACACCGAGGTCCAGCCCGGGTGGCTCGCGGCGCTGGTGGCGGCTGCGGAGCGGCACCCGGAGGCTGGTGCAATCGGCAGCCAGGTGCTGTCGTTCGACGGCGGATTGCAGAGTGCCGGAAGCATTCTCTGGCGAGATGGCACCACCTGCCCGCCCTGGGTTGGGGATCCGCCTCCCGCCGAGAGGTTCGCGCGAGGACGGGCCGTGGACTATTGCGGCACGAGCTCTCTGCTGGTTCGCACGGCGACCTGGGATGCATTGGGGGGCTTCGATCAGCGCTTCTATCCGGTGTACTTCGTCGATGTGGACTTCGCCATGGCGGTGCGACGATGGGGCGGGGTGGTGCGTTATGAGCCCGCCTCGCGCGTCTTTCATCACAAGAGCGCGAGCACGCCGGACGAGGCCTTCCGGGTCTTCGTATCGGAGCGCAATCGGCGGATCTTCTGCGAGAAGTGGAGCGTCGCGCTCGAGGATCACGAGGCTCGCGCGAGAGATCTGTCGCCTGCGATCGCTCGCGCTCTGGTGCGGACGGAGGCGCGTGGGGAGAGTCTTCGAGCCTCCAGGGCGCTCCCGCAGGGGCCGGCGACAATCGGCCCCGCGATCAGCCTCCGGAAGTTGGAACGTCGCTCCCGGGTATTAGACCGCGCCCTGAGCAAGGACTACGCCGCGCATGTCAGGGCCCTCAGCGGGGCATCGCCGAACTAGGGGATGAGGGCGGGGTCGCTCAGCCGTCGCGTAGCCGAAAGTCGAATGGAATAGCGGCGCTGTGTGGATCGATCCGTTGCTTGTCCGGCTTCTCGGGATCGAAGGCCACGGTCGGGAAGTTCATCACCCGGCCGAGCGTTTTACCCCAGTTTTGCGTCGCGTGCCAGACGCCGGGCGGTATGTGGAGCAGCCCGGCGTGGCCTTCGGTGAAATGGAACTGGCAGAAGTGACCGCGATCGGGCGATTCCTCGCGGCCGTCATAGAGCACGACTCTGAGGTCCCCGGCGACCACGAAATAGCGATCCGCTTGGCGCAGATGCATGCCCCAACCCTTGATACGCCCCGGACGGATGGTGTATTCGTAGCCCCAGACCAGGGGCTCGGACCAGAACGGGTCGCCCGGATCGAGAAAGGGCACCAAGGACCCGCGATGATCGACATGCTCGACCAGTCGCGCGATACGCACGCCGCGGATCCGCCCAGCCATCTCCTGATCGGGTGAATCGCGGCGCGGCGGGTCGGGAATTCCGGGAATCGAGTTCACAATTCCAAGCTAGCACGGTGCGGGACGGACATTGCGGGAAGAGCATTGCGGCGCGAGCCCTCGGGATCGGACCCGCGCCGCACTGCTTCAGCGCGCAGCGGGCGGCGGAGGCGGGATCGCCTCGGACTGCGGCTTGCCGGGCGGCTTCTTGTTCTTGGGCTTGTCTTCCGCTTTGGCGTCGCCACGCTTAGCCGGCGGGGGCGGCGCGACAGCCACGGCTCGACGCTCGATCTGCTGGCGATTCTGCAGCTGTTGCTCCTGACGCTGATGGATTTCCTGCTGCGTCTTCACTTCTTCGGCATGCCGAGTTTCGAGGGCTCTTGCCTGGACAGGGTCGGGCGTGCGCTTGCTCTCCTGGCGCTGGATGTCCTGCAAGCGCTTGGTGTCATTGCGCTGATCCTTGGCCGTCTGGCGCTGCTCGACAGTCACCTGACGCTCGACGACGCGCGGCGACTGAACCTCGGGTCGAGGGGCGACCATGACGCGCGGCTTCGGAGCGTCGGGCGCGGGGCGAGTCGGCCGGATGCCGGCATCGTTCTGCTCGCCGACGCGCACGCCGCGGAGATTGACCGTGGGGGGCCGGTAGATTCGAACCTCGTCGCTGCGCACTTCGCTCGACCCCTTCGAATTCTCGACCACGCGCATCCGAGGCACTCGCTGGTGAGTCACCTGCTCGATGCGGTCCAGCGGAACGCCTCGATTCACGATGCGGTTGTTCTCGTAGGAGTAGTCGGTGATGTTCCGGGTGCCGCGGTAGATGGTGAAGTTGCGCGCCGGGGGCAACACGTAGCGATCGATGCGCGAGTCGAGGAACTGGCGTTCGTCGACGAACGAGTAGAGGCTCGGTTGCAGCGACACGCTCAAGTCGATGCCGCCGAGACGGAGGCCGAACCCGACCTGGAAGCCAACCTGAGGCGGAAGCGGCGCCCAGCCGACGTAACCGCCGCCCTGTTGCCAGGAGACCCAGGCCGGTGCCCACTGTGAGCCCGGGATCCAGATCCAACCGATCTGGCGGTCGAGCGCCCAGCGGCCATAGTGGTACGTGGCCCAGCCGAAAGGCTCATAGGACACCCAGGTCCAGCCGTAGTCGCTGTTTACCCAGCGGCCGAGCGAATAGGGGCGCCACGCCGAGCCCACGGTGCGCGGGAACCACACCCATCCATACATCGGATGGCGGACCCATTCTCCGAAAGGCGAGAGCTCTCGGTAGAAGAACCCGACATCCATTGACGGACGTTGGTCGGGCGAAGTGGGGGAATAGTCGTAGGAAGTATCCGGGTAGACGCTCGAATCGCTGGCACCGTAGGGATTCTGATCGTACGGATTCTGCTCGTACGGATTCTGCTGGGCATTGGCTACCAGCGCGAGCGTGCTCAAACCGAGGGCTAGAACGGCGGTCTTATAGAAATTCATCTGAATCTCCCTTCAGCAGAAGAGATAGCAATGGGCGTGCCACTGCGAGAGGCCCGTTTCCGGGGCTTTTGACGCCGCTTTGCGTCGGCGAGTTCTACAATGCGCCGGTGCGCAAGATCGTCCTGTTGCTGTCGTCGATTCTCCTCTCCCTTCTGCTGGCCGAGGTCATGCTGCGGCTCGTGCACGCCGCCCCCGAAGTCCAGATGATCCAGAAGGGCCGATTTCGGCTGTCAAAGAACCCTAAGATCGGCTTCGAACCCGTGCCTGGCCTCGACTATCACGGCGCCGAGCGCAGCTTCTTCGACTACGAGGGCGCGAGCAATTCACAGGGCTTTCGCGACACCGAGCACGCCCAGGCGAAGCCCGCCGGCGTCTACCGGGTGGTGGTTATCGGCGACAGCGTCGGAGCGGGCCTCAAGGTGGAGCATTATGAGGACACCTTTCCGCCGATTCTGCAGAACATGCTGATCGATCGCGGTCTCAAGGCGGAGGTGATCAACCTCTCGGTCTCGGGCTACAACACCCAGCAGGAGGTCGAGCTCTTTCGCGAGCATGGCCTCGCCTATCATCCGGACTTGGTGATCGTCGCCTACACCCTCGGGGATCGCGAGCGCCTGGACGGCGGCATCATGGAGACCCTACTCGCTGAAGAGCAGCACCAGGGTGGCCGGAGCACGACCCGGGTGAGTCCGTTGCTGGTGCACAGCGCGATCTACCGCTTTCTGCGCTTCCGGGTGCTGGTGCCCAAGTCGCAACTCCCGGTCGCGGCGCCGGCGGTCGGCCAAGGGGGCAAGTACCTTGACCTGGTATCGGGCGACACGGTCGACGAATACTTCGGTGTCCTGCGCGACTTGTCAGCGCAGCACCACTTCTCGGTCATGGTCAGCGTGTTCCCCTACTTCGTGAAGTCCTTCGGCTACTACAAGCACGCCGACCAACACGCCTGGGTGAAGGCCGAGACCGAGAAGTACGGTTTCTACCTCCTCGACCTTCTGGCTCCGATGTCGGCATGCCGCGACCGGGCCGCCCCGGAGCCGATCAACGTCGACAACTACCACCCCAACGAACTCGGCCACCGCTGCGCCGCCGAGGCCATGGCGGGCGAGATCGTGGGAAAGATCAAGAAATAGTTAGAGATTTCCTTCCGGCGGGTGTCGCCCGACGAGAAGGGCCTCACCGAGATGGGTAAGTTCAACGAAGAGCTGGTGAAGGCCGGCATCATGTTAGCTGGCGAAGGCCTCAAGGCCAGCTCGACCGGCGCCCGCGTTCGCTTCGAGGGCTAGAAGCGCACCGTCATCGACGGCCCCTTCGCCGAGACCAAGGAGCTCGTCGCCGGCTTCTGGATCTGGGGTGTGAAGTCGAAAGAAGAAGCGCTCGAGTGGCTGAAGCGCGCCCCGTTTCAGGAAGGCGACGTCGAAATCCGCCCGATCTTCGAGGCCGCGGACCTCGCCGCCAGTGACCCGACCGGCGAGATCATGAAGCAAGAGGAACGCTTGCGGAGATTCTCGACCACAGTCCGAAACGGACGGCAGCGGCGCCACTTGGAGAGCGCTTCCGAGGTGTTCTAGGGCCTGCTGAAGATTCGCGGGGGCCGCAAGAACTGCGCCGCCGTCTTCGTCTTGAATTGCCCGGAGCAGAAGGAGTTCTGCGATGCTTAAGTATTGCCAAGGCATGTTCCGGGGGTGTACCACATCGAACACTGGAGCAACGCCATGGTTCTGGGACGTGTTTAACTAATTACTTTGAGCGTCTTTGTGGTTTTAGTCTCACCTGTTTCGCCCATACCGGAACTGCTATTGGTGCTCTCGTATTTAACGACTACTAGACGATCGCCGATCACGGTATACACCCGATCATCGGAGTTCCTCGCGTCGAAAGAGACCACCAAAAATGCACTTCCATGCACGACTTGCACATTACGACTTGCCAGCGGCGTGCCGTCGGTCGCGATCCAGATATCCAAAGAGCCCGATAGACTCTTCACGACTTTTTTTTCACGTTCACTCAGGGCATCGATGCTAGGTGCGAAGCTCAGCATACGCGCTGGCTTGCCGTCGAAGGTATCCATCGTTTCGGCTTTAAATACTTTCCCCTCTATCATTGAAGTGATGGAACTGGCGGCGGAAACGAGCGGCCGCAACGCCGTGGAATTGACGTCGCCCAATGCCGCTAAAGTCGGTGTTTTCGCCTTCTTATCTTTCTCTTTGGCGCGCTCTTCCGTATCCAATTTCGCCAATAACTCTTTACTTAACAAGACGCTCAAACCACGTTGATCGTCTTCCACCATCACACTAGCGGTCCCGCTAAATTCCTCAGTATCCTTACCGGTACCGGAGCGATTCCAGGTCTTCGCTTCGACCTGCGCTTTGATCGGTGTTTGCCCCTGCAATCGCAGCAAAACCGATTTCATATCACTCAAGCCATCGGCATGGCTTGTGGACGCATAGGTAGCGAGCATCATCCAAGCGAAAGCGACGCCCATGTTCATTCTATTGTTCACTTGCATAAGCACTTCTCCGTTTGAAATTCGCCCGCCGCGACGGCGGCCCCCGAGAAGGACGGGCGTGGAAGTGCTATGGCGCGGGGGCTGCACAGGCGAATTTCGACTTCGCCAGGGCGTTTGCGTAAAACCTCTGCGCCTCTCCGTTCGGATGAGCATCCTCGCGGCTCACCCAATAGCGCTCGCCCGATCCCGCCGGAAACTCCGTCGACGCATCTAGCACTTCGAAGCCCGCGGCCTCGGCGATCTGGCGCACCGGAACATAGATGGCTGCGAGCGGTCCGAAATTCTTGGGCTCGTGAAGTTCCGGCATGAGCAGCAGGCTGTGCGGGATGCCGTCGGCGGTCAGCAGCTCGCCGAATTCGCGTAGCGCGCGCTTGCCGTTCTCCCAGCCGGGCTGGCCGTCGACGTAAAGGCCTTGGTAATAGTCCTTGTAGTTGCGCAGCACCGGAGTCCGGAAGCGCGTGGCGCGGGCCCAAGCGAGGGAGAAGAGCGAGGAGTTCCAAAACAGTGGGTTGGTGTCCGGCACGGGGTCGAACTCGGCGTCGTTATAGGAATAGCCGAGGATCACCCAGGACGGTTTGAACTTGGGGCGGATAGCCTGCTTGTAACGCTGGTATTCCATCGAGGTGTTGCAGTTGCCGATTCCGGCGTTGTGCACCGTCACGCGCGGGCCGCCGGCCTTGGGGCAGGACTCGTTGAGCTGGCGTTCGAGCTGGTCGGAGAAGGTCATGCCTTCGGGCACGCCCCAGCCGAAGGTGAGCGAGTCGCCCACTGCGACCACGATGCGGTCATCCGGTCGGCGCGCCTTCTCAGTCGCCGGGTCAGGCAGGCGAAAGCCGTTGGATTCGGTGCGCACGCGGGCGCCCATCAGGAAGGCATCGCCGTTCGGCCGCTGCTCTTCGACCACACCGGGCTTGTTCGAGATCACCTTGATGAGCCTGGCGTAGCGCCACATCTCGACGTCGTAGACGCTCAACCAGTACTTGGAGGCCACCCGCAGGATGACTTCCGCGGCGACAAGTGAGACCAGCAGGGCGCAGCAGAGAACGGCGAAACCAACCAGTTTCTTGGGCATGGATTGAGCGACGGAGTAGAGGGAAGCCAACCGGCGGCGTGCTGGCTGGAGAGGCCGCAGTATACCAACTGCGGGCCTGTGCTACCTTGGCGGGCGCCCATGCGAAACGTTCGTTCCTGGTTGCCGGCGCTGCTTTCGGCGGTGGCCGCGCTGGTCGTGTGGTTGCAGATCGCGGGCGCGAACGGTCCGCTCGAATGGCGTTGGGAGTACCACCCGCTCGGACTCGACCCATGGTGCACCGCGGCTGCCATCGCGCTGGCTGGCGTGGTCGCCTGGGGTGCCTCGCGAGCGAACGGCATCGGTGTGGCGATCGCGATCGCCGGCGGCGCGTTGTTGAGCCTCGCGCTGTTGGCTGCCCAACAGGGAGGTCTTCGGCGAGTCTCCGCCTCGCTGATCTCGCCGCAAGTATTCGGATACCTGTTCGACGCCGGTGTCGCGCCGCCGAACGGCGAACTGTTGGCCGACTATCCGGCGGCGAGCCCGCGGCTGTCGATGCATGCGCGAACCCATCCGCCGGGGCCGCTGCTCGCCATCCGCGGCCTCGACGCGATGATTTCGGCGCTGCCCCTGCCGGAAACGCAAGACGGCGGTCAGGTCGCGGCGGCGCGCGCGGCCTGGGACACGGAGTTTCGTCGAGCGCGCGACCACGGCCGCGCGGTGCCACGGTCGGCGCCCAGTCCGTGGACGGTGGTGACCCTCGCCTGGCTGCTGCCCGCGCTGTCGGCGCTCGTCGCGTGGCCACTGTACGGGCTCGCCCGCGAGCTCGGACTGGAGGCCGAGTCGGCGGCCTTCGCCGCGGCGTTGTGGTTGCTAGTTCCGGCGCGCACGCTATTCACTCCCTCGCTCGATCAGGCGGTTCCCTTGCTCTTGGTGCTCGCGTGCTGGTGGGCGCTTCGCGGTCCCGTGCGGGTCGGCTTCGCGGGTGCCTTGCTGTGGCTCTGTATCTTTCTGAGCTACGGGTTCCTGCCCTGGGTGCCGCTCGTCGTCGCGCTCGTATTCTGGAACCCCCAACGCGAGTCGACCCGTTGGAAGCGGATAGCCGCTCTGGCCACCGGCTTCCTGCTGCCTGCCCTCGGACTCTGGCTCGCGACGGGATACGACGCCCTGGCGAGCCTGCGCGCCGCGCTGGAGGAGCACCGGCTGATGGCAGTCGCGACGCGGAGCTACGCCAGGTGGTTGTTCTGGAATCCCTACGACTTCGCGCTACTGCTCGGGCCGGGAGTGCTCCTTGCGGCGCTCTTTGTGGCGCGACCGGCACCGTTGACCGCCAAGCTGCGGGTGCTCACGGTCGCCCTCGCTGCGCTATTCCTGCTGCTTTGGTTGGGGGGCAGCGTACGCGGCGAGGTCGGCCGCATCTGGCTGTTCTTCATGCCCTTCGCCTGCCTGCTCGGAGCTGCGACGCTCGGAGGTGTGGCTCGACGAGCGCTACTGGCCGCGCAGCTCGTTCTCCTCTTGGCGCTGGCGGCCAGCATGATCTTCGTGAGCTGAAGGCCTACGGGGTTAGCAGCACTTTCAGGTTGGAGTATTGCCAACCGAGGGGCGGAACGTAGCCGCCATCGCCGCCCACGCCGACCATTCCGAAGTCGACGACCAGGGGATGACCGTCCGCTCGCAGGTCGAAATGGTGCGCTGGCCCGGACACGGTCTCCTTCTTCACACCGTTCTCGAAGACGTCGAGCGTGATGGACTTGGCGTCGACGTTGTAGGTGAACCGCAGATGGTAGGTGTGCCCGGTCACCCAGGTCGCGCCCTCGCCCTTGGCCAGCTGATCGGTCAGGCCGAGATCGAGGATGGTGCGCGACTTGAAGTTGTTGATCTGCAGGCCGTAGTACAGCACCTGGTCGGCCTTGCGCTCGTTCGGCCGGCGGAAGCCGTGGACGCCGGTGAAATTGCCGCCGCCGAACTTTTTGACCAGCAGGTCGAACTCCACGACGGCCTTGCTGTAGTCGAAGCTCGCCGGGGCCGGCAGCTCGTAGGAGCGAAACGAGGCGCCGAGCTTGGCGTCGAGGAACAAATTGGGCACGGTGAACAGAACACTGCCGTCGGTAGGCGGTGGCGGCGGCGGGTGGCTCGCTGCCATGAAGTCGCCGGCCATGCTGGCGGCCGGAAGCAACAGGCTCGCGGCGGCGTTGGCGCGCCGCAGCAGGGCGGCGACCCAGAAGCGGTGGTCGCAGCTCACCCTGAGCCGCACGTCGGAAATGCTGCTCTGCCCGATGAGGTTTAGCGCGTCGACGAAATCTCGGCGCTGTCGCGGTGCGAAGGTGAGCGAGATAGCGCCGGCGATCGGCGCGCCGCTGGCCTGGAAGAACTGCACCGTGCACCGGGCCGCGGAATTGTCGAAGTTGAATAGATAGAGATCGCTCGCGGTCGCTTGCGGGACCCGCTCGATACCCACCAGATGGGCGGTGGCGTTGGCGGCGAAGGCAGTGTCCCCGGTGACCGGCGGAACGTTGACCGAACCGAGCAACGTCGAGCCCCGGCGCGTCTCGAGCCGCGCGCCGACGCTCAGGCCGTCAGTGCCGCGCAGGGCCAGCATGCCGCTGCCGCCGGGGACGCCGCTGTAGACCAGGGAGACTCCGGGTGCGGCGGTCTGCAGAGTCGACGAAGCAGGATCGCTGGTGCCGTCCGTTCCGGCGGGAAAGAAGAGAGCGGTGAAGGTCTGCGCTTCGGCGGTTGGATTCGCCACCCACAGGCGTGTCGAATAGCTGAGATCCTCGACCGTCTGATTGCTGACCACGGGAATCACCAGATCGCCGGCGACCAGCGGGCCGGACAAGGCACTGAGCAGCGAACCTGCGAGCATGAGGGGGCGTCGGGGGAGTGGCATGGGAAGCTCTCCTTCAAGGAGTACTTTAAGTATTGCAGCTGCACAGTTCTTTGTGCAACCCTCCCATCCCCAGGGAAGCTCGACTACGACGACGGCAGGCGTTCAGGGTGTGAGGACAACCTTCAGGTTCGAGTACTGCCACCCGATCGGCGGGTAGTACGCGCCGTCGGCGATGCCGTTCTGTCCGAAATCGACGCTCAGGGGGTGGCCGTCGTTGCTGAGATCGAAGTGCAGTGCCTGGCCGGCCAGGAGCTGCTTGCGGATTCCGCCCTCGAGCACTTCGAGCGTGACTCGCCGGGCGATCAGGTCGTACGAGATCTTCAGGTGGTAGGCATGGAACTCCTGCCACGGTCCAGGACCCCGCGCCAGCACCTCGTCTTCGCCGAGATCGAGCGTCGTCTTGCTGTTGGCGTTTACGATCTGCAGGCCGTAGTACAAGATTCGCGAGCTCCGCGAGGGATGCGCACGGCGCAGCGAGTGCACGCCGGTGAAGAGGCCGTTGGGGAACGTCCGAACGCCGAGGTCGAACTCGACCACGGCGCTGCGGTACGCCTGCCCCTGCTTCGCCGGCAGGTTGTACGTCTTGTAGGAGTTTCCGGCCACTGCGTTCAGGAACACACCGGGTACCGAGAAGGTGACCGCGTCGCCGGTCTGCGGGGGATCGGTGCCGCCGCCCGTGCCACCGAGAACGCTTGCGGCAAGGGTCGCGGCCGGACCGACGAACGCCAGCTCGCCGGCAGCGCGACGGACCAGCCCGGCGAGCCAGAAGCGTTTGTCGCAGGTGGCTTGCACGCGCACGTCGGTCAGGCTGGCGATCGAAAAGCCGTTGATGGTGTCGATGAAATCGCGCCGCTGCAGCGGTTGGAGAATCACGGTCGCGGTCGTGGCGAGCTGCGACCCGCCGGCTTGGAACAGTTTCAGCGAGCAGGTCGTGGCCTTGGTTTCGAGGTTGAACAGATAGAGATCGCTGAGCGAGGCGGAGGCGATGCGCTCGAGCCCGGAGATCTGGCCCACTGTGTTGGCAGCGAACGAGTCCGCGGCGGTGATGGCGGGAATTTCGGTGAGGCCAACGCTCTGGCCGCCGATCGAGGCTTCCATGCGCGCGCCGACGCCGAGCGCGGCGGCGCCGTTGATTCCGAGCATGCCGGTGCCACCGGCGGGAGCGGCGTTGACCAGGACCAGCGAGGCGCCGGCGCCGACGGTCAGGGGCGACGAAGCCGGCGGTGCTTGTAAGCCGTTGCTGCCGGCGGCATAGAAGCGAGTGGTGAAAGTCAGCGGGGCCGAAGTGGGATTCGAGACCCAGATCCGGGTCGAGTACTGAGTGATTCCAATCGTCTGCTGATTCGCCGCCAGGGGGACAAGCACATCGCCCGCCAAGGCCGGCGATGCGATCAAGGCCGCCACCACCACGCCGATGGAAACTGTGCCCATTCGTGCTCTCCGTCGAATCGGATCGAGATCGGTTGCGCTTCGCGAAATGTCATTATGCCATCGCATAAACATTCACGCAACTAGCGATCAACAATAATAAAAAGGGCCACCCGACCGAGGGTGGCCCTTTCCGCCACCGAGGGGATCGAGCTTATTTGAAGGCTACGACCTTGAGGTTCGAGAACTTCCAGCCGTAGGGCGGAAAGTACGCATCGTCGGCGACTCCCGCGAGGCCGAACTGGAGGGTCGGGACGGTGCCGTTCGATTCACCGAAGTTCTCGTTGAAGAGGCCGGCGTTGATCTCGAGAATCGTCGCCGTCAGGTCCGAACGGCGGATCTGGTAGCGGATCGACTTCTGTTCGGCGTTGAGCGTCACTGTGAAATGAAAGAACCGCAGGCCGCTGATGTTGGCGCTGCGGGTGACCGCTGCCTCGATGAACGGCGTGCCGAGGTCGAGCTTGATCTTGTTGCCGTCAAATCGTTCGAAGTTGCCGAAGAACAGGGTCTTGCCGAAACGCTGGCTCGGGTCCGACCGGCTCATGCCAACGATATTGCGGAACACCACGAAGTCATTGGGGTCTACGGTCCGGGCGTCGAAGTCGATGGTCAGGACCTTGTACTTGGTGCCCGCCTTGAACGGCAGCGAGAAATTGGCCACCGGATTGTTGAACGTGCAATTCAGGAAGGTGTTGGACTGGGCGAGGAGTGTGGTCGCCGTTCCGGCCGTGGGGAAGGCCGCTTGGGGGTAGTGAACCAGAGTCTGCGAGCGGTCCACGGTGGGATAGGCGCCGAAGACGTAGAACGGCTGGTCACAGGTGACCGCGGCCGGCGTGTTGCCGGCGCCTGTCGTCAAGGAGCGCAGGGGATCCGGAATGCGGATCAGGCCGAGCGCGGGAACCGTCAGTCCGTCGCGATGGTCGAGCGTCGACCCCTTGGGGCGAAGGATCTTGACGCTGCAATTGGCGCTCTGGCTACCGAAGTTGAAAATCTGGACGTTGCTGCTCGCGGTGGCGGACTTGCGTAGGCCACTCAGATACGCCGTGCCCCCTGGGGCGAAGAACTTCGTGCTGTCGAGGATCGGCAGCTCCCAGTCGCTCGACGACGTGGAGGCTTCCTTGCCGACGAAGATGCCGATTTCGTTCAAAGCCAAACCCTCTTCGGGCTCCAACACGGCCAGACCGCCACTCGAGACCACGCTCGCCAGGTCGATTAGCGGATGCTCGCGGTTGGTGGATGGGCCGCAGAACTTGGAGGGGTCGCCGGGTCCGCACCCTTGGAGGATCCGCGGCACAGCGCCCGCGCCGGCCCGGCCTTCCGGAATAAACGTCACGGTGACATCGCGTAGGAACTCAGAATTCTTGGGCCGCTCGGTCTCGAGTGAAATATGGACTTCGCCGGAGACCACCGTCGGAATGGGGACGTAGTACTTCTTTGCCGACGCGAACCCGGTCAGGAGGAGTAGGGAAGGTAAGGCTAGAGCGAGGGTCTTCTTCATGGTTTTCCTTTCTGGCCTGCTGATCGAGAATCCGAGGGACGGCTTCCTAACGGAACATTGCTAGTATAGCATAAATTCACTAAGTAGGGACCTTGCCGGAGTCGTTCCCGGCGTCTAAACTCCACCCGCCTCGCTCCGCCGAGGTCTCAACCGACCAGCGCAAGGAGTTCCCGGGACTGTGACAATGCAGCCTTCCACCGAAGCTTCTGCGATCTCCGCCATCGCCTGGCCGTGGCGTACGCGCGCTGGACCGGCAGTGGACTCCGCCCAGGCGCGGGCGGCGCGCATCAGCGGTGTCATTCAGGCTGCGGTCGGCCTCGCGGTCGCGGCGCTGCTTCACTTTTGGCTGCACCGCGACCGGATGGCGGCCGTGGTCACTACGCTTGCTTCGCTGAACGGCATGATTGCCCTGGTCTCTCCCCTCGGGCTCTATCGCCGGGTGACCGCAGCGGTGGGCCTATTGGGCCGCTTCATCGGGCAGTTGGTGACCTGGATTCTTATGCCGCCCGTGTTCTACCTGATGTTCACGCTGGTCGGCGCAATGCTCAAGCTTGGCGGCAAGCTGCGGCTCACTCGCCGGCCGGACCGCACTCAGACGACTTACTGGCGGGACCTTTCGGCCCATCCGCGGACGCCGGAGTCCTACCGGCGTCAGTTCTGACGACCGAGATGGGCGACTCGCGATGAAATTGCTCGGCATCAGTTGCTACTACCACGACTCGGCGGCCTGCCTGATCGACGAGGGCCGCATCGTGGCCGCGGCTCAGGAAGAGCGCTTCACCCGCAAGAAGCACGACGAGGGTTTTCCGCTCCGCGCGGTGAGCTACTGCCTTGCCGAAGGCGGAATAGGCCCGGGCCACGGCTCCGGGGCCACGCTCGACGGCGTCGTCTTCTACGACAAGCCGCTGCTCAAGTTCCACCGCATCATCGAGAACTACCTGTACGTGGCGCCCAAGGGCGTGCGCTCGTTCGCCATGGCTCTGCCGGTGTGGCTCAAGGAAAAGCTCTGGATCCCGCCCGACATCCACGAGGCGCTCGAGAGCTGCGGCATCGAAGGCAGCCCGGCGCTCTATTTCACCGAGCACCACGAAGCGCACGCCGCGAGCGCCTTCTACCCCTCGCCTTTCGAGGAAGCCGCGGTGCTGACGCTGGACGGAGTCGGCGAGTGGGCGACCACCACGGTGGGGGTCGGCGAGGGCAATCGCCTGCAGCTGATCCGCGAGATCGACTATCCGCATTCGATCGGCTTGCTCTACTCGGCGTTCACGTACTTCACCGGCTTCAAGGTGAACTCGGGCGAGTACAAGCTGATGGGCTTGGCGCCTTACGGTGAGGCGAAGTATGCCGACCTGATCCGGCGCGAGCTGGTGGACATCCGCGACGACGGCTCCTTCCGCCTGAACATGGACTACTTCGGCTACCTCGACGGCCTGCGCATGACCAACGCGCGCTTCGCCAAGCTCTTCGGCGGCCCCGAGCGCTCGCCCGAGTCGCGGCTGACGCAGCGCGAGATGGATCTCGCGCGATCGGTTCAGGAAGTGACCGAGGAGATCGTGCTCAAACTGGCGCGTTTCGCCCGCGACACCACCGGCAAGCGCAACTTGTGCATGGCTGGAGGCGTGGCGCTCAACTGTGTCGCCAACGGAGTGCTCCTGCGCGAGAAGATCTTCGACGACCTGTGGATTCAGCCCGCGGCGGGCGACGCCGGTGGAGCGCTCGGCGCGCCGCTCGCGGTGTGGCACAACGCCATGGGGAAGCCGCGCACTGTGCAACGACCCGATGCGATGCAGGGCTCGTTCCTCGGCCCCGAGTTTCCCGCCGAGGACACCCGCGCCTGGCTGGATTCGGTGGGCGCCAAGTACGAGGAGCTGGCGCCGGAGGACTGGGCGCCGCGGATCGCGACTCTGTTGTCCCAGGAACACGTGGTGGGGCTCTGCCAGGGCCGCATGGAGTTCGGACCGCGCGCGCTCGGCGGCCGCTCGATCCTGGGGGATCCCCGGTCGGCGAAGATGCAGTCGGTCATGAACCTCAAGATCAAGTATCGCGAGAGCTTCCGTCCGTTCGCGCCTTCGGTGCTGGAAGAGCGCGCGGCGGACTTCTTCGAGCTCGAGGGGTCGTCGCCCTACATGCTGTTGGTGGCGCCGGTGAAGAAGGAGCGCTGCATCGATCGTCGCGGAGACGAGCGCACGGTCGATCTCGTCGAGTGGGTGAATCGCCCGCGCTCGGACATGCCGGCGATCACCCACGTCGACTACTCGGCGCGGATCCAGACGGTGAATCGCGAGCAGAATCCCGGCTACTACAACATCCTCAAGGAATTCGATCGGCTGACCGGCTACGGCGTGCTGGTGAACACCAGCTTCAACGTGCGCGGCGAACCCATCGTCTGCACGCCGGAAGACGCGTATCGCTGCTTCATGCGCACCGAGATGGACTACCTGGTCGTCGGGCCTTTTCTGCTCGCCAGGACTGCGCAGCCGAAGCTCGAGGAGCAGGGCGATTGGAAGCAGGAGTTCGCTCTGGACTAGCGGTATGATCGGACGTGGAGAGGGTTTGAGTCATGGGTAAGGTTGGATACGCGGGTTCACTGCTGAAAGAGCTCTGGCAGTTCGCGCGCCAGAACAAGATCTACTGGATCGTGCCGTTCGTGCTGATCCTTGGGCTGGTCGTCCTCCTGGTCTTCACTAGCCAGGCCACGGCGCCGTTTATCTACACGCTGTTCTAGGCGCCGATCCCGGCGCGCCGCTTGCCCGTCGAGAGGCCCGTTCGATGCCACCGGCTCGGCGAGCTCGTTTTTTAGCGCTGCTGATTTCGACTGGCCTCGGCTTGCTGATCGGCGAGGCGGCGCTACGCGTGCTCGGCGTGTCGCATCCGAATTTCTACGGACCCGATCCGGTGCGCGGCTGGGGTCTCATCCCGGGCAGCCGCGGCTGGTGGAGAAGCGAGGGCGAGGCCTTCGTCGAAATCAATTCCGACGGATTTCGCGGCCCGTCGAGAGTCCGTCCGAAGCCGCCGGGAGTGCTGCGGGTCGCGATCCTCGGAGATTCCTGCGCCGAGGCCGTGCAAGTGCCGTACGAGGCGACGTTTGCCGCGCGCCTCGAGCGGTCGCTCGCGACCTGCCCCGGTGTCGGCGCGCGCCGAGTGGAGGTCCTGGACCTCGGCGTGTCGGGCTACGGCACCACGCAGGAGCTGCTGACCCTGCGCGACCAGGGCTTGTCGTTCGCTCCCGACGTGGTCCTCCTGGCGTTCTACTCCGGCAATGACGTGCGCAACAACTCGCGGACCCTGGACGCGGACCCGGCCAGACCCTACCCGGTCGTCGGCGCCGACGGCGCGCTCTCCTTCGATGACTCGTTCCGCGCGACCGGCGGGTTTCGCCTGCGCTCGACTCTCCCGGCGCAGTGGCTCTACCGGTTGTTCAATCACGTCCGCTTGCTGCAGCTGGCGAAGAACGGCGAGACCGCGATCAAGACCGCGATCGGAACGGCGCGCGCCCGAAGGAATGAAACCGGCGGCGCCCTGCAGGAGCTCGGCCTCGACAACGCGGTCTACTCGCCGCCCACCGAGTCCGTCTGGAGCGCGGCCTGGAGCTCGACCGAGGCGCTCTTCACCGCGCTACGTTCAGACAGCACCGCCGCTGGAGCTCGTTTCGCGATCGTTTCCCTCACCACTCCGATGCAGGTGAATCCCGATCGAGCGGCGCGTGACGCCTTCGCGCGCAAGCTCGGCGTCGCGGACCTCTTCTACCCCGACGATCGCATTGTCGCCTGGGGCGCCGCCCATGAAGTTCCGGTCCTGGCGCTGGCGCGGCCGCTGCAAGAACTGGCCGAGCACGAGCGCCTCTACTTGCACGGCTTCGTCAACTCGAAGCTCGGCGAAGGGCACTGGAACGAGCAAGGTCATGCCGCAGCGGCCGAGCGCCTGGAGCCGTTCGTGTGCCAGTTGTTGAGTCCGCGTTGAGTCAGCGCTGACGGCGCCGCAGCGCCTGGATCGTCTCGTCGAGCCGGTGCAGGAAGCGCGAACGATCCTGCGGCTTGAACGGTGCTGGCCCGCCGGTAAGCGTTCCCGTCTCGCGCAGATCCGAGAGCAGCGCCCGCGTCGCGAGATCGTCGCCGATGCTCTCGGAGTCGAACACCCGGCCGTCCGGGCCTAGGACTGCCGCTCCCTTCTCGAGACACCTGGCTGCCAGCGGGATGTCCGAGGTCACCACGATGTCGTCCTTTTCGACGTGCTCTGCGATCCAATCGTCCGCCGCGTCGAGATGTCCGCGTTGGACCACGACCAGGCGAACGCCGGGTTGCTGCGGGATAGCCATGCGCGAGCTCGCGGCGAGCGTCACGTCGAGCCCAAGGCGTCCGGCGACCCGAAAGATCTCGGGCTTTACCGGGCAGGCGTCGGCATCCACGAAGATGTGTAGCAGAGGCGAGTCAGGCCGCGGCCGGCGCGACTTGCGCCGCCTTGCCCTTTTTCCTCTTGCTGGTCGGCAGGACCGCGGCGACGACGACGAGCACCTCGCTGGAAATCTTGGCGGAGAAGAAGGCGACGGTCCATCCCGCGAGGCCGGACTTGAGCAGCCAGGAGAGGAAAACCAACGTGGCGACAAGATAGAGACCGAGGACAGCGATGGCGACGCGTGAAACCGGCGCCGACACCGCCGCCGACTTCAAGCGCTCGGCCCGCCGCCGGAAGTACCTCGACACGATCGCGACGTAGGCCAGCAAGGGAATGGCGTGAGGCATGGCGCCGAAGATGAGCGTCAGCCAGCGCGCCGCTCCATTCTCGCCCGGAGTGCTGTCGAACTCGCCGCCCTGCTGCGCGAACCGCTTCGCGTCGCGCCGGACGTCGAACAACGCGGCGACGAGCGTGATCGAGAGCGGCCAAACGAGCCGCGCGCGAAGAATCGTCTCCAGCGGGTGCCGCGCCAAGGCGAGCGCGGCCGCCTCGGCGTGGAGCATCGACGCAATGACGACGCTGTTGAACGCCAGGATCAAGAGACAGATCAAAATGACGCCGAGTTGATTGAGAACGGCCCGCCCGAGGCTCGGGCGCGCGCGTTGGCCCGACGTGAAGCGCTCTTGCACCATGGCAATCGTGGTCAGGAGCATCGCCTCGAGCGCCACGAACAAGACCAGCTCGAGCGGCCGCGCCAGCCCGAGCAGGACGAGATACGCGACCGTCGCGTTCCCGAGCAGGATGGCGAGCAGCCGCGGGAAGAGGCTCCGGAGGGCGGCCGGCGGCACCTGATGAGCCGCAGCCCACTGCTGGAGTTTCAAAATCATTGCCGGGGGCAGCTCACAACCCGAGCGCGCCGAGCGCCCGTTCCATCTGACCCCAGCGCTGCTCCAACGTGCCGGTGTATCCGAGTGAGACGCGGACGAGGCCGGGAGAGAGCCCGGCGTTGCGCTGGTCGGCTTCTGGCATTTCACTCGAGGTTGAGCTCGCGGAGCAGGAGAGCAGGGTGTCGAAATAGCCCAGGCTCACCGCGATCCAGCCAAAGTGCTCTTCGATCTGCAGCCGCTCCATGAGCTGGAAGGCGCGCTCCTTGGTGCCCAGATCGAGCCCGAAGACACCACCGGCGCCGAATTCGGGGTCCGAGAGCGCCATGAAGAGCTGGTGCTGGGGATGCGACTTCAAGCCGGGATAGATCACCGAAAGACCGCGCTGCTCCAGACGCTCGGCAAAGGCCAGCGCCCGGCGGCCATGCTCCTGCATCCGGATGCCGAGGTGGGGGATGCGCAGCGAGAGGTCGAAGGCAACTCGCGGGTCCATGGTCGGGCCGAGGAGCATCAGCGCCCCGCCGCTCACGTCCATCAGGGAAGCGATGAACTCGCGCGAAGCGCAGACGCAGCCGGCAATGATGTCCGAGGCCCCGCTCAGGAACTTCGTCATCGAATGCACCACGATGTCGGCGCCGTGGCGCGCCGGGCGGAGAACCAGCGGCGTGAAGGTGTTGTCGACGACGACCTTGGCACCGCGGCGGTGGGCGATCTCGGCCAGCCTCGGCAGGTCGGCCGCGACCAGCGTCGGGTTGCTCAGTGTCTCGACGTAGAGCACGCGGGTGCGCGGGGTGAAGGCGCGCTCGACCGCGGCGAGATCCCGCACGTCGACGAACGTCGTCGACACCCCGGTGCGCGCGGGAAAGAACTGCTGCAGCAGGGCGAACGTGCCGCCATAGAGGGTGTTGCCCGCCACCACATGATCGCCGGGGGTGCAGCACTGCATCAGCGCCGCGCTGATCGCGCTCATGCCGCTCGCGGTGCAGTACGCGGCCTCGGTGCCCTCGAGCGCCGCGAGCTGGCGGCCGAGGACGTAGACCGTCGGATTGAAGTGTCGGCCGTAGAGATAGCAGCCGCCCTGGTCGGGTCCACGTAGCCCGTGGAAGATCTCCGGCATCGTGCCGGCCTCCATCACGGTGAAGGTGGTGGAAGCCTCGATCGACATGTTGACGCCGCCGTGTTCGCCGAATTCGTGGCGGAGAGCGGCGAGGGATTCGAGAGGATGGTCAGTGGGGAGCATGGGCGCGAGCGTACCGCAGCGGGCTCCGGAGCTCCATCGGGCGTGGCCTGTGCTATTTTTCTCTGCATCATGGCCGTCGATCCCGAGCTGCTCGCCATCCTGGTCTGTCCGCAGAGCAAGGGTGCGCTCGAAATGGTGGAACTGCCCGCCGAAGTGCGCCGCGCGTTGATCGAGAAATATCGCGAGCACTTCCGGGACGAGACGCCGGTGGTCGAGAACGGCCTGTTCAGCGCCGACTCGAAGTTGGTCTATCCGATCGTCTCCGACATTCCGATCATGCTCGTCGACGAGGCCTTGCCGGCTTCGGCGATTGGCCGCTAGGTTTCGGACTAGAACCGGTTCGGGCCCGGCCGGCGGCTCGCATTCCATCCGCATTGAGCGACTTCTCGAACTACTTGGACCGGGCGCGCGCTGATGTCGACGCGGAGCTCGAACGCCTGCTTCCCGCCGAGACCGAGGCCCCGCAAAGGCTTCATGCCGCGATGCGCTACAGCGTTTTCGCGGGCGGCAAGCGCGTGCGCCCGGCGCTGCTGTTGCTGGCCGGCGAGGCGCTCGGCGCGCCCCGGGAAAGCCTGCTGGCGGGCGGCGCGGCCCTCGAAATGATTCATACCTACAGCCTGATTCACGACGACCTACCGGCACTCGACAACGACGATCTGCGCCGCGGCCGGCCTACGGCGCATCGCGCGTACGACGAGGCGACGGCGATCCTGGCCGGCGACGCCCTGCTCACCCTGGGCCTCACGGTCCTCGCCGCCGCACCCTCTTCGGTGCCGGCGGACCGCCGGCGTCTAGCCATCGAGCGGGTGGGCGAGGCGATCGGGACGCGCGGCATGATCGGCGGGCAGATGGCCGATCTCGAGGCGGAGAAGCGCTGGCCGGAGGACGCGCCGGCGGCTCTCGAGTGGATCCACCGTCGCAAGACCGGCGCCCTGATCGCGGTGGCGGTTCGCCTCGGGGGCGTGTACGCGGGCGCCGGCGAGGATCGCGACCGTCAGCTGTTGGCGCTCGGCGAGTGCCTGGGCCTCCTCTTCCAGATCGCGGACGACATTCTTGACGTGGTCGGCAGCGCCGAGACGATGGGCAAGTCGGTGGGCAAGGACGCCCGTGCCAAGAAGCTCACCTACCCCGGACTTTTCGGGCTCGAGGAGAGCCGGCGGCGCCTCGCGGCGGTGGCCGAAGAGGCTCTTGCCTTGGCGAAAAGCCTGCCCAACGAGGGCGCCGGCTTCGCCGACCTCGTCCAGTTTCTGGTCCGCCGCCAGCACTGACCCAGCCCTGGCGGCCAGCGCGTTTGCTCTAGCCGCGAAAGCCGGAAAGAATCAGCCGGTGCGGAACCTGCCCCGTCTCGACCAACTGCTGGTAGCACGGGGTTTGTTCTCCTCGCGCGAGCAGGCGCGTCGAGCGGTCATGGCGGGTGAAATCGAGGTCAACGGGGAGCTTCTGGACAAGCCCGGGGCGGCAGTGAAGGAGGAAGCGCGGCTCGAGGTCCGGGCTCGCGAGCCCTTCGTCTCGCGCGCCGGTCGCAAGCTTGCGGCCGCGCTCGATCATTTCGCGCTCGATCCGGCGGGGAAGGTCTGCGTCGACGTCGGCGCCTCGACCGGCGGATTCACCGATTGCCTGTTGCAGCGCGGCGCCTTGCGCGTCCATGCCCTCGATGTCGGCTACGGTCAGCTCGATTCCCGACTGCGCGGAGATCCGAGAGTCGTCGTCATGGAGCGATTCAACGCCCGCTTTCTCATGCCGGAGACTCTGCCGGAGCGTCCCGAGTTCGCGGTGATCGACGTTTCGTTTATCTCACTGTTGAAGATAGTCCCCGCGGTGCTGACCGCGCTCCAGCCCGATTCGACGCTGGTGGCCTTGATCAAGCCGCAGTTCGAAGCCGGCCGCGGACAAATCGGCAAGGGCGGCATCGTGCGCGACGAGTCCGTGCGGCAGGCGGTGATCGCGGAACGCGTCGAGCAGCTCTCGGCGCTCGGTCTCGCTCCGCTCGGCTGTATCGACTCGCCGGTCGCGGGAATGGAAGGCAACCGAGAAGCCCTCGCCGCCTGGCGCTGGCCCGGTGCAATGAGCCGGGAGACCGCATGAGCAATTTCAAGCGCGTGGCGGTCATCGCCAAGGCCGAGAGCCGCGAAGCCGAGCGAGCGGCGGTCGAGCTCGGAGAATGGTTGAGCCGTCGCGGCCTCGAGGTGTTGTACGACGGGCATCTCGTGGAACAGGCCGGCGTGCCCGACGAGCGACGATTTCGCTACGGCCAGGCCTGCGACCTGATCGTCGCCCTGGGGGGCGACGGCACGCTGCTCGCCGCGGCGCGCAATCTCGGCGCCGACACGCCGATCCTGGGCGTGAATCTCGGCAACCTTGGGTTTCTGACCGAGCTCAATCGCGCCGAGCTCTATCCGGCCCTGGTGCGGGCACTCGCCGGCAAGTACACGATCGAGGAGCGGTCGCTGCTCGATGTCGGACTGGACCGCGCCGACGGGCCTCCCCTTTCATACCATGCGATGAACGACGCGGTGGTTGCGAAGACGGCGCTCTCGCGGATCATCGAGATGTCGCTGCGCGTCGACGGCGAGCTGGTGTCGAGGTTCCGCGCCGACGGCCTGATCGTGGCGACCCCCACGGGCTCTACGGCCTACAACCTGTCGGCGGGTGGACCCATCCTCCAGCCGCGCTTGCCCGTCATGGTGCTGACGCCGATCTGCCCGCATTCGCTCTCCCTTCGTCCGATCGTGGTGCCGGACTCGAGCAAGGTCGAGATCACCCTCGAGACGCAACGCGAAGAGGTCTACCTGACGCTCGACGGTCAGGAGGGCACCACCATCGGCTACGGCGAGACCGCCAGCGTGACGCGTAGCGAGCGACACGTGCGCCTGCTCCGCCTGAGCGGGCGCAGCTACTTCGACGCGCTGCGCGGCAAATTGCACTGGGGCGAGTAGTGGCCGAGCCCGAGGATCGCGCACCGCGCCGGCGTCACGGCCGCATGCGACGCTTCGTCGTGCGTCCGTTCTTCTGGCTGCTCGCGATCCTGGCGATCGTGGTGTTGGCGGTGACGCTGCTGCTGCGCAGCGAGTTCCTGCGTCAGCGGGCGCAGGCACTGCTGATCGCACAGCTGCGCGAAGTGCTGGCGCGCGACGCGACGGTCAGCGACGTGCAGTTCACGCTCCTGCCGCTGTCGATCGAGGTGAAGGATCTGATGATTCCGGGGCGCACCCCGGCCGAACCACCGTTGGTGTCGGTGGCGAGGCTCCGGGTCGAGGGGCAATGGGAGGGCATCCGCACCAGCGCTCTGACCTTGAGCGAGGTGGTGGTCGAGCGGCCTCAGATCGATGTGCGCATCTATCCGGATGGATCCACCAACCTGCCGGAGTTCGCGGGCAGTGGGGACAAGCGTCGCAGCCTCGAGGTGCGCGTCGACGCGCTGCTCCTGCACGCCGGACGATTCCGCCTGAACGACGAGGAGATCCCGCTCGACCTGGTGGCCAACGCCGTGCACGCGCGGCTGGTCCGCGCCAAGCGCGGCAACTTGCGCGGTGACGTCATCGTCGAACGCGTGGATCTTACTCTCCCGAACGCCAGGACGGTGCCGGTTGCAATATCGGCGTCGGTGCTGCTCGGCGCGGGCGGTTTGCAGGTCGAGAACGGTCACTTGCGCGCCCCGGGATTGACCGCCACCGCCGCCGGAACGGTCGGCTGGGGCGCCACCAGCCGCGGCGAGCTGCGATTCGCCGTCGATGCAGCCACTTCGACTCTGCAGGAGCTCGGCTACATTACCGATCAGGTGAACGCCGACGCCCTGCATGGCGAAGGGTCGGTGTGGTGGGGCCCGGCGCCTGGATCGGTGCATGGCGCGGCGGCAACGGAGCTGGTGCATCGCTGGGGTGTCGCCGGCACGGTGACGGCGCCCCAGGTCACGGTTCTCGGCCGGCAAGTCGAGGACCTGCAGGCTGCGGGCACGGTGGACAGCGACGGGGTGAACGCCGACATCCAGCGCGCCACGTACCACGGCGGTGCGGTCACCGGGAAGATGACCATCGATCTTGCGTCCGACGGCTATCCTACCGACCTCAAGCTCGCCGTCGCGGGCGCCGAGGTCGCGCCGCTGTTGCTCGAACAGGGCGTGCCGTTCGCGGGCGTCGCCGGCAAGGCCACCGGCGATTTCGAATACCGCTTCAGTTTTCTCGACGGTGCGATCGGCAGTGGAGAGGCCCGCGCCCGCATCGAACCCATGGCAGCGGGTCCGCACCAGATCGCCATGGGTGGCGCCGCCACGCTGCATATCGATCGCGGCGTCCTGAACCTCGACGCGGTCGAGCTCTCGGCGCCGGCCCATCACCTCACCGGGTCCGGCAGCTACGACATCGCCCAGGGGCGGGGCGCCTTCGACTTCAGCGTCGAGACCGACAGCGTGGGCGATCTGGCGCCGGTGCTTCCCGTCGCGACACCACAGCTGTGGTTGCCCTCCGCGGGCCGCGGGACCTTGAGCGCCCACCTCGGCCTGGCGCCCGAGGGGCTGACCACGGGCCTGCGCTTCGCCTTGCGCGACGCGGTCGCGCCTGGGCTGGTCGCGGATCAGGTGCACGGTGAGCTGGTGCTCGGTGCACGCTCGGTCGAGGGCTTGCGGCTCGAAGCCACGCGTGCGAACGCGACGCTGACCGTGTCCGGACGCGTGCCGATCGTGGATCCGACCCCGAGTGACGCCGCCCGGCTCGAGCTTCGCATCGACGCGGCGCGCTGGCCGTTGATCCAGGCGCGGCCATGGCTGCCGGCGAACGTCGCGAGCCTGCCGCTCGAGGGCTCGTTCAGCGGCGCGGTGACGCTTTCGGGCCCGCTGGCCGCCCTGTCGGGAGAAGTGGAGGGCGGTCTCGCCGACGCCCGGCTGGGGGCCGTCTCGCTCGGAGAAGTTCACACCACGCTGCGCTTCGACGCCGACACCATGCAGATTCCAACACTGGTCGCCGCCCTGCCGGCTGGTGACGTGCAGGCCCACGGAACGCTGCGCTTCGCCGACCGAGGGCTCGACTTCAAGGTGCACGCCCCGGCGTTGCAACTCGCCGCGCCGCCGTTCGCGGCCTTCGCCGGGCATCTCACCGGCAACCTCGAAGTGCAGGCCGACATCGCGGGCACTGTCGACCGGCCTTCGATCGCCGCCAAGGTGCTGGGACACGATCTCGCAGTGCTCGAACGCGAGGTCGGCGATCACGGGAGCTCTACGCTCGATGTCGACTGGCGCGAGCAGAAGCTCCACCTGAGCGGCTCTCTCCTCGGCCTGCTGGACGTCGACGGCGGCGGGGCGCTCGGCGACTCGCAGGTCGATCTCGCGCTCGGGGTTAAGAGCACGGCGCTCGCGCGGCTGCTCGAAACATTCACCGGCACGGCGATCGATCCGCTCACTGGCGGCCTGACGGGGCGGCTCGGAGTGCGCGGCCAAATTGGCGGTCCACAGCCGCTCGTGGCGACGATCCAGCTCGACGATCTGCACGCCATCCTGGGCGCCGGGGCAAGCGGCCTTTCGATTGCGAACCGCGAGCCGGTGCGGGCGACTTTGCGCGATGGGCGACTCGCCATCGACTCACTGTGGTTGGGGGAGGTCGGCACCGAGGCGGACGCCGTGCTGGTGGGCTCCCTGGGATTCGCGCCCGAAGCTCCGCTCGATTTGAAATTCCAGAGCTCGCTCCCCGGCCGATGGGCGACGATCGTGCTTCCCACCGTGCAGGTGAATGGTGGGTTGGACATGTTGGCCACGGTGCGGGGTACGCTCACGCGGCCGGTCTGGAACGGCCAAGGCGCCATGCGCGGCGCGCGCATCATCGTGCTCGGGTTTCCGCACGCGCTCGAAGACTTCACCGCGACGGTGGCGCTCGAGCCGTCGCGCCTGGTGGTCGACACCTTGTCGGCGAAGATCGGTGGCGGCGTCATCCAGGGCAGCGGCTCGGTGAGCCTCCCAGGAGCCGAGGTGGCCGGCGACTACCGCCTGCAGCTCATCGCCAAGGGCGTGCAGCTGCGCTATCCGGAGGGCTTCCTGCTGCGCGGCGACGCCGAGCTCGCCCTCGCACCGAGCGAGACCGGGCGCGTCATTCGCGGTGTCGTCGACCTTGACCGGGTCTACTACCTCGAGGATCTCAAGCTCGGCCCGGCCCAGCTTCTGCGACGCCTGCTCCAGAAGCAACGCATCGAAGTGGGCGAGACCGACGAGTTCCTGTCCTCGACGCAGCTCAATATCACCGTACTGGCGCCGGGCGCCGTACGCGTGCGCAACAACGTGGCCAACCTACGCGGCAGCGCCGACCTCTCCCTGCGCGGTACGCTCGCCACTCCCGTGGTCTTCGGCCGCGTCGAGATGGAACCCGGCGGCACGGTGCGCTACGGCGACAACGACTATCAACTCGATCGCGCGCTGGTGAATTTCACCAACCCGTATCGCATCGAGCCGGTGCTCGACATCCTGGCGCGGACCACGATCGACGCCTACAAAGTGAACCTCAGCCTGGCGGGACCGCTCGATCGCCTCAAGCCGGTTTTTTCGTCCGACCCGCCGATTCCCGACAACGAGGTGCTCGGCCTGCTGGCGACCGGGAAGACCACCGCCGGCACCACGGCGCAAACCAGCATCGACGCTCCGAGCTCCGGCGCCGAGGCCTTCCTCTATGGCCAGGCCGCGTCGCTGGTCGGGCAGCGCGTGGGCACGCTCTTCGGGCTCGACTCGTTCCGTGTCGAGCCCTTGACCGGTACCGGCTCCACGTTGTCCTCGGTGCGCCTCACGGTGAGCAAGCGTCTGCGCAAGGACCTGGTGGTCACCTATTCGGTCGACCCCTCGGGCACTCAGGAGCAGATCTTCAAGGTTCAGTGGCAGGTGCGTCCGGAGCTGGCGTTGATCCTCACTCAGAACGGCGACGGATCGTATTCGCTGGATGCTCGTTGGGAGAAGAGCTACTGATGTCCGGCCTAGCCGCGGCCCTGGCGTCGGCCGTCCTGGCGCTCTCGTCGCACGGCGCGCCGGGGGTCGCGCCGCCCGCGCCGCGCGTGGTGTCTCCCGCCGGCAGCCTGGTGACGGCGATCGAGCTTCGCTCTGCGACCACCCTCGACGACCCGCAGGCATTGCTTTCGCTTGTCGACCTCGCCGTCGGTCAGCCGTGGACGGACAGCGAAGTACGGCACACGCTACGCAATCTCTACCTCACCGGTAGTGTCTCGGAAGCCGAGATCTACGCTGTTCCGACACCCGCCGAGGGCGAGCGGCCGGCTGGCGTGCGCGCCGTCATCGCCGTGTGGCCGAACCTCGAAGTACGCAGCGTGACAGTGACCGGCAAGCTCGGCTTGCCGCGCGCTGACCTGCAGCACGCGCTCGAGGTCAAAGTCACTCAGGCGTTGGTGGGGGACCGCGTCCTGCGCAGCGTCCTCGCGCTGCAGGATCTCTACCAGGCGAACGGTTACTTCGCCGCTCAGGTGCGCCTCGAGGTCAAGGAACCGAAGGGAACGAGCGCTGCCGAGATCATCTTCCACGTCGACGCGGGCCCGCGCTCGCGCATCGGCTCGGTGGTCTTTGCCGGCGATATTGGCGACCTGCATGCCGCCGATATCGTGAAGAAGCTACAGGCCCGGCCGGGCAAACCGTACAAGCGTCAGCTGCTGCGCGACGACGAGGACCGCATCCAGAAGACCTTGATCAACCGCGGCTACCGATTGGCCGAAGTCGATCCACCGAGCGAAGTCCCCGATGCGTCGTCAGGGCGGGTGGCTCTGACGTACGTGGTCCGTCGCGGGCCGAAGATCGAGGTCGAGATGAAGGGCGCTTCACTCGACAAGCTGCGCAAGAAGGGACTGATTCCATTTCTCGGCAGCGAGGGCTACGACGAGGCGTTGGTGCTGCAGGCGATCGACCGGATTCGCGCCGACTTTCAATCGCGCGGTTTCTACCAGGTCAAGGTCGAGAAGCAGGAGGATCGCAGCGCCGATCGGGTGCATCTGCTGCTCACCGTGGTTCCTGGAGCGCAGTTCGTTCTCGAAGACGTGATCTTCAGCGGCAATCGCGAGGTTCCCTCCGCCAAGCTCGGCGCGCTGATGACCACGTCGTCACGCTCGCTCCTCCGGCCCGGCAGCGGGCGCCTGGTCGACGAAGTGCTGAAGGCCGATCTGGCGAACATTCGCTCCTACTACGCGCTGCAGGGCTATGCCCGCGCGCGAGTGGGCCCCGAAGAGGTCGAAGTGCGCGGCTCCGATCTGGCGCTCACGATTCCGCTCGTCGAGGGGCCGCGCTCGCTGGTCGAGAGCCTGACCTTCGACGGTCTGCACGAGGTCGACGCCGCGCGGCTGCTCGCGGTCATTCCTCTGCGCGTGGCAGGCCCTTTCCATCCCCTTCTCCTGCAGGATGGCGTCAACGCCGTGCGCTCGCTTTACGACGACCTCGGGTACGACGCGGTACAGATTTCCGCGGAAGTCACTTGGAACCGGGACAAGACGGCTGCCGCGGTCACGCTGCACATTCTCGAAGGGCCGCAGAGCACGCTCGACCGAGTCATCGTGCAGGGCAACGTAAAGACCAAGACCGCGGTCGTCGAACGATTCATCGATCTCGAGCCGGGCCAGCCGGTGAGTCGGCAGCGCTTGTTCGATGTGCAGCGCCAGCTCTACAAGCTGGGCGTGTTCTCGCGCGTCGACTTCGATCTGCTGAATGCCGGCGACGAAACCGCCTCCCGCGACGTGCGGCTGCGGCTCGAAGAGGGCGCCTTCCACCGCTATTCCTACGGCGTCGGCTACGACTCGGAAAAGGGCGCAAACGGCGCCCTCGGCTATTCGCACGTCAACCTGTTCGGCCGCGCGCTCGCCTTTCAGATCGACGCCAAGGTGGGCGAGCAGGACCGCCAGTACCGCTTGCTGCTGAGCCAGCCGTACCTCGGCGCGTATCGGCTACCGACTCGTCTGTCGTTGTTCCGCGTCGAGGAACACCAGCCGAGCTTCGATTCGAACCGGCGCGGCGTGCAGTTCGAGGTCGGCCGGCAGCTCGGAGCCCTGCGGCTCGGCGGCCTGTACACCTACAAGCTGGTGAATACGCTGCATCTCGACTCCAGCATCTCGATCGATCAGATCGCTCGCGAGTTGACACCGGTAGAGATCGCCAGCGTCACCGCCAGTGCGCTCTACGACCGGCGCGACGACCCCATCGATCCGCATCGCGGCTACAGCCTGGCGTCGCAGGTCGAATACGCGTTCCCCCTGTTTTCGGCCAAGGAGCGCTTCGTCAAGGTAATCAACCAGGGCACGTATCAGCGACCCATGGGTCAAGGCGGCGTCATTGCCGGCAGCGTCCGCCTCGGCGCCATCGAGGCGTTCACCTCCGCCTGCCAGCCGGGCGTCGTCATGCTCAACACCGCCTCCTGCCCGATTCCGCTGTCCGAGCGCTTCTTTGCCGGCGGCCGCAGCACGCATCGCGCGTATGGACGCGATGACCTCGGCATCGAAGGCGACACCCTGGACGGCTCGACGCCGGTCGGCGGTACCGGGCTCGCGCTGGTGAACCTGGACTATCGTTTCCCGGTCTACGGCTCGTTCGGCGGCGTGGTGTTCCTGGACTCCGGGAATGTCTGGGGCGATTGGCGCGCTATTCGGCTGGACAAGTTCAAGACGGGTGTGGGTCTGGGCGTGCGCTACGCCTCTCCGGTAGGTCCGATTCGGGTGGAGATCGGCTGGAAGCTCGACCGCGCCAAGGGCGAGAGCCCCTACGAGGTATACTTCAGCTTCGGCACGCCCTTCTAGGTAGGCCGTCCCGGAACCGATCCTCCATGTCCCAGTCAACCGATTCATCCGATTCATCCGATCAGGGCGCTTTCACTCCCATCGAGGAGGCGATCGAGCATTTCCGCCAGGGGCGGATGGTGATCATCGTCGACGACGAGGATCGCGAGAACGAAGGCGATCTCGCGATCGCGGCCGAGCGCATCACGCCGGCGGCGATCAATTTCATGGCCACGCACGGGCGCGGGCTGATCTGCCTCGCCATGACCGAGGAGCGCTGCGACGCGCTCGGCCTGCCGCTCATGGTGCGTGAGAACACCTCGCCGTTCGGCACCGCCTTCACGGTCTCGATCGAGGCCCGCGGCAAGACCACCACCGGAATCTCCGCCGCCGACCGCGCGGCAACCATTCTCACCGCCCTCGATCCGAAGACCCGCCCCGAAGACCTGGTGCGGCCGGGACACACGTTCCCACTACGGGCTCGCCGCGGCGGCGTCTTGAAGCGGGCTGGACAAACCGAGGCCTCGGTCGATCTCGCGGCGCTCGCCGGTCTCACTCCGGCGGGCGTGATCTGCGAAATCATGAACGACGACGGCACCATGGCGCGGGTGCCCGACCTGCGCCTGTTCGCCACCCGGCATGGCCTGGCGATGATCACGGTGTCGGACCTCATTCGGTATCGACTGCGCCACGAGACTCTGGTGCAGGAGGCCGCGGCGCCGAAGCTGCCGACCATCCACGGCGAGTTCCGCATCCATGCCTTTCGCTCCGACGCGGCCGCCGAGGAACATCTGGCGCTGGTCATGGGCGAGATCGATCCGGAGGAGCCCGTGCTGGTGCGAGTGCACAGCCAGTGCCTGACCGGCGACATCTTCGGCTCCGAGCGCTGCGACTGCGGTTTGCAGCTCGACTTGGCGCTGGAGAAGATTCGCGAGGCCGGCAAGGGTGTCCTGCTCTACCTGCTGCAGGAAGGGCGTGGCATCGGGCTGTTCAACAAATTGCGCGCCTACGAGCTCCAGGACCTCGGCCACGACACGGTCGAGGCCAACGAGAAGCTGGGCTTTCGCCCCGACCAGCGCGAGTACGGCATCGGCGCGCAGATCCTGCGCAGCCTAGGCGTGCGCCGCATGCGGCTGATGACCAACAACCCGAGCAAGTACATCGCTCTCGCCGGTTACGGCCTCGAGATCGTTGAACGGGTGCCGCTCGAAGTCCCGCCCACCGAGCGCTCGCGCGAATACCTGCGCGTCAAGCGCGAGAAACTCGGCCATCTCCTGAAGCTGGTCTGACGCCTCTCGAGCTAACGCTTCTCGAGCTAACGCCCTCTGCGCATCCTCTGGATCGGCACCAAGCCGCCGCTGCCGGCGAACGATGGCGGCCGATTGGTGGCCTTCCACACGCTGCGTGCCCTGGCCGACGCCGGGCACGAAATCGTTTTCGTATCGCCCTCGGAGGGATCTCCCGCCACGGTCGAAGCGATCCGCGAGGCAATGCGCGAGTGGAGCGAGCCGATCCTTACGCCGCCCCGCCGGCGGCCGGCGCTCGACGCTGCGGCGCGAGCCTTGTTCGGCGCCGCGCCGTTCACCATCCGCCGGCATTTTCGCGCCAAGGTGAAGGCTGCGGTCGCCGGACGGCTGGCCGCGGGACGCTTCGACGTTGTCCACTGCGAGCAGGTGCACGCCCTGGCGCAGGCCGAGCCGGCGGAGGCCCTCGGCGTGCCGATAGTTCTTCGCCAGCACAACGTGGAGAGCGAGCTTTGGCGGCAGCTGGCGCGCGAGCTGCCGTGGAGGCTGCGCGCCTTCCGCCCATTCCTCCATCTGGAAGCGGCGCGCATGCGGCGTTACGAGACCCAGGCGATGCGGCGCGCCGGCCTGACCGTGGCACTGACCGCCCGAGACGCCGAACGGCTCGCCGCCCTGGCTGGCGCCGGGACGCTGGTGCGCTTGGTGCGGGCACCGTTTCCCGAGCACCTGCCCGCTGCCGAAGACGGCCTCTCGGGTGAGCCCGCGGCGGTGCTGTTCGGCGATCAGCGCTGGTTGCCGAACCGGCTCCAATGCGAGCGCTTCATCGGCGAGACTTGGCCGCGAGTGACGCGGGACTTGCCGGACGCTCGCCTGCATGCCTTCGGCTCGGTGCGCGGTGCGGGCCGCCACGACGGCGTGGTTCGTCACTCGGCACCGATCGACAGCCGGGATGCCTTCGTTCCCGGGGGCGTGCTGGTGGTACCGCTACGTGTGGCCTCGGGCGTGCGCATGAAGATTCTCGAGGCGTGGGCGCGCGGGGTCCCCGTCGTTGCCACGTCGCTCGCGGCGGCGGGGCTCGAGGTCGAGGACGGACGCGAGCTGCTGATCGCCGAAGATGGTGAGGGCTTTGCCCGTGCCCTGGGCCGACTCGCGACCGAGCCCGAATTGGCCGCCGGTCTGATCGCGCGCGGACGCGGGGCGCTGGCGGCGCGTCACGATCCGGCGACGGTCGCCGCCGAGTTGGTCGAGGTCTATCGCGAGGCTATCGCCAGACGCGCGGCCGCGAATCCCGCCCGGCCTGCGGCGTCGACCCAGCCTGCGGCGTCGACCCAGCCTGCGGCGTCGACCCAGCCTACGGCGTCGATCCAGCCTGCGGCGCGTCGATGAAGATCCTGCTGGTCACCAGCCGTTTTCCCTGGCCGGTCCGGCGAGGCAACCAGCTGCGCACGGTCCAGATGGCGGAGTGGCTTGCGAGCGAGCACGAGGTCACCGTTCTGGCGCCGGCCGGGCCGCGAGATGTCGAGCTCCCTCGTGGATTGGCCTTCGGCGTCGAGTGCTACCGCTTCAGCAGAGGCAGCGCAGTACTCGGCGTCGCCGCTTCCCTAGGGAGGGGAACGCCGCTCCAAAATGGAATGTACGATCAGCCGTCTCTGCACCAGGCCCTCGCGACTCGCGCCGGATCGGCGGACTTGACCATCTTGCAATTGGCGCGCTTGCACGGTGCGGCGCCGGCCGTGGGGCGAGCTTTGATGGCGGTCGATTTCGTCGACAGTCTGGCGCTGAATTTCGCCCGACGGGCGCGTTTCGATCGCTGGTGGATGCGGCCGCTGTGGCGCGCGGAGGCTCGGTGCTTGCGGCGTTGCGAGCACGCGTTGCTCGCCAGAGCCAGCGCTGCGTGGGTGGTCTGCGAGCGCGACCGCCAGGCGATGCTCGAGGGACTGGCGCCTTGCGAAGCCGGCAAGCTAGGGGTGTTGCCGTTGGCGGTTTCACCACCGCTGGACAGTGCGCCGCGGCAAGAGGAGACCGCGGGCGATGCGCCGACCATCGTCTTGACCGGCAACCTCGGTTACTTTCCGACTGCGGAGGGCGCCGGTTGGTTCGTGCACGCCATCTGGCCGACTGTCCTCTCGCGGTGCCCGCGGGCTCGGTTGATCGTCGCGGGCTCGCGCCCGTCGAGAGCCTTGCGGGATGCGGTTCGCGGCGTCGGCGGCAGGTTGCTCGAGTCGCCTCCCAGCGTGGCGGAGGTCCTGGCGCAGGCGACGGTTGCGGTAGCGCCGTTGCGCTGTGGCTCGGGGGTGCCGATCAAGATTCTCGAGGCTTGGGGCGCCGGCGTCCCCGTGGTGGCGACCGCGTATGCCGCCGCCGGGACGACCGCCGTCGGCGGCCGGGATCTACTGCTCGCGGATGGGGCCGCGGACTGGGCGGCCGCGATCGACAGCCTGCTCACCGATCGGTACTTGCGACAGCGCCTGAGCAGGTCAGGGCTAACCCGTCTCGGCGCCGACTACGGGCCGTACGCCTTGCGTCGCCGTTTGCTGGCGGATGTCGCCGGCTTGCAGAGCGGGCGAAGCTCAGACACCGCGTGAGGTGAGCACGATCCGCACCGTGCGGAACAGGATCGAGAGGTCCAACCACAAGCTCCAGTTGGCGACATACGCGAGGTCGTAGCGCAGCTTGTTGGCCGCGCTCGAATGGTAGTCGCCGTTCACCTGCGCCAGGCCGGTCACGCCGGGCGGCACGACGAAGCGTTCGGCGTATCCGGGCACCGCCGCGAGGAAGGTGCGCACGAAGCCCGGCCGCTCGGGGCGCGGCCCGACCAGGCTCATCGAGCCGTTGAGCACGTTGATCAGCTGCGGCAGCTCATCCAGTCGCAGGCGGCGCAGGGCGGCCCCGCCGGGAATGAACCGCGGATCGCCCGCGCTCGCCAGCACTTCGCCCAGGGGCTCGGCGTCGTCGTGCATGGTGCGAAACTTGAGCAGCGTGAACGGCTGCTGTTGGCGGCCGACGCGAATCTGGCGATAGATCACTCCCCGCCCGGCGCAGATGCGGATCCACAACGCCACCACCGCCATTGCCGGCGACGCCGCGAGCAGCAGCGCCGCGGCTCCGCCGAGGTCCAGGGCGCGCTTCACCGGCCGGCGCCGGCCCCAGTCGTTTTCGCGCACCACCTCGACGAGCGGTATGTCGCGCACCCAGCGATAGCGCAGCTGTCCGATGAGGCTCTCGTACGGCCCAGGCACCAAGAGCAAGCTGGTGTGCTCGGGGCGAGAGGTTGCCAGTCGATCCACCAGCTCGGTCTGCCAGGAGACGACGCTCGGAGCGAGGATGATGTCGTCGATCTCCCCCCGGTCGAGGAGCGCAGGAAGGTCTTGGACCGTGCCGAGGCAGGGTCCCTGAACATCGTCGGCCGTCTCCACGGCTTCGCCCGGCGCGGGGACCCAGCCCACGATGCGCAGCCCGTGCCACTGCCGGGCCGCGATGCCCGCGGCGACTTCGCGCGCCGCCGTGCCGCAGCCGACGATGGCGACGCGCCGCGGCGCGACCCGCCGCGCTCTTTGCAAGAGCCAGCGCCAGAGGAACAGTGCGCTGCCATCGAAGGCGATGAAGCCGAGGAACACCGAGCGCGGCAGGGCGCGATCGGCGAGGTAGTGCCAGGCGATGAGCGTCGCGCCGAGCCCGGTCATGGCGCCGGTCAGGCGTCCGAGAATTTCCGACCGCGCCAGGGGCTCGCGATCGTAGAGGCCGAAAAAGTACAGCAGCAGGCTTTGCGCCACCAGCACCAGCGGCAGCACCGCCAGGAGCTGCGGCCAGCGGTCCGCCGGCAGCAGGGCCTCGCTGAACGGCGGCCGCCAGCGGGTGCGCAGAGTGAAGGCCATGAACAGAGTGCCCGCTGCGATCACCAGGTCGCCCGCGGTGCGCAGGCCGCGCAGGAGCGCGTCTCGTCCGTCGTCGGAGCGCTGCCGGCTCACGGCGCGACGACCAAGGCCGGCGGCAGCGGCGCGCCGGTGTCCGCGGCGTAGCGCGCCACCACCTCGGCGGTAGGCCCGTCGGCGAGCAATTGCCCGCCGTGCAGCCACAGGCAGCGGCCGCAGTTCTTGCGCACCGACTCGAGGCTGTGCGAGACCAGGAGGACGGTCGATCCGGCGTCGTGAAAGCGTTGGATGCGCTCCTCGCAGGTGCGCGCGAACGAGGCGTCGCCCACCGCCAGCACCTCGTCCAGGATGAGCACCTCCGACACCCAAGCGGTGGCGATGGCGAAACCCAGGCGGGTCACCATACCGGTCGAGTAGTTGCGGATCGGCGCGCGCAGGAAATCTCCGAGTCCGCTGACTTCGACGATCTCGCCGAGCCGGGCATCGATCTCGCGGCGCTGGTGGCCGAGCAGCAGGGCATTGAGGTAGATGTTCTCCATGCCGGTGAGCTCGTGGTCGAAGCCCGTCCCCAGCTCGAGGATCGGAGCCACGGCGCCGCGAATCGTCGCCCGGCCGCGAGTCGGTTTCAGAACTCGCGAGATGACCTTGAGCAGCGTGCTCTTGCCGGCGCCGTTTCTCCCGATCACGCCGACGGTTTCACCGCGGCCGATTCTGATCGAGACGTCGCGCAGTGCCCACAGCTGCTCGTAGACCAGCGCGCCCCTCATCCAGTGGATGGCGTAGTCCTTGAGCGACGGGATGCGCTGCTTTGCCAGCCGGTAGCAAAGCGAAACGTCGTCGAGCTCGATGACTGGATCGGACAACGGATCGGACATGGGAGCTCAGACGTGGTGCTCAGACATAGAAAGGGATGCGATCGCTGCTGCGCCGGAAGGTCCAGGCCCCGATCGCCAGGGCGAGCAGGGCGATGCCGGCCGCCACCGAAAGGTGACTGAGCGGCGGGATCTTGCCGTAGTAAATCGGATCGCGGAAGGTTTCGAGGATCGAGCGCACGGGGTTGAAACGCACCACCCAGCGCATGCGCTCGGGCACGATCGACATCGGGTAGATCACCGGCGTGAGGTAAAGCAGGAGCGTCAGGATGACACCCACGAGCTCCACCGTGTCGTGGAAGAACACCGCCAGAGGCGAGAGTAAAAGCCCGGCTCCCAAGGTAAAAATGGCCGCGATCACGATCGCGACTGGGACAAAGAGCAAGGCCCAAGACAAAGCGTGACCGGTAAGCAGCAGAATGACGAAGAGTGGGACGAGGGCGAAGAGCAGGTTCACCACTCCCGAGATGACGGTCGCGACGGGAAACACGGCGTGCGGAACCGGCAGCTTCTGCAGCAGCTGGGCGTTCCCCTTCAGGCTGTTCATGGAAGCCAGAATGCTCTGGCTGAAGAAGTTCCAGAACAGAATTCCCGCCAACGCGAACACCGGGTAGTTCTCGATGTTGCCGCGAAACGCGGTGCTGAAGACCACCTGCAGCACCAGCATGAAGAGCAGCGGTTGCAGCATCGTCCACAGGAATCCGATGGCCGAGCGCCGGTAGCGCACCTTGAGGTCGCGGGCGACCAGTTCGCGGACCAGGTCGCGATAGCGGAAGAGGGAGGACATGGGCTGTGGCCGGGGCTTGAGAACTGAGCGGATCGAATTGTATCAGGGGGCCGGCGGCGCAGAGCCCCCGCGGATACAATGCCCGCGTGGTGACGGAGCCCCTGGTCGATCTCCCGTGGGATACACAAGATAGCTCTACGGTGAGTGGCGCCGAGCTTTCCGGCGCCTACCGACTCAAGGATTTTCCGGGATCGAGCCATCGGATCCTGGCGGATTGGGTGAAGAACCTGCCGCCCGCGGCCAAGGTCCTGGAAATCGGCGTCGGAGCGGACCCCTTCGCGCAACTGGTTCGGCGAGGCGATCTGCACTGGCTGGGAGTGGATGCGGGAGTGTCCTCGCTCGGGGCCATCCGCCGAACGCTCACCGGAGGGGTGATCGCCGACGCTGAGTTGCTCGCCGCTCTACCAACGAACCGTGGTGCGGTGATTCTGGCCGACACACTCGAGCACCTCGTAGATCCGGAGCGTATGCTCCAAGTTGTCTTTCGGGCGCTCGATGAGCGGGGGACACTGCTGCTCTCGGTCCCCAACGTGGCGCATTGGGCAATTCGCCTGTCTCTGCTCTGCGGCCGCTTCGACTACTCCGATCGCGGGATACTCGACCGGACCCACCGGACTTTCTTCACCAGACGGTCGATGCGCGAGATGTTGAGTCGGAATCGATTTGTCGTGGTCCACGAGGCTTTTTCCTCGGTTCCACTTCCGTTTGCGCTGCCCCGAGCACCCAAAATCCTGGTGGTCGCGCTTGAGCGCCTTCAGCGGGCCGCTATCTGGATACTGCCGGGCGTCTTTGCCTATCAACTCCTGGTCCTGGCCCGAGCGCGCCAGGACTGCCCGCCGATTCATGATTGAAGGGTCGAGGGTCTGGAGTCGACCGCTCGCCGCAATAGGTGCCCTGGCTTGCCTGGCGAGCGTGGTGATGGCCGTCTTTCAGTATCGCGGCCACGTCCCGTTCAGCTCCGACCAAGCGGTGATCGCCCTGATGGCGGAAGACATCCTCGATCATCACAAGCACCCGGTCTTCTGCTACGGGTCGGAGTACGGTGGAACGCTGGAGGCGCATTTGATCGCTGCGGCCTTCGCGGTCTTCGGCCGCACTGCCACGGTCTACCGACTGGCCACATGCCTGTTGGTGCTCGGTATCGTGATCGCTGTTTGGTTCCTCACCAGCCTGGCCTACGACCGGCGGGCAGCGTTCATCGCGGGACTGTATCTGGCGGTAGGCCCGGCATTCTTCCTTTACAAAACCATGACCTCGGACGGCTCATACGTCTCTCTGGTCCTATGCTCTGCCTGCGCCTTGGCGTCTCTCCTGCTGCTCGACAGGCAGGTGGAGTCTGGCGGCTCGGCTCTGCCAGCCACGGCGGGCCTGGGCTTCTTCGCCGGACTGGCATGGTGGCAGCATTCACCGTCGGTTTTTCTGGTGGCTCCGATCGCGGCTTGGCTTCTGACGGCCCCGGGCCGTCGCTGGTTCGGCGCGAAGAACATCGGGGTACTGATGTCTTCCCTTCTGCTGGGAAGCTTTCCTTGGTGGTGGCACAACGCGAGGCACGGCTGGCTCAGCGTGCACGCTCCAGAGCTCAGGGTGGTTTCCGCGGATGGCGGGGATGGATTACTGGTTCGGCTGGTGGAACTGGTGACGGTCGGGTTCCCCATTCTTCTCGGCTCGGCATCGATCCGTTTCGCGCGTGAGTGGTTGGTGGGCGGCCGCTGGTTCGTCTGGTGTCTCCTGGGTTTCGTGGCCTTCGCTGCCCTGCGCGATGTCCTGGATGCCGAGAGCGAGAGGACCCGCAGGATGTCGTTGGTCCTGGGAGCCGGGCTGGTGGCGGTAGCGGCCCTGACGCTGCCGATCCAACGTACGGAATATGGGGAGCCGCGCTATCTGGTGACGATCTTTGTCGTCTTGGCGCCGCTCCTTGGTCGGGGGCTCTCTCGCTGGAAATCGAGTTGGGCGGCGACTGCCTGCGTGGGCGCGATCTTGGCCTTCAATCTTGGTAGCCAGCTTGCCGCGCCGGTGGTGTCGGGCCTTGCCGCCGGCTGCAAGGCACCCACAGCCCAAGACCTAGTGGCTTGGGTCGAGGGTCAGGGCGTCCAGTTTGCCTACTCCTCGTACTGGACCGCGTACCGGCTGAGCTTCCTGTCGGGGGGCCACATTGCTTCCGCGCCCCTGGGCTCTGGCAGCAACTCGTTCCAACGAAGCGATGCCCTGCTGACGGCGGTTGGCCGCTCGGAGAATCCGGCGCTGCTTCTCGAGGGGGAAGACTGGGCGCGGTTCCGCCTATACATGAAGCGCCGGGGGGTGCCGATACGCGCGGCCCGGTATTCGAGGTTCTGGCTCGTGCGAGATATCCCGCCGGGACTACTCGTGGAGCTTAGGCGGTGCCTATGCATTCCTGCCGGCGCGAAGCCAGGAGATGTGGAGTGGCAAGGACTGGACCTCCCGAAATCGATCCAAGCGGGCAGCCAGGTTAATGCAGCGGTGCACTTCCGACTGAACACCGAGTTTCCGCCGGCCAGCAACGTCCGCCTCGGCTATCGCTGGACTTTGTCGGGCGAGCCGGCCTCGGAGAAGGGGCCCGACAGGGCCGGGCTCGTTGCCTTTGGGCGCGATGTCCGCCAGAACATTGCTCTGCTCGGCCCCCATTCTCCGGGAAGGTATCGACTGGCCGTGGGCCTAGTGGATGAGAACATCAGCTGGTTTTCTGACGCGGGGAACTCGGTGGCGGAGGCGGAAGTCGCCGTCCAGTGAAATGACGACACCAGGGCTGCTACTTGACGAGCGCCCTGAAGGGTTCTAGCTTCGGTCTACCAACTTCAGGACAGCACCAACCAAACGGGAGGGAAGTCCATGCTCAAGAAGCACGCATCGAAATTCAGCGTCCTAGCCATTGCATTCCTGTTCGCCGCGACCGCGGCCCAGGCCCAGGCGTCGCGCACGTGGGTCTCGGGTGTTGGCGACGACGCCAACCCCTGCAGCCGCACCGCGCCGTGCAAGACGTTCGCCGGCGCCATCTCGAAGACCGCCCCGGGCGGGGCGATCAACGTGCTCGATCCGGGTGGTTTTGGCGGGGTCACGATCACGAAATCGATCACGATTTCGAGCGAGGGATTCGAGGCGGGGGTGCTGGTCTCGGGTACCAACGGCATCATTGTCAGCGCGGGCAACGCCGGTGTGGTGGTGCTTCGCGGCCTCGACATCGAGGGCTTGGGAACCGGCCTCGCCGGGATCAAGGTCCTGTCTGCAGCAGCCGTTCATGTCCAGAACTGCACTATCAACCACTTCACGCAGATCGGAATCGACTTCGTCCCGAGCAGCGCTGTCGCGACGACCAGCCAGCTTTTTGTGAGGGACTCGATCATTCGCAACAACACTGGCGCCGCGAGCGGTGGCATCCGAGTCAAGCCGGGGACGAACGTCTCCGCTGTTGGTTTGGTCGAAAACACCCAGCTGTCCAACAACCAATTTGGTCTTCGCGTCGAGGACAACAGCAAGGTTACGGCCAAAACGTCGTCCGCAGGCGGCAATGCAGGAGCTGGTTTCATCGCAGTTTCGAACGCAGCCGTGGTGACCTTGAGTCTCGACAGTTGTGTCTCGACGAACAACGCGTTCGGAATCAAGGCGGACAATCCCAATGCGACTCTCAGGATTGCCAACTGCACCATCGCGGGCAACGCCACAGGTTTGTCGGCCACCGGGCACATCGTCAGCTTCGGCAACAACAACAACGCCGACAGTGGAACACCGAACGGCCCGAACATCACGCAGCAGTAGCGCCCGGTCGTGATTTGTTAGCTCCCTTCTTCGCCCCGGACGGCGGGGAGGGGGCTCGCGGTTGGTCGGGTTCCGCCTCGTCTTCGCGGACGCTGCCTCAAGCCTGGATCGACGACAGAACGACTATCTTCCCGACCTCATTCACTCGTCTGTATTCCCGGGTGGCTAGAAGCTCGGAGACGAGCTTGTGTGGCCCGATAGCCGGATCCGCTGCATCGTCGAAGACGATGGTTGCACCCGGCGCAAGGTGCGGGCGCCAGCTGTCGAAGTCTCGCCGCACGCCTTCGTATCGGTGATCGCCGTCGATCCATAGAAGTTCTATCGGCAGGCGCCAGGCCGGTGCGACCTGTTCGCTACTGAGGCTGATCAGCCGTACGACGTGGTAGCACCCAGTCTCGAGCATTGCTCGATGGAACGCTCCAGCGTCTGCCGGGCCGAATCGACCGCCGAGAACACCGATGAAGACAACATGAGGCTCGATCGCAAAGACCGGCACCCGACTTCCATCGATAGAACCTCGGCCGAGAGCAACCGTTGAGCGTCCGCGATAGGAACCTACCTCGACGATGCATCCACTGCGGACTTGGCGGGCGAGCCCGTAGAGAAGCACCGCCTCGTCGAGGCTGATCATGCCCTCAGTTCGCGCCAAGAACTCCTCGGCCTTGCCGGTCGGTACGGCGTCGAAGCTTGGGTCGCGTTCCCAGGCGGTCAAGGGGAGTTTCCAACACCGACAGCCCTGCCCCGCAATCGAATCAGGAGCGGGACCGTCAGCGTCATCGGATGGCTGATGCCATGTTCCCAAAGGCCATCCTCCCCCCAGCAGTCGCCATGGTCGCCGCAGAGAACGATTGTCGATGAAGAGAATCGTGCCAGCAGCGGGCCGATTTGCCGGTCCACGAATTCGAGACAAGCGCGCTGGCGATGACGGCACTCGGCGGAACGATCTGCAGTTTGGAACGGAACGCATGGACTATCGGCAACGTCCCAGGGAGCCCCTTCATGGTAGTAGGGCACGTGCGTCTCGCCGATGTTGACGAATAGAAAGATCGGCGACGCCGCATGTTGCTCTAGTTTCTGGTCGACCCAGGCGAGCTGACGATCGAGCGACCAGGAATTCCCCGGATAGAAGAATTCGTCGAACTCGCTGATCAGCAATTGAGCCGCGGCCGTGTTGGGATCGAACCACGCAACGGCGCCTGAGCCGATGGTCTTGTAGCCTTGACGCTTGAAACCATCGACGATGTTTCTGCCCTCGAGAGTAAACCCCTCTCCGCCCTTTCCGGGATGGGCCGCGCCCGTCAGCTTGAATATCTTGCCGAACTTGGGATTCACTAGTGGAGCCGCCATCGCTGCCATGCCCGGGGTGAACCCCGCGAACATCGCGGCGTGCGAGCCAAACGTGAAGTACGAAGGGGCCTGTGCTCGGTAGAACTGCCCGACGTCTCGCATAGCTGACAGCTGGGCGCCTTCGAAGGTGTCGTATCGACACGAGTCAAGGGTCACGAAGAGAACGGATGCGGAATCAATCGCCAAGAGTTGCGCTCACTTCCGGCGCGGGAGTCGCACGCTGAAACGACGCCAGTCTGTCGGCGAGTTCCGTCAGCGTCGCTGAGTGTAGAGGGTCATCCACAAGGTTGGTCTGTTCCAGGGAGTCCACGAGGCGGTCGAACAGGAGCACCGGGCGATTGTCAGGATCGAACTCGACCTTCCACCGGCGGTCGATCATCGCGGTGTGTCCCAGAAACTCGCTCACTGCGTACGAGCGATGGGTCGCGGTCTGGCCCTCTACCAACGGTCGCAGTGAGCGGGCGAACGACGTTGGCGGGTTGTTGCCGCCAGCGTAGTCGACGATGGTGGCGCCCACGTCCATCCACTCCGCAGTGATCTCGACCTCTCGGACAGGCGGGAGGACGACGTTTGTTGGCGGTCGAATGATCAACGGTACTTGGATGGCCGGGTCGAGAAAATTCGCCTTGTAGATCAGCCCCTGATCGCCGTTCATTTCGCCGTGATCCGAGGTAAAAACGATGAGAGTTCGATTGAGTTCTCCTCGGTTTCGCAGCACGTCCAGAATGGCTCCGATCTGGTCGTCGATCAGCGTGACGTTGCCCGCATAGTTGGCGCGCATGGCACGCACGTCGTCGGGTTCGAGCGACGGACTGTAGTACGAGGAATCGAAAACTCGCCGGAGGAGTCCTTGGACCGTCTGGTGGCCGCGCAGCCGAGGTGTGGCTGTCGGAATCTCCGCAGTGGCATAGAGACTGCCATAGGGCTCGGGCGCGTCCCAGGGCTCGTGTGGCCCGCCGAAACTGACCCAACAGAACCATGGTTGATCGGCCTCGATGCTTTCGAGATAGCGCGTCGCTTGGCGGCCAACGTACGCATCGTAGTGGTGTTCGATACCGAGTGAGGAGGGCTTGGCCTGGAACGGCCTGGATCGCCTGCGCTCGGCCAGATCCTCGCGGAACGCTTCCCATACCCCGTTCTCCTGCCAGGAGTCGGTCATGTTGCTCAATACATGGGCACTGGCGTGAGGCCCAGTAGTCTCGTCCACGGTTTGAAGCCCATATGCATGCATGAGGTAGAGGCGATCTCGGAGGTCGCCTTCATGGGGATGAAGATGAGTCTTTCCGAACAGACTGGTGCTATATCCGGCCCGCTCCAGGGCTTGCATCCAATTTGGGCACTTCGGATTGAGTGTTTGCGAGCCGTTCTCCCAGACGCCTGTCTGGTGGGGATACAGGCCGAGAGCGAGACTGAATCGGGCCGGGATGCACTCCGCGGAGTTGCTGACGACACCCCGCAGGAGAACACCGTCTCGCGCCAGACCGTCGATGTTCGGCGTCCGCGTCCACCCGTTGACGATCCCGAGCGCGTCGGCGCGCATCTGGTCCGCCATGAGGAACAAGATATTAGGCTGTGTCGCCATCAACAGGTGGAAGACGTGACGGCGAGGAGAACCGCAGATCGCAATAGAGAGAAAAGGAGCTTCGTCAGGAGGGTGAGCCCGAGGGCCACCCTCCTGACCTAGGGACGTTGCTAGTTCGTGGAGAAGTAACCAGTCACATCCAGCACAATAAATGCAGTCCCGTTTGGATTCACCGCGTGGGCTGCGATACGAACGGACAGATCGTTATCGCCCGGATTGACCACTTGGAACAAAGGAACGATGGCGCCATTCGCGATCGCGCTGTCTCCTGGGAGGAAGTTCAGCGTCGAAACGAGAGGCTCTGTCGTGCTGAACGGCCACATGGTCAAGTATCCGGCGCCGGTCGGAGTGACGACCGTGGCATTGAGCGTAACCGCGCCTGCTCCTGACGCAGGAATTCCGCACTTTCCCTGGACGGCGTAGTTCTGAACGCCAAAGCTCGGTCCGCCACAGCCCATCGGCACGTTGGGGGTCGTGCAGGCCGTCCGTGAATCCAACAGTCGACACGGCGTCACTGCGTGATACTTGTAAGGCCCCTGTGCCATAGACGGCACCGCCAAGAGACCGGCTGCCAACACCGCGAATGCGATTCTGC
>JBDTNL010000002.1:0-151753 GCA_039933785.1 Acidobacteriota bacterium
GAAGTCCTCCCTGGGCTCTTCGTAGCCAGGCGTGGGACTGCGCGGCCGCAGAGGGCGCGGGCAAGGCCGGCGCGCAGCGCCGCCCGCAGGGTTGCCTTGCGCGGGGCCCGGGCCGCGCGAGGGTCCGCCGTTGGCTGCGAAGTGTCCTGGGAGGAGCGGAGGGAAAACTAGGTTAGGCCTTGATGTCGAACCAGCCGTCGATGATGGCCAGTTGCTGAAGGTCGTTGAGAAGCGCCATGGCGGCTTCAACCCGGACCGTAAGTACGATCGGAGCGCCGGTGTCGCGAGTGCCGCGGACAACGATGGAGCCAGGCTCCTGACTCGCGACGACGCCGAGAATGCGGCCGATCTCGACGGTCGCGAGGCGCCGGCGGTCCGTCAGGATGCGGCGATCTTCGGAAAGACCGGGCGGCAACAAGGCTCCGTCATTCGGTGTCATGGATCCCCCGTCGTTGTGGCGGAGCGAGTATACGAGGCGGCGTTGATGGAAGCCCCGATCTCGAGCATTTCGAAGCGGAGCGCATGCGATCCATTGGCTCCGTCGCGGGAGCGGCGCCACTCCCACGGGGCGATCGGGAACGGATTCGCCCAGAGGCCCCAGTGCGCGACTCGCGCCTCGGCCTCGAGGTCCTGGAGGTCTCGGTCGGCCGAAAACATCCGGTACTGCCAGGCGAGACCGGCGGCGAGGAGCTCGCGCTCGAGCACGCGCCCATCCGAAAGGATCACGAAGGCCAGCGTGCGACCGTAGCCGTCGTGCCCGATAACACGGAGCGTGACGAGCTGGCGGTACACCAGCTCGTCGGTAAAACGTCGAGCGGTCTCTCCGAAGGGCTGGTCGAGCTCCGGAGCGTCGATTGCAGCCATGCGGACACGGAGCGTCTCGCCGTCAGTCTTCACAGTTACGGTGTCGCCGTCGTGAACGGAGACGACCAGTCCGCGGATCTCGAGCGGCTCTTGAGCCGCGAGTCCGTTGGCCAGCAGCACGGCGAGAACGAGAATGAACCGAGCGGCATGGAGCTTCATGCGTCGTGCTGAGCCCAAGGAGGTAGCGACACTGTGGGCTCGATCACGGGAAGGTCGAGGCCCCGCGCGCGCGCGAACGTCTGGAGGCGCTCGAGGAACAGAGCCTCGCGGTCGCAACGCTCGCCGTTGGGCGTGTTGGAGGCGCGAGGGGTGGCGAGGTTTGTCATCGCAGCGAAGACGATGCCGGCGTCGCTGCCATCGCTCCACATGGCCCGAAACTGGTGGAGGTTGGTGAAGCTGCCGTAGCCGGCCGGGATGAGCGCCAATTGGCGGCCGGGTGGCATCGCGCCGCAGTGAACGATTGCGATGTTGTAGGGCATGGGACTCAGTGCTCCGCGCGGCCGCGCCGCGCGTAGTCGGAGAGACGTTCGCGGCTTAGGTTGGCTTCGACGACGCGGACCGCGGCGTCTGCGAGGGTGAGACTGAAACTCCGGCTGGAGCGAAGCGGTCGAACCTCGATCAGGGTGGCGCCGGCGTCCTGCTCGGTGACTGTGACCTTGGCTGCGGAGCGGCCATCGAAGGCCTCAGCCTCGCCTTCGACGCGGAAGTGGGCACGGCGTGAGGCGGTATGGCCGGGTTGTAGGGGACACCTGGGGCTCCCCCTGATGATGCGCTTGGCCACGTCTGCGAGGGTGAGGGTGAAGGTCTCCTTGGAGTAGAGCGGTCTCACCTCGAAGAGGGTGGCGCGAGCGCGCTCTTCGATGGTGACGGTAGCCTCCCGTTGGCCATTGAAGTTTTCACCGGTGACGCGGAAGTGTGCGCAGCGAGGCATGTTGGGTCTCCTTTCGGGGCGTGGGGGTTAGCGCAGCAGAAGCCAGGCAACGACGAAGGCGAACGTGGCGAGTCCAGCGCCAAAGAGAGCGCCGCGGTAGAAGCGGCGATCGGCAAGCTCAGCGCTCTTCACGAGGAACGATTCGCAGATGCGAAGCGCTTCACGCGTGGTCGCGATCATCTCGGCGTGATCGGCCTCGAGCTGCTCTTGCGTGATTTCGCCGGGTAGCGGGAATGGGTTGGCGCTGTTGCCAGGAAAGCAAACGGGATCGGTCATTGGTCAATCTCCTTGGGGAACGAGGCGATCCGCGAACGCGCGAATGGCGTCGTGGTCGGCGTCGGGAGTTGCCTGGAGAAAGCGCCCGAGTCGATGCGCAAGATCCCCGAGCACGTAGTGGTGAAGAAGCGTTCTGTCGGTGGCATTGAGGAGTGGGCTGCAGGAGGTCCAAGACGCTCGAGTCTTGGGATTCCATGTCAATCGGATATCCAGCGGGATTGCGGCCTCAAGCGGGAACGCGGTGAAGACCGCATGGACAACGCCATCCGTGAAGGTGAGGACAAGAGAGATCGAGTCCTCACGCACGGTGGCGGCGTCGACGGAAAGAAGCTCGAGGAGCCCGCCGGGGTCGGCGGGATGCCTCCGGGCGAACGGGAGGTGTGCGAGCGTCACTCGCCCTCCGTGTCGAGGCGGAGGCGATGGCCGCAGGCGGAACACCAGCCCGGCAGCAGCCAGTAGCACCCGCCGTCGCAAGCCTGGTCGTCCGTGCATCCACAGCCGAAGCAGGCGCCGTGAGCGATGAGGATCGTGCTCGTTCTCTCGGAGAGATGGAAGGCCGCGGGCAAGGCCTTGCGCCAGGCCTCTCGCCAATCGGGCCCGCGGAAGACCTCGCGGGCATCGGTCTCGTAGTACGCCAGGTGCTCGGCAAGGACGCGTAACTCGTCTTCGGGAAGGCGGCGAGGTCTGGAGCGCCGCCGTGGCCGGCGGATGGACTGCGAGGGCTGATGACGGAGAAGCGGAAGGGCATTCATAGGATTGCCTCGAGATTCCATGGCTGGACGATGAGAATCGGCACGTCTGCGGGCCACGACGAACCGCAGGCCGTGCAGCGGAGAAACTGTCCGTCGTTCGTTGGGTCGTCTTCGATCGAAGGTCCAACGAGAAGCGAGCCGTCCGCTCGCGTGCCGAGCACGCGTTGGAGCTGGCTGAAGGAGCGAACGTAGTAGAGAGACGGTTGATCGCAGGCAGGACACTTCCCGTCGGGTAGCTGTCGAGGAAAAGCTTGAGATTGAGCGAGTGTCATCGGGGTCGTACTCCTCAGCGAAAGAGACCGGGTACCCGGAAGTCTTCGCGCCATGGGCAAAACGAAGCGGCATCCGGCGCCGGCGTCCAGACCCGCTGTAGGCGGCCCCGTAGGGGCTTGGTCTTGACGCAAGGAGGTGCTGGCTGCCGCAGGCTGTTGCCCGGCGCAAGAGAACGAAGGAGAGCTTCAACCGCCGAAGGCGTCCCTTCAACGCGCGCGTCGAGCGCGCACCCTGTTGCCTGCATGAGCTCAGGCCACAGGCGCGTGAGGGCGAAGCTGGAAATCCCGGCCGTGCGGCCGCGATTGCAGGCGTAGACCGACCCTGCGGCTTGCGCAGGGGCACGCCCAAGAACGGCCGTAGCAGAAGGGTCAGAACGTCGTGCCATTGGGAGGCAACGCACTTCGGAGTGAACAACGGCGCGCGAAACTGCGAGGAACAAGTCTCCGCGGACAACAGAACGTCGCCTTGCAACATCTGCTGCTGGAAGATCTGGTGCTGGGACAACTGCTGCTTCGAGTCTTGCGGAACATGCTGCGATCGGTGGTCCGGCCGTTCGAACAGGTGAAACTGCTGTTGCCCTTCTTGGTGCTGGAGCTGTTGGTGCTGCCGTTGTTGGTGCTGCAAGTGTTGCTGCTCCTCGTCCCGTTGCTGTTGCCGCTGTTGCCGCTGTTGCCGCTGTTGCTGCTGTCGTTGCTGCAGCTGTTGGTCTTCGCCTTGCTAGCAATGCTGTTACGACCCGGTACGAAGGCAGCGGCCGCGGCGTTGTCTGCCGCGGTCGCTACCTTGCCTTGCTGTTGGATAGTGGCCACGGTCCGCTATTGGAAGTAGCCGGTGATGTCGACGACCAGGTCAGTGGTCTGACTGCTGTTCGAGAGGATGGCGGTGAAGGCGACGGAGGCACTCGAGCCGGTCTTGATAACCGCGCTGTTGGCTCTAGCGATCGAGGCCTTGAAATTCATTGCCGACGACGTCGGCAGAGCGAGCGGGTCAGGGTTCAGTGCCAAGTACCCGCTGCTGGTGGCGTTGAGGATGGTGTTGTTGAGTGACAGCGCCTTGGCCGTACTGGGAATGCCGCATCGGCCGCCGAAGGTGTAGAGCCGCGGCGTGCCCGATCGAAGCTTGCCGAGCGAGAAGCTGTCGTTGTTGCGGGTGTCGACAAGCCGACAGGGCTTGATGGTGTAGAAGCTGGTGCCCACATCGGGAGGGGTGATGGACACGGCCGTGTTGGCCGTGACCGTCACGCTTTGAAGAGAGGTCGTGACGTGAACCTTCGGAAAGAAGACGCCCGTCGTGGTGTAGGTATGGAGGGAGACAGGCGCGGTCGAGCTCTGCTCGAACGTGCCGTTGCCGTCCCAGTCGTATTGGAAGAGGGTGGGAAAGCCCGTGTAGTCGAGGCCGAAGGCGATGGGCGTGTTGGTCGAGAAGATGCAGACTCCGCCAGGGCAATTGAGCGCGCGAAAGTTACTGGCGACGTTGAGCGAGAGAAACACGGAGGCCGTCGCGGAGCCGTACGCGTTCGAGGCGGTGAGGATGATGGTCTTGAAGCCGATGGCCTGGCCGGTGGTGTTCCACAGCGCCGGGCTACCCGTCAAAGTTCCACCACCCGGTAGAGCCCAGGAGTAACTGATGGTGCCCTTGCCGGCCGCGGTGGCCGAGAGTGTGACGACCTGGCCCGGCAGAGCCGGACTTGGCGATGCGGAAACCGCGGTGATGACGGGCTTCGGATTCGCGAGGGTGACGAAGGTGTTGTAGGTGGATGGGCCGGCGATGTTGGAAACCGTCAGGCCAAGCGTGCGCGTGCCCGCCGTCTGGCCGGCGGAGGACCAGGTGGCGGGGTTCGTGGTGAGCGTGGGTCCGTTCTGGACGAGCCAGCGATAGGTGAAGGGTTGCTTGCCGGTGACGGTGGCGGCGAAGTTGAGCGTGTCACCCGCGTAGGCAGGCGTCGGCGTGATGGCGACAGCCAGGATCGAAGGCGGAAGGACGACCTGGACGATTAGGTTCTGGGTAAGAGACGAGCAGATGGTCGAATCGTCGAGGCGGCAGACCTTGAGTGTCACCGCCTTGGTTCCGGAGGTGGCCCACGTGACGCCCGGTGGCGCACAGTTGCTCGACGAGGCGGGAGTGCCGCCAGTGAAGGTCCACAGGCAGCTGTGAGGCACAGTGGTGGCCGCGACGGCAGGGCTTGCCGCCGAGTCGTCAGCGTAGGCGGAGGTCGCCATGGTCAGGGCCAGGAGGGCGAGGCATCGAGCGTTCATAGGTTGCGCGAACGGCGTTCGCCTACGAAGAAATGAGCCGCGGAAGCGGGAGGTCCGGCGGTGGCGTCATAGGGATGTCGATCGGGAGGGCGTCCGATCGGATGAGCAAGACGGCGAGCTGGATGACGACGTCGCCGGCCATGGCCAAGATCAACCGGGCGTCCGACGGATTGGCTGCGAGCAGAGTGTCGATGCGGGTGAGCTCCTTGATGATCGGCATGACGCAGTCCTCGGCATCGCCGGGCAGGAGATCGCCGCATCCCAGCCGGCGGAGCGAGAGGAGCCGCTTGTAGGCAGTGTCCGCCAGCTCATGAAACGCCGCCTCGTAGGCCTCGGCGCTCGCTTGGTTGCGATCAGTCATTGAAGAAACCTCCAAGAAGAAGAGCCCGGGCCGGCGGAGCGGCCCGGGCTTAAGGATCAGTGCGCGCGAAGGCGGACGATCGCGAGAGCGACGATGCCCGCCGCAAGAAGGAGCAGGCCCAGGCCTCCGAGTGTGGGGATGTCGTGGGCGGTGCTGGTGAGGATCGGGGTGGTATCTGACGCGGTGTTGTTGCTGAGATCCGCATCCGGGCCTTGCGCGCCGTCGTCCGCGATCGACGTGGTGTTGAGAATGGCAGTCGCCGTCGTCGGGGATTCGATGGTGACGGCAAAGAGCGCCTCGCCGGCGAGCGCCTTGGCGAGGGCGCCGAGGGTGAGCGTGCAGGTCGAGCTCGCGCTGCCGTCGGGCGTGCAGCTCCAGCCCGCGGTCGAGGAGGCGGCATTGAAGGTGGTGTGGGCGGGTACGGTCTCGGTCAGCACGACGCCGGTGGCGTTGCGGTTTCCGATGTTGCTGTAATCGAGGAAGTAGACGACAGTATCGCCGGCGCGCGCGGAGACGCCGTGATCGTCCTTGGTGATGGAGAGGTTGACGGCGGTCCCAACGGGTGGTGTAACCGTAGAGCAGGTCTCAACCGGCGCCGCACCGCCCTGGGGCTGCGTGCGACGGCGGGCTCCTGGGCCAGGGTTCGGGTTGGGATTGAACGTCGAGTCGACGCAGGCGGTGTTACCAATCGTAGTCACGCCGGCAGGGAGCGGATCGGCGACGTGAACGACGAAGGTGAGGTTCACGGCAGAGCCGCCATTCAAGGAGCCGAGGCTGTTGGTGCAGGTAGCGCCGGCGTTGTCGTCGGGACTGCAGGACCATCCCGCAGAGCTCGAGCCCGGGAGGAACGTGGTATTCGCGGGCACGGTCTCTTTGGCGACGACGTTGTCGGCCGCGGCATTGCCGGCATTGGTGATGGCCAAGGTGTAGGTGAGATCACCGCCAGGCGCGACGGGTGTCGGGCTCGCGGTCTTGTTGATGTGCACGTCCGGTGCACCCCCGGGATTCGACACCGTGGCGCAGTTGTCGGCCGCGTTGGCGTCGTTCGGCGGTGTGGTCTGGGCACAGGCGGCGTTCGCGATCTGCGAGACACCGGCAGGCAGCGGGTTCGGAATGTTGACGGCGAAGAGCCGGTTTTCGACGGCGCCGGCGATCAGCGTGCCGATCGAGAGTTGACAAGCCGTGCCGGCAACGGCGCCGTTGGAGCAGCTCCAGCCCGGCGAGCTCGATGCGGAGTTGAACGTGGTGTTGAGCGGCACGGTCTCCTGCAGCACCACGCCGGAGCCGTCCTGGTCGCCGTTGTTGGCAACGACCAGTGTGTAGACGACGACAGAGCCGGGCACGAAGAAGCTGGGATTCGCTTGCTTGGTCAGCGAGATGTCCGGTTGTCCGCTCGAGGGTGTGGAGACGGATCCGCAATCGTTGGCGGGATTGGCGTCATCCGACGGAGGTGTCGGATGGGCGCACGCCGTGTTGCCGATCGCGGTGACCCCGGACGGCAATGGGTTGTCGACCAGGACCGTAAAGATCTTCGAACCCGATGCGCTGCCGGCGAGGGCGCCGACGCTATTCGTACAGGTGGTACCTGCCGGCGAACCGTTGGCGCAGGACCAGCCGGCAGACGATCCGGTGGTCGTGAACGATGTGTTGTTCGGCACAGCCTCGGTGAGCACAACCGCGCTGGCGGAGGCGTTGCCGTTGTTCTGGTAGTTGAGGGTATAGACCAACGCCTGGCCGGGCGCCACGGGCGATGGGGTTGCGGTCTTGGTGAGCACCATGTCGGGGTGGCCGCTCGCGGGCGTCGTCACGCTCGAGCAGTCGTTGGAGGCATCGCTGTCGCCGGGTGCCGCGGCGCAGGCAGTGTTGCCGACGGACGTCACGCCGGCCGGCAGGGGCGAAGCTACGACGACAGCGAAGGTCTTCGAACCGGAGCCGCCGGCGGCGACGCTGCCGACGCTCAGGACGCACGCTGTGCCTGCAGGAGAGCCGTTGGCGCAGGACCAGCCTGCCGAAGAGCCGGTGGTAGTGAAGCTGGTGTTCGCCGGGACAGTCTCGTTGAGCGTGAGGCTCGGCGCGGCTCCAGTGCCCGTGTTGGCGTACGCGAGCGTGTAGGTGAGGGTGCCTCCCGCTGTGATCGGCGAAGGGCTCGCGGTCTTCGTGAGCGCGAGATTGGGACTCGCGGTCGTGGTGGTGATGGTGGAGCAGTCGTTGGCGGGGTTCGAGTCCGAGGCCGGGGGCGTCGGATGGGCGCAGGCGCTGTTCCCGATACTGGTCACCCCGGCAGGGATCGGGGATGCCACGACCACGGCGAAGGTCTTAGACCCGGAACCCGCAGCGGCAACCGTGCCGACGGACAAGGTGCAGGCGGTGCCGGCGGGAGCTCCGTTGGCGCACGACCAACCCGCGGAGGATCCGGTGGTGGTGAAGGTGGTATTTGCCGGGACGGTCTCACTCAGAACGACGCCGGTCGCGGCAGCCGTGCCGGAGTTCGCGTAGGCGAGCGTGTAGGTGAGCGTCTGGCCCGCCGCAATCGGACTCGGCGAGGCGGTCTTGGTGAGGGTCATGTTCGGCGCCGCGGTTGGCGTCGAGGCGGATCCGCAATCGTTGGCGGGGTTGGTGTCTTCCCCCGGAGGTGTCGGCCGAGCGCAAGCGGAGTTGCCGATCTGGGTCACGCCGGCAGGAATTGGAGACGCCACGACGACAGCAAAGGTTCTGGAGCCGCTGGCCGTGGCGACAAGCGTGCCGACGTTGAGGGTGCAGGCGGAGCCTGCAGGCGCGCCGTTGGCGCAGGACCAGCCTGCGGACGACCCGGTGGTCGTGAAGGTGGTGTTCGCCGGAACCGTCTCGGACAGGATGGTGTTGCTCGAGGGGAGGTTGCCGAGGTTCTGGAAGCTCAGCGTGTAGGTGAGCGTCTGACCTGCCGCGACGGGGTTAGGAAGAGCGCTCTTGCTCAGGGTCATGTTGGGCCCGCCGACAGGTGTTGAAGTCGTCGAGCAGTTGTTGGCGGGGTTGGAGTCGGAGCCGGTGGTCGACGAGCAGGCGGAGTTGCCGATCGTCGTGACACCTGCAGGAATGGGAGACGCGACGACGGCTGCGAAGGCGCGGGAGCCGCTGCCGCCGGCGGCGACAGTGCCGACGGAAAGGGTACAGGTGCTGCCTGCAGGGGCGCCGTTGGCGCAGGACCAGCCTGCGGAGGAGCCGGTGGTAGTGAACGTGGTGTTGGCCGGAACGGTCTCCGTGAGTACGACGCCGGGAGCGCTTGCACCGCCGATATTCGAGTAGGCGAGCGTCGAGATGAGTGTTTGTCCGGCCGCAATCGGGCTCGGACCGCTCGTCTTCGTGAGCGCCATGTTGGGCTGCGGTGGCGGACAGGGATTGGCAACAGTGATCACGATCTGGTTGGTCTTGAGGTTGAAGCCGTCCGTCGTGTGCGCGATGCCATCGACGATCAAGGTCGAGGTCGTGCCGACGACGTGGATCAGGAAGTCGACATCGCCCACGCGGCCCTGGTTGGGGGAAATAAGCGTGGGGCAGTTGACGTTGGCGTGGAGGAAGTTGTCGCCAGTGTTCTGGCCATTGACGATGATGAGTGGGTTGCAGGTCGTGAGGAACGTGTTGGTGGCGGCGGAGCCGCCCGAGAATGCCCAACCTTGGCTAGTGGTGGTATCGGGAACCTGTGGCGCGACAAAGAAGTCGTCGACGAGCCCCGTCTGTTGGACGTTTTGAGCAAGGCTTCCCGCGTCGATGAATCCGGTGATGTGGATCTCGTCGTTGCAGCTGATCTGACCATCGCCGTCGTGGTCGACGAGTGCGCCTTGGATGAGGCTCACGTGGGTGTAGGTCGTGGGCAGCGAGTTCGACCGGCAGTTGTTGGCGGGCGTTACGTCTCCAGGAGCGGAGGCGCAGGCCGTGTTGGCAATAGGCCCAGGGTCGGAGGAGGGCGGGTAGAGGTAGAGCGCAGTTACGGCGAAATTGCGGACGGCTGAGGCGCCGGCTCCGAGGGCGCCGACGGCGTTTGTGCAGACGGTTCCTGCGACGGCACCGTTGGCGCAGCTCCAGCCCGCGCTCGAGCCCGCCGTCTTGAAGATCGTGCCTGAGGGCACGGTATCGCTGACGGCGACGCCTGCGGCGGCGGTCGAGCCGATGTTGGTGACGGTCAGGGCGTAGACGTAGCTCTCCTGCGCATCGACGGCACCGGTGGACGGCGCCTGGCTCAGGGTTACGTCCACGGCGGCGAAGGCCGTTCGCGCGAGAAGAAATGTTGCGATTGCGGCGAGTTGTACGAACCTGAGAAGTTTCGGCACGAGGGTGTTCTCCTTTAGTGGCGAGTCGTTGACTATGTAGGTATGGCTATCCATGGGCTCAGTGGCGGTTAGGAGGCCGCTGTGATGCGTGCTTCGAGCAGCACGCGGAGTTGCGACCGGGCGACCTTGGGTTGTGGCAGATCGGCACCCAGGGCAGAGAAGAGGGCCTCTGCAAGAGGAGGTGCGAGGGTGCCGAGCGCGTAGCCGTGGGCGGCGCTCTTCGGTTTCTTCGCCGCCTTCATGGCGCGCTCGACCGCACCGCGAGAGATGGCGACGCGTGAGCTGCGCGCGTCCGCAAGGAGCCTTTGCTGCGTGGTGGGACTGAGGCTCTTGAACTGATTCGCCGTCTCGGGAGATTCGAGAAGGCCCTCATTGAAAGCGTCCAGAGCAATGCCGCTGAGCTTGCGGAGGCCGAGCATTTTCGAGAGCTTGGACGGAGGCCAGCCGTAGTGCGAGGCGAAGTCGGCATCTTGACCCTGGAAGTCAGCGCGCAGGCTTACGATCGCGGTGTACTCCTCGCGAAGACTTAGGTTTCGGCGGTGGATGTTGGCGCTCAGCGCCCGCATAAGGACATCTAGGGGGCTGACGTCGGGTGGCAGTACGACAGCATTGATCGCGGGCAGCTGCGCGACACCGTGGGCCCGCCAGCGACACTCACCATCGACGATCGTGAAGCGTTGCGGATCCTCAGTGGCGTGAACGATGATCGGCTGTTGGAGGCCGATCTGCCGAATCGAAGCAGCGAGGAAAGCAACGTGCTCGTTCGCGGCACGGCGCTCCTCAGGCGTCGCCTCATCCGTGAAGGAACGACGCGGCTGTTTGGGATTCGGGGCGATGGCGTCGATCGGAACACGCCGCACATCCATCACGCCTTCACGGATCGCTTTGGCGGCTAGTCGGTCGAGTACTGAGGTACTTTGGGGATCAGTCATTGATGAGTCCTCGGCAGACGATCTGCCATTGACCGCGGATCTCTTGCGGTGCGGGCCGAAGACGCTTCGACGCGTCAAGATTTTGGTAGGCCCACACCGGCAGACCGGCGGCAGTCGATTGAGAGACCCAGCCGGAGGCTCGCAAATACGGCTGCTTGAGGTCATAGGTGAGCAGCAGTTCTGCGAGAGATGTGCGCGAGGCGCGGACGTGGCGGGTGTAGCGGTTGATGAGGAAGCGCGTAACGAGAGACGGATTGACGACGCGAGCTTTTGCGACGATGTCATCGATGCTCGCGTGACCGCGCACGCGGACGGTCAAGGGATCGGGAGTGATCGGAACGACGAGCCGATCCGCCCAGAAGAAAGGGGCGACAAAGACATCAGACATGGATGGCGGCGTATCGATGACGGCCACGTCGTAGGGCAGTGAGCGGAGCGCATCCCGTTGCTGGATCGCATCGCTAAAATTGGGGCCATCCAAGTACCGGTGCCCGTGGAGGAGCGCTAAGCCTCCCGGTGTCACGATTGGGTCGAGAGATCCGCCACGCTGGAAGAGTGCGGAGGCGCCGCCCCGGCGCTTGTTGATCGCGACATCGCCGGACAGGAGTTGACTGGCGTTGCCCTGGGAATCGAGGTCAACAACAAGGACCCGATGACCGAGGTCCTTCGCGGCCCACGCCAGGTGAAGAGCGACGGTGGTCTTGCCGACACCGCCCTTCTGATTGGTGACAACAAAGACCTTCATGGAGCGGCTGTGGCTCTCAGAGGCAGCGAGTAGGGTCGACCGAAGAGCATGTCGGCGGTGACTTCGACGTTGAAGAGATATCCAGGGCGAATCTCGAGCGTGGGCTGGACGCTCAGCTGACGCTGGAGAAGGGAGGACGTTACGTTCGCGAGCTCCTGGCCGACCGCAGCCGCAGCGATTTGGGTCGCCGAGGGCGCGCGCCCGTCGGCGGACTGCTGGGGTTGGGAAAGCTGTAGAGCGGCGGAGATGGCCGACAGAAGGAGCGCGTGTCCAAACACGCTGGCGAAGTGCGTGTTCACGCGGTCCGAGAGGCCCGCGGCGGCCGCAAGGTCCGCTCCCGGCATGCCACGAAGGTCGATGCTCGTTCCGTCCGGGAAGAGCAAGCGATTCCAGGCAAGCAGGACGCGCTTCTGGCCGTAGGCAATGCGGTTGTCGTACTCGCCGATCAACCGGGACCCTTGCGGAATCAACAGGTGATGCCCCGTGGTCGAGTCGTAGACGTCGCGCCGGACCGTGGCTGTTGCCTGGCCCGGCAGATCGGAGTTGACGCCGGTCAACAGGATCGCCGGGATCAAGGTGCCGGTGTGCAGCGTGAAACGGCCGGGAGCCTGCTGCGGTGTGGCGTCCAGGGCGGTGGCGGAGCCCTTGGAGGCTTCGCGCGCGAGGAAGTTATCCTTGCGCTTCAAGTAGTCGGCCTCGGCCGACGTGGGCTGTTGACCGATCTCAGGGATCTTGAAGTCGGGCATCTTGAAGTCCGGCATCGGCGGCATGGCGGGCACTCCGTCACGGCTCCTCGGGGCCCGCGAGTCGTCGAGGTCGCGGCCGGAGGCGGTGTTGAAGCCCGCAGGGACGAGACCGGAGGCCATCGCGCGCTCGAGCGCGGCTTGGGTCTGGTTGATCGCGGGTTGGCGCGGGCCAGCACCCTCGGGATACGCCGCCTCTGCGGCGTCGTAGCCGGGAGGCGTCAGCTGGCGGCCGAGAGGATTGGCCGCAAACGGTGCCTGCCCCGGTTGGCCATCGAACGCGCCGGGAGGCAGCGACGGCGGGTATCCGGAAGCGCTCGCGATGTTTTGCCGCTCCTGGGATAGGCGCTGTTCGTTCTCGCCGAGCTTTCGCTTGGCGTTCTCGATGACTTGCTGGAGCTGCGCGAGGGCAGCCTTTTCATCGGGGTTGGTGGGTGTCGCGACCGAATGCTGTGGCTGCGCAATTGGGCTCTTGCGAACGAGCAAGGCAGCGCCGATCCAGAAGATGCCGGCGACAGAGACGACCGCAATGACCAGGGCATTTCGGTTCAGCCGCTTGGTTGGCGGCTGGGGTTGGGCCTGAGGATCGATCGAGGGGGTGTCGGACATGCACGGTCTCCTTTCGAGAGCGATTGGCGCGGTCAGTGCGACTCGCGGGAGATATCGACCGTGGTTTGGCGGCGACCGCTCCCCACGACGAGCTGGAGACGGTCGTAGAGGCCGTCTGCGACGTACCAGAGCCCATCGGGCGAGGTACGGTAGTTGAGCGCTGCGGTTGAATCGTTCACCTGGGCCATCAGCACGGGCGCATCGCTCGAGCGAATGGCCGGCGGAAACTTGATGTAGGTGTGGGCACCGTCGTCAAGAATCAGCGTCGGTAGCCACGACACGTGCCCCTTGGTGGCGAGCTTGTAGTCGTAGTGGAAGGTCGAGGGGTCCGCGCTGGAAAACGAGACCGACGCGGCTGCGGCGCGCCGCGACGTCGCGAGCGCCTGGAGTTCCTCATTGCTGGTCCATTGCTGGACCATGTCCCCGGGGAAATAGAAGCCGACCGCGTGAGAATACGGCGAGATCGAGGCCTGATCTTTCGGCGGCGAGTTGAGGCCCAGGTGGTAGGTCCGCCGCGTGGTTGAGACGATGAGGTTGGTTGCAATGCCAAAGTCCTTCGGCTTCACGATGACGTGGGGTGTCAGGTTGGTCGGCTCGCCGGAGTTGAGCGGGCTCGCCGTCCAGCGTTCCGAGTCGCCGATCGCGACACCAAGAATCGATTCCCCAGCTTGAAGCTCGATGTCGCACGCTCGCAGGGGCTCGCACTCGACGATCGGCTGGGACTCGCCGAAGGGATATCGAACGACATTGCTCTTGGCGATGATCGGCGGCTTCTGCCCAGCGCGAAGGAGGGCAGCACCCTGGATCTCGTCCGGAGTACGGGTGACCGGGGCCGTGGCCGGCGCTATCGCGACGACCGGCGCTTCGGGAATCTCCGGCGCGGGCCGGGAGGCATCCTGGATGAGGTCCTTGATCAGCTGCTGGCTGTTCGGCGGCGCCGGCGAAGGCGCGCCATCGGCAAAGGCGGCCGGGACGATCAGCAGGGCGGACACGAGGACAAGTGCTGTGCGACGCATGGTGGTTCTCCTTTGAAGGTGCGGCGTTATTGGTTGGTGCGGGTCCAGTTGATGGACACGATGTAGAGGCCGAGAGGGTTGTCGAGAATCTTTTCGGCGTCCGTCGGAGGATTGACCTCGGTCGTGAGCGCTGCCTGCCAATGCTCCTCGGTGGGTCGCTGCGTGAGCGTCGTCGAGTGGAGCTCGCGCCACTGGACCTGCCAGGTCTTCGGAGAGAGCCGAAGGACGCTTGTCACTTGCACCGCGACGGTCTCGGTCTTTGCGCGTTCGAGCGGGTTGTTGGTACGGAAGTAGTTGCTGAGGAAGAGCTGCGCGTCGCCGGCGACGTACGGGTAGGCGCGAGAGATATTGACAACCTGCGCCTGGGGATCCGCGAAGACGGCGCGGATGTTGTAGATGAAGATCGCGAGCTGATAGCGATAGAGCCGCTCCGCGGGCTCCTTGAGCTGGTCGGCGGGCCCGAAGGCGACCGCCTGGCCGAGCTTGTCCATCTCGACTACGTAGGGCGTGATCTTGGTTTGCGATGCGAGCCAAAAGAGGGCCGCAGCGAGGAGCGAGTCCAGGACGATGAGCGCGAACGCCATGAGCATCCAGTTGTGCGCCCTGCGGGCGAGCGTGCCGTAGCGCTCGTCCCACACACCGCGGGCCTTCAGCCAAGCGGATCCCTCGCCCTCGGGTGAGCTGCTCGGGCCGATCACTGAAGCCCTTGGACTGGCAACGGCACGAAGCACCATGGCCTAGAGGTTCTCGGTCTGAGGGTTGAGGCCCCAGTTGATATGGGAGGGGACAAGACTTGCGGCGATGCGCGAGACGGAAAACATCATCACTGCGGCGACCACGCAGGTCGCCGTGTAGAGCATGGCGTCGCGCAGATCCAAGGTACCGGCACCCAGCAAGCTCAAGCCGTGGGTAGCGAAGGAGGCGATCAGAGCGACATACAGGTACAGGACGAAGAGCTTGATGGAGACGCGCAGCAGGTGCGTGAGCACGGCTTCGGCGATGCCATACGTCCAGCGGGTGGCGCCGAAGGCCACGAGGAATGGCGCCGTGCCGATTACAAACCAGGCTTCAGCGAGGGTAGCCACCATGAGGGCGGTCATGGCGATGAAGCAAAAGACGAGACCGCCAACGCAGAGCAGCGCGAGGATGAGAATGAGACCCCCGAACGGATTGAGGTAACCGCCGGCATAAAGCCCGCCGCTCATGGCGATGAGGCTCTGGACGCCGAGATTGAGGAAGGCGCTCGGCTGAAAGCCGAAGAGCACCGAGCGCGCCACCGCCTGTTCGCCGGCGGAGCTGAAGCCGTACATCACCATTGGTAAGTAGTGAGGTCCGAGCGCGATGATCCAGAGACTCATCCCGAGGGGGAAGAGCTTCCGCAAGAGCACGCGTAGAAACTTGTCGAGCGACGCTTCCGCGCTCAGCATGAAGGCGATGCAAAACCAGGTCATCTCGATCGCGGCAAGGATCGAAAACAGCCGCATGCCGATGGGCTGAAGTGCGCCCGCCCAGACGACGGAGGCATCCTCGAAGTTCTTGACCAACTCGTTGAGTGGGCCGATGTCGTAGAGGCTCATGGGGTAGCTCCGGGAGAAAGGTGAAGGGCGGCCTCGAGTTCGCGCACCGCGGCGCAGTTCGGGGAAGTTGTGGACGACGCCTGCGCGCACAGGGCAACGGCTCGATTCCAGAGGTCGGGCTCACGGCGAGACACCGCGGCCCAGAACGCGGTATTGAGTGAGGCGTCGGGGCGCCGACTGGCGAGGTCTGCGAGGACCGATGTGGAGCTCCGGGGCGCCGGAGCGATCGACGCGTGGCGCGCGAAAAGCAGTGCGGCGCAGCCGGCGGCGAGCGCGAGCGCGAATGCAGTGAGCACCGGGTACGACCTCGAGGGCGACCAGTGTGCCGACACGGTCGTTACCAAGTCCAACCCGAGGGCACGCCCGCATAGCTGGGTGAGTTCTCGATCGACAATGGCGTCTGCGTGAGCAACGCTTGAAAGAGCTGATCGTCGTTGATCTCGTCCTGGAAGTCGTTCGCTACGCGAACGGCGTTCGAGTTCGCACGGTCGAGGATGGCCTGCGTGGCTCGGCCGGCTTCTTCGGCCGAGTACGAAACCAGCATGGTGTTGCTCTGGATCGCCTGGACCTGGCCGTCGGAGTCCTGCGATTTCGCCTGCGCGGAACGTAGGCGGAGCTGGGAGCTCCGATTGAGCTCGCCTACCGAGTAGAGGACACGCATGAGGTTGTTGTTGGTCGTGAGGCCGCGCCTGAGGCGGAGGTGGTAGCGATCCAGCCATTGATCGGGTGCCACGGGTAAGTCAGGGAAGGTCTCGGCCACCAGGGCCTGGAGATTCGGAGCCGTGTAGCCGAGGGTGTCGGCTCGCCGCAGTAGGTCGTCGACGTTGCCGTAGAGGGCAAGGAGCGTGTTCCAGGTGCCGTTCGTCCGCCAGTTCTTGAGCTGGCGGTAGTAGTTGTCGATCTGCTGGTAGTACTGGTAGATCTGCTGTGCGCGCTGCTCTACGGCGTAGATCTCCTTCACCATCGTCACGTAGTTTTGAAAGGTGTTGAGGTAGTGCAGGGGGGCATTGAGGACATCCCAGACGGGCAGTACATAGGCGCTCGCGCCGGCGCTCGCGAGGGCAAGGGCGAGCAGGCCGACAAGAACGCGAAAACGGCGAGGGTGACGCATCGCAGTCACCACGCCCAGTTGGCGGGCACGCCAGTGAACGACTGCGTGTTGATGGGAAGAGGCGTCTGTTGCAACCAGGCCTCCAAGAGCGCCGCGTCCGACATGCGGGCCTGAAGCTTGTGGGCGTTGGCGATGCCGTCGATGTTGGCGGCCGTCAGCGATGCCTGAACGACCCGGCCGAGGTCCTCGGCGGCGAGCGACTGGATGATGCTGTTGGCCTGGACGGCCTGCACGACACCGTCCGAATTCCCGACGCGCTGCTGGGCCATGTCGAGTCGGATCTGGCTCCTCACGTTCATCCGACTGATGTGGTCGAGGACGTTGAGCATTTCCTTCGTGGTGGTCTGGCCGCGGCGAAGGCGGCGGTGGTAGTCGTCGAGCCAGCTCGTCGTCGTCGGAAGCTGAAAGCCCGGATAGGTTTCGTCGAGAAGGATCGAGAGGTCTTTCGTCTGGTAACCGAGACGGTCCGCCTGGTTCATCAGCGACTCGAGGCCGCCGTACATGCCGACCATGTCGTGCCACTCCCCGTCGTGGACCCAGCTCTTGAGCTGTCTGTACTCGGCAAGGATCAGTTGGTACTGCTGGTAAATCTGCAGGCCCCGTTGGTAGACCGCGTAGATCTCCTTGAGCATGGTTACGTATGTCTGCGCGGTGTTGAGGATGTGAAGCGGCGCATTGCCGACGTCGGCCACCGGGTACTGGGCGGCTGCAGGTCTAGCCGAGGTGACGGCTAGGAGGACGACGAGAGCGGCGAGGAGTTGCCCTAGCTTGCGCATTCAGCGCTCCTTTCAAGGTAGAGGGCTTCGAGGCGTTCGGCCCACGTTGCGAGGCCGCGCGCGCGGAGCCACGCGACGGGCCATTGCTCGCCGACGCGGCTACGGAGCTCGCGCACGGCGCGGAGGTTTTCGGCCGAGCCCGCGCCGACGAACGCCAGGGCCACGGGCCCAAGCGTCAAGTCGATGAGACGGCGGCCATTCGGTGAGGCGTAGTAGTAGTCACGCTTGGGGAGGGCGCGCGCGACGATCTCGATCTGCCGATCGTTGAGGCCGATCGAGCGGTAGAAGCTCGAGCCTTGCTCGTTACCGGCCTCCGGATTCGCGAGAAAGATTTTGGTGGGACAGGACTCGTAGAGGACGTGCCGCATCGGTGAGTTCTGGATGTCGCCGAGCGACTGCGTGACGAACACCACCAGAGCGTTCTTCTTGCGGAGCTCCTTGAGCCACGACTGGATACGCTCTGCAAACGTCTCTTGCAGCAGGAAGGTCCACGCTTCTTCGATCACGATCAGCGTCGGCTGTCCCGTGAGACGGCGCTCGATCTGGTGGAAGAGATACAGCAACACGGGTACTACGGTCTTCTCGCCCATCTTCATGAGGGCATCCATTTCGAAGACCTGGAAATGGCCATCGCGCATCGCGTCGGTGTCCGCATCGAGAAGGCGGCCGTGCGAGGAGCCGAGCACGTATGGCGCCAACGCCTGGCGGATGCTGTTGTCTTGCACGGTGGCTTGAAGCGTTGTCAGTGTTCTTTGCTGCTGCGGTTGGACCGCGAGGACCTTGAGTGCGCGGTCGATCGCTTGGCGATGCGGCGGCAGGACCTTGAAACCGTTGAGCAGCAAGAGGCCCTCAAGCCATTCGGCCGCCCAGGCCCGCTCGCTGTCGCGATCGACCAGCGCCAATGGATGAAACGCAATGTCGTCGGCTTGGTCGGCAGCGATGTCGTAGTGCGTCCCGCCGGCCGCTTCGACGAGCGTGCGCGAGGAGTAGCCCTTGTCGAAGGTAAATACCCGTGCTTCGGGATAGCGGAACCACTGCGCCTGAAGCATCGCCACGAACGCTGATTTACCGGAGCCCGTCGGGCCGACGATGAGCGTGTGGCCAACGTCGGACACGTGGAGGTTGAGCCGGAAGGGCGTTGATCCTGACGTCGCAGCCCACAGGAGTGCGGGACTCTTCTCGGGGAAGAAAGGACTCGGGTTCGCAGCGAGTCCGGGCCAGAGGGCGGTGATTGGCAAAAGGTCGGCGAGGTTCAGCGTATTGATGAGTGGCCGGCGCACATTGCGGCTGCCGCAAGCCGGGAGAGACCCGAGAAAGGCCTCGAGGTTGTTGACGGACTCTTCACGGGCGGCGAACCCGCGGTTGCGGATTTCCTTGGCCACCTCGCGCGTGATCTCTTTGAGCGTGGCCGCGTCGGGATGCATAAGGATGAGGGTGGGTGTGTAGTAACCCCAGCGGACGGCGCCCGCATTCGCCTTCGCCAGTGCAGCGTCGGCGTCGTGCGCCATGGCGACGGCGTCCTTGTTGTCGAACGATTCCGAGGCTTGCGCCTCGCCTTTCGAGAGGTTCTCGCGGACCATCGCGCCAAGCCCCTTGCGCTTCTGAAACCACTGACGCCGGTAGCGTCCGATGTGTTGCGCGGCTGTCTCGGGATCCAGCGCGTGAAAGCGGCTACTCCATCGGTATTCGATGGGTAGGCGATTCAGGCTGTCCAGCATTCCGGGGACGGTGTGGAACGGGAATCCGGTGATCGCCAAGACCTGGAGGTAGTGCTTGCCGATCTGCGGCGCGAAGCCTGCGACGAGATCCTGCGACGAAAGAATCGCGTCGAGGTAGCACGGCACCGGAGGGACCGCGATCGGATGGTGAAGTCCAGTGAGCGCGGTGTGCAGGTGGGTGAGGAGCTCGCCCGAGCTGAGGCGCCGAATCTCAAGGCGAGCGCGAAGGACATCCTCGATATCGGTCAGGGTGTGGAGAAACGCGTCGAGGACCGCTTGCCAGTCAACACCCTGATCCTCGGAGCCCTGGACTAGCCAAGACGCGAAGCGCGAGCGAACCTCGTCCGGAGTTTCGCGTGTGAGCAAGAGGGTGTAGGTTGTTTCGAAATTTCGGTGAGTCACCTGGTATTGCTCCCGACGCTCCTGGTCGATGAGACGCGTCACGGGATCCGGGAAGGCGCCGATCGGCGGATAGTCGGCACTCGGTCGACGAATGGCGTCTGCCTGGAGCATCCAACCGTCGCCGAGCGCAAGGAGTGCGGCATTGAGGTGGTCCGTGAGTACGGCCATCTCTTCGTGCGTGGCCGAGTCGAGGTCGGGTCCACGGTAAATCCAGCCCGCGGTAAAACTGCCGTCTTTGTTAACGATCACGCCATCGGCGATGAGTGCACCCCAGGGCAAGAGATCCGCAAGCGCCTTCGGATGTCGTCGGGGCTCACGGCGGAAGAAGATGGCGAAGAGCGCCGCGACGACGACAGGGAACAGCAGGACCAACAACTTCATCGGACACCAAAGGTGAACGGTTGGACCGGGACTCCGGGGGCTTCCGGATGGGTCTGCGCCGCGTAGTAGGGGGCGTAGCGCAGATGCCGGACATAGACCCGCAGCATCTGGGGATCGCTCTTGGCCGCGGAACGCAAGAGCGGATGGACAACGAGGGCGATCAGAATGGAGAGCCCAACGGTTGCGAGGTGCAATCCAACGCCAAAGAGCAGCGCGGCGATGAGTGTGGCCTCGATGATGGCGATCTCGCGCTCAACGCCCCCAAGCAGGATAGGCCGCGTGAGCGAGACATGCAGGACCTCCTGCCTGGGGGCAGTGCTCGCCATTTAGAACAGCGCTCCGACGAAGCCCAGGCTGGTTAGGAAGGAGACCGCGCCCATCGCGATGCCGGCGCCGAAGATGATCTGGGAGAGGCGCTTGATGCCGGTGCCGTGGTCGGAAGCGGCCCACATGATGCCCGCGACGACCACCAGAATCAGGATCACGATCCGGGCGACCGTCCCGGATAGGTTGTCGAGGATGGCGTTGAGCGCGTTGTCCCAGGGCATCGCCGTGCCGCCTCCTGCGGAGGCGTGCGCGGGTACAGCCGTGCAGAGCACAGCGATCGCCAAGAACAAGAACAGCTGAAGACGGCGGGACGTTTGCGGCATGCATCCTCCTTGGAGTAAAAGCTCGGCCTCTTATGCGAGGCTCTCGAGCTGGTATTCACCGGACCTGTCGAGACCGTTCACTGCGAGCACTTCGGAGATGAAGCGCTTGTTCCCTTCGCGGCGCACGAAGACAACGACAATCCCCGTGTAGGCGATCAGGAAGCTCTGGGTGGGTACGTTCGCGAGTTGCGCGAGCTGATCGAGTCGCCGTAAGGCGAGATTCGCGTTGTTGGCGTGAATGGTGGCGACGCCGCCCTTGTGACCGGTATTCCAGGCTTGGAGCAGGTCATACGCCGCCGCGTCGCGGACTTCGCCGACGATGATGAGATCGGGGTGGTAGCGCAGAGCGGCCTTGAGGCAAGCGCGTGTGTCGGACTTGGCGTTTGCGCCAGAACGCATGGGTACCTTGTTTTCTGCTGCGCATTGGAGCTCGTACGTGTCCTCGATCGTGACGAAGCGCGTGAACGGTCCGGCGAGGTTGGCGTCGACGACTTCGGCCAGGATGGCGTTGGCAAGCGTCGTCTTCCCAGACCCGGTACCACCGGCAACGAGGCAAGGGCGCCATTCGCGGATCGCCTGGCGGATGGCGGCCGCGTGAGTTTCCGAGCACTCTCCCTTTTCAACGTACTCGGCGAGCGAGTAGACCGAGGACGACTTCTTGCGCAGGGCGAAGCTAGGCCCGGTCACAACCGGCCGCACGGTGGCTTCAATGCGGTTGCCGTCGAGGGGAAATTCCCCAGCCAGCATGGGCTGCTCGTCGGTGAGTTCGGCTCCGAGATGGCCGGCTATCGTGTTGAGAGCGGAGGTGACTTGATCTGTAGTGAGCGAGACGCCGCCTGGGCGCCGCCCCTGCGAGTGGGTGTCGTAAAAGAGTTTTCCGTCCGGGTTGACGTGGATGTCGGTGATATCTGGGTCGTCCAGCGCGGCGAGGATCTCGGGACCGAGATTGCCGCGGAGCGTCGCGCGAAGGCGGCCGGCGCGTTCTTCTTCCGCCGAGAGGATCATTGGGTAGAGGCTCGCATAGTTCTTTGTCGTTGAGTTGTTTGGAGTGCCTCGGCGTCTACAAGGCCAAGATCTACAGAGCGCGCGTTGTGCCGAGGCGAGCGTACAATGGGCGCGGTAGAGACTGCGTGAGCAGGCAGAGCTCTGGATGCCGAAGAAGCGAAGCCATAAAAAATCATCCTAGATAGTTGCGTGATGTTGAGTACTGGAGCGGAGGCTGCCACAGCGACGATGAAGAGTCAAGCGTTCGATGGAGTGGACGCGAAGGGTCTAGCGCTCGAGCGGAGGGTCCTGTGGGGCACGGACGGAGCCTGGGGCTGGGAGAGCCTCCGGAGACCGCGCAATCTCGAGCGATTCTCCACGCGAGTCTTCAGGCGCTGTACTGGGTATGGCATTTTGGTGCGGTTGTAGCTGTCCACCACCGTCCGGCAACTTGGCGATGGTATCGCTCTGGGTGGGCGCAGGGATGCTCGAGCGGGACAGCAGTATCGGGTCTTCGTAGTAGCGCGCCTTGATGCCGAAGATTGGCCGGCAGGCACCCGAGAAGATCAAGGACACAGAGTCAGGGAGCCGCAGGGTCTCGTCGAGGGTCAGAAGTCGACGATGCGACTCGGCGTGACTCACGGAGACTCGGCCGGCGAGCGCTCCCCCCAGACCGCCGTGCTGCCGCGTAGCCTTGTCCTGGTGGACCGTCATCTCGCCGGCCATCTTGGACAGCAGGTCTGCGGTCTCGGTCTTGTTCGGCGTGAAAGCGATGCGGCTGTGGCAGTTTGCCGTGATGGACTCGTCGCGACCGTAGATGCCCTGGTGTTGGCTCAAGTCCTGGGTTATGAGAAACGCGCGGATGCCGTAGCCCGCGAGGTACGCCAGGGAGTCTTGAAAGAACGGCAGCTTGCCGAGGGCTGGAAACTCATCGAGCATGAGCAGCAGCTCGCGCTTCCCCGCTCCCGTGGCCTTCGGCCCCGAATGGTCAAGCGCCTCGGTGAGACGCCGGCAGATCTGATTGAGCATGAGCCGCACAAGCGCACGCGTGCGGGAGAGGTCGCTCGGGGGCACGGTGATGTAGAGGCTCACCGGCTTTTCGTGGTGCAACAAGTCCTCAATCCGAAAGTCTGACGTGCACGTGTTGTCCGCCACCAAGGTCTCGCGGTAGAGGTCGAGGAAGCTCAGTGCGGTCGAAATCACTCCAGACTGCTCGTTGGGGGCCTTGGCGATCATCGCGTTCATGATCTCGACGATGATCGGGTGCGACCGGCCGCGACCGAGGTGATGCGCATCGCGGAGCGCCTCGAGCACAGTGTTGCGGCCCTTCTCCTTGGGGTTGCTGCTCTCTGCTTGGCTGGCGGCTTGCGAAAGCAGGCTCGCGCACTGGCGGAGCGTGCAGTCTTGTGGGCTCTGGCGGTAGGTGTGATGGGCGTAAAGAATCAGACCGGTCAACAGCGCGTGCGCCGTGCGATCCCAGTGGTCGCGAACTCGATCGCCGTTGGGGTCGACCAGCATGTCGGCGATGTTCTGCGCATCGCGAACATCATTCGGGTGGTCGCGGATCTCGAGGAGTGGGTTGTAGCGGGCACAGCTGCGCGGCCCGGAGCCTTCATGACTGTACGTGGGATCGAAGCGGATGCAGATCGAGCCCGCTTGCTGTCGCCAGCCTGCGGTCTTAAACCAGTTCTCGGCCTTGATGTCGTGGACGATCACGCTCCCCGACCAGTTGAGAAGGTTCGGTATGACCAAACCCACACCCTTGCCGGAGCGTGTCGGGGCGAAGCAAAACACGTGGTGCGGTTGATCGTCGTAGAGCGCGTAGCGGCGCGACCCCGAGGACCAGGCGCCCAGAAAGAGGCCGCGGCCTCCGGCGACCGTCCGTGACGGAAGATCCGCAATCAATCCGGAGCGTTTGAGATCCGTAAGGTCAGCCCATCGGGCCGAGCCATGGGTGTCCGCCATACCGCGACGCCGAGAGGCAACGATCGGCAGGGTGCTGAGCCACACGAGCGCGCAGGCTAGAGAGGCGTAGATCCATGCGTGCATGGCCGAGCGAAGCAGTGGGGCGGTGCCCGGATAGGTGTGCCAGCGCACGAACCACGCGAAAAAGTGAAAGGGCGAGTACACCGGCCCACGGGCCAGCGCGAAAGCGCCGAGCGCAAGGGCGAACAGAATCGGGGATCCACGGCGGACGCGCCGAAAGGCGAGCAGGGCGAGTGCGAGAGCCGCCGCGGTGATGGCCGTGTAGAGCGCTGGCGTGACCTGCGCTGGCGTCCAGGGCCACCAGGGCCGTCCGAGCCGCGCGTCGAAGACGAGCTGAGCCGCGACGTACTGTGTCGCGATCCAGGAGGCGAGCGCGGAAGCCGCGACGAGCCCTCCCCCACTTGCCAGCAGGTAGCTTTGAAACGTTTTGCCGGTCGAGCCGGGCAGTTTGTAGAGCGGTTCCACTAGAGAGCCTCCAGCGTCCAAAGCGGCTTAACGCAGGCGCGAATGAGCGATCGATCGACGGGTCCGAAGTAGCGGCTGTCCCAACTCCTCGGGTGGTGCGAGGAGTGGAGCCAGTACTGGCCTGGCGCCAGGTGATACGTACCGAAGGGGTGAGGCTCGAGGGTGCGACCCTGCAGGTCGACGTCGAACGGGCGCGTGTTGGGCATGGATACACCGTTGAGCTCGAGCCCGCGCTCTGTGAACACCACGTCATCACCAGGAATCGCTAGGATGCCTTTGAGCAGTGGTGCGACATCGCCCGGGCAGGCGCCCGTCGGCAGATAGCCTCGCGCCTTGGCGATCGTTGCAGCTGCCGCGGGTGGGCAGGCCTCGACGAACGCGCCTCGATGAGGAGCATCCTCGACAGTGCGGTAGAGCCCCCGCGGCATCGAGGGCGAAAGGTTGATGCGGAGGCCCGCGACGTAGGCTGTGGTCGCCATCGCGAGCGCAGCGGCAGCCATGAGAAGCGGCGCTCGGAGGCGCCGGAGCAGGATCACGGAGAGGTCGTTAGCGACCGCGGTCATGAAGGAAGTCCTGCACGAGTCTCACGGCGAAGCGAGAGAGCTGGATCATGGTGCCAACAACCGAGACAGTTTTTGCCGCGGTGGTCAGGGCGGAGGCCAGCGCTTGCGCCTGCGACGCGCCCTGGTGTTGCAGCGCGACGGCTAGGTGCCTGGCTGCGTAGGAGAGCTGCACTTCGGGCGGCGACAGCGCTCGAGCGCCGTGCCGCGACAGAGCCTCGACCACGTTGTGGTGGGGCATGCGGGCAGCGACGGCGTCGCGGACGAACGCAGCGTCCGCGACGCGGACGTCCTGCGGGAAGCGTGCATGGTAGACCGAAGGCGACTGCACGCGGTGAGTCCGAAGAACGCTCTGAAGGACGGCGTCTTGCCGTTGAGTCTCCGCGAGAACCCTCTCCTGCAACGCGGCAGAGCGCGGTGCGGGAGTTGGGTCTGCGTGGTGGAGCTTGGCGTAGGGCCGCTCGAGCCCTTCTCCGCTCGTGAAGCCCGCGGCACGGGCTGGCGCGGACGTACCCTCTGTGTAGGGCTTGAGGCTGTACGCCAAGCGTGCGGGCGCGTCTCGCACTTGTCGAGCAGCCTCATCTAGCGGGACGTTTCCTGGAGGCGCGGCGTGCCGCACCCAGACCTCGAAGCGCTGCGGCGCTGTCTCGACGACGGCTGCTGGACTGAAACCGTTACGGGTCGCCGAGCGGATGTTTTCGGCGGTGACACCGGAGAGGACCTGTAACTGCGACTGCGACTGGGGGGCGAGGAGGATCTCCGCTCCCGCGGCGTTTTGCTGTCGGAGCCATGGCAAAGCCGTCCGAATCTCTTCGCTCGAGAGATTGGGGCGCACGATGTCGTGGGCGTTGCCGCGCGGCCGCACAATGAGATCGACGCGCTCGCTACCCAGCGCGCGCAGATGCTCGTCCAAGGCGAACGGCGTTCGCTCAGCCGGCGAGAGCGACACCGGAGGCTTGTGGTTAGGCACAAACGCCTGCGGTGCACGGTCGCGAAGCGCAATGCCTTCAAAGGGTTCGAGCGCGGCGCGCTTGAGGCCGATCTGCTCGCCCGTAAACGCCTGATCGCCCGCGACCAGGAGCGGCCGCGGCCCGGGTGCGATGGTGATCCCCGAAGCGTTCAACCGTCGCTCGAGGAGATCTGCCCCAGGTCGATCGGCCAGTGCCGTCCGCACGTAGGCCTCGAGGATCCGGCGCTCGACTGCAGCCAATGGCTCGCGACGTGCTGCCGTCTTGGTAAAGCGAGCGGCGGCGGCGTGAAGTCCTGCGGTTGTGGCCCTGAGCCCGAACGACAGCGCGGAGCTTGGCGAGCGCAGCGCCTGCGTTACCGAGACCACCTGGTTGAGCTCTGATCCTCCGGGCAGAAGGCTGAGGGCTCTGCGTGTGAGCGCGGCGGGCGATCGAAGCGCTGCGAGTAGAGAGAGCACGTTGGCCGTGCCGGCGAGGGCCTGCTCACCCTCGGAGGTCAGACCGCGGCGAGCGGAGGCGAGCTCAGCGCGGCCGCGCGGTGTGCGGATTGCCGCGAGACGGCCCGCAAGCTGTTGCGTCGCGTCGCGCGACCAGAGGGCGCCGCTGACCGCGGGCACGGTCGCCATGTCGCGGACAGCGGACTCGTCTCGGCCTTTGTCGTAGCTCACGCTAGCCCGTTGGAGCGCCCGCCAGGTGTAGTCGCGGCCGAGTTGACCTCCACGGAACGTGTGTGGACCCGCCTCGAACGACAGGCCGCTCACGTGACCCGTTGAGGCGATGTTGGGTCGGACCGTGACGCCGTCCTGGCGAAGACGTGCGGCAAACTCCGGAAGCGTCGGATTGCCCTTGCTCGCCTCGCGAATCAATCCTTGAAGCTCAACCCGGCGCGAGCCCTGGAGTGTCCGCTGCTCTGCGTGGTACTGGTTCGCAGATGGCGCCCGTTCCCCGGCGGCGTCGCGGGTCTGCACAAGATTCAGGCGGCGCTCGAGGTCGCGGACGACGAGGCGCCCTCGCTGGCGTTCATAGCTATTGCTGACGAGCTCGGCTCCGGAGTCAACCCGGGATCCAGCGATGTGAATATGGTCGCCGTTGGTGATGTCGTGGTGTCGGTAGACCACGAAAGGCGCGTTGCCATAGCCCATGCGCTGCATGTATTCCGTCGCAACGCTTCTCCACTGCTCGTTGGTCAACGACTCGCCGGGCGCGAGACGAAGGACCGCGTGGATCACCGGACGCTCGATCTCGGGCCGGGCCGCGGCGATCGAACGCAGGTCACTCGCAAACTCCTTCGGGGAGTCGCTCGAGAGATTCTGGGCGAAGAGCAATTCTGCGCGGTTGTCGTCGCCGCTCTTTCCCGGACCGGAGATGTACGCGATGAGTCCTGCGAAACCTTTGCCGCGGAGGATCTTCTGAATCACGACGACATCTCCGGCAGGTAGCGCTCTCCGCGGCGGATCTTGAGCTCCGCTTGCACCTCGCGGAGAAGTCCGCGCAGTTCGCGGACGTCGGGCATCAAGACGCCCGGCAAGAGCCCTGCGTTGATCGCATGCATCCACTGGTTGAGATTTGCGCCGATGCGGTGGAGGTTCTCGTAGGTTGCACGGTTGATCGCCGGCACGAGGCGCGCCGGCGATCGACGGAGGGCCGCGCTGCGCGCGTACTCGCTGAGCGCGAGGCCCTCAGCAGCCGCACCGCGGACCAGGGCGGCGTGCTCGGCCTGGGTGAAGTTGAGGGTCAGCCGGGCCGCGCGGCGGTCCTGTGGTTCTTTCGCGGGGCGTCCACGCCCGCGGTCGGTGGCCGACATCAGGAGGCCACCTCGAGGTGAGGGCGAATGCCGTTCGCCAGGGCCCGACCAACGGAGTGAGGCGAAAGTTGCTCGCGAGCAACTTCTTTTTTGTGCTGCGCACAAAACATCTTGCTACTCTGCTGTTTCGCCTGCCTCGGGCACTCTTTCCTATCCTGAAGAGCAGGCGTCATCATCCGTTGTTCAGTGAAGTGTCGGAGTCGAGGTGGAGATCTTCGTGGCTGCAACTTCGCGAAGATTGTGTGGCTGGGGCTTGACCAGTGATGGAGAAGTGTCAGTTCCCGCAAGCCTCAATCCCCGCTGAGCACGCTCGTCCTCCAACCCCGCCGCCGCGGTTTCAGGAGAGATCCAAAGCTCCAGGTAGAAGTCCACACGAGCCTCGATCGGGCCTTTACCATGGTCCAATCCGCCCACACAGCTGGAACCCCGAAGCGTTCCCAAACAATAGAACCTCGTGGCCGCTTTGGCCGTCTCGACAAAGGTCGCGGGACAAGTCCCAGCCCCAAGCCGAGACGACCAGCTAGTCGGGGTGGAATCGGGGGTAGGCACCATCGAGGGGTCGGGTGCAATCGCCGGGTCGTCGTGTGCGCCTAGCGCTTCTTCCGAGGGGAAACCTTCATGGAGGAGCCGGTTTGGAAGTCGGACGCCTTGCTCTCGTTCTCGAGCTGCTCGGCAAGGTACTCTGGTGTTAGGTCGGAGTCAGAGTCAGGAAGACTTGACGGAGCCTGCTCGACCTCGGACGAGGCGCTCTTGGCGAATTGAGGGAATAGCTTCAATTCGCGAACGACGATCTCGAAGCGCTTGCGCGACTCGCCGCCCTTCTCGTAGGTCGAGACGTTGATACGACCGTCAACGTAGAGTAGCCGGCCCTTCGTGACGTAGGACTCGATGGTCTTGGCCAGGGTTCCGAACGCCACCAGGTGGTGCCACGTGGTCTGCTCCTGCCGCGTGCCCGCGGCATCAGTCCAGGCGGACGTGGTGGCGAGAGAGAAACGAGCGATCGGCTTGTCCGGATGGGAGTAGCGGATCTCCGGGGTTGCGCCTACATTGCCGATCAATTCGACACGATTGAGGCTGACCATGACACTTCCCCCCACGCTAGAGGACGGACCACGGGCGCGCGGGCCGTCGCAAGTAGTTACACAGCGTAGTGTATCAAACCAGGCGCCTCTCGGGATGGTCTGACTGCAGAAGTTGTTCTGGGCCGCCCGGTCGCTGCGCGGCCAGGGAGAGTTAGGAGGAACCCGCTGGCCGGTCCCGGCTCAAGAGCTCTTCGCGGAAGCCCTCGAAAACGGCTGGGGCGTTTGTGCGTGCGAGTTCCTCCACCAGCATCCGCAGGTATCTAGGGTCGCGAGCCAGGGTCTCGTACAGCAATGCCCGGATCTCGGCTCGGATGCCCTCAGACTCCGAAATCAGCGGCGTGTAGATCCGTGAACGACCGTCGTCGGGGTTCGTAGTCATCGAGAGGTAGCCCTTGCGGACAACACGAACCAGCAGCGTGGCGATGAGATTGACGGACGCGAAGTTGCGTTGGCGTGCCAGAGCGGCGGATATTTCAATGCCCGAGGCAGGACCAAGGCGCCAGCAGACGAGCATGAGATCCCACTCGCTCGGCGACAGGGGGCGCGTATCGGGGGCACTCGACGTGCGAATAAATCGACTCATACTCGGGTCAATAGTCTACAACCTGTTCAGACTCAAGCGCCGGCTGGGGCGCTTGGGCTGGAACGGAGAGGCTCTGGATGAGCGCTGATCAGGCTTGAGAAGAGCTGCCAGACCGCACACTCGGTAGCGAAAAAGGCTTGGCTTAAGGCATCCTGGAGGAGTATGCAGGGTGGCAGGGCCTGCTCGTCAAGCACTCGCTCGACGAAAGAGGCTTGGCCTCGACATCTGCGAAACTCCGGATGAACCGTGGCATGGGAAGTGGCTCTACACGGTGGTATGGCAATCTGCAGGCCTCCATTCTTCCGACTACCACAGAGTGACCTCGATTTCACTGAGGGGCGGACCTGGATCGCGGAAAAACTGCTCGAGCTCGGCGATGGGAACCGCCGCAGAAAGTGCGTCGGCCGCGATCAACACATAGCCCTCCAGGCACTCAGCGAAAGATGCGCTCTCGGCTCGTAGTGGAGGCCAAAACAGGGCTTCAAATTGAGGTGCCGCGCCATAGCGGGCGCGCTGCTCGAAATACTCCGCCAGTTCGCCAAGACGGAGTTCGACTGCGCCACTCGAAGGACCACCAATTACCTCAATGAAGACGTGATCGGGTCCATACCGAACAAACGAAACCTGGACCGACTCTATGTGCCGGCGGCTCGCGTGCGTGGGCTTCCTCTTAGTCTTAGGTCTACGGTCTATTGGCGGCATCGCGATGAATATTTGATTGTAGTAAAGTATAGGCATTTCTTGCTTCTAGAGCAAGACAACTCAAGGTCAGGAGGCGCGAGATGCCAAACAGCTGGGAGCTTGCGGTAGGTAGAAGGATTGGCTCGGCCTTGGATGGAAGGGGCCTTCAACGGGACCTCGCGAGACATCTCGGCGTGTCGGAGTCGACGGTATCTGTTTGGCTCGGCGGCAACGTTCCCGAGAGCTGGCAACGACTAAGAATTCTTTGCGACTACCTTGCGTGCAGTGCTGACCAACTGCTGGGGGTCGGTGCGGCTGATGGGCGTCGTCTGCAAGAATTGGAGACGCTTGAGACGGCAGACGAGATTGTGGACCTGCTAGGCAACAGCTTCGTCCGTGAATCGCTCAAGAGGGCGATTCGCTTGACGATGGATGGCGGAAGAACAGGGTTGGACGACCTGCCGCTCGCCGACGAGGACAAGGCTGGCCTAAGACGGCTGCGCGAGAGGGTAGGAGAGACCGAAAGGCGCAAGCCGGGGGCCTGAGGGCCCCCAGCGTGGAGAATTTCAGCCGTTCGGATCGATACTCGCTCGCAGATCGGGAGCGTCGAACGGCGCAGCGCTACAAAGAAGCCAGATCAGAAAGTCCATTGGCGTCCTCCATGAGCGACCACAGTCGCCGGGTCGAGATTGAACCAGCGGGCGTGGGCTCCTAAGGAAGCTGCTTCAAAGCGACAAACCCTGACACCGAACATCGATTGGAGAGGTATGAGGCATGAGTGAGGGGGGCGAGGGGAAGGGAGAGGACAGAGAACAGGACCGCGACCGAGCTCTTCGACTTGGAGAGCCCGGTTCGCGGCCGAAAGCCAGGGACTACTTCCCCGCGCTGGACCGACTCGCCGAACGAATCCCTCTGCTGCACACAGCAGTGGACGACGAGCGAGAACAGGCTGCTGCGGTGGCCGCAAGAGTTGCGGCTTCAAAAGCGGGCGATATCGAGACAATCCTATTGACTGCCACGCCTTCGCTGTCGTTGGTCTCTGCTATTTGCGACCAACTCGTTCAGCTGTTCGGTCATAACTCTCCTCGGTCTCAACAGACTGCACGAGCCCTTCTGGCTCTAGCTGAACGGCTCCCGGAAGGGTCCGCGGGGACCGAGGGACGCTGTCTCGCAGCGGCCATGTTCGGGAACTCATGCCGAATCGCAGGGGATCTGGTGGCTGCGCGGCAGGCATTTGCGAGGGCGAGGGCGTGGAATCGGGACTTGATGCTGGAGAGCGCAACTGTGATTCGAATTGATGCGTTCGAGGCGTCCCTTCTCATCGACGAAGGAAATCCGGAGGCCGCGATTAGTCTCCTGCATTCAGCCATTGAAAGAGCTGGCGACGGACGGGAGCGGCGTGTCGTGCTTACGGCCATACTCGGCCGGGCGTTGGGCGAGGCAGGACGACATGACGAGGCGATCCAGGCCAACCTAAGCGTTGTTGCTGACGCAGACCCGCATAGTCAAACCCGGCTGGCATTGGGTGCAGTACACAACATCGCATGGGCATACATAGATGAAGGGAAGTTCGACGCAGCAGATGGGCTTCTTGAATCATTCGCGGCCAGCTTCCGGTCCGTTTTCGGAGCCGGTGATCGCGCGCGGACGGTCTGGCTCCATGCATTGATTGCTGCGGGTCGTTCACAGTGGCTACAAGCAGAGAGTCGGTATCTCGAAGCCATCGAGATCTTTTCTCAAGAGAACGTCGCGGTCGACGTCGCGTTTGCTGCGCTTGAGCTGTCCGAGATCTACGCCCGTCAGAAAAGACACCGAGAATTGCGCAGCCTAGTCACAAGGATTGCTCCGATCTTTGCCTCACAGCAACTTCGCAGGGAATCCCAGGCCGCGCTCGCGGTCTTCCGGCGATCGGTGTTGGAGGAGAGCGTCACCGTAGAGGTCGTTCGCCGCACGCTCCGCAATCTCAAGTCCGGTTCGTCGCGCCATCTGCGTCTCGTAGACGTGAAGCGGACTCGCGGTCACGGTCCCGCTTCGGAGCAACGCTAGAAACTTTCCGACGGCCGGAATTCTCAGCCTTTTTCAAGTGCCGATGGCGGAGGCCGCCTCCAGGTTTCGCCGCCCGTGGCTAGTTGTCGAGCTGGCCCGATGCTTAGACTAGGTTGGAGTGCTGGCTGAGTCACCCGCCGTCAGATTCGAAAGACGCTCTCCAAGCAACTCGACGGCTGTCCGTATCTCGAGCCCGAATGTTGCGCGCTGGTAGACGCTACGAACTCCTCTGGGCTTGTGGTTCTGTAGTGCGTCGATAACGTGCGGAGCGATACCCCACATTTGGAGCCAAGTTGAGGTGGTCCGTCGTAGGTCATGAGGAGTGAAGTGCGGAAGACCTGTTGCGTTATTTAGCCGCGCTGTCGACTGGGAGAGCCAGGCTAGTCTCTTGCGGTCGCGGCGCGAGCGGAGAATCCATTCACCGTCTCCGGACCACGGGCGGAGCGTCTCGATAATTTCGACAGCTCGGATTGATAAGGGGACTCGGTTCGAAAGGCCATTTTTTGAGTATTCCGCCGGAATTGTCCACCAAGTGCCGGTTCGGTCGGAGTCGAGGTCAGTCCATCGCAAGCGCGTAACCTCTCCCGGACGTTGACCGGTCAATAGGATTAGACGCCAAGCAGCAGCCGTGAAGGGCTGGAAGCCATCCAGGGCGCGCCAGACCCGTGCTGCCTCAGCTTCGGTCAGCCAGCGTTCTCGCGATCGCTCCTTGGCGGGTTTCCGGAGACGATAGGCGGGGTTGAGATCGATGAACTCGCGATCAACAGCGAACGAAAACAAACGGGAGACAAGAGCCAGGACTCGGTTGGCCGACACCGGTGCTGGTGTCCCCGGGGACCTTCGCCCGCCGCCGCCACCTTCGGCAATGTTCTCGACCAACTCGATGATGTCTTTCCTTCCAATGTCCCGGATCTTCCGGGTTCCCCACATCGGGAGGAGATCCATCTCAAGCTTCCGTTTGTCCTCCCGCCACGACTTCTTCCGTGGCGCAGGATAGTGCGGCTCTGCCTCCATTGACGAGCTCCGCGCTGGCCCTCGGGCGTATCGAAGATAGATCTCAGCAAGCTCCGCGAATGTCTCTGCGGCGCGCTCGGCCTCTTTGTCTTTCTGTGGATCGCTGCCAGTCTCGACCTGACCCAAAATGACGATAGCCCTTGAGCGGGCCGCCTGGAGTGATACGGCTGGATACGCACCGAGGTCAAATCGTCGGCGCTGTCCGCGGCCCCCATAGCGCACGAAAAAGCTGCGGCGCCCGCTGGCGAAGACTCGAACTCCGAAGCCGGGTAGCTCGGAGTCCTGAAAGTCTTCCTGCTTCTGTGCGGTACGCAGGGCTTTGATTGTCCGGTCCGCAGTAAGTCTTCGAGACCTTGGTTTCATCGGGCCACCTCCGGGCCACCGAACGCTGCGCTTGTCTGCGCCAGCATGACCCTGATATTTTATCCGAGAGCCCGTCTAAAGCCTATTCCGATAGGATTCTGCACCTGCCAGCGGCTGTCTGAGGCAGATATGCGCTTGAATGGCATTCAAGAGGTCGACGGTTCGATCCCGTTCGGCTCCACCAAGATAGATCCTGACAATTTAGCGAAATACCGAGGGCCTGCTGGAGCGATCTGGCGGGCTCTTTTGGTTGGCGGAGAGCGAAGATGATCCGAGGGGAAATCACGCGCTTCGTCCATGGTGCCGTTGCCCTCTGGGTGTTTCTCGCTCCGACCGGCGCGTTCGCCGTCGCTCCGGATCACGCCGCACCGCCCGGTTCGCAAGGCGCCTTCGAGCAGTCGATCGTCGTCGGGCTGGTGACCGAGCGCCTACGGATCGTCGACTTCGGCGGCAATCCCATTCGTGGCCTCGGCCCCGAGGATCTCCGGGTGCGGGTGGGAAAACGCGAAGTGCCCATCGTGGCTCTCGACTGGGTCGCCGAGGGCGCGGGCGCGCTGCCTGCCGTTCCGTCCGGCGCTCCTCGCGAAGCCGCCGCAACCGACGTGCCCTCCATCGCGGCGCCCGATCCCGCGAAGGGGCGGCTGGTGGTCGTCTTCGTGCAGGCAGACCTGCATCCCTCCCGCATCAGTGGTCAGCTCCGCTTGCGACCGTATACGAGGGAGCTGCTCGGTGCGCTGCAAGTCACCGACCGTGTGGCTGTGGTGTCGTTCGACTCGCACTTGAAGCTCTGGCAGGACTTCTCGAGCGATTCTGTGGCGACTCACGCCGCGGTCGATCGGGCGATGCTGTTCAGCAAGGAGACTCCGGTGACCGCGTCGTCGCCCGATTCGCTGGCGGCGCATTTTCCGTACGCCGAAGCGCGCGACGCGGCTTCGCCCGAACGCGCGCTCGAGCTCGTCGCGCGCGCCATGGCGGCGCTGCCGGGAGAGAAGACCGTGATCTTCCTCGGCTGGGGACTGGGGCGGTACGACGGCGAGTTTGGTGTCCACATGACGCCGGAGTTCGCCCCGGCGGTCCTCGCGCTGCAGGCGGCGCGAGCCATGGTCTTCGTGCTCGACGTGACGAGCGCGGACGAGCATTCGCTCGCCGTCGGCCTCGAGAGTGTGGCGACCGCGACCGGCGGCCTGTACTTCAGCACGTTTCGGCTGCCGCAAGTCGCGGCCCGGGCGCTCGCGCACACGCTCTCGGGGTACTACGTCCTCACTCTCGACCGCGGTGTGCTCGCGGAGCTCGACGGCAAGGTGCGCATCGACCTGCGGTCGCGAAGAGGAACGGTTCTCTCGCGCCCCTTCGACACGCGATAAGCCGACTGGGCCCAGGCGCTAGCGACCGATATCAAGCGGCGCCGAAAACATCGTCCTAGTCGCCGTTTTCGCGATAGCCTCTCCCCCCATGCCACAGACTCCTGCGCTTCAGTTCAGCGACTTCTCGCCGCTGCTCGGCGCCGCCGGCATTTGGGTTGCCGCGGTGTTGTACGGCCTCTTCGCCCTGCGCTCACATCCCAAGGGATTGCGGCCGCTGTTCTTCACCGAGATGTGGGAGCGCTTCAGTTACTACGGCATGCGCGCCCTGCTCTTCCTTTACATGATCTTGCCGCTCGAGAGCGGTGGCTTGGGGTTCACCAAGGCGCGCGCCGGGTTGATCTACGGGCTCTACACCTTCCTGGTCTACGCCTTCAGCATTCCCGGAGGCTGGGCGGCCGACAAGTTTCTCGGCTACCGGCGGGCGATCGTGATCGGCGGAGTACTCATCGCCGCCGGAGAGTTTTCGCTGGCGACCGGAACGATGGCCTTTTTCTACCTCGGACTGTTCTTGATCGTGGTCGGCACCGGCCTGCTCAAGACCAACTGCACGACCCTGGTGGGGCAGCTCTACGGCGAGAAAGATCCACGGCAGGATGCGGGCTACTCGATCTACTACATGGGGATCAACATCGGCGCCCTAGTGGCGCCGCTGGTGCTCGGATTCGTGGCCCAGGAGACCGTCGTGGTGCGCGCCTTGGGCACGTTCGGTCTGGCGAGCGCGAACGGCTGGCATTGGGCCTTCGGGATCGCCGGTGTCGCCATGCTTCTCGGGCTGGCGCAGTACTCGGTGCAGCAGCGCCTGCTCGGCAACGCGGGACAGCAAGGCGGCTCGTCGAAGACGGCAGAGGCCGCGGCCCCGCTGCCACCGCTCACCCACGAAGAAAAGCAGCGCATGTGGGTGGTCGGCATCCTGGTCATCTTCATCATGACCTTCTTCTTCGTCTTCGAGCAGGCCGGCACGACGCTGAATCTGTTCGCCGACGAGCACACCAGGAATCAGATCGGAAGCTTCAAGTTCCCGTCTTCCTGGCTCCAGTCGGTGAACTCGATCTGGCTCCTGCTGATCGTGCCGCTGATCAGCGTGCTGTGGGTGAAGCTCGGCAAGAATGAGCCCTCGAGTCCGGTGAAGTTCACCCTCGGGTTGTTCTTCGTTGGCGCCGGAATGTTGTTGCTGGTTCCTCCGAGCTTCGCATTCCAAGCCGACGCTACGCTCAAGGTGGCGCCTTGGTGGCTCATCGGAACCTATCTGCTGCACACCATCGGTGAGCTCTGCCTAAGCCCCGTCGGCCTGTCGACGGTCTCGAAGCTGGCACCGAAACGCTTCGCCGGCCAGCTCATGGGCGTGTTCTTCTTCGCCATCGGCGCCGGCAACATGCTCGCCGGTCTCGCCGGTTCGATCAGCGGCAGCCTCAAGCCCTCGACTCTTTTCCTGGGGCTCTTCGTGATCACCACAGTCATGGCGGTAGTCCTCGTAGTCCTCACGCCGCGCATCAAGCGGATGATGGGCGACACGAACTGAACCCACCCTTCTGAAGGAAGCCCGGAGGCCGCTCCGGGCTCCGAGTCTTGATGTCGGGAACTCGGGAGTCTCTTCCGAGTCTAAGATCGGCATCATGCGAAAACGCTCCCTGGTTCTGGTTCTCGTCGCGCTGGCTTCCCTTTCCATCGGTTTGGCGCTGGCGCTCGCTCCGGCCGGCGATCCGGGCTCGCGTCCCTCAGGAACGCGGCCCGTCGCGCCGGCGAAGGCACCGGACCCGGTGAAAGCCAAGCCCGCGGGCTGGAACGAGGTGACGCGACTCGTTTCCGAACAGAAGATGAGCGCCGCGCAAGACCTCGTCGACATCATCCTGGCGCGAGCGCAACGGACGGGCGATACGGCTTCGTGGACGCGAGCTCTGGTTGAAGGCTCGGTCCTGCGGAGCGCGAGCGGCGGTTACGAGGGCGCGGTGAAGTTCCTCAAGGAGCATCCCTGGCCACAAGGCGATCTCGATCGCGCGACGCTCGACTTGTTCTATGCCCAGGCCCTGGTCGAGTACTACGACTCCTACTCCTGGGAGATCAACCGTCGAGAGCGGGTCGAGGCTGTCTCGGCGACCGCGGTGCCCGATCTCAAGCTCTGGACGCGCGACCAGCTCTTCGCTGCCGCTGTCGCGTCGTATGCCGAGGCCTGGAAGCAGCGCAGCGCCTTGGGTGGTCTGCCGCTGTCGCGCATGTCGCACTACCTGATCGCCAACGACTATCCCGTGCGCGTGCGCGGCACCTTGCGCGACACCCTGTCCTATTTGTTCGTCGAACTTCTGGCGGACACCTCGATGTGGACTCCGGCGCAGAACAGCGAGCTCTATCGCCTGGATGTGCAAGGGCTGATCGCGGGCAGTGCCGCCTCGGCCGCGGGATCGGACACCGCGCTCGCCGACCCCTCGGTGCATCCGATCGTGAAGCTCGGCGCGGTGCTCGCCGATCTCGAGGCTTGGCACGCCGCCGCCGGCGCGCGTGAAGCGGCGCTCGAAGCGCGCCTGGAGCGCGCCCGGCGTCTGAACGAGGCCTTTTCGCAAGCCGAGGACAAGGGCCGCGTTCGCGCCGATCTCGAGCAGCGGCTGGCGGCCTATCGCAGCTTGCCCTGGTGGTCCGAAGGCATGGCCACGCTCGGCTCCCTGGTCCAGGGGGACGACGCGCCGGACAGTCAGCGGCGAGCGCACGACTTGTTCGAGCAGGGTGAGAAGGCCTACCCCGCAACCCAAGGAGGAAAACGCTGCCAGGCCCTGCGCCTGAGGATCGAAGCCCCCGACTTCAGCCTCAGCGGGATGTCGAGCGACGCGCCAGGGAAGCGTTCGATCGAGGTCAATCACCGCAATCTGGGTCAGCTATATTTTCGCGCGTATCCGATCGATCTTCTGGATCGAATCGAGCGCCAGGCGACGAACGAGCTGTTTCCCCAGGGAGATGAGGCCCGCAAGTTCGCCAGCGGCCAGAAGCCGATCGCGCAATGGACGAGCGAACTTCCCGCGACCCCCGACTATCGCAGTCACCGCACCTTCGTAGTGCCGCCGCTCGACCATCCGGGGGTCTTTCTGGTCCTCGCGTCGGCGCGCGCGGACTTCGCGTCGTCCAACAACCGGGTGATGTCGCTCGGCATGGTGGTGGGCGATCTCGTGCTCACGACGGCTGTCGAAGGCGACGGCGATTCTCGCCTGCGCGTTCTCAGCGGCGGCAAGGGCGAGCCGGTGGCCGGCGCCGAGGTGCGCGTCTACCGTCGCGACTGGCAGAGCGGTCCGCAACGGACGCTGAAGGCGACGAGCGACGCCGACGGAGTTGTCGTGCTGCCTGCCGCCGCCGACCGCTCGGGGTGGTGGGGCGGCATCGCGCTCGCCCGCAGCGGCAACGATTGGGCGGTGCAGGAGATCGGCCTGCCGCAGCCGACCCGGCCGGGCGACGTGACCTCGGCGCTGGTCTTCACCGATCGCAGTGTCTACCGCCCGCAGCAGACCGTGCGTTTCAAGGTGCTCGCGTACGGCGGCCAGCAGAGCGAGGGCCGGTTGACGCAGCGCACCAACGCTCCGGTCACGGTGACGCTGCGCGACCCCAACAATCAGGAAGTAGAGACGCGTTCGTTGACCACCAACCGGTTCGGCACCGCGGCCGGCGAATTCAGCATCCCGTCGGGGCGCCCGCTGGGCCAATGGGTGGTGAGCGCGTCGCCCTCGGGGTCCGCGACCATTCGGGTCGAAGAGTACAAGCGGCCAACGTTCGAGGTCACGCTCAAGGCACCGGTCGACGCGATGCGGCTCAATCGACCGGGCAAGCTCCGCGGTGAGGCGCGCTACTACTTCGGCCTTCCCGTCGCCGCCGGCACCGCGCATTGGCAGGTCACGCGACAGGCCGTGCTGCCCTCGTGGTGGTACTGGTGGGGCTGGTCCGGCTGGTGGGGCGGCGGACAAGCTCCGTTACCGCAGGTGATCGCCTCGGGCCAGAGCCCGCTCGCGGAGGACGGAACCTTCGACGTTGCGTTCACGCCCGCCGCCGACGAGCGCGCCTCGGGCTTCGACGAGGTGTCCTATCAATACAAGTTGGCGGCTGATGTCACCGACGAAGGCGGCGAGACGCGAAGCGCCGAGCGCGGCTTCCGCCTCGGCAACGTGGCCGTTCAGGCGCGGATCGACACGGATCGCGGCTTCTTCCGCGCCGGAGAAGACGCCGCGCTCACCGTGGTGCGCACGGACCTCGACGGCGAACCTCGCGCCGGCGTCGGTCGTTGGCAGCTCTCGGCCGTGGCGCAGCCGTCGGCGCCGGTGATGCCCGCGGACGAGCCGGTGCGGCACCCGCCGGCCGCGAGTTCGGCGAATGCCCCCGCCGTCGTCTCGACTCCCGGCGACGATCTGCAGCCGCGTTGGACCGCCGACAGCGACTGGCAGAAGGTCTTGCGCGGCTGGGCGGACGGCCGCGAGATCGCGAAAGGCGAGCTCACTCACGACAGCAAGGGTGAAGGCGTCGTCACGCTGCCCAAGCTCGCGCCCGGCGCCTATCGCCTGCGGTATTCGACCAAGGATGCCTTCGGAGCGAGCGCGTCGGTGCAGCAGGAGTTCGTGGTGGCCGGCCCCGGGTTGTCCCTGGCAGTGCCCGCCGCGCTGGTACCCGAGCTCTCTTCGGTCAAGGTGGGCGGGACGGCTCGCTACCTGGTGCTCAGCGGATTCGCCGACCAGGCGCTCTTCCTGGAGACCTTCCGCGACGGCATGCTCACTGCCCGACGGCGCGTCGCTCCCGGCACTGGAGTCGTCGAATTGCCGGTGACCGCAGCGGATCGCGGCGGCTTCGCGCTGCGCCTCACGATGCTGCGCGATCATCAGATGCTGCAGCCTTCGATCGGTTTCAACGTGCCCTGGGACAATCGGGCGCTCGACGTTTCGTTCTCGACCTTCCGCGATCGTCTGCGGCCGGGAGGCCACGAGACCTTTCGCGTCAAGGTGACGCCGGTCGAGGGAACCGGAACTCCAGCCGAGTTGCCGACGGCGGAAGTACTGGCGTACATGTACGACCGCAGTCTGGATCTCTTCGCGCCGCACAGTCCGCCGAGCCCGCTGTCGCTGTTTCCCTCCCGCCAGGGCATGAGCTGGGTCTCGAACAGCCTGGGCCAGCGCACTGCGGCCTGGGTCTCACAGGACAGCTGGGCCGACGTGCCAGGAGTGGCGGATTGGACCCCGGACCGGCTCGCCCTCCTCGACGGCTATCCCATCGGCGGCATGGGGAGGCGCGTGCGCGGCGGGATGGAAGGTGGCGTGGCCAGCGGGTTCTTGGCCGACGCGCCGGTGCCTCAGCCAATGATGATGGCGAAGGCTGCCCTAGGCAAGGAAGAACGTAGCGCTCCCGACTCGTTCGCGGCAAACGCAGAGACTCCCGCTTCGAGCGACCGGGCCGCCGCCGCGCCGCCCGAGCTGCGCAGCAACTTTGCCGAGACCGCGTTCTGGCAGCCCAGCCTGCTGACCGGAGCGGACGGCACCGCCACCATCGAGTTCACCGTACCCGACTCGGTGACTTCGTGGAGCGTGTGGGCGCACGCGGTGACCGCCGACTTGCGCTCCGGTTCCACGAGCCGGCAGGCGCAGAGCGTCAAGGACCTCATGGTGCGGCCATACTTGCCGCGCTTTCTGCGCGAGGGCGACTCCGCCGACCTGAAGTTGGTGTTGAACAACGCCTCGACGCACGATCTGTCGGGCACGCTCGAGTTCGAGATTCTCGATCCCGCGACCGACACCTCGCTGCTCGCCGACTTCGGAGTAGATCCCGCGGCGGCGCGGCGCGAGTTCACGGTCAAGGCGGGTGGGAGCAGCAACGTCTCGATCGCCGTGCATGCCCCCAAGCGCGTCGGCGAGGTGGCGATCAAGGTGACCGCCGTGGCGGGCGACCTGAGCGATGGCGAGCTCAGGCCTCTGCCGTTGTTGCCCTCGCGCTTGCATCTGGCGCAGTCGCGGTTCGTGGCGTTGCGCGGTGTCGAGCAGCGCGAGATGACCTTCAGCGACATGGCGCGCACCGACGATCCGAGCCGGATCGACGAGCAGATGGTGGTCACGGTCGATGCGCAGCTGTTTTACGGAGTGCTCCAGGCGCTGCCTTACCTGGTGGACTACCCGTACGAATGCACCGAGCAGACGATGAATCGCTTCCTCTCGACCGGCATCGTGAGCAGCCTGTTCGAGCGCTATCCGGCGGTCGGCAAGATGGCGCAAGACCTGGCCAAACGGGACACCCGCTTCGAGACTTTCGACGGCGTCGATCCGAATCGCAAGATCGCGCTCGAAGAGACGCCGTGGCTCGAACTCTCACAGGGCAATCTGCCCAACGGTGGCACCACGGGCGACAAGCCGGACCCCGGCCTCGTTCGCGTGCTCGACCCGCGGGTCGCGAAAGCCGAGCGCTCGGCGGCGCTCGCGAAACTGGCCAAAGCGCAGCTGCCCAGCGGCGCGTTCCCCTGGTGGCCGGGCGGACCGCCGTCCGATTACATGACGCTCTACATGATGTACGGCTTCGCCAAGGCGGCGGAGTTCAAGGTCGAGGTGCCGCGCGACATGGTGGAGCGCGGCTGGCAGTATCTCGGCAGCATCTACCGCGACGACTATCAGCACAAGATCGATCACCCGGATTGCGACTGCAACTGGGAGTTCCTCACCTTCCTCAACTACGTCGCCTCGGCATATCCCGACCCGACGGTGATGAAGGACGCCATTCCGCAGAGCGAGCGCGTGCGCATGTTGAACGCTTCGTTCAAGCGCTGGAAGAATCACGCGCCATATTTCAAGGGCCTGCTGGCCTTGACCCTGAAGCGCATGGGGCGCCCGCAGGACGCCAAGCTGGTGTTCGACAGTGTGATGGACTCGTCCAAGACCACGCCAGACGAAGGCACGTTCTGGGCCCCCGAGGAGCGCGGCTGGCTCTGGTACAACGACACCATCGAATCGCACGCCTTCGCGCTGCGCGCCTTGATGGAGCTCCAGCCCAAGGACCCCCGGCAGGAGGGGTTGGTGCAGTGGCTCTTCCTCAACAAGAAGCTCAACCACTGGAAATCGACCCGCGCGACCGCGGAGGTGCTCTATACGTTGGCCAAGTACCTCGAACAGACCAAGCAGCTCGGTGTCCGCGAAGAGGCCACGGTGCATGTCGCGGGACAGTCCACGACCTTCACCTTCGAGCCCGACCGCTACACCGGCAAGAAGAATCAGGTCGTGGTTCCGGGAGCCCGGCTCGGCCCCGCCGCGGCCACGGTCACGGTGGAGAAGAAGACGCCTGGAATCATGTTCGCCTCCGCCACCTGGCATTTCTCGACCGAGGAACTGCCCAAGGAGGATCGTGGTGATCTCTTCAAGGTGTCGCGCAAATATTTCCGGCGCGTGAAAGCGGGAAGCGAGACCACCCTGCAGCCGCTGGGCGAAGGCGCGACACTCGCGGTCGGCGACGAGATCGAAGTGCAGCTCTCGTTGAGCAGCCGCGCGCCGGCCGAATACGTGCATCTGCGCGATCCCCGTGCCGCCGGCCTGGAGCCCGAGAACGTTCGCTCCGGCTGGTCCTGGGACCTCGGCCTGCCGCGCTACGAGGAGGTGCGCGACAGCGGCAACAATTTCTTCGTCGAATGGATGCCGCAGGGCGAGTACACCTTGAAGTACCGTCTGCGCGCTAACCTCGCCGGCACCTTCCGCGTCGGCCCGGCGACCGTGCAGTCGATGTACGCGCCGGAATTCACCGCCTACTCGGCGGGCAATGTCGTCACGGTGAAGGCGCAGTAACGTCGGGTTGGAACCCGCTGGGCCGGTCCCGGAGTCGCACGTAGAGCAGCTTGTCTACTTCAGCGACCACTAGGCCGGCCTGGTCGAGGACCCGGGCGTCGAACGCGGGCTCGCACTTGCCGTCGCGCTCGACTTGCCGTCGGATCGCGTCCACGCGCTCGGGTTCGATTTCGAAGCGCGCCGTCACGCGGCCGCGGCCGGGGCGCAAGAATCGGATGGTGGCCGCCTTGTCCCACACCACGTAGCCGGGCCCCAACCGTTCGGCGAGGATCAGGGCGAAGAACGGATCGCACATCGCGTACAGGCTGCCACCGAAATGGGTGCCGAAGTAGTTGCGGTTGAGCAGCGAGAGTCGCAGGTTGGACTCCCAACCGTTGGGCACCCGCCGGGCGCTGATTCCGGCCCCCAAGAACGGCGGATAGAGCCCGAGTAGGCGAAGCTTGAGGTCGTTGAACTTCACTGGTGTATGAGACCACGACCCGGATCGTGTTCGCACACCAGGTCGCGGGCCGGTCAGAGGATGAAAGGGATCAGTCGCGCCGTCTTCGCGGCGTACGCCGCATAGTCCGGAAACTCCTGGATCAGAAGGCCCTCCTCGCAATAGATCCGCACCGCCAGCATCGCCAGGATGAGCAGCGCCGACCCGGCGGTCGCGAGTGTCAGGTGAGCGGCAGCGCCCGCCCAGGTGAATAGCCAGACGGCGGAGTAGATCGGATTGCGCACGAACCGATAGGGCCCGCTCGTGACCAGCCCTCCCGCGGTGGGATTGGCGGCCAAGTGGAAGCTGCGCCAGCCGAAGGTGAACCGCGCCCAGAGCATGAGGAGTATGGCTGCCGCCTGGACAGCCCAGACATACGGCGACTGTGAAACCAAGCCACCGCTCACGTACAACAGGGCCACGGCTCCGAGCAGGACCAGGGTTGCGACCACGGAGAGGACACGCGCCAAGGTTTTAGCCTCCTTCTGCCTCTTAGGGAGCCCCGCGCAGGATCGGCGGCGTCCGCGGGTTTCATGCATCGTAAGGTACTCGTCGAAGAGAGTACCGGAAGGAAGACCGATGCGACGCAGCAAGATCAACTCCCGCCCGATTCTCTGGGCGATGTCGTCTCTTCTCGCAGTATCCCTCGCGGCCAGCGCGGCGCGAGATCCCGGGGCCTCGGCGGCTCACCGTCTGCCTTGGCGCGAAGCCGGCCTGACCGCGCGAGAGGCGGCAGCCCGCTTGCTCGATCGCTTCGCGTTCGGTGCCCGCCCCGGCGAAGTCGACCGCGTCGCCGCCATGGGGCCGGACGCCTGGTTCGAGCATCAACTGGCGGCGGACTTTCCCGAGGCCCGCGTGCCGGCGAAGCTCGCGCCGCTGCATTCCCTCGCCATGACCTCGGAGCAATACCTGTCGACCTACCCGCCGCGCGCGGCGATGTACCGCGAGGCGGTGGCGGCGGGCGTGGTCGAGAGCAAGCGCGAAGTCGGCGCGAAGGGCCCTGCCGGGGCGGCCGGCGCCGCGGCAGCCAATGACGCGGCAGCCAATCAAGTTACCGGCCTGGATCGCCCGGAGATCCGCGAGAAGCTGCTGGACTTCGCCCGCCGCAAGGGCTACCGCACGCAGCGCGAGGCGATCGGCGAGCTGGTGTCGCAGAAGGTCTATCGCGCCGTGTACGCCGAGAATCAACTCCAGGAAGTGATGACCGATTTCTGGTTCAACCACTTCAACGTTACGCTGACCAAGAACCGCTCGCGACCGTTCGTGATGTCCTACGAGCGCGACGCCATACGGCCGAATGCGCTGGGCACCTTCCGCGGGCTCCTCGAGGCGACCGCCAAGCATCCCGCGATGCTGCTCTACCTGGACAACGCCGAGTCGACGGCGAACACCGGGGCGCACACTTCTATGGCGCGAAGCGTGGAGCGCCAGCGCGATGAGGGTGGAATGTTCGGTGGATTTCGCCGGCGGCGTCTCGACGAGGGCATGCGTCGGTTCGGCGCCGAGCAGAAGGCGAAGAAGAAGCCCCAGGGCCTCAACGAAAACTACGCCCGCGAGCTGATGGAGCTTCACACGCTCGGCGTCGATGGCGGCTACACCCAGGATGACGTGATCGCGGTGGCGCGGGCGTTTACCGGTTGGACGGTCTATCCGCCGGGACCGCTGCGCAAGAACGTGCAGACGCGGGTCGAGCGCGCCATGCGCGCCGACGTCGGTTTCGAGCTCCAGGGTGATTTCCTGTTTCGCTCGGACACCCATGACGCCGATCCCAAGCTCGTGCTCGGCCACACGCTGGCCGGCGGCCGGGGCATGGCGGACGGCGAGGACGTGCTCGACATTCTGGCGGCGCATCCTTCGACGGCGCGTCTGATCGCTCGCAAGCTCGCCGTGCGTTTCGTCGCCGACGAACCGCCTCAGGCCCTGGTCGATCGGATGGCGCAGACCTTCACCGCCACGCACGGTGACCTGAAGGCCGTGTTGCGGACGCTGGCGGAGTCGACTGAGTTCTGGTCCCCGGCGACCCGCCGCCAAAAAATCAAGTCGCCGTTCGAGGTCGCGGCGTCGTCCCTGCGCGCGCTCGGCGCGGAGGTGACCGATCCCGTCGACACCGTGCGTTGGATCGCGCGCATGGGGCAGCAGCTCTACGCCTACCAAGCGCCCACTGGCTGGCCCGATCGGGCGACTCAGTGGGTGAACAGCGGCGCGCTGCTCAATCGGATGAACTTCGGGCTCCAGCTTGCTTCCGGCCGAGTGCGTGGCGTGAGCCTCGATCTCGAGCGCCTGGACGGCGGACGCGAGCCGGAGTCGCGCGAAGCCGCGCTCGCGACGTATGTGCCTCTCCTCTTGCCGGAGCGCGATGGCGGCGAGACCGTGCGCCTGTTGACGCCGATGCTCCGCGACCCGGCGCTCGCCGGCAGGGTGGTTGGCGCGGCACCGGAGGCCGAGCCGGGCGAAATGGACGAAGAGACGGCGCCCTTCTTTGGCCGCGGCGCGCGGCAAGAGGAGAGCACGACCGACCGGCGGCGGGAGACAAAGAGTGGCGGCAAGCAGGACTATTTCGATTCGTTGGATCGACTCGACCGTAACCGGCCGCCGCTTCATCTCGAGCCGCCGACGCCGCTCGAGCAAGTCGTTGGATTGATCCTGGGTTCACCTGAGTTCCAACGTCGGTGAGCGACTGGACCGACGAGGAGGATGACGATGTTGACGCGTAGAGTGTTTCTCAAAGGTGGCGGCATGGCGCTGCTGGCGTTCGGCGCCGGTCCCACGTTTCTCAATCGTGCGGCGCTCGCTGCGGCGCCAAAGGCCTCGCCCGGGCGCCGCAAGGTGCTGGTGACGATCTTTCAACGCGGCGCGATGGACGGGTTGATGGCGGTCTCCCCGGTCGGCGATCGCTCGCTGGCGAGCTATCGCCCGCGTCTCGGCATGTCGGCGGCGACCGCGAGCGAACCCGAATCGGCCATGCTCGATCTCGGTGTTGGTTTCGGCCTGCATCCGGCGTTCTCGGACCTTACGCCGCTGTGGAAGGAGCGGCGGCTAGCCGTCGTTCATGCGGTCGGCTCGCCCGATCCGACGCGCTCGCACTTCGATGCGCAGGACTACATGGAGACCGGAACGCCGGGGCGCAAAGGCACGGCGTCGGGCTGGCTCAACCGGGCGGCGGGTCTGCTCGGGCATGACGCGACGCCGTTTCGCGCCGTCGCCATGACGCCGGCCTTGCCGCGGTCGCTCTACGGCGATACCTCGGCGCTGGCGGTGACCAATCTCGCCGACTTCAAAGTCCGGTTGCCCGGCGCCGACCACGTCGCGAAGAGCGCCGCGGGCGGCTTCGAGTCCATGTACGAGCAGACGTCGCAGTCGCTGCTACAGAGCAGTGGCGCCGAGGCGTTCGATGCGATTCACATGCTGTCCGACGCGCATCTGGCTTCGTATCGGCCCGATCCCGCGGCGAACTATCCCTCCTCGCCGCTGGCGCAGTCGCTGCGGCAGATCGCACAGCTAGTCAAGTCGGATGTCGGTCTCGAAGTCGCCTTCGCGGAGTCGGGCGGCTGGGACACGCACGTGCAGCAGGGCACGTCGAATGGGACGTTCGCCCGGCGCGCGCGGGATCTCGGCCAGACCATCGCGGCTTTCTGGACCGATCTCGGCGCTGCGCAGAGCGACGTCGTGCTCATGACCATGACCGAGTTCGGCCGCACCGTGCGCGAGAACGGCTCCGGCGGCACCGACCACGGCCACGGCTCTTGTCTGTTCGTGCTCGGCGACCAGGTCGACGGCGGCAAAGTGCACGGCCGGCTCGAGAGCCTGGCGCAGGACGCGCTGTATGAAGGACGAGACCTTCCGGTGACCACGGACTTCCGAGCGGTGTTTTCGGAAGTGGCGGGAAAACACCTCGGCATCCGTGACCACGCGAAACTGTTCCCCGATTGGAACGGCGGGAGGATTTCACTGTTGCGCGGATAGCGCTGCGCGTGTCAGCCCACCCGCCGGATGACTCGCCCGATGGTCAATCCCTGAACGACGATCGAGAACACCACGACGCAGTAGGTCAGGGTGAGGATCAGGCTGCGCGAGTCGCTCGCTGGCAGCGACAAGGCGAGCGCCACCGAAATGGCGCCACGCAAGCCGCCCCAAGTGAGGATAGTGACCGAACCCCGCGCCTGCACCCTGAAGCGGGCGAGCGGCAGAACGAGCCCTGCCACGGCGACCCAGCGGGCGAGCAGGACGATGGGAATCGCCAGCGCGCCGGCGATCAGCCAGGCGCGCTCGATTGGCAGGACCAAGAGCACCAGGCCGATGAGCAGAAAAAGGATCACGTTCAAGATCTCGTCGACCAGTTCCCAGAATGTGTCGACGTGAACTCGCGTCTTTTCGGTCATCGCGAAGGCGCGCCCCTGGTTGCCGACGAACAGTCCGGCGACCACCACGGCGATCGGCGCCGAGAGATGCCAAGCGTCGGCCAGCGCGAAGACTCCCATGGCGAGCGCCAGGGTGAGGAGAAGCTCGACGTGGTAGTTGTCGACGCGCTTCAACATGAAGTACGCGACCAGGCCCGCGAGCAGACCCAGCACGACAGCGCCGCCGACTTCCTCGAGCAGCAGTAGACCGATCGAGCCCGGCGTGAGGGTCGCCGCCGGGCCGGTCAGCTGGAGCAGCACGAGAAACACCACCACGCCCAGGCCGTCGTTGAACAGCGATTCGCCGGCGATCTGGATCTCGAGCTGCCGCGGTGCGCCGACGGATTTCATGATGCCGAGCACCGCGATGGGGTCAGTCGGGGAAATCAGTGCACCGAAGAGCAGAGCATGCAGCCACGGGATGTGCAGGCCGAGCCCGTGGAGCACGAGCCAGGCGAGGGCGCCGACGATGGCCGTCGAAATGAGCGTTCCGACGATGGCGAGCAGCGCGACGGTCAGCCACTCGCGACCCAACTCCTCGAGATTGACGTGGATCGAACCGGCGAAGAGCAGGAAGGCCAGGAGGCCATGGAGCAAGGCCTGCTGGAAGTCGATCTGCCCAACGAGGGTGGCGACCTGGTCGCGGAAACCTCCGGCGTAGGGCCCGGCAAGAATCAGTGCGAGCGACCCGACGAGTGCGACCAGCATGACGCCGATGGTCGTCGGCAGCTTGATGTAGCGGTAGTTGAGGTAGCTCGATAGCGCGGCAAGGGTGACCAGGAGGCTGACCAGCGAGAAGAGGCTCAACACACGGACAAGCATAGCGAGAGTCGGCGGCGATCGAGGCGTCTGGTGCACCGAGCCGACCCGACTCGACATCATTCTGAATTTGGTATCCCGAGCTGGTAGGCAAGATCGGCGCGCCGTGCTCGACGCGGTCGCTGGGGGCGCCGCGCTAAGATCGCGGCTGATCCTTCGACCAATGGCTGACGGCGGCAATGCCGCCAGGCGGGAGGTATCCGATGTACTTGCGCTTCGTTCGTTTGCTCGTCCGTGACGGCGCCGACGCCGAGTTCGTTGCCTTCTATCGCGAGCGAGTGATCCCGGCCCTGCGCGCGACGGAGGGTTGTCGCTTTGCCGGCTTGTTGACCCCATGGCACGGCGAAGATGCGCACCAATCGTTCACCATCTGGGACACGCCCGAACACGCCGACGCCTACGAGCGCGGTCCGCTCTTCGAGCGCCTGTCGCGCGAGTCCGGCGCCCTGCTTTCAGCCCGCGCCGAGTGGCGCGTCCGCTTGGCGCGCGACCCGGAAGAAACCATCGATCCGACGGCGCAGCGTGTGGTGCCATCGACCGGATATGTCATCGGCGACAGTGACAGCGCCGGATTGCCGGCAGGGGGGCGACCCATTTTCGTCCGCATCGTCTCCGTGCGCATCGATCCGGCGCACCGGCAGGAGTTCGAGGAGCTCTATCGACACGAGGTGATCCCGGCACTCAAGGAGCGCCACGGCTGCCGCGGCGTGCTGCTCGCCGAGGGTGGCGCCCAGGCCAACGAAATCCTCTCGCTTTCGCTCTGGGACCGTGAGGAGGACTCGGTGCGCTACGAAATGAGCGGCGAGCCCGAGCGTCTGACTGCCCAGCTCAAGGCGACGTTCTCCCGGCTCTACGACTGGGGTCTGACCCTCGGCGGCGAGCGCGACGCGCGGACCGCGGCACCGCAGGTCTCGACCTATCACCTGGTGCAGGGGCAGCCGTTCAAGAACCCATGACGAAGACCTGGTCGATCGAGATCGAGACCGCTCGCGCGCCGAAGTCCGTGCGCGCGGTCGACGGCGACGTGCTGATCGTCGGCCGCGGCGCCGAGTGTCAGGTTCAGGTGCCCGACCTTCGAGTGTCGCGCCAACACCTCCGGCTGGAGCGCCGCGGCGATGGGTTGTGGGCCCAGGATCTGGGCTCGCGGGCGGGCACGCAGCTGAATGGCCGCCCGCTCGCCGGTGGCGCGCTGCTCCACGATCGCGACCTGTTGGCGCTGTCGGACGAGACTCGCATTGTGGTTCGCAGCGGCGCGCAGGGCCTCGGACAGGGCGCTGGGGCGGGCGGCGGCTCCTCGACCACGGCCACGCAATTCCGCGATGCCGCCTCGATGCTGGTGCAGCGTTCGGATCTCAAATCCGTAAGCTCGACCGCCGACTTGCGCCGGCACGCCGAGCGCCTGCACCTGATCAACGAGGTGCACCAGGCGCTCTCCGAGTCGCCATCGCGCGACGCCGTGCTCGAGCTCATTCTCGACCGGGTGTTCGCGACCCTGCGGCCGGAGGAGGCCGCGGTGCTGCTGGTCGACCGCGACGGCCAACTCACCGAGTCGGTGTCGCGCCCGCCCGGCCTGGGGACCGACCGCGTGTTCTTCTCGCGCAGCCTGATGCGCGAGGTGACCGAGCGCCGCCAGGCGGCGCTGATTCTCGATGCCCCGACCGACGAGCGCTTCAACGCCGCGGCGAGCATCCTCGACTCCGGAGTCCGCAGTGTGCTCGCGGCACCCCTGCTCACACCCGAAGGCGCGCTCGGCATGCTGGTGCTGTCGTCGCGCCTCCGCATGCGGCAGTTCGGTGAGGAAGACCTCGAGCTGCTGGTCTCGCTCGCCTCCGCCGCGGCCCTGCATTTGCGCAACCTGGGTCTAATGGAGGAAGCGGCGGAACGGCGGCGTCTGGCGGGGGAGCTCGAGCTCGCCCGGCGCATCCAGCTCGCGCTCTTGCCGGCGCACATCCCCAGCGTCGAAGGGTACGAGCTCCTGGCAGGCAACGTGCCTTCGCGCGGTGTTTCGGGCGACTTGTACAAGGTCGACGTGCACCCGGAGCTCGGCCTGGTGACTTGCTTGGTGTGCGACGTCTCGGGGAAAGGCATGGCGGCCTCGCTGCTCGGCGCCTCGCTCGAGGCTCTCGCGGTGGGCCCGATCGAGGTTGGGCGTCCGCCGGACGAGATCTGCCAACGCGTCTCGCGGCGCCTGTTCGCGCGCACGCCGCCGGAGAAGTACGCCACGGGTTTCATCGCCCAGCTCGATCCCGCGACGAACCAGCTGACCTGGACCAACGCGGGCCACAACAGCGCGCTGCTGGCCCGCAGCGGCGGCGGCGGGGTCGAGCTGCTGAAAACCTCCGGCCCGCCGCTCGGTCTCCTCGCGGGCGCGACCTTCGTGGCGCATTCGACCGAGATGGGTCCGGGAGATCTGCTGCTGGTCTACACCGACGGCATCACCGAGGCCGCCGATCCGGACGGCGAGGAGTTTGGCATCGAGCGCCTCGCCGAGCTCGTGGAGAGCCATCGCGCGGCGCCCCTGCCGGAGCTCCGCGACACGATCGAGCAGGCGCTGGACGACTTCGCCCGTGGCGTGCCCTACGCCGACGATCGGACGATGCTGTTCCTGCGGCGCCTGGCTGCGGTGACTCCGGTGGCTCCGGTGACTGGATAGAGGCGTTCGAGCCCTCAGCTGCGGTGTTTCGCCCCTCCGCTTTGTGAGAAAATGCGCTGGTAGAACAGCTCGAGTGCGGGCACCATCTTCGGGTCCGCCAGTCTCTTGCAGCAATCGCGGACGGCGTCGCGCCGTCCAGGGGGGCGACTTGATCGGCAAGATACTGGCCCAAGCCCGGCTCTCGGGCCGGCGGAGGCTCGATCGAGCGTGATCGGCTCCCGTCTCGGCGCCTACCAGATCACCGCCAAGCTCGGCGAGGGCGGCATGGGCGAGGTCTATCGCGCCACCGATTCCCGCCTCGACCGCGAGGTCGCGATCAAAGTCTTGTCGCCCGCCTTCTTGGCGGATGCCGAGCGTGTGGCGAGATTCGAGCGCGAGGCCAAGCTTCTCGCGCAACTCCAGCATCCGCATATCGCCGCGGTCTACGGTCTCGAGGAATCGGACGGCCGGCGCGCGCTGGTCATGGAGTTGGTCGACGGAGATGATCTTTCTGCGGTCATCGAGCGCGGACCTTTGCCAGTACCCGAGGCGTTGTCGATCGCGCGACAGGTCGCCGACGCCCTCGAAGCGGCCCACGAGCAGGGCATCGTGCACCGTGATTTGAAGCCGGCAAACATCAAGCTGCGCGCCGATGGAACAGTCAAAGTGCTGGACTTCGGTCTCGCCAAGGCAATGAGCCCGGCGGTCGCCTCGGGCGCCGAAGCGATGAATTCACCCACGCTTACGGCCCGAGGGACACAGCTCGGAGTGATCCTCGGCACCGCCGCCTACATGGCTCCCGAACAGGCGAAGGGGAAGAGCGTGGACCGGCGCGCCGACATCTGGGCGTTCGGCGTGGTGCTCTACGAAATGCTCAGCGGACGGCGCGCGTTCGATGGCGACGACGTCTCCGAAGTCATGGCCTCGGTGCTCAAGACCGAACCCGATTGGAGCGCGGTGCCGGCCGAGACGCCGCCGGCGGTGCGCCGGTTGCTGCGCCGCGCGCTCGAAAAGGATCCGCGCCGGCGCCTGAGCTCGATCGGCGATGCGCGGCTCGAGCTCGACGAGATCGAGGTCACGGCTCCGGCAGCGTCCGCGGAGCCGCAGCGTCGTTCATTTGCCAGCCGGGTGTGGCTTGTTGCGACTGGAGTACTGGCCGGTGTGCTGGCCGCCGCCGGGCTGGCCGCTCTGCTGTGGCCTTCGGCGAGATCCTCTGGCGCGAGCGTGACGCGGCTGTCGATCGTCGCCCCGACGGGACTCGATCTCTTTCCGGATTCCGCTCAGGTGGCGATTTCGCCCGACGGGAGCATGGTGGCATTCGTCACCGGCAATCCGCTCAACCGGGACTTTCAGCTTTGGCTCCGTCCACTCGATTCCCTCGCCGCAAGGCCACTGGCAGGCGGCGACCGCGCTCGGCTGCCGTTCTGGTCGCGCGACAGCCGGAGCCTCGGTTTCGTCGCCGGCGGGAAGCTGAAGACGCTGCCGGTCGCCGGCGGCCGCGAGGAGGTGATCTGCGACGCCAAGAACTTTCGTGGCGCGACCTGGAATCGAGCGGGCGTGATCGTGTTCGCGCCCGACACCTCCGGTCCGCTCTTTCGCGTTTCGGCCAACGGCGGGGAGCCCGTCCAGGTGACCGTGCTCGACCGGGAGCGCAAGGAGTCCGGCCACCGCTTCCCGAGCTTCCTTCCCGATGGCGAGCACTTTCTCTACGCGGCCCTGCCCGGACGTGAAGGCAAGTTCGACATCTTCGCCGGTTCGCTGCGCGATCGCACCCGCACTTTCGTGGGAGCCATGGAGAGCGCGCCGGTCTATGCGGAGCCGGGATGGCTGCTGTTCGCGCGCCGCGGTGGACTCGCCGCGCAACGCTTCGACCTGCGCACTCTGCAACTGACCGGCGAGGCCGTGGCGCTCGCCGATGAGCCGGCGGCCGTGCTCGACATCATGAACTCGTTTACCGCTGGCTATGCCGCCTCGGTGTCGGCCGCGGGAGCCTTCACATATTTTTCGGCGCCGTCCTCCGAGGCCGCGGTCGTGTGGCTGGACGCGGCCGGGAAGCCGACAGGCAGCGTCAGCCTGCCGGCGGGCCGCTACCGTGAGGTGCGGATTTCTCCGGATGGCCGGCAAGCCGTGCTGGTACGCTCGGACTCGCGCACGGAATCGAGCCTGTGGTTGGCTGATCTCGAGCGCGGGGGTATCACGCAGCTCTCGCGTGGCGGGGGTTTGAACCAGAGTCCGGTCTGGTCGCCGGACGGCACGCAGGTGATCTTCGCGAGCGACCGCGGCGGCGCTACCGACTTGTTCCTGAAAGACATTTCCGATGCGGCAGCGGAGCGCCCGTTCTACAGCTCCAGCGTCGAGTTCAAGGCGCCGACCGCGTGGTCTCCGGACGGCAAGTGGGTCGTCTTGCAGCAGGTGGACCCGGACACCCTGAACAACATCTACCTTCTGCCGACGACGGGTGTGATCACGCCGCAACCCTACGTGCAGGGGCCGGGCAACGAATCCAGCGGGGTCGTGTCTCCCGATGGCAAGTGGATGGCGTATCGCAGCGGCGACGCCACCGCGGTCGAGCTCTATGTGCAGTCGTTTCCCATCCCTGGGCAACCGGTGCGGATTTCAAACGGCGGTGTCCTGGCGGCGCCGTGGTGGTCCCGCGACTCGAAGCACCTCGCGTACCTCGACGCCACTTCGAAGACGGTCTGGACGGTTGACCTCGAGGGCGGAGGAACGCTGCGCGTCGGCACTCCGCGAGTGAGCGCCACACTCCCCCTCGGGGCCCTCGCGTTGGACTCCATGCCCGATCGGCAGAGGTGGCTGGCGCTGGTCACCGAGCACACCGGCGCCGGCACGGTCACTGTGGTTCAGAACGGGTTGACTGGACTCAAGAAATGACGATCGCTCCCGCTGCGGTCGCACTCGCCGCGCTGCTCGCTCTTGGCGCGGTCGTCGAATCGGCGCCGGCTCGACCTACACAGAGCGAGATCCTCGATCGCTGGGCAGCCGCACTCGGCGGGCGCCCTCGGCTGGCGGCGGTGCGTTCGGTGCATATGATCGCGCGCCTCGAAGTCGGCGGGCGCGAGGGCCGCTTCGAAACCTGGTACACGGCCCGCGGCCAGCGCCACGACCTGACCGAGATCCCCGGCTTGTTTCGCCAGGAGATCATTTTCGACGGCGCTCGGGGCTGGGTGCGAGGAGCGAGCGGCCAAGTGCGTCCGCTGACTGGCTCCGAGCTCGAAGACCAGGTGACGTCGATCTTTCAAGCGACCTACGCCTGGCTCCTCCCGGGGCGATTTCCCATCGACGTAGTGGTGAGCGGAGAAACCCCGGACCACTCCGCTTGGGTCCTCGCTATCCACCCGCGGCATGGAACTCCATACGCAGTGTTCCTCGATCGAGAGACCTTCCTGCCCTTGCGTCTCGAGCAGCACGGCCTTGACCGCACCACGATCCAGACGCTCTCGAACTGGCGAGAGGTCGCGGGGATCCGCTTCCCTTGGCGTGCTCGGCAGACCAACGGCGACCCGCAGCTCGACCTCGACTTTGCGATCGAGCGGATCGAGTTCGATGCGGTGCTCGATCCGCAGCTGTTCACCGAACCCAAGGCGATGCCGGCGACGACGAACGGCACACGCGGCGCCGAGAGTCCCTCGTGATCGGAAAGACGCTCGGCCCCTACGAGATCACCGCCAAGCTCGGCGAAGGCGGCATGGGCGAGGTCTACCGCGCCACCGACTCGAAGCTCAAGCGCGAGGTAGCGATCAAAGTGCTACCCGAGGCTTTCGTCGCCGATCCCGAGCGACTAGCGCGCTTCGAGCGCGAAGCACAGTTGCTGGCGCAGCTCAATCATCCGAACATCGCGCACGTCTACGGGCTCGAGGCGGCAGGCAAGACCCATGCGTTGGTGATGGAGCTGGTCGACGGCGAGGATCTCTCGGCACGGATTGCTCGCGGTGCGCTGCCGTTGGCAGAGGCGCTGGCGATCGCGAAGCAGATCGCCGAGGCGCTCGAGGCGGCGCACGAGCGCGGCATCGTGCATCGCGATCTGAAGCCCGCGAACGTGAAGGTGCAGGCCGACACCCTCGCGGGTGCGGGCGATGCGGTGAAGGTGCTGGACTTCGGGCTGGCAAAAGCGATGGATGCCGGCTCCGGAGCCGTCGCACAGGCGGACGTGGCGCGCTCGCCGACGTTGATGAATTCGCCGACCTTGACGGCCGTCCACGGAACGCAGTTGGGCGTGATTCTCGGCACTGCGGCCTACATGGCACCCGAGCAGGCGCGCGGCGGGGCGGTCGACAAGCGGGCCGACATCTGGGCGTTCGGCGTCGTGCTCTACGAGATGCTCACCGGGCGCTCGCTCTTCGCCGGGCCGACGGTTTCGGACACGCTCGCCGGAGTGCTCAAGACCGAGGTCGACTTCACGGCGCTGCCGCCCGGCACGCCGCGGGCTTTGCGCGCCTTGCTGCGCCGGATGCTCGAGCGCAACCCGAAGAATCGGCTGCACGACATCGCCGACGCGCGGATCGTGCTCGACGAGGTGCTCACGGGCCGGAGCGACGAGCACGCCCCCGACGGGCCATCGGTGGCAGTTCCCGCCCCGCGATCCTGGTCGAGCTGGATTGCCGTCGCAGCGGTCGCGCTGGCGCTCGGATTTGGCGCCGACCGGTGGTTGCGCACTTCGCCGCCGCCGCCGATGTCAATGGATTCCCGCTGGGCGCTGGCATTGCCCGAGGGCTACACGTTTTCCACCGCCGACGCGCCACAGATCGCGATCTCTCGCGACGGCCGCGCCCAGGCGGTGGTCGGCGTCGACACGCATCGGACTTCGCAGATCCTGCTGCGTCGGAGCGAAGATTTCGAGCCCAAGGTTCTGGAGGGAACTGAAGGCGCGCTGAGCCCGTTCTTTTCGCCAAACGGGGACTGGATCGGCTTTCTTCGCGACGACGCGCTGATGAAGGTTCCCACGGCGGGCGGGCCCGCGATTCGGCTAGCGGCGGTCTCGGGCGGCGGGAGAGGCGCGACGTGGGGCGACGATGGCTTCATCTACTTCGCGCCCGACTACAACGTGGCGCTGTCGCGGGTGCCGGAGGCCGGGGGCAAAACGGAAGCCGTCACCAAGCTCGAGGTCAAGCGGAGTGAGCGCACGCATCGCTGGCCGGATGCCTTTCCGGACGGCGACGCCGTGCTCTACACCTCGGACACCCAAGGCTCGACCGAGTACTACGACGACGCGCGAATCGAGGTGGTCCGGCCGTCTACCGGAGAGCACAAGGTGCTGGTCGAAGGGGCGAGTCAGGCTCGTTTTGCGCCCGGCGGGTTCGTGGTCTTCGGGCGCTCCGGCTCGCTGTACGCGGTCCGCTTCGATGCCCGCACGCTGACCACGAGCGGCACGCCGCGAGAGGTCACGAAAGGAGTGGCGGCCAACGTGGGTTCGGGTGCCGTGCAGTTCGCGATCGCCTGGAGCGGCGCGGCGATCTGGACCCCCGGCGGGGTGTCCGCTTCGTACCGGATCGTGTGGGTCGACCGCGACGGACGGGAGACGCCGGTCCCATTGCCCCCCGTGCCATACCAGGAACTGGCGCTCTCGCCCGACCATAGGAAGCTTGCTCTGGTCGGTGGCCAGGGCGGTGTCTCGGATCTCTGGGTCGCCGACCTCGAGCGCAGCGGCGTGACCCGGCTCACCACGGACCGGTTCGTCCGCGGTCCCGTCTGGTCGCCGGACGGGACGCGCCTCGCGTATAGCGCATTCGGCGAAGGCGAGGCCGAGCCCGACGCACACCTCGAGTGGCAAGCGGCAGACGGTAGCCGTCCGGCGGAGGTGCTGTTCGCCGGGGCGCCAGGCAGCCTTCCATCGGCCTTCTCGCCCGACGGCAGCTCGGTGCTCTTCGAGCCCTACTACATCAACCAGGCGGACGTACGGATTTGGAGCCTCTCTCTCGCTGGCGAGAAACGCGTACAGGAGCTACCGCAGGGCGGTAAGGCCGATAGCTACGGCGTCCCGTCTCTCGACGGCAAGTGGCTGGCGTACGTCTCGCTCGTGGGGGGGCAAGACATCGTGTACGTGCGACCCTACCCGCGGGGCGAAGGACGTTGGCAGGTTTCGGTCCCGATTGGCGACGAGCCGCGCTGGGGCCCCGATGGTCGGTCGCTCTACTATCGCAGCGACTCCGTGCTCTACCGAGTCGCAATCGAGACCTCGCACGGCTTTTCCGCTGGACGTCCGGAGGCGGTGCTCGACCGCGTCGCCTCCGGCCAGCGAATCGCCTCCTTTGGTTTTTCGTCGGACGGCTCACGCATCATCACGTTCCGCGCCCCTCCCGGAAGCGGCGCGCAGCGGACGATCGACCTCGACCTTGGCTTCGCGAGCCGCCTCGCGCAGCCGGCAGGCGACCGGAGATAGCGCCCATGAGACTGCATGCCTGGCGCCGACCGAAGGGGCACCGATGATCGGCACTCGCCTCGGCCCCTACGAGATCACCGGCAAGCTCGGCGAAGGCGGCATGGGCGAGGTCTACCGCGCCACCGACTCGAAGCTCAAGCGCGAGGTGGCGATCAAGGTTTTGCCCGCGGCGTTCACCGACGACAAAGAACGCCTGGCGCGCTTCGAGCGCGAGGCGCAGCTCCTGGCGCAGCTTCACCATCCGAACATCGCCTCGATCTTCGGGCTCGAGGAAGGCGATCGGACCGCCGGCGGCGTCCGCGCCCTGGTGATGGAACTGGTCGACGGCGAGGACCTCTCGGCGCGCATTGCCCGCGGACCGATGTCGCTGGAGGAGGCGATTCCGATCGCGCGACAGATCGCCGAGGCGCTCGAGGCAGCGCACGAGCAAGGCATCGTGCATCGCGACTTGAAGCCGCAGAACATCAAAGTGCGCGCCGATGGAACCGTCAAGGTGCTCGACTTCGGGCTCGCCAAGGCGATGGACGCGGGCTCCGGCGCCTCGTCTCAGGCGGACGTCGCGCGCTCGCCGACGTTGATGAACTCGCCGACCCTGACCGCGGTCGATGGAACACAGCTCGGCGTGATCCTGGGCACTGCCGCGTACATGGCGCCCGAGCAGGCGCGGGGTGGGACGGTCGACAAGCGAGTCGACATCTGGGCGTTCGGTGTCGTGCTCTACGAGATGCTCGTCGGCCGCACGCTGTTCGCCAGCGAGACCGTGACCGACACCCTCGCCGGCGTGCTCAAGACGGAGATCGACTTCGGAAAGCTCCCCGCGGCGACGCCGTCAGCCCTGCGCACGCTTCTTCGTCGCACGCTGGCGCGGAGCCCCAAGCAGCGCCTGCACGACATCGCCGACGCTCGCCTGGCGCTCGAAGAGCTCGAGCGCGGCGTGGTGGAGGAGGGCCCGCCTTCGGTGGTCGCGCCGGTCGACGCGGCGCGGCGCGGCGGGTTCGCGCTCGCACTCGGCGTGGCGGCGGCGCTCGCGCTGGGGCTTGCCGCGGGCTGGCTGTTGCGCCGTCCGGCGCCCGAGGGGTTCGGCGCGCGCGCTCGCTGGGCGCTGGCCGTGCCCGACGGGATGTCGCTCCAGATCGATCAGATGCCACAGCTCGCGATCTCCGAGGACGGCCGGGTCCAGGTCGCCGTGGTGCTCGACGGCGAAGGCACCTCGCACCTGCTGCTGCGTTCGAGCGACGAGCTCGCGCCCCGCATCCTGGCCGACACCGAGGGTGCGAGCGGCCCGTTCTTCTCACCCGACGGCGCGTGGATCGGCTACTTCCGCAACGCTTCGCTGGTCAAGCTGCCGGTCGCTGGAGGCCCGCCCGTGCAGCTCACGGCGGTCGGCCTGCCGGGCCAGTACCGTGGCGCGACCTGGAGCCGCGACGGTTACGTCTACTTCGCGCCTAATGTAAACGTTGGACTGTCGCGCATCTCCGAGGAGGGCGGCGAGGTGACGCCGGTGACCAAGGTCGACGTCGCCAAGGACGAGCGCACCCATCGCTGGCCGCAAGCCCTGCCGGACGGCAGCGCCGTGCTGTTCACCAACGACACCTTCGCCTCGACCGAGTTCTACGACGACGCGTCGATCGACGTGGTGAAGATCGCGACCGGCGAGCGCCACCGGCTGATCCAGGGAGCGAGCCAGGCACGGTACATTTCCGGCCCGCGGGGCGGCCACCTGATCTTCGCCCGCGGGGGCTCGCTCTATTCGCAGCCGTTCGATCCCGGCACGCTCCAGGTCCGGGGCACGCCGCAGCTCGCGGTGCAGGGTGTCGCCACCGACGTGAGCTCCGGCGCCGTCCAGTTTGCGATGTCCGAAAGCGGTGCCGCGATCTGGGCGCCGGGGGCGCTCAACTCGCAGTTCCAGCTCTACCTGGTCGACCGCAAGGGCGGTGAGGCTAAGGTGAGCATTCCGCCGGCCCCGTACAACGAAGCCGAGCTCTCACCGGATGGCAAGCGCGTGGCGCTCATCGGTGGCGACGGTGGAGCGGCGGATCTCTGGGTGGCGGACCTCGATCGAGGAACGCAGTCCCGGTTGACCATCGGCGAGTCGGTGATCAATCCGGTGTGGACCCCGGACGGCTCGCGCATCGCGTTCGTCGTCCGGGTCGCTGACGGCGCGGGCAGACGCTGGCGAATCGCCTGGAAGCCCGCCGACGGAAGTCGCGAGCAGGAGACGCTGGTCGAGCGCACGCACGGGCTGACTCCGGGCGGGTTTACTCCGGACGGCCGGGCGCTGGTCTTCAGCATGGTCAAGGAAAACCCGCCGAGTGCCGATCTGTTCGTTTTGCCCCTCGAGGGCACGCGCGAGCCCAAGCTGCTGCTCGCGAGCCCGTTCAACCAGCGCGAGGCGCGCGTCTCACCGGACGGGCGCTGGATGGCGTACACCTCGAACGAAGCTGGCGGCGGTGGGAACGTCTTCGTTCGGCCCTTCCCGGCGGGCGAGGGGCGTTGGCAGATCTCGGTCGCCGGCGGCAACGAACCGCGTTGGAGCGCCGACCAGCACGAGCTGTTCTTCCGCTCCGGGTTCGGTGTGTACGGCGTGACGATCGACACTCGCTCGGGCATCACCGCCGGCAAGCCGGTGATGCTGGTCGATCGCGTCTCCACGGCGGGCGGGATTCACACCTACGCGCCGCTGCCCGACGGCCGCATTTTCACGCCGCGCTCTCCCACCGGTCGCGGGGCGGCGCGCACCGTCGACCTCGATCTCGCCTTTGCGCGGCGCCTCGTGTCGGGGCCGCGCGAGAGAGAAGCGGAGAAGTGAGCGCGATGATCGGCTCGCGCCTCGGCCCGTACGAAATCACCGCCAAGCTCGGCGAGGGCGGCATGGGCGAGGTGTACCGCGCCACCGACACCAAGCTCGATCGTCAGGTGGCGATCAAGGTGCTGCCGGCGGCCTTCACGGCGGATCCCGAACGGTTGGCACGCTTCGAACGCGAAGCGAAAATCCTGGCGCAGCTCCACCACCCGAACATCGCCTCGATCTTTGGGCTCGAGGAAGGCGATCGGACCGCCGGCGGCGTGCGCGCGTTGGTGATGGAGCTGGTCGAGGGCGAGGACCTGTCGAACCGCATCGCGCGCGGCACCGTACCGATCGACGAGGCGTTGCCCATCGCCCGCCAGATCGCCGAGGCGCTCGAGTTCGCGCACGAGCAAGGGATCGTCCACCGGGACCTCAAGCCCGCCAACGTCAAGCTGCGCCCCGACGGCACCGTCAAGGTGCTCGACTTCGGTCTCGCCAAGGCGATGGATCCCGCGGCGACGCCGACGGCGGCGGTCCCCTTCGCCAACTCGCCGACGCTGATGAACTCGCCCACGCTCGCCGACACGCGCGGCACGCAGCTCGGCATGATCCTCGGCACCGCGGCGTACATGAGCCCGGAGCAGGCCAAGGGCGCCGTGGTCGACAAGCGCGTCGACATCTGGTCCTTCGGCGTGCTGCTGTTCGAAATGCTTACCGGCAAGCCGCTCTTTGCCGGCGATTCGGTGCCCGAAATGCTGGCTGGCGTGCTGCGCAACGACATCGATTTCGCGGCGCTTCCGTCAGAAACGCCTCTCGAAGTGCGGCGCCTGTTGCGCCGCTGCCTGGAGCGCAATCCGAAGGCACGGCTGCGCGACGTGGGCGAGGCGCGCGTGGCGCTCGATCCCGTTATCTCCGTTGCGCTCGCCGAGACGGTGGGGGAGCGAGCGCCTGCCTGCGAACCGGCTCGGCCGGTCCCGTTCTCGAGGCGGGCGTTGCCATGGGTGTTGGTTGCGCTCCTCGCCATCGCGCTCGGGTGGGTGTGGTGGCGCGGCACGCGTCCCGGGCGAGCGACGGCGCCGGAGCGCACCGCGGTCCTGGCCCTGCACCTGCCGGCCGAGCTCTCGATCCCGCTCGACGATCGCGGCGTCTACGGCCAGACCGGCGTGCTCGCGGTGTCGTCGAAGGGCGACCGCGTCGCCTTTCTCGAAGGCGTCATCGGCAAGGGCGCGATCTACGTGCGCGACCTCGATCACGCGGAGTACCGCAAGCTCGAAGGCACCGAGGGCGCGTCGAGCCCGTTCTTCTCGCCCGATGGGCAGTGGATCGGCTACTTCGCGCCTGGCAAGCTGCGCAAGATCTCGGTCGACGGCGGCCGCCCGATCGATCTTGCGCCCGCGGCTCTCGATCGTGGCGGTGTCTGGTGCCCCGATGGTTCGATCGTCTTCTCTCCCGGCGCCACCGATCGACTGTACCGACTCGCTCCGGGGGCAGCCGCCGCAACGGCCCTGACGGCGCTCGACGAAACGCACGCCGAGCGCACCCACCGGTGGCCGGCGGTGCTGCCCGGCGGCCGCGAGGTCGCCTTCACCGTTGGAGTCGCGGGCAAACCTGGCGACTATGAAGACTCCGACATCGACGCCGTGGATCTGGCGAGCGGCAAGCGCCGGCAGCTGTTTCGCGGCGCGAGTATGGTGCGTTTCACGTCGAGCGGTCTCGCTCTGCTCGGGCGCGAAGGACAGGTACTGGCGACCCCACTCGCCGGAGCGCATGGCCAGAACATCGGCGATGCGCGGGTCGTACTGCGCAATGTTGCCGGCGTGCCGGCGAGCGGCGTGGTGCACTTCGGCGTTGGCGAAGACGGCACGCTGATCTACGCCGAGCGCGACCCGCAGGCGAGCGAGCTCGAGGTGGTCTGGATCAGCGCCACCGGCGAAGCGCGCACGATCGCTCTCCCGCACGGCGAGTATCGGCAGTTCCAGTTCTCACCCGATGGCAAGCGGGTGGCGACGGCCGTGGGTCCGGGCGGCGGTCGCGGGGGCGACATTTGGATTCTCGAGCTCGCGAGCGGAGCGCTCAGCAAACTGACCTTCGACGGCCACAGCTGGTCGCCGGCGTGGTCGCGCGACGGCAAGAGCGTGATTTACACCACGAGCCTCGCCTCCGGCGCAGAGGAATTCCGCATCCGGCCCGCCGATGGCAGCGAAGACGCCAGGGCCGTGAAGCGCTTCCCGACCAGCCAGGCCAGAGGGCGCGCACCGGTAGCATGGATGCCCGACGGCTCGCTGCTGTTTTGGGAAGACGGCGGAGCGAACAGTGGCGGTAACCTGCTCTACCTGCCGCCGGGCGGCGGCGACGCGCTGCCGTTCGCCAGTACACCGGCGGTCGAGATCCAGCCCGCGGTCTCGCCGGACGGACGCTACGTCGCCTATGACTACGACGACAGCGGCCAGCCGTCGGTATACGTGCAGCCGTTCCCGCCGACCGGCGCCAAATGGCTGGTCGCCGAGGGCGCGTCGGTGGCGCTGTGGTCGCAGGACGGCCGCCGGCTCTACTTCGCGCGCGGCCGCGAGATCAACGAAGTCCCGGTGTCCGTGACCGGAGCGTTCGCCGCCGGCGCGCCGGTCAAGCAGTTCGATTTTCCGGTGGGGGCGATCCTCACCAGCGACACGGCGACGGCCTACGCCGTCGCACCGGACGGGCGCTTTCTCGCCGCGCGTTCGACCTCGCGCGAGCCCATGGGCGGACACCTCGTCGTGATCCTCCACTGGTTCGATGCGCTGCAGCGTCTGGTCTCGGGAGGGGAGCCATGACGCTCGCTCCCGGGTCGCGCCTCGGCTCCTACGAGATCACCGCCAAGCTCGGCGAGGGAGGGATGGGCGAGGTCTACCGCGCCACCGACACCAAGCTCGACCGCCAGGTGGCGATCAAGGTGCTGCCGGCGGCTTTCACCGCGGACCCCGAAAGGCTTGCCCGCTTCGAGCGGGAGGCGAAATTGCTGGCGCAGCTTCATCATCCGAACATCGCTTCGATCTTCGGCCTCGAGGATTCCGCCGGTCTCCGCGCACTGGTGATGGAGCTCGTCGAGGGCCCGACGCTCGCGGAGCGCCTGGAGCCCGGGCCGCTCTCGCTGGAGGAAGCCTTCTCCCTCGCCCGCCAGATTGCCGAGGCCCTGGAGACCGCGCACGAGAAGGGCATCGTGCACCGGGATTTGAAGCCGCAGAACGTCAAGATCACCCCCGACGGCCAGGTCAAAGTCCTCGACTTTGGTCTCGCCAAGGCGATGGAATCCGTCGGCAGCTCCGCGACGTCGGCCGACCTCGCGCGTTCGCCGACGTTGATGAACTCGCCTACGCTCACCGCGGCGGGGACCCAGCTCGGCGTCATCCTCGGTACGGCCGCCTACATGGCACCGGAACAGGCGCGTGGCGGCGCGGTCGACAAGCGCGCCGACATCTGGGCCTTCGGCGTAGTGCTCTACGAGATGCTCGCCGGCGGCACGCTCTTCGCCGCCGACACGGTGAGCGACACCCTCGCCGGGGTCTTGCGTGCGGAGATCGATCTCGCAAAACTGCCTGACTCGACGCCGCCCGCCATTCGCTCCTTGCTGCGGCGCTGCCTCGAACGCAATCCGAAGAACCGCCTGCACGACATCGCCGATGCCCGCATCGTGCTCGACGATGTGCTCCTCGGCAAGGGCGACGAGGGCGTCACGACGCCGCCGGCTCTCGCCGCCGCTCCCGCTCGGCGGCCGATCCTCCCCTGGGCCGTGGCGGGGCTCGCCGTGGTCGCAGCGGCCGCAGCGTGGCTGCTCGCGGCCGGCTCGCACGGGCCGACGGTGGCGCTGTTCGCGGATCTCGGCGCGCCCGAGAAAGAGCGTTTCCAGTTCCAGGGCGATTTCGGCGCGCCGGCGGTGCTCTCGCGAGATGGCACTCAAATCGCGTTCGGCGCGGTTGGCGCGGATTCCAAGACCCGTCTCTGGGTGCGCTCGCTGGTTACCGGCGAGCAGCGTCGGCTCGACGCGACCGAAGGCGCCTTCGTGCCGTTCTTTTCGCCCGACGGCAAGTCGCTCGGCTACTTCGTCAACGCCAAGATGATGGCCATCGCGATCGCCGGCGGCGCTCCCTATTCGGTTGCCGAAGCGCCGAACGGCCGCGGCGCGGCGTGGGCTCCCGACGGCACGATCGTCTTCGCACCGGATTTTCGAACCGGGTTGTTCCGCGTTTCGGCGAGCGGCGGCAAGCCGCAACCGGTGACCGCGGTCGACGGCACGCGCCACTCGACGCACCGCTGGCCGACGCTGACGCCCGATGGCAAGGCGATCGTCTACCTGGCGACCAATCACGCTGGCGACAAGCAGGCGGATTCCGAGCTGCGCTGGATGCGGCTCGACGGCCGCGACGATCACGCGCTCGTACCGAGTGTGGCCAACGGCGTCGTCGCGGGGGGTGAGCTGCTCTATCTGCGCGAGTCGTCGCTGCAGGCACGGGCCATCGACGGCGCGGGACAGCTCACTGGCGAGGCGACGACGCTCGCACCCGAAGTGCTGTTCGATCACTCGACGTGGCGGAGCGCCTTCGCTGCCGCGGGAGATCGACTGATCTACGCACCCGGCGGCGAGACCCAAGGCACCCATATCTCGCGCGTCGATCGCGGGGGCCGACTCATCGAGGAGCTCGCCGGCGATGGCGTCTATTCCGACGTGCGGCTCTCACCCGACGGCCGCAGGGTAGCGTTGACCCGCGGCCTGCCGAGCGACGTCTGGCTGCTCGACCTGGAGCGGAAGACCCAGAGCCGGTTCACCTTCGAGCCGCTGGATGAATCTGCGCCGGTATGGTCCCCCGACGGCCGATGGATCTACTATGCGACCGTCGGCACGGAGCCGGTTACCGAGATCGCGCGCAAGGCAGCCAACGGTGCGGGCGGCCGCGAGGTCGTCTACTCGACCCCGGGCTCGCTAAACGCCCTGCCGCTCGATATTTCGCCCGACGGACGGTGGCTGCTGCTACAGACCGGCGCCTTTCCGTTCGTCACCGAAGCCGACATCCAGTGGCTCGCGCTCGACGGCTCGAAACGCCTAGTGCGCTTGGTGATGACTCCCGCCGCGGAAACCGATGCGCGACTCTCCCCCGACGGTCGCTGGGTCGCCTATACCAGCAACGAGTCGGGCATCTTCCAGATCTACGTCGTCCCGGCGCCACGCGAACCCAGCGCGGTTGCGCAGGCCAAGTGGCAGATCTCCGCCGACGGCGGCCGCTACCCACTCTGGTCGAGCGACGGCCGTGAGCTCCTGTACCTCGAGCCGAGCCTCAATTTGAGCCGCGTCACGGTGAGCTCCGACGCGGCCGGCGGTCTGCGCTTCAGTGCGCCGCAGGCGATGTTCGGCACGACGCTGCAGGCCGACAACACCAGTTACGCGCTCGCTCCCGATGGCCAGAGCCTGATCCTCAACCACTTCGGTGCCGCGCAGTCGCGGCCCTTGCGGCTGATCGAGAACTGGCGCCGGCTCCTGCCCAAGTGATCGGCTCGCGATGATCGGCACACGCCTCGGTCCCTATGAAGTAACCGCCAAGCTCGGCGCAGGCGGCATGGGCGAGGTGTATCGCGCCACCGACTCAACTCTCGGTCGCGAGGTCGCCGTCAAGGTGCTCCCCGAAGCGTTCACGAGCGACCCCGAACGACTGGCTCGGTTCGAGCGCGAGGCCAAGCTTCTCGCCCAACTCAACCACCCGAACATCGCACACGTCTATGGGTTCGAGGCGAGCGGCGGCGATCGCGGCGTGCGCGCTCTGGTCATGGAGTTGGTCGAGGGAGAGGATCTCTCGCAGCGCCTGGCTCGCGGGCCGCTGACGTTCGACGATGCGCTGCCGATCGCGAAGCAGATCGCAGATGCCCTCGAAGCCGCGCACGAGCAGGGCATCGTGCATCGCGACTTGAAGCCGGCGAACGTCAAGGTGCGCGCCGACGGCACGGTCAAGGTTTTGGACTTCGGGCTCGCCAAGGCGCTCGAGAGCGGGACGGGCGCCTCGTCGTCCGGGGGTGCCGCGGTTTCGCCGACGCTGATGAACTCTCCTACCCTCACCTCCGTGCACGGCACGCAACTGGGCGTCATCCTGGGAAGTGCCGCATACATGGCGCCCGAGCAGGCGCGCGGTCGAACGGTGGATCGCCGCGTCGATATCTGGGCGTTCGGCGCGCTGCTCTACGAAATGCTGGTCGGGCAACGAGCGTTCCCCGGGGATGACGTTTCGGAAACCTTGGCGACGGTGATCAAGAGCGACCCGGACTGGAGTCGCCTGCCCGCCGACACACCGGCGGCGGTGCGCCGTTTGCTCCGGCGATGCCTGGAGAAGGACCCGCGGCGGCGACTGAGCTCGATTGGTGACGCGCGGCTGGAGCTCGAGGAGCCGGAGACGGCGGCCGGCCCGGCCTCGCCGGCCTCGCCGGCAGGGCAGCGCCGCCTCCCCTGGATTCTCGGTGCGGCAGTGGCCGGCGCGCTGCTCGCCACCGCGGTCGGAACGCTGGGACGGTCCGCGGCGCATCGAGCACCGGCGAGTGTTGCTCGCCTCTCGATCCTGGCGCCCGCAGGGACTGCCCTCTATCCGGAGTCGAGTCAGACGGCGCTCTCGCCCGACGGCACCATGCTGGCGTTCGTCGTCGGCAGCCCGGTCCGCGCCGACAATCAGCTCTGGGTGCGTTCGATTGCGACCGGCGAAGCCAAGCTCCTTGACTCCGAGGACGCCCCGGCGAATCTCTTCTGGTCGCCGGATAGCCGGCGCATCGGGTATTTCACCAACACCAAGCTGAAGACCATCGCCGCCAGCGGAGGCCGCGCCGAAGTGGTCTGCGGTTCGGGGGGCGGCCGCGGTGGCGCCTGGACGCCGTCCAACGTCATCGTGTTTGCGAGCGACGCAGCAGGCCCGCTGTACCGCGTGCCGGCGAGCGGTGGCACGCCAGTCGCGGTTACCACTCTCGATTCCGCGCACGGTCAGCTCGGCCATCGCCTGCCGAGCCTCCTACCGGACGGCGAACACTTCCTCTATGTCGCGTTGCCGGGGCACGACGGCAAGTTCGACATCTTTGCCGGCTCGCTCGCCGGCGGCGCGCCAGTCCCGATCGGTGCCCTGGGCAGCGCACCGGTCTACGCCGAGCCCGGCTGGCTGCTCTTTGCGCGCCAGGGCGCGATCGCGGCGCAGCGGTTCGACGCTCGAACGCTGAAGCTCTCCGGCGATCCAGTGCCGCTCGCCGACGAGCCGACACCTCTGCTCGATTCGAACCACTCGACGACCGCGGGTCGCGTGGCGTCGGTTTCGTCGTCGGGCTGGATGGCGTATTTCTCGTCGCCCTCGACGCAAACCCGCGCGGTCTGGTTGGATCTCGCGGGGACGCCCACGGGAACCCTCGACCTGCCGCCGGGCAGCTTCGAGACCGCGACGATCTCTCCCGATGGATCGCAGGCGGTGCTGGTGCGCACCCTCTCGCCCTCCGAATCGTCGCTCTGGCTCGTCGACCTCGCGCGGGGCGGTGGATCGCCGTTCTCGACCGGCGGTGGGCGCAACGACAATCCGGTGTGGTCGCCCGACGGCTCGCGGGTGATCTTCTCGTCGGACCGCGGCGGCGTGGAGGATTTCTTTATGAAGGCCACTGCCAACGCCGCTCCGGAGGCGCGCTTCTTTCATTCGGACATCCTGTTCAAGTCGCCCGGGGGTTGGTCGCCGGATGGCCGATGGATCGTCTTCACCGAGCTCGACGAGGACACGCAGCAGGACGTCTGGGGTCTGGACGCCAAGGCTCAAGGCGCGCCCCGCCGCCTGGTGAGCTCGCGGATGCGTGACGACGCGGGCCCGATTTCTCCGGACGGTCACTGGCTCGCCTACTACTCGGAGGAAACGGCGCGCCGCGAGGTCTACGTCCAGGCCTTCCCCGAGCCCGGGCAGAAGGTTCGCATCTCCGAGCAGGGCGGCGCGCGCGCCTGGTGGACTCCGGATGGGAAGGCAATCCTGTACATCGACGCCAACCCTCAGGTGCTGTGGCGCGTCAGCTTCGAGACCTCCGGTGGCGTGGCACGAGTCGGTGCACCGGAGCGCGTGGCGACGCTACCCCCGAACGTGATCGCTCTCGAGGCGATGCCGGACCGGAAGCGCTTCCTGGCCATCATCCCGGAGCGCATTGGACCCGGGTCGATCACCATCGTGCAGAACTGGCGCGCCGGGCTCGGGGGCGAAAAATGACGGTGGCACCAGGCACGCGCATCGGCCCCTACGAGATCACCGCCAAGCTCGGCGAAGGCGGCATGGGCGAGGTCTACCGCGCCACCGACACGAAGCTCAAGCGCGAGGTGGCGATCAAGGTACTGCCGGCGGCTTTCGTCGAGGACCAGGAGCGCCTGGCCCGTTTCGAGCGCGAGGCGCAGCTGCTGGCGCAGCTTCACCATCCGCACATCGCGTCGATCTTCGGACTCGAGGAATCGAATGGTATCCGCGCGCTGATCATGGAGCTCGTCGAAGGTGAAGACCTTTCGACGCGCATCGCCCGCGGGCCGCTGCCGCTCGACGAAGCGCTGGCGATCGCTAAGCAGATCACCGAGGCGCTCGAGGCGGCGCATGAGCGCGGCATCGTGCATCGCGACCTCAAACCGCAGAACGTGAAGCTCGCCGCGGACGGCACGGTGAAGGTGCTCGATTTCGGGCTCGCGAAGGCGATGGACGCCGACGCGAGCGCGGCGCCCGGGTCCAGTCCGGCAACGTCGCCGACGCTGATGAACTCACCGACGCTCACCTCGGTGGCGATCGCCGGGGGCACGCAGCTCGGTGTCATTCTCGGAACCGCGGCATACATGGCGCCTGAGCAGGCGCGCGGCAGTGCGGTCGACAAGCGGGCCGACATCTGGTCGTTCGGCGTGCTGCTGCTCGAGATGCTGAGCGGCCGCTCGCCGTTCCTCGCCGATACAGTGCCCGACACGCTCGCGGCAGTGCTGACGCGCGAGGTCGATCCCACGGCGCTCCCCGCGAGCGTTCCCGCGGCGATCCGCGCGCTCGTCGGGCGCTGTCTCGAGCGCAATCCGAAGAATCGCCTGCGCGACATCGGTGATGCGCGGATCGCTCTGGCGGAAGCAATCGCGATGCCGCCGTCTCCGACACGCGAGTCGGTCACGATGCCGCACTCCGGTGGCGGTTGGCGGCGCGCTCTGCCCTGGGTAGTGACCGCCGCGGCGCTCGCGTTCGGCTCGTGGGCCTTATGGCGCGGACAGCTGCGCGGGCAGCGCGGCGGGCCGACCGGCAGCGGCGCTGGCGAGGTCACGCAAGTGGAGCTCTCGCTGCCGCCGGGCGTCGATCTGGTGACCCATATTTCCGCGGGCTTGGGTCTTTCGCCCGATGGCCGTTCGATCGCCATGATCGGATTCCGCGGCGGACAGCGGCGGCTGTACATCCGCCGACTCGACGAGCCCGTGGCGAGCGAAGTGAAGACTTCGTCCGGCGTCAACGCGGTGGCGTTCTCGCCCGACGGTCAGAGCCTAGTCTTCGTGGCTGGCAGCGCGCAGGTGGTGCGCCTCTCATTGGCCGATCAGCAAAGCGCGGTCCTCGCGAGCGGCGCCGACTTGCGCAACAGCCTGGGGTGGGGGGAGAGCGGGATTTACTACCTCCGCGCCGGCGAGATCTGGCGCGTGCCCGCCGCGGGCGGCGAGTCGGTGCAGCTCACCCACCTCGACAGCGCGCGGCACGAGGTGCTGCACAGCGATCCAGTCGAAGTGCCCGGCGCGCGCCGTCTGCTGTTTGCGAGCCTGACCGGCGAAGCCGAGACCTCGCGCATCGAGTCGGTAGCACTCGACGGCGGCGCGCGGGCGGTGGTCGTGGAGCATGCCTCGACGCCGGCGTTCGCGGGCACCGGACAGGTGCTCGGGCAAGTGCTCGGACACGTGCTCTTCGAGCGCGATGGCGCGGTGTGGGCGGCGCCGTTCGATTCCGCGCGGGTCGTGGTCTCGGGGCAAGCCGTGGAGGTCCTGCGTGCCAGCACGTTCGCGTCGCTGGTTTACGGCTCCCTGGCCTACCGCGTGTCGAGCAGCGGCACGCTTGCCTACATGCCGCCGGAGTTCGATGACAAGCGGGTGTTGTCGGTCAGGCGCGACGGCGGCGAACGAGCGCTCGATCTTCCGCCTGGGCCCTACGGCATGCCGCGCGTTTCCGCGGATGGCCGGCGCCTGCTACTCGAAGACGCGCAGACCCTCGAGGTGCTCGATTTCGAGCGCGGTACACGAAGCCAGATCGCCAGGGGAACCTTCGGCACCAGCTTCCCGAACTGGAGCGCCGACGGCCAGCGGATTCTCTTCCGCCGTTTCAATGTGCCGGTCTGGGTCGCGACCGACGGCAGCGGTCGCGGCGGGGCCATACCGTCGGCGACGATCAACGACTACATCGGGGCGCGTGGGCCCGATGCGGATTCGGTGCTGGTGGGAAGGATCCAGCCCAAGACCGCGGGCGACCTCTTCCTCATGTCGATCAGCGGCGCCTTCCCACCACGGCAGCTCCTGGCCACACCGGCGTACGAGGGCGCGGCCGAGCTCTCACCGGACCTGCGCTGGGTCGTCTATCAATCCAACGCCTCGGGCGCGCCGGAGATCTACATCGGGCGCTACCCAGCGCTCGAACGTGCCTGGCAGGTCTCCGAGGGTGGCGGGGCGCAGCCGCACTGGAGCCGCAATGGCGCGGAGATCTACTATCGCGGCGGCGGGAAGATGATGGCAGCAACGTTCGACGGCAGCGCCGGCGAGCCGCGCCTCGGCCGCCCGACGGCGCTCTTCGTCGACGAGTACGACTTCGGCCCTGGCATTTCCAGTCCCAATTACGACGTCACCTCCGACGGCGGGTTCATCCTCCTCCGCCGAAGCCAAGCCTCCGGCCGCCTGCACCTCGTGCTCAACTGGTCGGACGAGCTCCGCCGGATCATCGCCGCGGGTGGAGTTCACTGATGGAGCCTCGCGCATGATCGGCACACGCATCGGCCCGTACCAGATCACCGCCAAACTCGGCGAGGGCGGCATGGGCGAGGTCTACCGTGCCACCGACTCGAAGCTCAAGCGCGAGGTGGCGATCAAGGTTCTGCCGGCGGCGTTCGTCGAAGACCAGGAACGCCTGGCCCGTTTCGAGCGCGAGGCGCAGCTCCTGGCGCAGCTTCACCATCCGAACATCGCGTCGATCTTCGGCCTCGAAGAAGGTGATCGAACGGGGGCTGGCGTGCAGGCGCTGGTGATGGAGCTCGTCGAGGGCGAGGATCTCTCACAACGGCTGGCCCGCGGCCCCGTTCCGCTCGAAGAGGTCATTGCGATCGCGCGGCAGATCGCGGAAGCGCTCGAGGCGGCGCACGAGCAGGGCATCGTGCACCGCGACTTGAAGCCGCAGAACATCAAGGTGCGGGCTGACGGCACCGCCAAGGTACTCGATTTTGGGCTCGCCAAGGCGACCGATTCCGTCCTGTCGGCATCGTCGAGCCCGCCGGCGCATTCACCGACGCTGATGAATTCGCCCACCCTGGCGTCGATGCGGGGGACGCAGGCCGGGATGATCCTGGGTACCGCGGCCTACATGGCGCCCGAGCAGGCGCGAGGCTCGGTGGTCGACAAACGAGCCGACATCTGGGCCTTTGGCGTCGTGCTCTACGAGATGCTCACCGGGGAACGGCTGTTTTCCGAAGACAGCGTCGTCGACACGTTGTCGGCGGTGATGCGGAAAGAGATCGACCTCGGGCGGCTGCCGGCAGGGACTCCGCCGGCGTTGGTCGAGCTCGTACGGCGTTGTCTCGAGCGCGATCCGAAGCGCCGACTGCGCGATGCAGGCGACGCGCGCATCGTACTGGAGGAGCTGCGGGACGGACGCGCCATGAACGGTGCCTCCGAGGCGCCCGCGGCACGGATGCTCACGCCGACGCGGCTGGTCGGCGGGGGAGTGCTCCTGCTGGCGGCGCTTGCCGCGGCGTTCTGGGGCGGCCGCGCCGCCCCGCGAGCCACGATGGGCGGCGCGTCCGGTGTCGATACCGGATTTCATCGTTTCACTCACCTCACGTACCAGTCCGGCCTGGAGTCGTCACCCAGCGTCTCGCCGGACGGTCAATTCGTCGCCTATGCGGCCATCGACGGCGGCGATCGCGACATCTTCCTGCTGCGCGTCGGTGGCGAGCGCGCGATCAATCTCACCGAGGACTCGACGACGGACGAGGATCACCCGGCCTTCTCTCCAGACGGCAAGTACATCGCCTTCCGTTCGGAGCGCGAGGGCGGCGGGCTCTTTGTCATGGGCGCCACGGGCGAGTCGGTGCGGCGGCTGACCGACTTCGGCGACAATCCATCGTGGTCGCCGGACGGCCGCGAAATCGTCTTCGCGACCGAAGGGCAGTCAGATCCCCATGCGCGCGAGAAGACCAGCGAGCTGTGGGTCATGGAGGCCGCCGGCGGCAAGCCGCGCCAGATCTTCGCCGGTGACGCGGTCGAGCCTTCCTGGTCGCCAGGCGGCCACCGCATCGCCTATTGGAGTGTCCACAGCGGAGGCATTCGCGACGTCTGGACCATCGCCGCGGACGGCAGCGATCCGGTGCGCGTCACCGACTCTCCGAGCGTCGATTGGGACCCGGTCTGGGCGCACGACGGCGCCCATCTCTACTTCGCGAGCGATCGCGGCGGAGTCACCAACCCCTGGCGGGTGGCGATCGACGAGACCACCGGCCGCCCGCGCGGCGAGCCCGAGCCGATCACGTTGCCCACCGGCTGGAGCGGCCAAATTTCGCTTTCATCGGACGAGCGGCGGCTGGTCTATCGCACGAGCGAGATGACGGCGGAGATCCGCCGGCTGCCCTTCGACCCGGTCGGTGGCAAGCTCACTGGGCCCGTGGAGAGACTGTTCGACACCGCAATTCCCGCCGTCGGATTGGATGTCACCCGCGACGGCTGGATGGTCTTCCGCACTGCCGCCACGTCTACGTCATGCGTGTCGACGGCAGCGGTTTGCGCAAACTCACCGACGACGCGGCCAAGGACCGCAACCCGGTGTGGTCCCCTGACGGCAACCAGGCAGCGTTTTACTCCAACCGCTCGGGCCGCTACGAGGTGTGGACGGTCAATCGCGACGGCAGCGGACTTCGTCAACGCACACGCACCGAGGGGGGCAACACGATCGGCGCCTCGACGCTCTACCCAGTCTGGTCGCCCAACGGCCATTCGATGGTGGCCGCGACCGGCGACGGTGTGGTGCGCTTCGAAGTCAGCGACGACCCCGTACCGACGCCCGGAATGGCGACCATCCCGATCGAGCACGAGAAGGGGACGCACGTGCTGCCGATGTCGTGGTCTCCCGACGGTCGCCGCATCGCGGGCACGATCACCGGCAAGAACGGCCAGCTCCTGGGCGGGATCTTCGTCTACGATCTGGTGGCCGGAGTGACCAAATTCCTGAGCTTCGACTTTCCGATTCCCGCGGCGCGCCATGTGTTTCCGATCCTCACCTGGCTGCCCGACAGTCGCCACGGCGTCATTCGCTGGGGCGATCGAATCCTCAGCGTGGACACGACGACGGGGATCGTGGCGACGCTGCTTGCCGGGTTCAATCGCGACGGTGGCATCGCGCGCCTGAGCGGCGACGGCCGTTGGATCTACATGCTCGACTCTCGCAACGAGGGTGACTTGTGGATGGCGAGCCGAGAGTCCCCAGCGGCGGCAAGCAGTGCTCAGGCAAACGCGCCCTCGACCGGAGCGCATCCGTGATCGGCTCGCGCCTCGGCCCCTACGAGATCACCGCCAAGCTCGGTGAAGGCGGCATGGGCGAGGTCTGCCGCGCCACCGACACCAAGCTCAAGCGCGAAGTCGCGATCAAGGTGTTGCCCGCGGCGCTCCCCATCGCGCGGCAGATCGCCGAGGCGCTCGAAGCCGCGCGCGCCATGAGCCTCGCGTCAGGATCTCGTCTCGGCCCGTACGAGATCACCGCCAGGGTGACCCCGTCGGCATCACCGCTCGTCATATGCTGAGGAAAACTCGATGAATTTAGTCGCCGGCGCACGGCTTGGGCCCTACGAGATTCTGTCGCCGCTGGGCGCGGGCGGCATGGGAGAGGTATACAAGGCCCGCGACAGCCGGCTCGACCGGCTAGTCGCGGTCAAGGTGCTGTCGGGGCACCTGACCGCCTCCGCGGAGATCCGCCAGCGCTTCGAGCGCGAGGCGAGGACGATCTCGTCGCTCTCGCACCCCAACATCTGCACGCTCTACGACGTCGGCCGCGAGGGCGAGATCGACTTCCTGGTCATGGAGCTGCTCGACGGGCAATCGCTGGCGCAGCGGTTGCAGATCGGTCCGCTGGCGATGGAAGAGGTGCTCCGACTCGGCGTGCAGATCGCCGACGCGCTCGAGAAGGCGCACGCGAGCGGCGTCGTTCACCGCGATCTCAAGCCGGGCAACGTCATGCTCACCGAACGCGGAGTGAAGCTGCTCGACTTCGGCCTGGCCAAGCTCCACGAGCCCGCCGCGCCGACTTCCAGCGCCACCGAGCTGCGCCAGCTACCGACCGCGCTCGGCACCGGGCCGCTCACCACCGAAGGGACGCTGCTCGGCACCTTCCAGTACATGGCGCCGGAGCAGCTGGAGGGCCGCGAAGCCGACGCCGCGAGCGACATCTTCGCGCTCGGCGCGGTGCTCTACGAGATGGCGACCGGACGGCCGGCGTTCTCCGGCAAGAGCCAGGCGAGCTTGATCGGCGCCATCATGAGCGCGTCACCGCCGGCGGTGTCGGGCCTCGCGCCGTTGTCGACGCCGGCGTTCGATCGCGTCGTCGCCACCTGTCTCGCCAAGGACCCGCGCGACCGCTGGCAGACCGCGCACGACGTGCGTCTCCAGCTCGCCTGGATCGCCGAGGGCGGCTCGCTCCTCGGCGTGCCGGCGCCGGTCGCCAGCCGGCGTAGGAATCGCGAGCGCCTCGCCTGGGCGGTGGCCGCGGGGCTGGCCTTGGCGAGCATCGCCTTGGCCGTGGGCTTCCTGCGCCGCGCGCCGGCGTCGCCGCGCGTCGTTCGCTTCGACATTGCGCAGCCAGCGCAGCTCGCCGCCATGGGCGCGCCGAAGATCTCCCCCGACGGCAGCGCCGTCGCCTTCTGTGGCACCGACAAGCAGGCCCGGACCGAGCTCTGGGTGCGCCCGCTCGACACGCTCGCGGCGCATCCACTGGCCGGCACCGAGGGAGTCACCTGCCTGGTGCGCCCCTTCTGGTCGCCGGACAGCAGCTTTCTCGCCTACTTCGTGAACAGCAAGCTGATGAAGATCGCTGTCGCCGGCGGCCCGCCGCAGAAGGTCGCCGACACTTCGGTCGCGGGCGGTGATGGCTCGTGGAGCGAACAGGGTGTGATCCTCTTCGACGGCAGTGTCGACGATCCGATTCGGCGCGTGGAGGCGGGCGGCGGTGTCGCGCGCATCGAGCAGGCGGTGGGCAAGGACGATCACAAGTTCGAGGTCGGGTGGCCGCAGTTCCTTCCCGGCGGCAAGCGCTACCTCTACGTCGTCTCGAGCGGCTCGGCGGACGAGGACGGAGTCTGGCTGGCGACGCTCGATGGCGGCGTGCCGCGCCGGCTCGTCGACGGTCTCTCGCGGGTCGAGTTCGCGCCGCCCGACTCGCTGCTCTTCGTCCGCGAAGCGACGGTGGTGGCGCAGCGCTTCGACGCCGACGCCGGCAAGCTCATCGGCGACCCGGTGCCGGTCGCCGAGGGCGTCGGAGTGGACAACATCGGGCAAGCAGACTTCTCGGCCTCGCGCAACGGCTCGCTCGCCTACCGCGCCGGCGCCGCCCAGGCCGATCGGCTGCTGTGGGTGGATACGAAGGGCGCCAAGCTGCAATCCGACGTCGAGCTCGGCAGCGGACACAACCCGGCGCTCTCTCCGGACGGCCGCTGGCTGGCGGTCGATCGCGTCGAGGGCGGCAACCAGGACATCTGGCTGCGCGACCTCAAGCGCGGCGTCGGCTCGCGCTTCACGACCGACCCCAAGACCGAGTCCGCGCCACTGTTCATGCCCGACGGCAAGAGCGTGCTCTTTTCTCGCGAGACGACCGCACCCGACTACGCCATTATCGTGCGCTCGCTCGACTCACCGACCGAGCGCGTGCTGGTTCCGCCGTGCGATACGGCGGTCGCCATCGCCCTGACGCCCGACGGCACGAAGCTGCTCTACGGGGTACGCAGGAAGGCGGAGGCCGGTCCCCAATTCGACCTCATGGTGACCGACCTCGCAGCGGGAGGCGTCGGCAAGCCCTATGCGGCCTCGACCTTCAACGAGTTCGGCGGCGCATTTTCGCCCGACGGTCATTGGCTGGCGTTTCAGTCGAACGAGTCAGGGCGCAACGAAATCTACGTTCAGTCTTTTCCGGACCCGGGTCGCAAGTGGCAGATCTCGACCGAAGGGGGAACCCAGCCGAGCTGGACGCGCGACGGCGCGACGCTCTTCTACCTGGCGGTCGATCGCGGTTTGATGCGAGTCGCCGTCAAGACGATGCCGACCTTCGATGCCGGGATCGCCGAGCGGGTCGCGCTGCTGGCGCTCCCCACGATCCGGTCGCGAAATTTGTACGTGTTCTCGGGCGACGACCAACGCCTCCTTACGGTGTCGGCCGCCGAGGGCTCCGGCGCCACGCCGATGACCGTAGTCCTCAACTGGGATGCGGCGCGCCGAAAGTAGTTCGGACCGCCTCCGATGACCGTCGAGGGCGAAGCTCTCTCGGCGCTCATCGCGCGCGGACCGTTCTCGCCCGCTGCTGATCGGCGAGGAGAGCGAGCTGGGGGTCCTAGTGACGATGAACTGGCAGCCGCGGCCCGAGGCGGGGCGCTGAATTGACGGTTGCGGCCGGTACCCGCCTCGGCGTGTACGAAGTCACCGCGCTGCTCGGCGCCGGTGGCATGGGCACCGTGTACCGGGCGCGCGATCCGCGCCTGGGCCGCGAGGTTGCGATCAAGGTCCTGCCCGAGGCGCTCGCCGGCGATCCCGACCGGCTGCGGCGCTTCGAATTGGAAGCCCGTGCAGCCTCGGCGCTCAACCATCCGAATCTGTTGACGCTGTACGACGTCGGAACCACCGAAGGACGCCCTTACCTGGTTACCGAACTGCTCGAAGGGAGCTCGCTGCGCGAGGTCCTCGAATCCGGCGAACCCATCCCGCTGCGGCGCGCGCTCGACTGGGCGGCGCAGATCGCGAAGGGTCTCGCGGCGGCGCACGAGAAGGGCATCGTCCATCGCGATCTCAAGCCGGAGAACCTGTTCGTCCGCGACACCGGCTTGATCAAGATCCTGGACTTTGGGTTGGCGAAGCTTCGGCGTCCGGAGTCGCAGGCGAGCGCCGCCGCCAGCCCGACCATCGCGCAGGAGACCGAGGCGGGAGTGGTACTCGGAACGGTGGGCTACATGGCTCCCGAACAGGTGCGCGGAGAACCCGCCGACTCACGCGCCGATATCTTTGCGTTCGGCTGTGTGCTGTACGAGATGCTTTCGGGACGGCGCGCCTTCGAGCGCGATACGGCGGTCGAGACGATGTCGGCGATCCTGCGCGAAGAGGCGGCGCCGCTGGCGCTCGTCGGCAGCGGCGGGCGCGTGCCGATCGAACCGGCGCGCGTCGTCGAGCGCTGTCTGGCGAAGAACCCGGATGAGCGCTGGCAGTCGGCGCGTGACCTGGCGTATCGCTGCGAAGAGTTGGTCGCGCCATCGGGCTCGGCGCTGGCCAGCGGCGCGATGCCGACGAACGAACTTGCGCGAGGGCGGCGCGTGCCGTGGCCCGGGCTGCTAGCCGCGGCGGCGCTCGTGCTCGGCAGCTTCGGCTGGTTCCTTGCTCTCCGTCCGCACCCCGCCGCCGAACCGCCGCTTTGGCAGCGCGTCACGTTCCGCCGGGGCGTGCCAACCGCGGGTCGTTTCGCGCCCGACGGCAAGACGGTGCTGTTCAGCGAGGCGGTGCAGGGCGGCGTCGAGCGCGTGTATTCGACGCGGGTGGACAGCCCGGAGTCGACCGTCCTGGCGTTGCCGCCGGGGCGCCTGCTCGCCGTGTCTTCGACCGGACAAGTGGCGCTTGGCGTTCCGCACGGCGAATCGACCGATCTCGATGTCGCCGCGCTCGCCGGCGGCGGTGCGCGGGCGCTTCTCGAGGACGTCACCTTCGCCGACTGGAGCCCCGACGGGTCGCGGCTGGCGGTGGTGCACGATCTTGGAGACCGCAATGTAGTCGAGCTCCCGATCGGCACGCGCCTCTACGACCCGGGCGTCGGGTGGCAGCTCAGCGATTTGCGTTTTGCGCCGCGCGGCGACCGGCTGGCGATCGTCGAGCTCCGCTTCATCGGCAGCGGCTCGAGCACCGCGAGCGTCGTGATGCTGGACGCCGCCGGCAAGCGTAGCGAGCTTACCCACGGTGGATTCGGGGAAATCTATGGCTTGGCGTGGCGACCGGATGGGCAAGAGGTGTGGTTCACTGGCCGGCAGCCGGACAACGCGGGAGCGCTGCACCTCTATGCAGTCACCCTTTCGGGAGTCTTGCGCCTGGTGTCCGCGGTGCCCGGCGTAGTCCGGATGCAAGACATCGCGGCGGATGGGCGCGCCCTGCTCATGCACACCCTGTGGCCCGAGACGCTGCTCTGTCGCGCCCCCGGTGAATCGCGCGAACGGGATCTCTCTTGGCTGGACTTCTCACAGCTGGTGGATCTTTCGGACGATGGCCGCGAGATTTTGATCGCCGAAGGCGGTGTCGCCGGCGGCGGGCAGGGCGGCATCTATCTGCGCAATGTGGACGGCAGCGAGGCGATCCTGCTCGGACCCGGGATCCCGATGCAGCTCTCGCGAGACGGCAAGTGGGTGCTCGCGCGCACGGCCGGCGCACGCGAACAGTTTTCGCTCCTGCCGACCGGAGCCGGTCTGGCGCAGCCCATTGCGGCCGGCGACTTGGAGGGGCCGCACCTGCACCTGATGCCGGACGGCTCGCACTTGCTGGTGCGCGCCAAAAACGCGGACGGTCAGTACCGGATGTTCCTCCGCGCGCTCGCGGACGGCGTCGCCCGTCCGATGACTAACGAATCGGTGGGCTATGGCGCGGTAAGCCCCGACGGGACGACACTTGCAGCGTCGACCGCGGCGGGCTGGCGCCTGATCGCGCTCGACGGCACGGGGGGTTCGCGGCCCCTGCTCGGTACGTCACCGGATGACGACGTCGTGCGCTTCGATCGCTCGGGGCGGGCTCTCTTCGTGGGCCGCAAGACGAGCGACGGCCTGCAGATCGATCGACTCGATGTCGCGACGGGCGCGCGTCAGGCGCTCTATCGCTTGACTCCCGAGGCGAGTGTCGGGAGCGTCGTAATCCAAGGCCGGGCGGTCTCCGCCGACGGCGGCTCGTACTGCTATAGCTACCTGCGCGACATCTCCGATCTCTACCTCGCCAGCGGTCTGCGCTGACCGGCTAGTGACCATCGCTCACCGGACTGCCGCCAGCGCGCTGTGCGCGGCCTCGATCGCTAGCCCTTCTTCGCCGGTGCCGCCTGCAGATCGGTGTTCGGGTTCTTGACCTTGTCGCTCTCGGTGAGTCCCTCGAGGACCTCGATCTGAATCCCGTCCGAGAGCCCGGTCTTGATCGAACGTTTCTCGAAGGTCTGGGGCTTGGTTTCGACCTCGACGAAGGGCTTGGCGCCGTCGAACTGCAGGACGCTCTCCGGAATCGCCAGCACCTGCGAGCGCTTGTCGAGCACGATGTCGGCGTTGGCGCTGTAGTTGGCGCGCAGGAAGACGTCGTGCTGCGGCTTGATCGCGGCGCGGATCTCGAACTGGATGGCGCCATTTTCCTCGACACCCTTGGGCGCGATGCGCTCGAGCGAGGCTTCGATCTTCTTGTTCTCGATCGCGCCGATGGTGAGCACCAGCGCCATGCCGGGTTTGATCTTGCCGACTTCGGACTCGTCAACCTTGCCCTTGAAGATCATGTCGTCCATGTCGGCGAGGGTGGCGAGCGTGGTGCCGTCGTTGAAGTTGTTGGCTTCGATGACCGAGTTGCCGACCTCGATCGGCACCTGGAGCACCATGCCCGAGATCGGCGCTCGGATGATCGTGTTGGTTGCCGAGCCGACGCGCGCCGAGGTTCCCTTGCGCACGATGTCGATGTTGTCCTTGGCCGCGGCGACCTCTTCCTGAGCGGTCTTCCATGCCGTGTCGGCGCGCTGCGCATCGGCCTGGGCCACGGTGCCCTCGGCGAAGAGGCGCTTCTGGCGCTCGTTCTCCCGCGCCGCGTTCTCGAGCGCGATCTGGGCTTGGTTCACCCGTGCCTCGGCGGCAGAGAGGCTCACCATGTTCGGAATGACCCGCACTTTGGCGACCAGGTCGCCCTGCTTCACGATCTGTCCGGCCTCGATGTAGAGCTCGTCGACGATGCCGGAGATCTGCGGCTTGACCGCGATCTCTTTGCGCGGCACCACCGAGCCAGTGGCCACGGTCTTCTTCACGATGTCGGTGCGCGTGGGCGTCTCCGTCCGGTAGACGACCGGCTTCTTCGCCGACTTCTTGAACAGGAACACGCCGGTGCCCACGACCAGGGCCAGGAACAACACGGCGGCGAGGATGCCAAGTACTTTCTTCATCGTTGAGAGCTCCAGCGCTTCAGGTAGTCGATTTCATTCGCTGCGAAGGGCGACGACCGGAGTCACCGCGACGGCGCGTTGGGCGGGGAACAGGCCGGCGAGGGCACCGGCGCCGATCACGATCGCCAGGGCTTGTGCCGCATTCGTCAGGCTGACGCCCGGATCCTGGAACATGCTCGGCTGGGTGCTCGAGGCGGCCATCTTGGCCATCCCGAGGTTTACCGCCTCGAGCACGCCGACACCGGCACAGAGGCCGAGGACGCCGGCGACGCTGGTGAGCACGATCGCTTCGAGCAGGATCTGCGCCATGATCGCCCAGGGAGTGGCGCCGACCGCGCGCCGGATGCCGATCTCCTTGGTGCGCTCGCGGACGATGATGAGCAGGATGTTCGAGACGCCGATGGCGCCCGCCGCCAGGGTGCCGATGCCGACGATCCACATCAGCGCGCGGATGCCGCCGAACAGGCCCTGGATCTTGCCGAACTCTTCCTCGAGATTGAAGTGTCCGATGGCTCGGTTGTCGTCGGGCGCGATCGAGTGGCGTTCCTTCAAGATCATCAACGCGTGCTCTTCGGCGCGTGAGGCGGGCACGCCGTCTTGCGACGTGATCGCGTACCAATGCACCTGGTTGCCGAGATTGAACGCCTGCTGGCAGGTGTTGAACGGCGTGTAGATGGTCTGCAGATCGCGGTCCGCCTGATTGCCGCTCTGGCGCGACGCGAAGACCCCGATGACCTTGAAGTACATGCCGTTGATCTTGATCGATCCCCCGATGGGATCTTCGTTCTTGTCGAATAGGACTTCCTGAACGCGCAGGCCGATCACCGCCACTTTGCGCTTCTCGTCGAGATCCACGCGATCGAGAAAGCGACCCTTGACGACTTTCAGTGACTGGATCTGCAGGATCTCAGGCTGATCGCCCATGACGCTGAACGAGCCGGTGCGCCCATTGCGAGTCACGTTGTTGCCACCGCGGAAGCCGCCGAGTTGGAGCCTCGGCGCGACCAGCTTGGCCTCGGTCACCTGGCGCCGCAAGGCGGCGGTGTCATCGTTGGTGAACTCGATGGCGCGCCCCGCGGAGAGGCCTTTGTACGGCTTGCTCGCGCGCTGTCCCCACATGAACAGGCTGTTGGTCGCGGTACCGGAGAATCCGGCGCTCACGCCGTTCGACAATCCGTTGCCGGAGCCCAGGAGCATCACGAGCAGGAAGATGCCCCAGAACACACCGAACGCAGTGAGAAAGGTGCGCAGCTTGTTCTTGTGCAGCGCTTCCCAAATTTCCTGCCAATGGTCGATGTCGAAGATCACTAGGTCACCTCGAGCAAGTCACTCGTCACGCAGAGCCTCGACGGGCTGTACGGCGGCGGCGCGGCGGGCCGGAAAGAATCCCGCGACGGTGCCGGCGACGATGAGAAGCAAGGTGGCGTAGATCGCCACCTTGAGATCGACGTGCGGATTGCGGAAGAAGTCCGCATTCGGTACCACTCGCGTGACGATCTCGAGAACCGCGACCCCGCCCACCAAGCCGAAGTAGCCGGCGACGGTGGTGATCAGGACCGACTCCTGGAGGATGAGTGCCACCAGCGATCCGGGCGTGGCTCCGACGGCCTTGCGCACGCCGATCTCGCGGGTGCGCTCCTTGACCGCCACCAGCATGATATTCGACACCCCGACCACGCCGGCGAGCAGGGTGCCGATGCCGACCACCCAGATGAAGCCGCGAATACCGTTCATCAGCTGCACGAAACGCTGGAAGTTCTCGACGTTGTTGTTCACGAACAAAGCGCGGCTGTCGTCCGGATCGAAGGTGTGGTTCTTGGCGAGGATCCCCTTGCTCTCGTTCGCCATGGTCTCGCTGGCGGCGAGATCGGCGTCGCCGGTGGTGTAGAGAATGGCCCCGATGTGGTCCTGGCCGTTGAACGTCCGCTGGGCGGTCGAGATCGGGAGGTAGATCATCTCGCGTTCTTGATCCGATCCCTCGTCGTCGAATACGCCGACGACCTTGAACGCCAGGCCGTTGATCTTGATGTACTCGCCCATGGCCGGCGCGTCGTGGAACAGGGCCTGCTTGACCAGGATGCCGATCACCGCGACCTTGCGGTATTCCGCGATATCGATCGGGTTGATATAGCGGCCCTCGAGAACCTTGGTCTTCTCGAGCACCTGGTGGCCCGGGTGAACCGAGCGGATGATGAAGTTCCCGGTCTCCTTGCCGTACGAGACCTGCTGGTTGCCGAAGATGTTGAAGCGCGCGGTCGAATACTCCACCCCGGGCACCGTGCTGGTGACCTGATCGTAGTCGTGGTTGTTGAGCTGGATGGTGCGGCCGGGCTGAAGGCCCTTGTAGGGCTTGCTGGTCTGGCCCGACCGCAGCCAGATGCTGTTGGTGGCGTCGTCGCGGAACTGGTATTCGACGCCGTTGCCCATGCCATTGCCGGAGCCCAGAAGCACGACCAGCATGAAGATTCCCCAGGCTACCGAGAACCCGGTGAGCAGGGTGCGCAGCTTGTTGCGGCGCAGAGTCTCGAGAATCTCCTGCCAGGTGTCGAGGTCGAACATGGTCAGCCTACTGGAGTGGTTGCCACGGCCGGTGGTGGAGCGGTGACCGCGGCGATGCCCGGCGCGGTCACCGCGCGCTCGTCGCTGGCGATGTTGCCGTCGACCAGGTGCACCACGCGATCGGTCATCGCGGCGATGTCGTGCTCGTGCGTGATGATGACCACGGTCACACGCTCCTTCATCTGGATGTCGCGCAGCACGTTCATCACGTCGAGCGACGTGGTCGAGTCCAGCGCGCCGGTGGGCTCGTCGGCGAGCAGCAGCTTGGGTTTCGAGATCAGGGCGCGGGCGATCGCGACCCGCTGCTGCTGGCCGCCGGAGAGCTCGCGCGGCAGATGCTCGGCGCGGTCGGCGATGCCGACCTGATCGAGGTACTCCATGGCCAGCCGTTGACGTTCGCGCCGCGCGACCTTCTGGTAGTAGAGCGGCAGCGCCACGTTCTCGGCCGCGGTCTTGAACTGGATGAGGTGGAAGGACTGGAACACGAAGCCGATGAAGCGGCTCCGGTACTGCGCCGCCTGGCGTTCGCTGAGATTGTCGAGGAGTTGGCCGTCGAGGTGATAGCTGCCCTCGTCATAGGTGTCGAGCAGGCCGAGCACGTTCATCAAGGTCGATTTGCCCGACCCCGACGAGCCCATGATGGAGACCAACTCGCCGCGCCCGATGTCGAGGTCTATCCCCTTGAGAACATGGAGTTTGTTGGCGCCGATGGTGTAGCTCTTGTGAATCCCGCGCAGCTCGATCATGCGTCGATTTCCGTCCTCGCTTCGATGCTAAAGGCATTGGGACCAAGGGTATACGTTCGTCGGTCCAGAAGGTTAGACGCCGGGGCCGGTTGTTTGTATCCTCGCGTCGGCCTCTCTCATCATGCCACGCCACATTCACGAGTCCTGGTCGAGCTACCTAGGTCCCGGGGTTGTTTCATCCCTGGGCGTGGCAGCCGTGGTGGCCGTCGCGGGCTTGGGTATCCCGGTGGTCTACCGCTTCGGGCAGGTGGTCCGCGCGGCGCGCCGGGACGGCAGGCGGAACGCCGATCTCATCCTGGTGCTCGGGCGTGCCCTGCGCGAGGACTTGCCGACGGCGGTATTCCGAGCTCGGCTCGAACAGGCGGCCAGGCTCTACCGGGAAGGGTTCGCCCCACGCATCATGGTGGCCGGAGGTCTCACCGCGGCCTCGACCCGTACCGAGGCAGCAGCCGGTAAGGAGGTCCTGGTCGCCGCCGGCGTGCCTTCGGCCGCGGTGCTGCTCGAGGACCAGAGCCGCCACACACTGGAGAATCTGTTCCACGCCCGGCAGACGATGCGCGAGCTCGATCTGCACGCCATCCTCCTGGTTTCGGATGGATTGCACATCGCCCGCGCCGAGGCCTTCGCCCGCGGCTTTGGGCTCGACGTGACGTCTTCCCCGGCCCCCTATCCGTCGAGCGTGCCGGTGCTGGGCCCAGCCTTCAGGGCCGTCCGCGAGGCGCTGCTCGTGCATTGGTACCACTGCGGCGTGCTGTATAGCCGCGCGATTCGCTCCCGCCGCCTGCTCGATCGCGTGACCTAGATGGTCTCTAGTGGTCAACCTTGACGGCGTGACGATGTACGTGAGCGACACCGATGCTATGGGTGTCGTAGGCGAAGACACGCGCCTTCAGTTCAGACAGAGAGGCTCGCGGGTATGGGCACGATATGCGGGCGGCAAAGTAACGCGTGCTTGGTTGGTGGGTCGATGGATCTCTGAAACTCTGCACTTTCGTTACGCGCAAGTGGAAGATGGCTACGTCCATGGCGGATCGTCCAGGTGTGACGTGCGACGCCTCTCGAACGGAAGCATTCGCCTAGTCGAGCACTTTACCTGGCGCACACGAGAAGGCTCAGGCGTTAATGTCTTCGACCAACTTTAGCCGGATAGAGTCGGAGATGGGAGGATCGGCCAGGGAGCTCTGGATCTGACCGAGATAGCTGCGCCTCGGCCTCGGACAGCGTGCGCGCGAGCCGGAAGCCGGTGTTGTACCAGCGTGCGCTGGGCTTGATGTGGTGTCGGCTGGCGGAGCGCAAGTCTTCCGGATAGTCATCGAATGAGCCGCCACGGTCGACGTGTTCGATGCAGTCGACGGTTGTGCGGGGGCTGCCGTCCTTGGCTATGTGCTCCAGCGAAGTCGCGTAGCAATCCTCCACCCACTCCCACGCGTTCCCGGTGATGTCGCGAAGGCCGAATGGATTGGGAGGGTAGCGGCCGACGGGCGAGGTGAATCCGGCACCGTCGTCGCACTCGACCTTCGCGGAGGAGTTCTTCGGCTCGGCGCGCCGGAGGGCGCGGTCACCGCCATTCATGTAGCGGCAGCCTTCCTCGGCAATCTGACCCCAGAAGAATGTTGTTGTCGTGCCGGCTCGCGCCGAGTACTCCCATTCGGACTCGGAGAGCAAGCGATAGGTCTGGCGGGCCTTGCGGCTGAGCCAGGCAGCGTAGTCCTTGGCGTCGTTCCAGGAGACGCAAACTACGGGGTGGTCCGGTCCCTGCTCGAACCCGGGCTCGAGCCACGATGCGGTCGGGTCGTCAGCGCCTTCGCCGTCGCCATCGCGATCGTTGATACAGCCTTTGGCGACGGGTCGATTCGTCTCCTTCGCGAACGCCGCGAATTGTTAGCGCGTGACCTCAGTTTCACCGGCAGCGAGTGTCGAGATCCGAACCGCGGTTTGCGGACCCTCGCTCGCGTGCCGCGTCGGCTCGTCTGGCGGCGAGCCCGAGGCGGTCAGGGCGAACAGCACCGATGCGCCAAGCATCAGCCCCGAAATGCCGAGGCGCCTCCAGCTGTTCGGGTGCCCCTTCGAAGCGTCATGCAGGAAGGGATTGGTCAGGCGAGGCCCGAGGTTGGTGGTCGTCATGGGATTCCCTCCGAGGCTCACTGCGATGCCGGATCGATGACTCTAGTTCCCAGCCCAAGGGGGTGCGCGGGCATGGGTCTCGTCCACGAAAACAATGATCCCGATCGGCGGGAATGCACTCCCGAGTGCTTGCCTTCGAATCGGGCGATTGGGCCGGCCGCAGCCGGCCGTTCCCGAGCGTCGGATCGCCATTGGCGGGCGCAAAGCCGCCGATCGCCCCGCGGGCAGGCCTCTCTTTCGAGCAGGGACTAGACTCCCTGCATTCAATTTCGAATCGGCCTGGTCCCAACTATCTGTCGTTCGTCCCGAAAGGAGCTTCGATGGTTCGCCGTCTTGCGCAAACGCTCGCCCTGGCCCTGACCTTCGCTGGCGTGGTGATGGCACAGCCCCAGGAGCGAGTCGATCTCGACGCCATGAACCGCATCCGCGACGAGGGTCTGCACCGGTCGCAGGTGATGGACACTCTGGAATACATGACCGACGTGCTCGGCCCGCGCCTCACGGCGTCGCCCGAAGACAAGGCCGCCGCCGAATGGGCGCGTCAACGCTTGCAGTCCTACGGCTTGTCGGCATCGCACACCGAGGCTTTCGACTTCGGCGAGGGGTGGTCGTACAGCAAGGCCTCGGCGCGCATGATCACGCAGTTGACCGTGCCGTTCTTCGTCGTCCCCAAGGCCTGGACTCCGGGCACTGCGGGCGTCGTCCGCGGTGAAGCGATCCAGCTCAAGCTCGAGACCGAAGAAGACCTCGCGGCACAAAAGGGCAAGCTCAAGGGCAAGATCGTGCTCCTCTCGGGTCCCCGCGAGGCGCCGGACAACCCGGTCGACGAGTCCAAGGAGGCGCCGTTCGAGCGCTACACGCGCGCCGATCTCGAGGGCCTCAACGCCCTGGACCTGCCGGATCCGAGCCGCCCTAGCTGGCGGACGCGAGCGATCAAGCGCTTCACCTTCGGCGCCAAGCTCAACGCGTTTCTGGTCGAGGAGGGCGTCGTCGCCACGATCGAGATGAGCCGCCGCGACAACGGCGTCATCAACGTGCAGTCGGGAGGCTCGCTGGGGATCGTCGGGCGGGGCCGCGGCGTGCCGGCGGTGGTCGCGGCCGCCGAGCCGTATCAACGCATGCTGCGCCTGCTCGACGGCGACCACAAGGTCGAGCTCGAGCTCGAGGTCGAGGCCAAGTTTCATTCCGAGGACACGCACGGCTACAACGTGGTGGCGGAGATCCCGGGCACCGACAAGAAGGATGAGGTCGTGATGCTCGGCGCGCACTTCGACTCCTGGCACGCCGGCACCGGCGCGACGGACAACGGGGCCGGATCGGCGGTGGTGATGGAGGCGGTGCGCATCCTCGAGGCGACCGGCCTCAAGCCGCGGCGCACCATACGGGTCGCCCTGTGGTCGGGAGAGGAGCAGGGTCTGATCGGTTCGACGGCCTATGTGACGGGGCATTTCGCGTCGCGCCCGCCCTCGACCGACGCGGCTCAGCTGGCGCTGCCCGAGCCCTACCGCGAGTCCACCTGGCCGATTGCTCCGAAGCCGGACCACGCGAAGCTCTCGGCGTACTTCAACCTCGACAACGGCAGTGGCCGCATCCGCGGTATCTATTCGGAAGAGAACACTGCCGCGGTGCCGATCTTCCGCGCCTGGCTCGAGCCGCTGCGCGACCTCGGCGCCGATACCGTCACCACCAATGACACCGGCGGCACCGACCACCAGTCGTTCGACGGCGTGGGTCTGCCGGGCTTCCAATTCGTACAGGATGCGCTGGACTACGAGACGCGCACGCATCATTCGAACATCGATACCTACGATCACGCGCGCCGCGATGACCTGATGCAGGCCTCCGTGGTGATGGCGGCGTTCGTCTACGACGCCGCCCAGCGCGACGAGCGCTTCCCGCGCAAGCCCCTGCCGCAGGCGCCGCCGAAGGGAAAGGAAAAGTCCAAGGTGGAAGACAAGTCGGCCACACCGCCGGCCGCCGTGCCACCGCCGGCAGCACCCAGGCCCGGCGCGAGGTGAGAGGCATCTAGCAGCGGGAGGAGCCTGGCCGGCTCCTCCTAGTCCCACATATCGCGCAGCTTCTTCTTGGCGTCGATACGCGCCGGCCCGCCGATGGGCCCGCCGTCCGCGGCGCGGGGCAACAGCCGTGCTTCGCGTTCGAAGAGCTCCAGCACATGCGGCGGCAGGAACCGGCTGTTGGGCGCCTGGATGGAGCGGTCGCCGGTGCGCGACTGGCTGCGCACGAAGTAGCGTTGTGGCTGGATGAGCGCCAGGTGGTCCTTGGCGCGCGTCATCGCAACGTAGAGCAACCGGCGTTCCTCGTCGATCTCCTCGGCATTGTCGGTCGACATGTCCGAAGGAATACAGCCGTCGACCACATTGAGCACGAACACTGCGCGCCACTCCTGGCCTTTGGCCGAGTGGATCGTCGATACCGTGATCCAGTCCTCGTCGAGGTGCGGCGGCCCGGCCTCGTCGCCGAGCGTCGCCGGCGGATCGAGCGCGAGCTCGGCGAGGAAACGCTCGCGCGAGGGAAAGCTCGCCGCCACCAGCTCGAGCTGATCGAGATCCGATTCGCGGAGCGGCGCGTTCTCGTGCGTCCTTTCGAGCACCGGCCCGTACCAGCGCCGGACTTGCTGCAGCTGACCCTCCCAGGCGGTCGACTTGCGCAATCCATGGATCGTGGCCCGCAGCCCCTGCCACTCGGCGGCGGCGTCCGCCGGAGGAACCCAGCTGTCGATGCCCTCGGCCGCGAGCGCCTCGAGTGCGCGCCGCGCACCCGCGGGCCCGACGCCGCGCATCAGTTGCAGAACGCGAAACGCGGCCACCGCGTCGCGGGGATTCTCGGCCCAGCGCAGTACCGCCAGGACATCCTTCACGTGCGCTGCCTCGAGGAACTTGAGTCCGCCGTACTTCACGAATGGAATGTCGCGGCGCGCGAGCTCGACCTCGAGCGCATCGCTGTGGTGCGCGGCCCGCACGAGCACCGCCTGCTGGCGCAGCTCGAGGCCGTCCTCGCGGTGGGCGAGGATCATCTCGGCCACCACCTCGGCCTGGCGCGATTCGTCCTCGACGGTGACGATGCGCGGCCGCGGGCCCTCACCGCGATGGGCCACCAGCGCCTTGCGAAACCGGCTCGTGCTTTCGTTGATCACCGCGTTGGCGGCGTCCAGCACCGGTTGCGTGGATCGGTAGTTGCGATCGAGCGAGATCACCTCGGCCGGGGTGGGGAAGGCGTCGGGAAAGCCGCGAATGTTGCCGACCTCGGCGGCGCGGAAGCCATAGATCGATTGCGCGTCGTCGCCCACCACCGTGAGGCCGATGCCGCTCGGGCGCAAGGCGAGGAGAATGTCCGCCTGCAGCTTGTTGGTGTCCTGATATTCGTCGACCAGGATGTGATCGAACCGCGCGCTCACCTCTCGCGCCACCGCCGGCTCGCCGACCAACAACGACCAGTAGAGCAGCAGATCGTCATAGTCGAGCACCTGCTGGCGCTGTTTGGTGTCGACGTAGGCGCGGAACAACCGGCGCAGCTCGGTCTCCCAGGACGCGCACCAGGGGAAAGCCTTGTCGAGCACGTCCTCGAGGCTCTGACCACTGTTCACCCGTCGCGAGTAGATGGCGAGACAAGTGCTCTTGCGCGGGAAGCGTTTTTCCTTCTTGTCGAGATCGAGCGACGTGCGCTCGAAATCCATCAGGTCTTCGGCGTCGCCTCGGTCGAGCACCGTGAAGGCCGGGTCGAGCCCCACCGCGGCGCCGTGGAGACGCAGCAGCCGATTGGCGACGGAGTGAAACGTTCCCGCCCACGGCAACCTGCCGCTCGATCCGCCGCGCACGCGGGACACCAGGCCCTCGGCGCGGCGCGTCATCTCGGCCGCGGCTCGCCGGGTGAACGTGAGTAGGAGGATGCGGCCCGGGTCGGCGCCCTCGAGGATCAGGTGCGCGACGCGATGGGCGAGCGTCGTCGTCTTGCCGGTGCCGGCGCCGGCGATCACCAGCAGCGGCGGTGAACCGGACGCGGCCGCGCCGAAAGTTGCCGCTGCACGCTGCTCGGCGTTGAGGGTGGCGAGGGGATCGAACGTGACGGACGGAGATGCCATCGGTGAAAACTACCGCAACCGCGGCAATCGGGCTCAGCCCCGGCGTGCCGCCGGATAGGATAGTGGGCGGAAGCGCTCGGGGGCTGGTGCTCTCTGCGGTCTTCAAAACCGTTGTTCGGCGCCGGTTACGGCGTCGAGGGTGGGTTCGATTCCCATGCGCTTCCGCCAAGAACCGATGACGACCTCTCGCCGGAACCGCCCTTTGATCGTCGGCCTCCTCGTTGCGCTGGCGGCGAACGGCGCGACTTCGGCAAACGCGGCCGATGGCGGCGACGTCCTCCGGCGGGGGGAATTTCTCGGCTTCACCTATGTGGTGGGCTGGAAGGTTCTCGACGCTGGAGTCGACCTGCCGAACGACGCGCAGCTCCTGCTGTTCTGGTTCCCGACCTCGCCGGACGAGGCTCTTCGCTCCTCTCTCGCTCGCTCGCCGGGCCTCTCGCGGCTGGCCGAGCGCTGTGTCGCCCCACTGGTCGTTCCGCCGAACGAGAAGACGCGGCACGAGAAGTATCAAGCTCCAGATGGCCAAGCGTCATTGATCTTGGCGGAGCCCAACGGTTCCGAGGTCCTCCGCTTCCCGGCGCACACAGGGCTGTTCGACGCTCGCGAGGTCGAGACGCTGTTGAAGGCAGAGATCGCTAGGCGTGAGAGTGCCGCTCGGACCGCGCTCAGCGCCGCCGCGAAGGCCGCGGCTGGCGGTGACCAGGCCGGCGCGATCGAGGCCTACGAGAAGGTCTGGGCTGCGCGCTGCCTGTTCCCTGGGCTGGCGAAGAAGGCTGCGACGGCACTCGAGGCTCTGGGTGTTCCGGTGCAGGGCGCGCTCATCCTGCGCGAACCTCAGACGACGTCCAGCGCCCTAGCAGCAGTCGCAGGCTTTGCCTTGGAAGGCATCGCGGCCTTCCCGCGCCGCCACGATGGCGATGCCGAGCGCCACCGCAGGATCGAGCCACCACAGAGCGAATAGGGCGTTCCCTGTGAGGCCGACAAGGAGCGCCAGCGAGAGGTAGGCGCAGAGCATGTTTTGCCGACCTTCGCTTCTCGTCGCCGAGGAGCCGAGCCGGGTGCCCACTCTGGCCTTGGCCCGGGCGAGTGGCGGCATCGTGGCCAGGGTCACGATCGACAAACCGATCCCAAGCCAACTCGCCTCCGGCCGAGATCGCGTAGCCAGTGTCCAGAGGGCGTCGACCAGGATGTACGCGGCGATCGCGTAAAAACTGATCCCGATGAATCGCTGAGCTGTGCGTTCGGCAGCGGGTGAAGCGGCCCGAGCCGGCGAGAAGCGCCACAGCAGTACGACGCCGGCGAGCGCCTCGACGACGCTGTCGGCGCCGAAACCGACCAAGGCGATCGAGTGCGCCCACGCGCCAGCCACAAAAGCGACCGTTGCCTCCAGGAAATGCCAAGCCAAGCCCAACTGAGCGAGCCAGCGGGCCCGACGGACCAGATCGAGCCGTGCCTGCCCCGGGTCGCTCGTCATCATGGCTTCGCTCATTTGGAGTGCACGTCCACCGCGAGTGACGCTAGCACTGGCCTGCAACACACATCTTGACTCCGTACCCCACTACAGGGTTCATACTCGTCGGTGTGAAGAGCGCGGCGCAATACCTCACCATCGGCAGGGTCGCCCAGGACTCGGGCGTAGGGGTCGAGACGGTCCGCTTCTACGAACGCGAAGGCTTGATCGAACGGCCAGAACGTCCGCCGTCGGGCTACCGGCATTACGAGCCGGGCGTGGTCCGGCGCATGCGGTTCATTCAACACGCCAAGGGCCTGGGTTTCTCGCTTCACGAGATCGCCGAGCTTCTCTCGCTGCGCGTCGCGCCGGATGGAACCTGTGCTGCCGTGCAGGCGCGCGCCTTGTCCAAGATCCGAGACATCGAGGTGAAGATGGCGGCCCTCCGCAAAATGCGTCGGGCGCTTCTGCGGCTGAGCGAAGCCTGCGCGGGGCCAGGTCCAGCGAGCGAGTGCCCGATCCTCGAGGCCCTCGACCAGGAGAGTCCTCGTGCGCGCCACTGAGTTGATCTACTTTGCCGGCTGCCCCCACATTGCAGCGGCCCGCGAGCAGTTGGGGCGGGCGCTGGCCGAGGCGAATCTCGCGCCAGTGTGGGTCGAATATCAGACCGATGACCCCGGCCTTCCCGACTACGCGCGCGGGTTCGGTTCTCCCACGATCCTGGTCGACGGCAAAGACGTTGCGGGGTCGTCGCCCGGAGAGTGCGCGGACTCGTGCCGCCTCTACCGCGACGAGTCTGGTCGGCAGGTTGGTGTTCCGCCGTTCCAGATCATCCTCGCCGCACTCAGAGCGTCGATGATTCACCACGCATGAGCGGCGATCGATCCAAGGGCGCGCCGCGCCGGCAGGGAGTTGCGGGTCAGCTCGCCGCCGCCGGAGCGGCGGTTTCCGGCGCGGGAGGGGCGTTCGTCGCCACTGCGGCGACGGCTTGTTGCGCCGGGCCGATTCTCGCTCCGCTCATCGTCGGCGCTCTGGGGGCCAGCGGTGCCGCGTGGGCCGCGGGCCTCAAGCCTTACAGCGCCTGGTTGCTCGCGGGATCCGCGGGGGCGCTGCTGTTCGGATTCTGGTCCACCTATCGAAAGCCGGCTGACTGCGAAGCCTCTGGCAACGGACCTGCTCGTCGCACACAGAAGATCGTGCGCGCGGTCCTGTGGGGCGCGGCCATCCTGTGGGTCGGTGCCACGGCGCTAAATCTGTTCATCCCCGCTTAAGGAGGCCGACAATGAAGCATCTGCGGCTGACATTCCTGCTCGCGCTTGCGGCCTGCGGTGCGGCAAACCCCAGCGCCAGCTACCAGACCCTCGATGGGCAAGCCGAGCCGTTGCGCACGGCCTTCAACGCCGCCCACGGGAAGGTGCGCGCCATCTTCCTCGCCTCTCCCGCCTGAGGGGTTTGTCTGCGAGGGGTCTCCTCGCTGCAGAAGGAATGGTTGGACACGCAAACGGGAGACGACATCGCGGTTTTCGTAGTGTGGTCGGATCAGGTAGGAGGCGCTCCGCGCTACGTCCCAGAAGCGGCGGCGCTGATGCCCGATCGACGCGCTCGCCACTACTGGGATGGCCGCCGGGTGATGGGCAACGCATATCGCATCCTCGAGACCGAGACGGAAACGATCGACTTGGGCACGGAGGCATGGGATGTCTGGCTCCTGTTCGATCGGAATGCGATTTGGGAAGCCAGCGGCCCCCCGCGAGCGGCATGGTGGGAACATCAGCTGCAAATTCCGCCGCCGGAGCGCATGCTCGATTCGGCTCGCTTTGCCCGCAAGGCGGCGATGCTTGAAGGCGCTCGCGCGCCGCGCTAGTGCAAGGGCACGGGCGCCGCAGGCTTGCGGTTGCGCTTGAACAGGACCAGCAGCGGAATCACGGCCAGGAAGAAGGCGCCGCAGACCAGGAAGGCATCCATGTAGGTGAGCAGGAAGCTCTGCCGGGTGAGGGCGCCTTCGAGCGCGCCGTAGGCCTGCTGTTGTGCCGTCCACGGCGCCGAGCCGCTCGCCGCCATGCCGCGCATGGCCGCGTCGAGCCGCTCGCGGAACGCGTTGTCGTAAATCGACATGTGGCTTAACAAGGCCGTGCGGTGCGACCAGACTCGTCGCTGGATGTAGGTAGCGATAATCGCCACCCCGAACGAACCGCCGAGCTGGCGCATCATGTTGGTGAGGCCGGCGCCCTGGGGAATGTCCTTGCCGCGCAGGCCGCCGAGCGCCAGGGTGGTGAGCGGCACGAAGAGCAGCGCCATGCCGATGCCGCGGAATACCAGCGGCCAGAAGAAGTCGTGCACCCCGGACGACAGCGTCGAGCGCGAGAGCTCCCAGGCGAAGCCGAAGAAAAACACGAATCCCGCGGCGGTCATCAGCTGCGGCATGGCGCCGCGCTGGAGAGCCTTGCCGACGAACGGCATCATCAATGCGGTGGTCAGCGCGCCGGGTAGCAAGATCAGGCCCGTCTGCATGGCGGTGAAGCCGAGCAGGGTCTGCGCAAAGACCGGGAAGATGAACACCGAGCTGTAGAGCCCGAAGCCCAGGATAAAGGTGAAGAAGGTGCCGACCGCGAGCGATCGATCTTTCAGCACGCGCAGGTCGACCACCGGATGCTCGGCGGTCAGCTCGCGCCAGATGAACCCAACGATCCCGCAGACCGACAGCACCGCGAGGGCGTTGATGAAGGGCGACGAGAACCAATCCTCGCGCTCGCCGCGCTCGAGCAGCACCTGCAGCGAGCCGATGCCGAGCACGAGCAGGAACATGCCTGCCCAGTCGACGCTGCCGGTCGCGCGCTTGTGCTCGGGGTCGCGGATGTAGGCCCAGATGAGCAGCGCGGCGACGATACCGATCGGCAGGTTGACGTAGAAGATCCAGCGCCAGGAGTAGTTGTCGGTGATCCAGCCGCCGAGCGTCGGGCCGATGGTCGGTCCGACTACGACACCCATGCCGAAGAGAGCATTGGCAAGACCGAGCTCGCTCGGCGGAAAGGTCTCGACCAGCACTGATTGCGACGTCGACAGCAGCGCCGCTCCTGCCGCGCCCTGGATGAAACGGAAGGCCACCAGCTCCCAGATGCCGGTGGCCTGGCCGCAGGCGTACGAGGCGATGGTGAACACCACCACCGAGCCGACGAGATAGTTGCGACGGCCGAAGACGGTCGCGAACCATCCGGTCATCGGAATCACGATGACGTTGGCGACCACGTAGGCGGTGATGATCCAGGTCGCCTCGTCGAGTGTCGCGCCGAGGTTGCCCATGATCTGGGGCAGGGCGACGTTCACGATCGAGGTATCGATGAGCTCGAGCATCGAGGCCAAGATCACCGTGATGGTTATGATCCACTTGCGGGCGCCTACTTCCGCCATATGGTCCCTTGCGCTTTGCTAGATGGCCGTTGGCGCTGGGGTGATTGGTGATTGACGGGTCATGGGGGTCAATCAGTCGAGGTTGACGATCGCGGTGACGCTCATGCCCGCTCGCAGGGGATGCGTCGGGTCGGCCGGGTCAGTGAAGACGATCTTCACCGGGACGCGCTGCACCACCTTGGTGAAGTTGCCAGTCGCGTTGTCGGGCGGCAAGAGCGAGAACTTCGCACCGGTCGCGGCGGCGAAGGAATCGACCTGGCCGTGGAACGTGTGCTTGGGATAGGCGTCGACCTCGAGCTCGACCTTCTGGCCCTGGCGCATGCGCTGCAGTTGGGTTTCCTTGAAGTTGGCGATCACCCAGGGCTCGTCGCCGAGCACGATCGCCATGAGCGGTTGGCCGGACTGCACCATCTGGCCGTTCTCGACGTTGCGCTTGGAGATCGTGCCGGTCGCCGGCGCCGCCACCGTGCCGTACGTGACCTGGAGCTCGGCGTATGCGACGTCGGCCTGTTTCTGGTCGACCTCGGCGCGCGCGGCGGCGACCTGGGCCTGTGCGGCGCCGACCTGGCGCTCGGTGCCGACGAGTTGAGCGTCGGCGTTGTCGGCGGCGGAGCGCGCGGTGTCGTACATCTGCTGCGGGATGTCCTGCTTCTCGCGCAGCTTGGCGTAGCGATCGAGATCCGCGTGGGTACGGCTCTTCTGGGTGGCAAGCGCGGTTGTGTTGGCGCGCATTACCGAGACCTGGGCTTCGGCCGCGGCGACCTTGGCCTTCGAAGTCTCGACCGCGCCCTGCGCCTGATGGAGCTTCGCCTGCAAATCTTGCGTGTCGATGGTGACCAGGACGTCGCCCTGCTTGACCGCCTGGTTGTCGCGCACGTTGACCGCGGTGACGTAGCCCGCGATCCGCGGCAGCACGGGGTCGATGTGGGCCTCGACGAAGGCGTCGTCGGTCTCGGCGTGGTGCTCGTAGAACTGCACCGTTCGCCAGGCATAGACCGAGCCAGCGATGGCGATGCCGCCGACGATCGTCCAGGTGATGATCGAGCGAACGCGGCCGTTGCGCGGCTTCTGGGTGGCGGGGGTCGGGTTGTCCGTGGTTTCTTGCGGGGTCTCGCTCATCGGTCGCTCTCTCTATGGGCGCTGGGGGCGGCAGAAGGAATCAATTCGCGGATGCGTCCGGTCGCGTGCTCGACGTCGAACCAGGCCTGGGCCTGGGCGGCGAGGGCGGCGACGCGAATGTCGGTCGCGGTGGTCACCGAGTTCTGCGCGTTGTCCACTTCGAGCGCGTTGGCGACCCCACTGCTGAAACGTTCCTGCGCGTGGTCGAGCTCCTCGTTGGCGAGCGCGCGATTGCGTTCGGCGAGCGCGACCCGACTCTGCGCTGCCTCGTAGTCGAGGATGGCGCGGCGGACGTCCTGTTCGACTTGGCGTTCCAGGTCGTGATGCTCGATGCGCGCCTCTTCGAGCCGCGTGGTGGCCTCGGCGATGCGCGCCGGCGTCAGGCCGCCGGTGTAGATGGGCACGGTGACCAAGGCGCCGACGGCGCGCGTCCATAAGAGGTTGTTGACATTGTTGCCGCTGTAGCCTCCTTGGGCTTGGAGGCCGATGGTGGGGAGGCGGTCGGCTTTGGCGGCTGCGACCTGGATCTCTGCCGCCAGCACGCGTTCGCTGCTCGCCTGGAGATCGGGGCGGCCGGCGCGCGCCGCGACCAGGGCGTCGGCGAGGACGACCGGCGCCGGTGGCTGTTCGAGGAGCGCGTCGACGAGCTCGACTTCGGCATCCATGGGCGCCCCGACGGCGCGCAGGAGGGCAAGCTGCGCCGCGGCTTCCTGGGCGCGCGCCGCCACCTGTGCATCGCGCTGCCGGGCGAGCTGGACTTGCGATCGCGTGCTGTCGATTCGGGTCGCGGTGCCGGCGTCGAGCTGCCGGTCGGCGGAGGCTGCGAGATGCTCGGCGAGCTCGACGTTGGCGCGGCTTGCGGCGGTCTGCGCCCGGGCTCGGAGCAGGGCGACGTAGAGAGTCGAAATCGCGGTGGCGACCTGGTTCTCGGTCTCCAGCCGCTCGGCCTTGGCGACTTGGATTCCTTGCCGCGCCGCGTCGAGACGCTTGTGGGCAGCGATCTGGAGGACGTTCAGGGCCGCGGTGAGGTGACCGTCGAGCACGTAGAACGGTCCGACCACCGGCGAGAGACCCGGCGGGATGAAGCCGAAGGTCTCGAAGTTAATCGACTGACTCTGTTCGAGCACGCTGCCGGTCACTTGCGGCCGCAACGCGGCGCGCGCCTGGTCGGCGAGGGCGGTGGCGCGCTCGATCTCGGCGCCTGCAAGCTTGGCCGCGGCGCCCTCGGTGAGCCCCCGGCCGACGGCATCGGCGAGGGTCAGGCGCAAAGTCTCCGCGCGCAGCGGGTGCGCGAGCAGAAGCAGCGCCAGACCGAGCGCCGCGGCAGGTGTTTTCGACCAATCGCTCATTGGGGTCTTTCGTCTCCATGCGGCCGGCTGCAGCGCAGCCAGGCGCGCACATAGTCGGCGCAACGCACGATCTCGACATCTCGGCCGGGTCCCTGGGCGAAGTACTCGACCACTTCCCGCGAGACCAGCGCCACGTCGGCGAGGTCGAAAGCCACCCGCCGCCCGCCAACCGCGGCGTCCTCAATCAACGCGGTCAGCGAGCCGAGATCCTCGGCAACCAGCCGGCCGGCGACCGAATAGGTGATCTGGTCGGGGGTTTGGTTTTGAATGTCGATGCGCAGCACGGTCTGGCCTCGAAAGAGCCAGTTTCAAGGTCCGTGCCAGTTGTCCGGGTCAGGATTACCAGTGGATTGGCGGGGCGTGGTGCTTCGATAATTCGTGAATTCGTGAACTATCGTGAAACTGGCTCCCCCCTCGACCCATGGCCAAGGGGGGAGCGGGTAAGCCTCAGCAGGCGTGAATACCGGCTTCCGTGCAGACGCCGTCGAGCAGTCCCCAATACGCGTCGAGGGCGCGATTTGCAGACGCGAGGAGCTCGGATTCCGAAGCCCCTTGGTCGAGCAGAGAGGCGATGGCCTGGCGCTCGCCCTGGCGATGGCGCAGGTCGGCCTCGGCGTGGACGGTGAAATACGACAAGGTCTCGGGATCGGCGACCGAATAGCGCTCGCAGAGGCCGGCGGCCTTGCGCTTGGCGACCTCGGGCTGCTGGCTCTCATAGGCATACAGGGCCGCCAGCCCGGCGAGGGTGCTCTCGGCGCAGAGGGCACGGAAGGTCTCGACAGTCGCCCGGGTTGCGCTGGTGGTCTCGGCGCTCGAGATCGCGGCCGAATTCGCCCCCATCCCTTCGGCGAAACGTAGCCAGAGCTCGGGATGTGGGGCGGGCTCGGAACGCTCCTCGCGCAGGTTGTCGAGCAGCTCGGCGCGGATGGCGGCGTCGCTCGTTCCGGCGATGACCGTCTCGAGGTAGGCCGGAAACGCCTCCACGTGCGGGTAGTAGTTGCTGGCGTACGTCGCCAGGTCGGCGCGCGTCAACGTGCCCGCGGTCCAGGCCTGATAGAAGGGGTGATTCAGAATCGAGCGCGACTGGATCAGATCGTCGAGCCGTTGCAGTACGCTGGCGGTGTTCATGCGCTTGCCTCCTCTGGAATGAGATGACGAGACCTGGTGTTTGGTAGATGATAGCAGCGGCCAAAGTCGGTGGCTGCAGTAAGTGATCGCAGTAAGAGCCCCACCTCTTTTCGACGCCTCCTGGAGACTCGTACATATGCAGATCAAGGATCTCGTGCTGCTCGACGGCGCCCGCACGCCGATGGGCGAGTTCAACGAATCGTTCGCGGGTATCTCGGCCATCGACCTCGGCGCCCACGCAGCGAAGGCTGCTCTCGAGCGCTCCGGTGTGGCTCCCGAAGAGATCGATCACACGGTGGTCGGCAACGCGCTGCAGACCTCGCCCGACGCGATCTACGGCGCTCGCCACGTAGCGCTCAAAGCCGGCGTCCCGAAGGAATCGCCGGCGCTCACCGTGAACCGCCTCTGCGGCTCGGGAATCCAGGCGATCATTTCCGGCGCTCAGAACATCCTCACCGGCGACGCGACGACCTGCCTGGTCGGCGGTATGGAGAGCATGTCGATGGCCCCGCACGTGATCTGGGGCGCGCGCTCGGGATTCAAGCTCGGGCAGGGCAAGCTCGAGGACCTTCTGATGATCTCGCTGATGGACGGCTATTGCGGCTTCTACATGGCGCAGACCAGCAACAACCTGTCGCGCGACTATGGGATTTCGCGCGAGGCGCAAGACGCCTACGCGCTCGAGAGTCAGCGCCGAACCGCGGCGGCGGTCGCCGCCGGCAAGTTGGCGCAAGAGATCGTTCCGTACCCGGTGGGCAGCGGCAAGCGCGCCAAGCTGGTCGAGCACGACGAGCACCCGCGGCCCGACACCACCATGGAGATCCTGGCCAAGCTGCCGACCGCGTTCGACAAGGACGGTTTCGTCACCGCCGGCAACGCCTCGGGCATCGTGGATGGAGCGGCCATGATGGTTCTCACCACCGCGGAGCGCGCCAAGGAGAAGGGTCGCCAGCCGCTCGGGCGGTTGCTCTCCTGGGCCATGGTGGGCGTCGAGCCTTCGCGCATGGGTATCGGCCCGGCGCCGGCCATCCGCAAGGCGCTCGACAAGGCCGGTCTCAAGCTCTCCGATTTGAAGCTGATCGAGATCAACGAAGCCTTCGCCGGACAGATCCTGGCGGTGGTGAAGGAGCTCGATCTGGATACCGAAAAACTAAACGTGAACGGCGGCGCGATCGCGCTCGGCCACCCACTGGGAGCAACCGGCGCACGCATCACGCTCACCTTGCTCAAGGAGCTCCAGCGGCGCGGCGGCGGCCTCGGCGTCGCCTCTGCCTGCATCGGCGGCGGCCAGGGCATCGCGCTGGTGGTCGAGCAGGGCGGCTGAGCTCGATGATCGATCTGTCGGGCCGCCGGGTGCTCATCACGGGCGCCAGCCGCGGTATCGGCGCCGCCTGTGCCCGGCTCTTCGGGCGCTCCGGCGCCGCGGTGCTAGTGCACTATGGCCGGCAGGTCGATGCCGCTCGGCAGGTGCTCGAGGGTCTTACCCGAGAACACCCGTCCGAACCCCATCGGATGTTCGGCGCCGAGCTCGCGGATCCGGCGGCGATCGATGCGCTCTTCGCGTTCGTCCGGCGGGAGTGGGGAGCGCTCGACTGCCTGGTGAACAATGCCGGCATCTGGGTGCGCAATCCGCTCGCCACGCTGGATGCGGAACTGCTCCAGGAAACCTGGCAGGTGAACGTGACCTCGGCGTTCCAGTGCGCGCATCAGGCGATCGGATTGCTCGCCGCCTCGAGCGACGGCAACATCGTCAACCTGTCCTCGACCGCGGGGCAGCGCGGCGAGGCTTTCTACAGCCCCTACGCAGCGAGCAAGGGTGCCTTGATCTCGGCCACCAAAGCGTGGAGCACCGAGCTTGCTCCGGCGGTGCGGGTGAATTGCGTGGCTCCGGGTTGGGTGGACACCGAGATGAGCGCCTCGGCACTACACGGTCCGGAACGCGCCTCGATCGAGGCGGCGATTCCGCTTCGCCGCGTGGCGACCGCCGAGGACATCGCCGGCGCGGTGCTCTTCCTCGCCTCGGCGCTGGCGCGGCAGATCACCGGCGAGATCGTGAACGTGAACGGCGGGAGCGTCCTCGCCGGCTGAGCGACCGTCCGCGGGTCAGCCCTGCCGCGCGGCGCGGTCGAAATGCTGCTGCGCGGCCAGAGAAGACGCGGCGACGGCACGGGCTCCGGCCACGCAGCGAGCGCCGTACCCCGCGGAATGGATCACCTCGAACCGGCTGTCGGCGATCGCCGCCGCGAAGCCTTTGGGGGTTGGCAGCCACTTGACGCTGGCGTCCTCGTGCTGGCCGTGGGGAACCAGCTCCCAGAGCGCCGCCGCGGATTTCAGGGCTTGCGGGTTCTGGCTCGCCTCGCTCTCGCAAACGATCAGCGCCCCCTCGTTGCAAACCTCGCGCAGGCGCTCCAGGGCGAGAAGCGGATGGCGCAGGTGGTAGACCACGCCGAGAAACAGGACGATATCGAAGCGGCCGAGGCGTTCTGCGGTCAGGTTGTAGACGTTGTCCACGCGATACTCGACCTTGCTCTCGAGGATCCCCGAGGCAATCGAGAAGCCAGTCCCGTCCGGCGCGACTGCGTCGACACCTACGACCGTCGCGCCTCGGCGCTCGAGCTCGAAAGCGAAGAAGCCGTCGCGGCACCCAACGTCGAGTGCCCGCATTCCAACGCAGTCACGTGGCAGTCCCGCGAGCTCAATCCGGGCGAGGGCTTCGGCCGAGTCGTTGATACCGGGCGTGAACAACCCAGGCAGGACCTCGATCCGGTGATACCAATGCGGGTGAGCGGCGATTCTCCGCTGAGCTTCCGCGCGGGAAATCATGCGCCGAGGTACCCCAGGCATTTGTAAATCAGCTTCGCGGCGAGGAAGTCACTCGCCGGATTGCCGCCGAAGGGCGCCAGCTCGACGACGTCCATGGCGACCACCTTCTTCACCCGAAAGAGCGTCCGCAAGAGCGCCAGCGTGGGATACCAATGGCCACCTCCGGGTTCGGGAGTTCCGGTCGCCGGCACCAACGCGGGGTCGAAGAAGTCGAGATCGAAGGTGAGGTAGACCTGCTCGGGGAGCTTGGCCAGCATGGGCTCGAACAGCTCGGCCGCCCGGTCGAGCTGATAGCCCCAGATCACCGGCAAGTTCTTGTCGCGGATGAGCTCGGCCTCGGGCCGCGACAGCGAGCGGATGCCCACCGCGAGCGCCGGTATGCCGTCTTCGTGCACGCGGCGCATGACGCTCGCGTGGCTGTAGGGCGTGCCTTCGAATTCGGCGCGCAGGTCCGAGTGGGCGTCGAATTGCACGACCCCGATCTCCCCGGCCGAGCGGAAGACCTGGCGCGCGGCCCGCACCGGCGCAATCGTCAGGCTGTGCTCGCCGCCGAGGGTGACCAGGAACTTGCCGGCCCGCATCGGCTCCGCGCACTCGGCCTGGAGCTCGCGCATGGCTTCTTCCATGTCGAAAGCCTCGGGCAGGAACGGCGGCAGAGTGTGGATGCCGATCGCGGCGGGCTCGCGCCGCAGCTCCTCGTCCCAGAGCTCCATGCTCTGCGAGGCGCGGAGGATGGCGGCGGGGCCGTTGGAAGTCCCTTTGCCATAGGAGGTGGTGCGCTCGAAAGGCACGGGAAGCACCGCGACTCGACTCTTCGCGTAGTCGCTGTCGGCGGTGTCGAGGAGGCCGAAGTTCGTGGGAAGTCTGGGCATGGTGCGCAGGTTGTAGCCCAGGATCCGGGTGGTGTCAATCGGCGCGGCTGTCAGATCGGGCCGCCAATCGCCGTCTCTATGTGCATGAGACCAAACATGCCTGTCCTGCCGTTCCATCAAACCGTCCCTGAAGACCTGCTTCAGCGAGCCATCGCCGCGGCCCAAGAGAGCGGAGTCCAGCTCTCCGTGGGCCCATCCTCGAAGTCGCTGCTGGAGGGCCGCGTCGTGGTGCACGAACCCGGCCCCGGCGCTTGGCGCGGCTTTGCCCACATCGTGCTCGACGAGCGGGCGACCGAATCGCTGGAGATGTTCATCCGGCAAGTCTCGCCATGCCCGAAGCGGTCGCGCGCCTGATTCGCGAGCTGCCATCCGACGAACGGCCGCGCGAGCGACTGCTCGCGAACGGCGCGGGCTCTCTGGCCGACTCGGAGCTCATCGCCGTGCTCCTGCGCACCGGACGAATTGGCGTCTCCGCGCTCGAGCTTGGGCGCGAGCTGCTGCGCGAGAGCGGCGGCCTGGAGGGCTTGCTGGGCATACGCCCGGAGGCCCTGCGTCGCCGGGGGCTCGGCGAGGCCAAATCGGCGGCACTGCTCGCCGCTGTCGAGGTGGGGCGGCGGCTGGCGCGCGGGCAGATCCCTGACCGCGAACCCATGCTGCACCCGGCGGCGGTGGCGCGGTACCTCCTGCTGCGCTATGCGGTGGCGGATCAGGAGATCATGGGCGCGCTCTACCTCGACGTGCGGCATCGGTTGCTCGGCGAGCGCGAGATCTATCGGGGCACGCTCAACCGGGCCGCGGTCGAGCCCCGCGGTCTGCTCAAGGAGGGGCTTCTGCGCGGCGCGGCCGCGCTGGTCCTCTTTCACACCCACCCGAGCGGCGATCCGAGCCCGAGCGCCGAGGACCTGGTGTTCACCCGGCGTCTCGCCGAAGCCGGCGACCTGATTGGCGTGAAACTGCTCGACCACCTGGTGCTAGGTGCGACCGGCGCCTGGGTTTCGCTGCGCGAGCGCGGCGGCTGGGCCTGAGCGGTTGGGCTTCCGGCGGAAACGAAAGTGGTAGCCTCCCGCGGCGATGCGGGTCTATCACTTGGACTGCCCGAGCGGCCTCGCCGGCGACATGTTTCTCGGCGCCTGTCTCGATCTGGGCCTGCCTGAGGCGACCCTCGCCGCAGCCATCGCAAGCCTCGGCCTGCCCGGCGTCGGGATCGAGATTCGCCGGGCGAAACGGGGGGGCATCGCCGGCACCCGCTTCCGCGTCTTGCAGGATGGGAACGCTCTCGAGGCGACCGACGAAGACGAGAGCGCGGCGGGTGCCCTTCCTCCGGACTCGCCGGACATTGCCGACGCAGGGGCGTCCGCGCCGTCGCATACCCATGCGCCCAGCCATGAACACAAGCATGTGCAGAGTCGCGGGCTGGCCGAGATCCGCGGCCTGATCGAGCGCTCCGGCCTTGCGGCCGAGGTGCGCGAGCGCGCGACGCTGCTCTTCGTCCGACTGGGCGAGGCCGAGGCGCACGTCCACGGCACCGCACTCGATCGAGTGCACTTTCACGAGGTCGGGGCGGTGGACTCGATCGTCGATCTGGTGGGCGCTGCGGTGGCTTGGCAGTGGCTCGCCTCGGAGCGCTTGACCTGCGGCCCGGTGAACGTGGGCGGCGGCACGGTCTCGACCGCCCACGGGCGCCTGCCGGTTCCGGCGCCGGCGACTGCGCGCCTGCTCGAGGGCATCCCGGTCTACGGCGGCGGCGATAAGGAGCTGCTCACTCCGACCGGAGCCGTGCTGCTGGCGGAGCTGGTCGACGAGTTCAGGGCACTCCCCGCGATGGTGATCGAAGGATCGGGCTACGGGCTCGGCAGGCGTGAGCTCGCCGACCGGCCGAACGCCGCGCGGCTCCTCTGCGGGCGAGCCGACGCCTCGCCCGTTGGCGCCGAGGTGCAGGTGGTCGAGTGCGAAATCGACGATCTCTCCGGCGAGGGCTTCGGCTTTCTGATCGAACGTCTGCTTGCAGCAGGAGCCCTCGACGTGTTCTTCACCTCCGTACAAATGAAGAAGAACCGTCCGGGAACCCTGGTCACGCTGCTCTGCCGGCGACCGCAGCTCGAGAGCCTGGCGGCGGTCCTGCTCGCCGAGTCGGGCTCGCTCGGGTGCCGCTACCATGCCGCCTCGCGCTTCGAGGCGGAGCGCGAGATCGTGGTCGTAGAAACCAGCTACGGACCCGTGCGAGTCAAGCGCGCCACCTTCGGCGGCCGTTCGCTCGGCGCCGCGCCGGAGTTCGAGGACTGCCGGCGCATCGCGCTCGAGCGCGGCGTGCCCTGGCGAGAGGTCCACCGCGCAGCGCTGCTCGCCGCCTCGTCGACGGAGCGTGCTTGAGCAAGGAAGACCTCGAAAACGCCGGCGGCCGACTGGAGTTCGGGATCGCCGGCAAGGGCAGCCTGCGCTGGGCGGCAGCGGATATCACGGGCATCCTGGAGGAGGCCCGGCGGAGCATGGATCTCTCTCCGGTATCCGCAGCGGCGCTCGGCGAGACCCTCACCGCGGCCGCGCTGCTCCTGCAGTTCGCGAGCAAGGATCCGTCGCGCCTGGTGGTCGACATCCGCGGCGCCGGCCCGTTGCGCAAGCTCATCGCCGAGGTCGACGACCAGGGCAACCTGCGCGCCATGGTGGGCGAGCCGCGCGCCGAGGTCGCGCCGTCGGCTCCGGCGCCGTCCCCGGGCACCCTCGCAGTGGGCGAGGCTCTGGGTCAGGGCTTCCTGCGCGTGCTGCGCGAAGTCCGCGGCAAGTCGCACGAAAGCGTGGTCCAGTTGATCACCGGGCGCCTGGCGCTCGATTTTGCGCACTACCTCGAGCAAAGTGAGCAGCGCCGGTCGGCGGTCGTGCTCGGCGTATTGGCGAAGCCGACGGGTATCGCCGCCGCCGGCGGCATGCTGGTGGAGTACCTCCCCGGCCGGCCGACCGACGCCCTCGACATCGTGGAGAGCAACCTCGGACAGCTCGGCGAGGCCAGCCGCATTCTGGAGAGCGGCGGGTTGCAGGGCTTGGTCGCCGAGGTGCTGAATGGCCTCGAAGTTCAGGATCTGGGTGGAAAGCCGCTACGCTACAAGTGCCGCTGCGACCGCGAACGCCTGCGCGATCAGCTATCCCTGCTCTCCCAGGGCGACCGCGAGCACTTGCGACGCGACGACGGTTCGACCGAAGCCGAGTGCGCCTTCTGCGGCACGGTCTATCGCTTCGCGGCGCGCGAGATCGAGAACTAGGGATACCACTGTAGGAGCCGGACCTCGATGCCCTTGTCCTTGGCGACCAGGGCCTGGAACCTGGCGACGTCGCTCAGTCCATCCTTGCCGCGATAGTGGAACGGGTAGACGACCTTGGGCTTGAACTCCAGGACGGCGGACGCCGCGTGCTCGACGTCCATGGTGTACGGCAGGTTCATGCACACGAAGGCGACATCGATGTTCTTCAGGCCGCGCATCTCCGGGATGTCCTCGGTGTCGCCCGAGATGTAGATCCGCTTGCCGCCGAGGGTCACGACGTAGCCGTTGCCGCGGCCCTTGGTGTGAAAGCTCTTGCGCTCCTCAGTGAGGTTGTACATGGGCACCGCCTCGACTGTGATGTCGCCCACCGCGGTTTTTTCGCCGTTCGCCAGCACCCGGGCGTCGCCCTTGTCGGCGCCCATCTTGTCGGCCACAGCGGCGGGGACGATCAGGACCGTCTGTGGCGTTCGAACTGCCGCCAGAGTCGCCGCGTCGTAGTGGTCACCGTGCGTGTCGGTCACCAAGATGACGTCGGGCTTGCCCTGGCCCTCGAACGCCGGGCCGCCTTTCGTGGGGTCGACGAAGATCGTCTTGCCGTCCCACTTCAGGACAAAGGTCGCGTGCTCGATGGGGCTGATGGTGAGGTCGCCCTTGGCGGTCTTGATGAGGTCCGGCGAGCTTGCATGCAACGGGGTACTGCTCAAGACGAGGGCGAGCAGGGATGGGATACAGAGGGTGCGCATTTGCGATCTCCTTTCGATGTCGATCTACGAGCAGAGTATCGCGCAGGTGTGGTGCTCCCGCTCGGCCGGCAGCGGTAGGATGAGCCAGCATTGAGGGAGGGCCGTGGAAGAGCGAGCCAGAGCGCTGAAGCTCGGGAGCCGGTTGGGTGACTATCGCGTGCATGCCCTCCTCGGTGTGGGCGGCATGGGCGAGGTCTATCAGGCGCGTGACGAGAGGCTCGGGCGGGAAGTTGCGATCAAGCTGCTACCGGAGCAACACGCCGAGCAGACGGAAACTCTGGCGCGCTTCGAGCGCGAGGCGCGGCTGCTGGCGTCGGTCAATCACCCGAACATTGCGTCGATCTACGGGATACAGGACGTCGGCGGCGTGCGAGCGCTCGTGCTCGAATTGGTCCCCGGTGAGACGCTTCAGGAGCGGCTGGGGCGCGGTGCCCTGCCGCTTGCCAAGACATTGGAGATGGCGAGCCAGATCGTGGACGCTCTTGCCGCGGCGCACGAAAAGGGCATCGTGCACCGCGACCTCAAGCCGGCGAATGTCAAGGTGACGCCATCGGGCGTGGTGAAGCTGCTGGATTTCGGTCTCGCGAAAATCGAATCGCCCGGTGCCGAGGAAGCCGGGTTCAGTCGAATGCCGACCTTGGACGAGGGCACTCGCAGCGGGGTCATTCTCGGAACGCCGGCGTATATGAGCCCCGAGCAGGCGCGAGGCTTGGCGGTCGACAAGCGAACAGATATATGGGCTTTTGGCTGCCTGATGTTCGCCCTGCTCACCGGCCGGGAGGCATTCGCGGGCGCGACATTCTCCGACACCATTGCGGGCATTCTCGAGCGTGAGCCGGATTGGGGAAGACTTCCCGCCTCTACGCCCGCGAGCATTCGCCGCTTGCTCCGGAGCAGTCTCGAGAAGGATCCCGAGCGACGCTTGCGCGATGTGGCAGACGCTCGCCCGTGGCTTGAGGCGGCCGCGGAAACCGAGGAGAAGGAGGCCAGCCCGGCCACGCGATCGAGCCCGTTCGTGCGCTGGTTGCCGTGGTGCGCGACGGCGGTCGCCGTGGCTGGAGCGTTGTTCATCGCACTCCGCGAGCCGAGCCGCGTCGGCGAGCCGGCGACGCTGGAGCCCTTGACGTACGACCCCGGGCTCTCCATGTCGCCAGCACTTTCTCCCGACGGGCGGCTGCTCGGGTATGCCTCCGATCGCTCGGGCCGTGGCGATATGGATATCTGGGTTCAGCAAACCACAGGCGGTACGCCGCTCCGTATTACCGATGACCCAGCCGATGACGATCAACCGAACTTCTCTCCCGACGGCAGTCAGATCGTGTTTCGTTCCGAACGCGATGGAGGCGGCATCTATCTGGTCTCGACGTTGGGAGGGGCGGCTCGGCGAATCGTCCCGGACGGGTACCTCCCTCGCTTCTCTCCCGACGGTTCTCGCATTGCCTACCAGACAGGGAACTCACGCGCCGCTGTCGAAACCGGGCGGTTTGCAATCTACGTGCTGACGCTCGCCGGGGGTTTGCCCCAGCGACAGGTGCCCGAATTCGCGGCCGCGACCTACCCCGTCTGGGCGCCCGACGGCAACGTGTTGCTGTTCCTCGGGCGCCGCGATGCGAAGTCACAGCTTCCGGACTCGTTCGATCTTTGGCTGGCATCCCTGGACGGGCGGGCCGCCGTGCGGACTGGGCTTCTCGACACCGCGGGGCTTCGGGGGTCGAGTCCGGTCCCCGGCGCATGGACGCGCGACGGCGTCTGGTTCTCTGCCGGCTCCGCACTCTGGATCGCGCCGGTCTCGCCCTCCTCCGGGCGTTTGACGGGCCCCGCGCATCGCGTGGCCCAGGGTCTCGGAGCATTCGCGCGGCCGGCCGCGAGCCAGGAGGGCCGCGTTGCGCTGAGCGTGATTCAACTGGAACGGACCGTCGAGCGGGCTTCGTTGAAGGACACCACGCTGCCGGCGTCGCAGGTCTATTCCGATACACACAGTCAAGATCGCAGTAGCCAAAACCGCGACGGCACGGTGCTCGCGGTGGCGCTCGATTTCCCGAGTCGCGGCGAGGTGTGGTTGGTGAATCTGGTCACCGGCGTTCGACAGGTGGTCGCGCGCATGGATCTCGCGACGGCTAACGATCCGGTCCTGTCGCTCGATGGATCGCGCGTCGCATTCACCTCGAAGAGCCACGCCAACGGCACCGCTGATCCGCACGGAAAAAGTCAGGCGTTCGTCGTCGAAGCGGCGGGCGGCGTACCGAGAGTCCTCTGCGAAGACTGCCAAGTCTGGGGTTTCATCTCGGACAACCACGGGATCCTGGCGACTCGAGAGGGCGCTGGCGCCTGGCTCTTGGACGTGGTGACCGGGGCCCGCCAGGACGTCTTGACGAATGCGGACGGACGTACGTCGTTGAATCGCATGCACGCGTCACCCGACGATCGCTGGCTCGCGTTCCGCGGTGGCGACGGGAGTTCGGGCAAGGTGTTCGTGGCGCCGTTGGCTCCGGGCACGCCGTCCCCGCTGGCGACCTGGCAGGAAGTGCAAGAGCCGACGACGACTGGCCGGCCCTGCGGATGGTCGCCAGACTCGACGGTCCTGTACCTTCTGCTCGACGCCGACGGATTTCGCTGTCTGTGGGGGCAGCGCATCGACCCAACATCGGGGCGGTTGGTGGGGGGGCCGTTCCCGGTGCGTCATTTTCACACCCGCCGGGGCGACTTCTCGACTAGCTTCGGCAATGCGGTGGGGCCGGAGGGGTTTCTCTTCGAAGGTACGTCCCGTACGGGAAATATCTTTGAGGTCCTGATGCCGCGGCCCTGAGTCCAGGCGACTATTCCGAGTGATGCTGGGGATAGAACTCGATGGTCTCTCGTCCCTCGGTCAGAACCTTGGCCCAATAGACGATTTGCCCTGTGTGATAACTCATGTGCTCGAGCGCGTGGAAAAGGGCGCCGAACCCGTCGGTCGCGTACGACTGGATGTCGTGCGAGCGCTCCAGATCCTCCTCGGATAGTGAGCGGGCGACCTTCCGGCAGCGCTCGACGACTTCCGCCAGGCGCTCGGTCAGTTCGTCCTTGGACGCCTGGATTTGCGCGCGTTCGCTGCTGAATTCGAGGCTCCGGTGGCGTTCATTGTGCTCGCCGCCCAATGAATTGAGGACCCAGAGCGAAAGGTTCCCGGTCAGGTGGAGGAGGAGATTGGCAATCGAGTTGGCACCCTTGGCGGGGCGCCGCCACACCTCGTCCTCGCTGAGCAGGGACACGCAATGCCGGATCTTCTCCATGTACTGCTCGAAGTATTCCTCCGAAGCCGCCTGCAAGCCGCCGCGCGTTGTCATGCGGCGATGCTAGCAAACGGCTCACTGCTAGAATCCCGGGTTCCACCATGCGCTCCTTCTATCTCACGACGCCGATTTACTATGTGAACGACCTGCCGCACATCGGGCACATCTACACCACCGTCGTCGCCGACGTGCTGGCGCGATACCGGCGGATGAGCGGCGACGCGGTCTATTTCCTGACCGGTACCGACGAGCACGGCCAGAAGATCGAGCGCGCCGCGGCCAAGGAAGGCATCGCTCCGATCGAGCTCGCTGACCGAGTGGTAGAGCGCTACCACCAGCTCTGGCGGCAGTTGGGAATCTCGAATGACGGGTTCATCCGCACCACCGAGGAGCGGCATGCCGCGGGCGTCGACGCGCTCATCGCGCGGCTGACCGCGAGCGGCGATCTCTATACCGCCCGCCACGAGGGCTGGTACTGCACCGGCTGCGAGGTGTTCTACACCGACAAGGAACTAACCCAGCCGGGCAACCGCTGCCCGATCCACGAGACCGCTGCCGAGTGGCGCGCCGAGGACAACGTGTTCTTCCGGCTGTCGCGCTACCAGGACCGGCTGCTCGCGTGGTACGACGCGCAGCCCGACAGCGTGCGGCCGGCGAGCCGCCGCAACGAAGTCCGCACGTTCGTGGAGTCTGGCCTGCGCGACCTCTCGCTGAGCCGCGCGAACCTGGCGTGGGGCATTCCGTTTCCAGGGCACCCTGGACAGACCGTGTACGTATGGTTCGACGCTCTGGCGAACTACATCACGGCGTTGGGCTTCGGTCAGGCCAGCGCGCCGCTCTACGATCGTTTCTGGGCACAGGGCGACACCCGTCTCCATCTCGTAGGCAAGGACATCCTGCGGTTCCACGCGGTCTTTTGGCCGGCGTTCCTGATGGCGGCCGGGCTCCCGCTGCCGACCACGGTGTGGGCACATGGCTGGTGGCTGCGGGACGAGAAGAAGATGTCGAAGTCGGTCGGCAACGTGGTGCGCCCCGACCATCTCGTGGAGCGCTTCGGCGTCGACAGCCTGCGCTACTTTCTGCTCCGCGACATGGTCTTCGGTCAGGACGCGTCGTTCTCGGACGAGGCCTTCGTCGATCGCTTCAACAGCGATCTCGCGAACGATCTCGGCAACACCGCGAGCCGCTTGGTGACCCTGTCGCGGAACGCGTTCGGCGGCAAGACGCCGCCGGTGCCCTGCGACAACAACCCGGTGCTCGAAGCGGCGCGCAGGGCGGTCGCGGAGTACGGCGCCGCGATGGACGAGCTCGCCTTCAGCCGCGCGCTCGAAGCCCTGTGGCGACTGCTCGCCGAGGCGAACCAGTACATCGTGGCGCGAGAGCCCTGGAAGTTGATCAAGAGTGAAGGCCCGAGTGACGGACTCTCGCGAGTCCTTTGGAACGGTCTCGAGGCGGTCCGCATCGTGGCCACCGGCCTGCTGCCCTTCATGCCGGAGACCGCGCCGCGCGTGCTGCGCGCCATCGGCGTGCAAGAGATCCCCTCGACGCTCGGCGCGCTCACCTGGGGCGGTCTGCCCAACGGCGCCGAGCTCCCCGAGCTCCAGCCGCTCTTCCCGCGCATCGACCGCGCCGCGTATCTTGCGGAAGTCGCGCCTACCCCTTCAACTTCAACCGCCCGGCCCGCCGGAAGCGAGAGCAAGCCCATGATTTCGATCGATCAATTCACCCAAATCGAGTTGCGCGTCGCGACGGTGCTCACGGCCGAGGCCGTTGCGAAGTCCGAGAAGCTGGTCAAGATGACCGTCGACCTGGCCGAGGAGACTGGCCCGCGTCAGATCGTGGCCGGCATCGCCAAGGCGTACCCACCTGAGACTCTGGTCGGGCGCCAGGTGATCATCGTCGCCAATTTGCAGCCCGCCAAGCTGATGGGCGTCGAGTCGAACGGCATGGTGCTGGCGGCGTCGATCGAAGGCGTGCCGGTGCTCCTGCACCCCGAGCAGGCGGTGCCCAACGGCACGCGCGTGAAGTAGCCTCGCGCCATCGTGAGTCTGATCGACTCGCATTGCCACCTGCAGCATTTCGAAGGCGACGAGCGCGAGCGGGTGCTCGACGCGGCGCGCGCCGCCGGAGTGACTGGTTTTCTGGTGCCCGCGGTGCGGCTGGACCAGGGGGACGACCTGCTCGCCTTCTGTCATGCGCACGACGACGTGTGGTGTGCTCTGGGAGTCCACCCGCACGACGCGGCCACCTGGCAGGACGGCGACGAGGCGCGGCTCGCCGAGCTCTTGCGCGATCCCAAGGTCGTGGCGGTGGGGGAGTGCGGCCTGGATTTCTTCTACGACCACGCGCCGCGCGAAATACAGGAGCACTGCTTGCGCGCGCAGTGGCGCGTTGCGATCGCGGCGAACTTGCCCGTAGTGGTCCACAACCGGGAGAGCGACGAGGCGATGCTGGCGATGGTGCGCGAGCCGGAGTTCGCGGCGCTTGGCGGCGACTTCCACTCGTTCGCCGGGCATGCCGAGATGCATCGCGAGCTTCTGGCCCGAGGTTTCTATTTCGGCTTCTCGGGCATGGTGACGTTCAACAAGGCGGACAACATTCGCGCGCTGCTCGCGGCGACGCCCCTGGATCGCATACTGGTGGAGACCGATTCGCCGTTTCTTGCGCCGGTGCCGTATCGCGGGAAGCCCAATCAGCCGGCCTGGGTCGCAGCCGTGGCGCGCCGAGTGGCCACTGAACGGGGTATGCAATACGACGACCTGTGCACTGGGACGGCGGACAATTTCGTCCGCCTATTCGCCCGAGCTCAGTAGGTGTCCCCCGCTGGAACCGGAAGACTCTCGAGTAGGCTCGAGGCGGCCGGCACGCCATCGCGGACGAGCGCACGCAGCGTGGAACGGGCCATGTGCAGTACATCCTTGTCCCCTGGAAATCTGGCCAACGCTGCTTCGACCAGTTCGAGCCGGTCGTCTCGTGAGCAGCCCGGGAGCTCGCCCAGCAGGAGTTCCACGGTCGTCTTGTCGCTGTGGTCCACGACGTCAGCGAGCTCGGCGTGTGGCAGCGGCGACACCGTTATCGCACGGAGCGCGACATCGAGAGCGTCTCCATGTTGGCGGACCTTGCTCAACGCCCAGCCCAGCGCTTCGGGGTCGCCCCAGCGGGCAAGCGTAGCGGTGAGTTCGCCAGCGCTCGCATAGTCGCCGTGCAGGAGACGTCCGATCGCCGCGCGCACCTCCTCCACGTGAGCCAACCCATCCGCGTTCGAGTAGAAGGCAGCTGCCTCCTGGTCATCGAGAGCGCGCAGAAGGACTCGCAGGCTGTCGAAGTTGTCGACGGTGGCTAGCGCGGCGAGTGCCGAGAGGCACTCCGCACGCTGGCCCTGAGGTTGCCCCAGGACCTGCCGGAGCAGATCCGGCGCGTCCGCCGGGCGCGGATGTTGGATGGCCCAAAAGCAGACCGTGCCCCGGGCCCACTCGGGCAGGGTCGGACCCGCGAGAAGCCGATCGAAGAATGGCCCCACCTCTTCGGCGCTCTTCGACTCGAGCGCCCACAGCACAGGCCCGCGGTCCTCTGCCCCCTGACTTCCCGCGTACACTTGCAGCAGATCGCTTGCTGACTTCACTGGGGTGGGCCTCGCGAAGTGCCTGGCGATGTCGGCCGCAAGAGCGGCGTCGCCGTTTCGCTCCAGCCGCAGAAGAGCCGCCTTCCGCCGCTCGTAGCTGCCCATATCGGCAACCTTCGCGTAGGCCCGGACGGCCATCACCCAGGGAGAATTGATCCTGGCCACTTCCTCGTTGATGCGAGAAAAGGCGTCACGGCGCAGGTCCCAACGGCCGCTCGAATGGTCGAGGAACAGCACGTATAGGCCGCCGATCCGATAGTCGAACGCAGTGCACGCACCGCTGTAGGCGCCCGGGCGCGCATTGGAGAAGTCGTTCTCCGGGCTGGCGCCAGCGAACGGAGGGCCGCCTTGCAGCGTGATGGCGGTTCCTGGATAGCGGCCTCGCAGGGTCTCGACGACGGTGAAGCGCGTGCCGGCACTGCCGTCCGGAAGTGCAAGCTCATCCGTGGCGCGCGCCAGGACGATCGTCTCGGTCTCTTGCACCAATTCATAGTTGGTTGGCAGGAGAGCGCCGCCGGAGAGCGAGCAGGCGGCCACCGATCCTGGCGAGGCCGCGCAGAGCAGCGCGGCGAGCCCGGCGCCAATGCGCCACCTCATACCGGATTCGGTACGTCGATGAATTCGTGCTCGATCTGGAAGCGCGTCGCCACGTGCTCGCCGAGGGCGCGAATACCGAGGCGTTCGGTGGCGTAGTGGCCCGCCGACAGGTAGTGGATTCCGCTCTCGCGCGCTACGTTCATCACCCACTCGCTCACCTCGCCCGTGATGTAGGCGTCGAGCCCGGCGTCGATTGCCTGGTAGACCTCGCGCTGGGCGCCGCCGCTGATCAGCCCTACCGTCCGCACTGGGTTCGGACCGCCGAGGAAGGCCAGAGGTTCCCGGTCGTAGGTCTTTTGGCAACGCTCGACCAGCTCGGTAGGAGATATCGGCTCGGGGAAGAAGCCCTTGACGCCAACCGACGAGCCCTCGTGAAGGCCGAACGGCTCGACGCCGTAGAGCCCGAGCGCCTTGGCGCCGAGCGCGTTGTTGCCGAGCTCCGGGTGGCGATCGAGGGGCAGATGGTAAGCGATCAGGTTGAGGTTGCCGAGTATCAATTCGCGCACGCGCTTGCCCTGCATGCCGGTGAGCACTCGGGGCGTGCCATCCCAGAACAGTCCGTGGTGAACCAGGATCGCGTCGGCCCCGGCGGCGCGTGCGCGCTCGAAGAGCTCGAGGCAGGCGGACACTCCGGTGACGACTTTTTTCACCTCGGCCGTGCCCTCCACCTGCAGGCCGTTCGGACCGTAGTCGCGGCCGCTGGCGGCATCCAGCAAGACGTCGAGATAGCGCACCAGCTCGGTGCGCGAGGTCACATCAGCTCCTGGATCGGAGTCTCACCGCTCAGCGTGCGGCGGTCCTTGAGCTTGCGTTGGATCTCGGCGAACTCCAGGGAGGAGCGCAGAAAAGCATCGACTACCTGGGGGTCGAAGTGGGCGCCGCGGTCGGCGACGATGCGCCGAATGGCCTCGTCGTGAGAGAACGCCTGCTTGTAGGGCCGCTTGCTGGTGATCGCATCGTACGCGTCGGCGAGGGCCACGATGCGCGCGGCGAGCGGGATCGCCGTCCCCGATATGCCGCGCGGATAGCCGTCGCCGTTCCAATGCTCGTGATGGTTGTACGCGATCTCTCTCCCCATGCTCAGGAAGCCGCGCGCGGTGTACTGCTCGATGACCGCGTGCAGGGTGTCGCCGCCGATGGTGGTGTGGGTGCGCATGATCGACATCTGGGCCGTGGTGAGCGGCCCGGGCTTGCGCAGGATGGCGTCCGGGATGCCCACCTTGCCGATATCGTGGAGAGGGCTCGAGCGGTGCAGGTGCTCGGAAAATTCCTCGGTGACCTCCTGGTCGTAGAGTCCACCGCGCAGCGATTGCGCCAGGCAGCGGCTGTAGGCCGCCATGCGCTCGAGATGGAGACCGGTCTCGCTGTCGCGCGACTCGGCCAGCTTGGCGAGCGTGAGGATCGCGATGTCGCGGGTCTGGCGGATTTCCTCGGTCTGCTCGAGAACCATGCGTTCGAGCCCGTGGCGGTACTCCTCGTTTTGACGGATCAGCCGCGCCCGCTCGATCGCCCGACGCACGGTGTTGCCGAGATCGTCGATGTCGAAGGGCTTCACCAGGTAGTCGTAAGCACCCTGACGCAGGCACTCGCGCACCATGCTGATGTCCTGTAGGCCCGAGACCATGACCACCTGCACGGTCGAGTCGAGCTGTTTGAGCTGGCGCAGGAGCTCGAGACCGGAGGTGCCGGGCATCTCGATGTCGGAGAGCACGAGCTCGGGGCGGGGTTCCTGGCGCGCCATCCGGAGCGCTTCCTCGGCATTTGCCGCCGCGGCGCTCCCGAAGCCGAGAAACTTGAGCTGCGAGGCGAGCATCAGTCGGATCGCGGCTTCGTCGTCGACGATCAGGATGCTGGCGGCGCCCTCCACGCGAGTCTCTCCCGGGTCCACTAGACCGGCAGCGCCTGCAGCAGGGTGAGGCAGCGTTCGACGAGGTCGCTCTCGGCTCGCCCCTTGCCGAGGAAGGTATCGGCGCCGGCTTCGAGCACGCGCGCTTCCGCGGCGTCCGAGATATCGGCGCTGAGGGCCAGCAGCTTGAGCTGATTGGAGGGCGACTTGGTGCGCAGACGGCGGCAGAAGTCGACCCCGTCCATTCCCGGCATCAAGACGTCGAACACCACCACGTGCGGCGCGTCGGCGCCGATGCGCAACAAAGCGTCGACCGGGTGCGGTTCGAGGTAAAGCGTGGCGTCCGCCATGCCGCGGGCGAGAATCTCACCCAGGGCGCGCAACGATTCGGGATCGCCGTCCAGGAGCACGATCCGCGCCTGACGGGCCGCGAACGCGGGCGGGGCGTTCAGCTTGTTGCGCTCGAGGAAGCGCAGCACCGCCGAATGCGTGATCCGCCGGTGCCCGCCGAGGGTCTTGAAGGCTTCGAGCTTGCCGCGCTCGACCCAGTCGATGACCGTGGTCGGGACGACCCCGAAAAGTTTCGCCAGCTGGTTCGTGGTGTAGAGCCGGTCTGTCATCGAGTCTCGGAATCGTATACCACCGACCCGCGAGGAAGTGGCAGGCAAGAAAAAAGCCGCCGGAGGTGCCCGGCGGCTCGAGCCAAGGACTGCAGTTGTCGAGCTGCTAGCGGCGGTGTCCGCCGCTGCCGCCGCGACCCCCGCGGCCGCCGCGATCACGGTCGCCACGATGCGGTGGGCGGTCGCCGCCCTCGCGCCGGGGCGGGGCAGCCTCGCCCATGCCTTCGTACTGGGCAGGGTCGTAGTCCGGAGCCTCCATGATGACCACCTTGCGGGACAGCCGCACCTTGCCGCCGTCGTCGATCTCGATCACCTTGACGGTCATCTCGTCGCCTTCCTTGGCGATGTCCGAGACGTCCTTCACCCGGTAAGGGGCGAGCTCGCTGACGTGCACCAGGCCGTCGGTGCCGGGCAGGATCTCGACGAAGCACCCGTAAGCCTCGACCCGGCGTACGGTGCCGGTGTAGACGCGGCCGATCTCGGCGGTCTCGGTGAGCCGCTCGATGATCTTGATGGCGCGCGCCGCGGCGGTGCCGTCGGGCGAGGCGATGATGACCTTGCCGTCGTTCTCGACCTCGATCTCGCAGCCCGTTTCTTCGACGATGCCGCGAATGGTCTTGCCACCGGGTCCGATGATGTCGCGGATCTTCTCCTTGGGAATCATCAGGGTGTGCAGGCGGGGGGCGAAGGACGACATCTCCTGGCGCGGGTTGGCGATCGCCTGCTCCATGATCTCCAGAATGTGGAGACGGCCGGCCTTGGCCTGGGCGAGTGCCGTCCGCATGATCTCGCGATCGACACCGGTGATCTTGATGTCCATCTGGAGAGCGGTGATGCCCTCGCGGGTGCCGGCGACCTTGAAGTCCATGTCGCCGTAGTGATCTTCTTGACCGGCGATGTCGGTCAAGACGGCGAAGCTGTCGTCACTCTTGATCAGGCCCATGGCGACACCCGCGACCGGGGCGCTCACCGGGACGCCGGCATCGAACAGAGCGAGCGAACCGCCACAGACGGTGGCCATGGAGGACGATCCGTTCGATTCCAGGATGTCCGAGACCACGCGGACCACGTAGGGAAATTTTTCCTCCGTGGGCAAGACGGCCTGGAGCGCGCGCCGCGCCAGGTTGCCGTGTCCGATCTCGCGCCGGCTCTGACCGCGCAGGAATTTGACCTCGCCGACCGAGAAGGGCGGAAAATTGTAGTGCAGCAGGAACTTCTGGTGGCTCTCGCCCTCGTACTCCTCGATGATCTGCGCGTCGCGCCGGGTACCGAGAGTGACCGTGGCGAGCGCCTGCGTCTCACCGCGGGTGAAGGTGGCCGAGCCGTGGGTGCGGGGCAGGACGCCGATGTCGATGTTGATCGGACGGACCTCGTCGAGCGCGCGGCCGTCGAAGCGGTTGCGATCGTTGAGCACCTGATCGCGCAGGATCTGCTCCTCGAGCGTGCCGATGATGCGCTTCACCTGGCCCTTGAGCTCGGCCGGTTCGGCGGGCAATTGCTGCAGGTACGGCTTCGTGACGCCGCCTAAGGCGTCCTTCCTCTCGAACTTGCCCTTGGTGTTGAGCGCCGCCTTCATCGGGCCGTACAAGTCGCTCTTCACCTTGCCGAACAATTCCTGAGAATAGTGCTCGGGAGCGGTCCAGTCCGGCTTGTGACGGCCGCCGTCGCGGAACATCTCGTGCTGCGCGGTGATCACCTTCTGAAGCTCGCGGTGGCCAGCGAAGATGCACTCGAGGAGCACGTCCTCGGAGAGCTGGTTCACGGCCGCTTCGACCATCACCACGGCTTCTTCGGTGCCCGCGACGATGAGATCGAGGTCCGAGGCGTCACGCTGGCTATTGGTCGGGTTGAAGACCACCTGACCGTCGATGTAGCCGACCCGCACCGCCGCGATGGGGTGGTAGAACGGGATATCCGACAGCACCAGCGCGGTCGAGGCGCCGTTGATCGCCAACACGTCCGGGTCGTTCTCGCCGTCGGCCGAGAGCACAAACGAGATGATCTGCACCTCGTTGGTGAAGCCGTCGGGGAAGAGTGGCCGCAGCGGGCGGTCGATCAAGCGACAGGTGAGAATTTCTTTCTCCGTCGGGCGTCCCTCGCGCTTGAAGAAGCCGCCCGGGATGCGGCCGGCGGCGTACGCGTACTCGCGGTAGTCGACGGTCAGGGGCAGGAAGTCGCGCGGGATCGGAGGCAGGTCCTTGCTGAAGCAGGCCGAGGTCAAGACCACGGTGTCGCCGAAGCGAACGGTGCAGGAGCCATTGGCCTGGCGGGCGATCACGCCCGACTCGATGACCATGGTTCCCGCGCCGATCGGGATTTCTTTACGTTGTTTCATACGTCCTCATTTCTAGCGGCCCAGCCGTTTCCTGAAACCAGGGAGGGCCCGCGGTTGGTCCACGCTCGGGCATCTTTGAGTTGCGGGATGCCCAGCGCGGAACGTTGACGCGCGCCCACGGCCTTCGTAGGGCCGGGACGCGCGGCTGGCCGGACGGTGGACGGCTACTTGCGGAGGCCCAGGCGCTCGATGGTACTGCGGTACTTCGCGAGATCCTGGCGCTTGAGGTAGTCGAGCAAGCGACGGCGCTGTCCGACGAGCTTCAACAGGCCGCGGCGGCTGTGGTGGTCCTTGCCGTGGGACTTGAAGTGCTCGGTCAGCTCGTTGATGCGCTGGGTCAGCAGGGCCACCTGGACCTCGGACGAGCCGGTGTCGGTCTCGTGCCGTCGGTAGTCCTGGATGACCTGGGTCTTGGCTGGGTTGCGCTGCGTCAAGATGGAAGCTCCTTTGATCCCAATGGATCCAGTGTCATTCTCTTTTTATAGGTCGAAGATTGTATCACTCGCCATGCAGGCTTATTTGAAGACCACTTTGGGCTGAATCACGCCGACGCCGCCGCTGCCGATGCGCTCCACCACCGTACCGACGGCGATGAACTCCCGACGCCGGTTGACGACCTTGACCCAGTCGCCCTCCTCGGCATGGAAGTCCCGCATCAGGACGGTCTGGCCGTTGACGATGCGGTTTTCCTGCTGCGCGTCGGCGGCCACCTCGGCGAAAGGCAGCAACACCTCGTCGAACGACACCCAAGCCGCACCCACCGGAGTCTCCGACTCGAGCGCCTGACTGAGGCCGCCGAGCGTCAGGGCGTCCGCGACCTTGAAGGCACCGATCTGAGTGCGGCGCAGGGCCGCCAGGTGCGCTCCGCAGCCGAGCTTCCGGCCGAGATCGTGCGCCAGACTGCGGGCGTATGTTCCCGAGGAGCAACCGAGACGGAAGGCCTGCCGGTCCGTTTCCAGGGGCCCCAAAGGCGAGAATTCATACACCGTGACGTCCTTGCTGGTCTCGGGCACCTCTTCGCCGCGCCGCGCGAGCTCGTAGTACCGCACGCCGCCGACCTTCTTGGCGGAGTAGGGGGGCGGGCTCTGCGGGTGCGTGCCGACGAATTGCGCCATACCGGCAGCGATCGACTCCTGGTCGATGCCTGCCGTCGAAGCCTCGGCGGTCACCTTGCCGGACGCGTCGTACGTGTCCGTGCTGATGCCGAAGCGCATCAGGCCTTCGTAGACCTTGGGCGCGCGGATCAGGAAGCGGGTGAGACGCGTGGCCTTGCCGAGCGTGAGCAGAAGCAAGCCGGTAGCGTCGGGATCGAGGGTTCCGCAGTGGCCGATCTTTTTCTGCTTGAGGATGCGACGAGCCTGTTGCACCACGTCGTGCGAGGTGCAGTGGGTCTCCTTGTCGATCAGGAGCAGACCGTCCTTCACGCGCCCACCACCTGCCCCAATTCGGCAGCGACCTGCTCGCGCACTTCTTCCTCGCTGCCGGCGATCATGCAGCCGGCGGCGTTCTTGTGGCCGCCGCCGCCGTGGCGCTGGGCGATGCTCTGCACATCGATGTCGCCGCGGCTGCGCAGCGAGATCTTGCATTGCGCATTGCCGAGGCCACGAATCAGCCCCACGGCGTCGACGCCGGCGATCGAGCGCGGACTGTCGACCAAACCTTCGGAGTCTCCCGGGGACGCACCCGCGGCGCGGAACATGTCCGGCGTCAGCAACGCCGTGGCGACCTTTCCCGCGTGGTGCATCTTCAAGGTGCCGAGCATGGCTCCGAGGAGGCGCACCGCGCCCTCGGGCTGGCTCTCGTACAGCCATTGTGAAATTCGCTCCGGCTGCGCTCCGAGGCGCACCAGGGTCGCCGCGGCCTCGAAGGCCTGCGGCGTCGCGTTGGAGAAACGGAAGCCGCCGGTGTCGCTCACCAGGGCGAGATAGAGACAGGCCGCGGCGTCTTCGTCGAGCGCCGCCTTGAGGGCCTGCGCGATACGCAGCACAAGCTCGCCACACGCCGGCGATCCGGTGTCGATCCAGTTCACGGTGCCGTAGTGCGAGTTGCCCAAATGGTGATCGGTGTTCAGTACCGGCAAGCCCGACATCACAGCGCTCTCGAGGCCGGTGCGCTCGGGAGTCGGACACTCGAGGACCCAGAAGGTATCGAACGATTCACCGAAACCGGCCGGCGGCTCGGTCCCCACGTGGATACGCGCCGCACCCGGCAGTTGGGCATACACCGTCGGCACCGGGTCGCGCAGCCAGACCGTCGCCGACTTGCCGAGCGAGCGGAGGATCCGGGCCGCGCCGAGCGCCGAGCCGATCGCGTCGCCGTCCGGGCTGATGTGGCTGGTGAGCAGGAAGCGATGGCCCTGCCGGAGGCGTTGCAAGAGCGCGTCAGGAGCTGGTGTCGTCATTCAAGCTCTCCAGCAGATCGGTGATGCGTTGGCTGTGCTCGGCGCCACGGTCGAGCTCGAAAACCAAGTCGGGCACGACGCGGGTGCGCATGCGGCGCGCGAGCTGCGTGCGGATGAAGCCCTTGGCGTGGCGCAGACCCGCGATGGCGTCGTCGCGCTGCAGGTCGTCGCCGAGCACCGAGACCTTGACCACGGCGTGGCTCAGGTCCGGGCTCACGTCGACGCCGGTGACCGTGGTCAGGCCGATGCGCGGATCCTGGACCTCGCGGCGCAAGAGATCGGAGATCTCCGCTCGCAGAAGATCCTGTACTCGCTCGGTGCGACGGCTCATGCCATGCCCTCCAATATCTGCGGCTCCCAGCGCGTCACCAGGGCCTCGACCTTGCCGTCCGCGGTGCGCCGCAGATCGGCGAGCAACCGCTCGGCCTCCGACTCCGCCTGCGCGACCAGCGCGATCGAGATTTCGGCGCGCTGGTGCAGGTCATGGTGGTCGGTTTCCGCGACCGAGACGCGATGCCGCTGGTGGAGCCTCTCGACCAGCGACTTGACGACCCGCCGCTTGTCTTTGAGGCTCCGCGCCTGAGGAAGGTGAAGCTCGAGCACGCAGATTCCTACGACCATTACAGTGGGGCGGGGCGCCCAGTCACTAGAGAAGGGCGGGCGCCCCAGCCTGGTTCCCTCTTAGAGAACGGGAGCGACTTCTTCGCGGGCGTAGGCCTCGATGATGTCGCCCGGCTTGACGTCCTGGAAGCGTTCCAACCCGATGCCGCAATCGAAGCCGCTGCGCACCTCGGAGACGTCGTCCTTGAAGCGTCGCAGCGAAGCCATCTTGCCCTCGTACACCACGCGGTTGTCGCGCAGCAGACGCACGCCGGCGGTGCGCGGGATGACGCCATCGATGACGTGACAGCCCGCGATGGTGCCGATCTTAGGCACCTTGAAGGTGTCGCGCACTTCGGCGCGCCCCCGGGTGACTTCCTTGAACGTTGGATCGAGCAGGCCCACCATGGCCTTCTTGAGTTCGTCCGCCATCTCGTAGATCACCGTGTGCAGGCGAATCTCGACGCCTTCCTTCTCGGCGAGCTCGGCGGCATTCCTTTCGGGACGCACGCTGAAGCCAAAGATGATCGCCTTGGAAGCGGCCGCGAGCAGCACGTCGTTGGTCGAGATCGCGCCCACCGACGAGTGGATGACGTTCACCTTGACCTTGTCCGTGCTCGCCTTGGTGAGCGTGTCGCGGAGCACTTCGACCGAGCCCTGCACGTCGGCCTTGAGTACGACCGGGAGCTCCTTGACCTCGCCTTGCTGGATCTGGCTGAACAGCTGCTCGAGCGACAGCGTCCCGGTGGTCGGGGCAAGCTCGCGCTGCCGCTGTTCCAAGCGGCGGAAAGCGACGATGTCGCGGGCCTTGGACTCTTCCTCGACGACCTGGAAGAGGTCGCCGGCGGCCGGGATCTCGCTGAAGCCCGTGACCTCGGCGGGTGTCGACGGCGGCGCGACGTCCAAACGCTCGCCGCGGTCGTCGCTCATCGCGCGGACCTTGCCCCAGGTGGCGCCGGAGACGAAGATGTCGCCGACCTTGAGCGTACCGTTCTGCACCAACACGGTCGCGACTGAGCCTCGACCGACTTCCTTGCGGGCTTCGAGCACCGCGCCCTGGGCTGCCATGCCGGGGTCGGAGCGCAGCTCGAGCAGATCGGCGGTGAGCAGGATCATCTCGAGCAATTCATTGATGCCGGTGCGCTTCAGGGCCGAGATCGGAATGCCCACCGTCTTGCCGCCCCATTCCTCAAGCAGCAGGCCGCGATCGGCGAGCTCCTTCTTGACGCGGTCGGGGTTGGCGTTTGGCTTGTCGATCTTGTTGATCGCCACGACGATCGGCACCTTGGCCGCGGTCGCGTGGTCGATGGCTTCGATGGTCTGCGGCATGACGCCGTCATCGGCCGCCACCACGAGAACGACGATGTCGGTGACGCGCGCACCGCGTGCCCGCATCAGCGTGAAGGCCTCGTGACCCGGGGTGTCGAGGAACACGATCTTCTTGCCCCCGATGTCGACGTGGTAGGCGCCGATGTGCTGGGTGATGCCGCCGTGCTCGCCCTCGGTGACCTTCGAGGAGCGGATGGCGTCGAGCAACGAGGTCTTGCCATGGTCGACGTGGCCCATGATGGTGACCACGGGAGCGCGCGGCGTGGTGCCGGTAGCGCGGGCGGGTGCATCGCGCCGGAGCTGGATCTCTTCCTCGAAGGTGGTGACCAAGGTCTCGACCCCGATCTCGTTGGCGAGCTTCTGCGCCAGGTCGGCATCGATGACGTGGTTGATGTTGGCCAGGATCCCGCGCTCGAAGAGCATCTTGATCAGGTCCTTGACCTTCACTCCCAGCTTCTCGGAGAACTCGCGCACGGTCATGCCTTCGGTGACCGTGACGGTCCCGACCGGCTTGTCCTTCTTGAAGGTGAGCACCGATGCGGTCTCGCTGGACTCGATGCGCTCGGCGCGCCGCCGACGGCGAGCGGAGCTTCCGGTAGGCACGAAGCGCTGATCGTCGACCGCCTCGATGTCACGCAGGGTGCCGCGATACGAGCGCAGATCCTCCTGCTGGGGGAGGGAAGCCGACGGCTTCTTCACGCCCCGCTTCGAACCCTTCTTGTCTTTGTCCTTGTCGCGGCCGGTATCCGGCAGCACGGGGACTGGGCCGGGGCGAGTGGCTCCCGGACGTCCCGGGGCCGAGCTCGGGCCCGGGGGTCGCGATGGGCCGCCCGGACGGACCGGACCGCCGGGACGTGACGACGGCGCACCCGGCCGCGGAGGACCGCCTGGCCGCGGTGGACCGCCCGGACGACCGGGAGACGATCCGGGCCCGGGGCGAGACGACGGGCCGTAGGGCCGCGAAGGCGGGCCCGGCGGCCGCGCCGGCTGCGGAGTAGTCGGGCGAGACACGATGCGAGCACCGCGTTGGGGCTGATCGGGCGGCCGTGGGGTGACCGGCCGGACCGTGGGTCCGGTCGAGATACCAGGCGCGGTCGCCACACCAGACGCTTGAGTCGCGGCTTCGGTCGCTGCCGCGGCGATCTCGACGGTCGGCGCGCCGGTCTCGGCGGCGGGCGTCATCATCGCGTCGGAAGTCGACGACGTTTCCTCGCCCTCGGCTTCGACCGGGAAGAGCGGCGCGTTCTGACGCTCGCTCGGCGGTAGGGTCTTGATCGGCGGCTCGATGCGCTGGATCACGCTGCGCGGCCGCGCCGGGCGGAGCGGGGTGGCGAGCGGGCGCCGCACCGGCGGCGCGGGTCCCGTGCGCTTCGGCGGAGCTTCCGGCGTCAGTTCGTCCCGCAGGATGACCTCGCGGGGTTGGGGCAGTTTCTTGCCCTGCAGGATGGCCTGGATCGCGTCGCTGTCGATGTGGGCTTCCTCCCCTTCCACTCGGACCCCGATCGACTTCAACTTGAAGACCAGGTCCTGCTTGGGGACGCCCATCATGCGCGCCAGTTCCTGCACTGGAATCTTGCCCATTCGTGCTCCGCTCCTTCGCTCGACGCGAGAAGGCCTACTCGGCCTTCTCCGCTTCCTGCTCCGTGGGCTCGGCGGCTTCGGTCGGCTCGCCGTCTTCCACGTACTCGCCCTCGTCCTCTTCCGCCATGGCCGCCGCGTCGGCCTTCTGGGCCTCGCTCTCGCGGAACGCCTTGCTCAGGGCGGCCAGAAAGTCCTGATCGCCCATCGACGAGGTGACGGCGGCCTGGCCGCCGAACTCGTTATCCCCACCCTGCCCGCGCTGGCTGTCGAGCTCACGGGCCCAGTCGAGAATCGCGGCGGCGGTCTTCTTGCCCACGCCCTCGACCTCCTGCAACTGTTCGGGGGTCGCCGCGAGCAGCGCCTCGAGCGTGCCGAGTCCGGCTTCGGACAGCTTCTCCGCGGTCTTGGCGCCGATGCCCGGGGCCTGCGTGAGGTCAAATATCCACTCTTCGCGGGCCTCGTCCTCCTGGCCGACCGCGGTCTGGAGCATGCGGGCCAGCGCTCCGGCGACCTCGTCCTTCACGTCGCTCTCGCTCTTGATATCGATCTTGCAGCCGATGAGCTCGGAAGCCAGCCGTACGTTCTGGCCGCGCTTGCCGATAGCGAGCGAGAGCTGCTCGTCCTCGACGATGACGTCGAGGTGGGGGACTTCGCCGTGGTGGGTGACCGAGACGCGGGTGATCTTCGCCGGCGCGAGAGCGCTTTGCGCGAAGGTGACCAGGTCGTCCGACCACTCGATGATGTCGATCTTTTCGCCGCGCAGCTCGCGGATGATGCTCTGCACGCGCGAGCCCTTCATGCCGACGCAGGCGCCGACCGGGTCGACGTCGCGCTCGCGGCTGAACACCGCCACCTTGGCGCGTTCACCAGGGGCCCGGACCGCGGTCTTGATCACCACGGTGCCGTCGTAAATTTCGGGAACTTCCATTTCGAACAGCTTCACCAGCAGGCGCGGATCGGTGCGCGAGAGCACGATCTGCGGCCCCTTGGGCTGCTTGTGCACGTCGGCGATCACCGCCCGGATGCGCTCGCCCTGACTGTAGCGCTCGTGCCGGGCCTGCTCGGATCGCGGTACGGCGGCTTCGGTGCGGCCGAGGTCGACCACGATGTCGCCGCGCTCGAAGCGCTTGACGGTACCGTTCACGATTTCGCCGACCCGATCGATGTATTCGTTGTAGACCTTCTCGCGCTCGGCTTCGCGGATGCGCTGATAGAGCACCTGCTTGGCGTTCTGCGCGGCGATACGGCCGAGGCCTTCGGTCGAGAGGGGGAGCAGGATCTCGTCGCCCACTTGAGCGCCTGACTTGCTCTCCTGCGCCTCTTCCACGGTCCACTCGGCGAGCGGATCCTCGACGACTTCGACCACCTTCTTGACGATCCAGGCGTCGAACTTGCCGGTTTCACGATTGAGTTGCGCGCGCACGGGCTCCTTCACCCGGTGCTGCTTCTTCGCCGCCGACGCCATGGCGTCTTCGAGCGCGGCGATCCAACGATCGATGTCGATGTCCTTCTCACGCGCGACCTGCTTGAGGACCTCGGTGAGATTGATGTCTGGAGTCTGTGTCTGCGCCATTTTTCCCGTTTTTCCTTGCCTTACAACTCGACTTCCAGTCGGGCCTTCATGATGTCTGCCACCGGCACGCGGACGACCTCGCCGCCCTCGCGTTCAGTGATGCGCAGCTCGGTACTCTGCGCCGCAAACTCCCCCAAGTGCCCCACGACGGTGCGCTTGTGTCCGTTCTCCGGATTGCGGAATGTCACCCGCGCCAGGCGTCCGGCGAACCGCTCATAGTCACGCGGTCCGTACAACTCGCGATCCAGCCCTGGCGAGCTCACCTCCAGGGTGTAGCGCCCGCCGCCGAAGCCCGAGACATCGAGCAACGGAGAGGCCAGCCGCGAGACCATCTCGCAGTCGGCCAGCTTGATCCCACCTTCGCGATCGAGGATCAGCCGCAGGACGCCGGCCTTGAACTCCGCGTGCACCAACTCGCAGCCGGCCTGCTCGGCGATGGCGGCCAGCTCGGATACAACCGCTGGATCGATCGTCGAACTCATTCCAATAGACCTTCCACGTGCTCTTTGCGCGAAGCAAAGGCAAGCTGGCTCGCAAAGTATATGACCGGCTGGGGTTTGGCGCAAGCGAGCACGAGTCAGTCCGCTGCGTTTCCTGCCAGAATGGCGCGGCCGGAGTCCCACGGCCAATCATCCAGGAGCGCCTGAAGGCGAGCAGCACTGCTCCTGAGCGATGAACGGGAGCTGGCAAGACCCTTGCTATGGTCATCCACCGGATGCAGTACTCACGGAGAAAGCAAACCGCCATGTCCCAGCCGCGCAGTCGTACCGCTTTGACTTGGGTTTTGATTTTTGGTGCCGTCGTTTTCGGAATGGTGTTGGCTGGGGGGCTGAACCTCACGCCCGCCGGTTTCTCCGCGCCGCAGGCGAGCAGCTCGCCGAGCGCGGTGACTCTGCCGGGCGGCCAGACGGTTCCTAGCTTCGCCGATCTTGCCGAGTCCTCTCTTCCCGCGGTGGTCTCGATCGACGCGGTGACTATCGAGAAGGCGAAGCGCGATCGCGACCAGCAGCAAGGGAATCCTTTCGAATTCTTTTTCGGCCCGCGTGGCAAGGGTCAGCGTCAGCCGCCGCAACAGCAGCAGCCGCAGGATGAGGGCGACGACCAGTCTCCGCAAGGCCCACAAGAGTTTCGCTCGGATTCGGGCGGCAGTGGATTCGTCATCAGCGCCGACGGCTTGATCGTGACCAACTTCCACGTCGTGGAGGGGTCCTCCAAGGTGACGGTGCACTTGGGTGACCGCCGCCTGCAGGCCGAGATCAAGGGCACCGATCCGGCCACCGACCTGGCGCTGCTCAAGGTGGATGCCGGCGCGCCGATCAAATTCCTCCCCTTGGGCAACAGCGATCGCTTGCGGGTAGGCGAGTGGGTGATGGCGATCGGCAACCCGCTGTTGCTCGAGCAGACCGTGACCGTGGGTGTGGTGAGTGCCAAGGGCCGCCGCATCGGGATCAACGACAGCTCGTTCGAGAACTTCATTCAGACCGACGCGGCGATCAACCGCGGCAATTCAGGCGGACCGCTGCTCAACACCGCCGGCGAAGTGGTGGGCATCAACACCGCCATGAACTGGGGCGCCAACAGCATCGGATTCGCGGTCCCGGTAAACACCCTGAGCGAGATCTTGCAGCAGCTCAAGGACAAGGGGCGAGTGAGCCGAGGCTATCTCGGGATTCGTATCGGCAATCTCGACGAAGAGCAGGCGCAGGCGTTCGGTCTGCCCAACAACGACGGGGCGCTGGTGGCCTCGGTCGATCCGCAGACCCCGGCCGCGCAGTCCGGCGTCGAGCATGGCGACATCATCGTGTCGGTCGACGGCCACAAGGTGCGCGAAACGCGCGACCTGATCAACTATGTAAGTAACAAAGGTCCTGGCGCCACGGTGACGCTCGACATCCTGCGCGACGGCAAGCACGTCGAGCGCAAGGTGAAGCTCGGCGAGCGCCCAGGCGCTGACGAAGCGGCGGAGAAGCCGGCGGAGAAGCGCGACCGCGGGTTCGCCTGGATGGGTCTCGACTACCAGGATCTGACGCCGGCGCTGCGCAACGGTCACGGCATTGCGGCCGATGTGCAGGGCGTGTTCGTCGCCGACGTGACCGCGAGCAGCCCGCTGGTCGACAAGCTGGTCCGCCCCGGCGACGTGGTGACCGAGGTCAACGGGTCGGCGGTGCGGACGGTGGACGATTTCGAGAAGGCGGTCGGTGGCGTCAAGGCGGGCGGCTTCCTGCGCCTGTACTTGCGGCGCTTCGATCCGCGCGACCCCAAGGTCGTGAACGGCTTCTTCGCCATCGTGCGCGTGCCATAGCGGTCAACGCACAAATCAAACGGAAGAGTCTCCCTCTTCGGTTCGTTTCGGGCCGGCCCTCGCAAGGGGCTGGCCCTTTTTTCGTCCGCCGGATCCGCAGCTCCGACTCGACGCTGCGGTACGATTCACCCATGGCTCGCCGAGAAGACGTCAAGGGATCCGTGCTGTTGGTGGACGACGACGCGTCGATCCGCGACAGCCTGCGCATGATTCTCGAGTACGAGGGCTATCGCGTGGAGGAAGCGCCGAGCGGCGCCGCGGCAATCGCACGCGTTGCCGATTCGATGCCCGATGCGATCCTGCTCGACATCAAAATGCCGGAGATGGACGGCCTGGCGGTGCTGCGCGCCTTCCGCGAGCGCGGCTACGACATGCCGGTCCTGATGGTCAGCGGCCACGGCGACGTCGCGACCGCCGTCGAGGCGGCGCGGCGTGGCGCCTACGACTTCTTCGAGAAGCCGCTGCAGCGCGATCGCGTGCTGCTGTCACTGCGCAATGCCGTCGAGGCTTGGCGGCTGCAGCGCGAGAACCGCCTGTTGCGGCACGAGCCGGACGAGCTCATCGGTTCGTCGCTCGCCCTTCGCAAGCTTCGCGAGATGATCGAGCGCGCCGCGCCGACGCCGGCGACCGTGCTGATCACCGGCGAGAGCGGCACCGGCAAGGAGCTGGTGGCGCGCGCCCTTCACCTCGGCAGCCAGCGCCGCGACCGGCCGCTGGTGCAGGTGAACTGCGCGGCGATTCCCGATGAGCTCATCGAGTCCGAGCTCTTCGGTCACGAGAAGGGCAGCTTCACCGGCGCGGTGCGTAAGCAGACCGGCAAGTTCGTCGCCGCGGACTCGGGCACGATCTTCCTCGACGAAATCGGCGATATGTCGGCGCGCACGCAGGCCAAGGTGTTGCGCGTTCTGCAGAGCGGCGAAGTCGAGCCCGTGGGCGCCGACAAGACGGTGCGCGTCGACGTCCGGGTGATCGCGGCGACCAATCGGGATCTGGTGGCGGAGATCGCCGCCGGACGGTTTCGCGAGGATCTCTATTTTCGCCTGAACGTCATTCCGATTCGCACGCCGCCGTTGCGCGAACGCCTCGAGGACATCCTGGCGCTGGTCGAATACTTCGTCCGCCGTTACGCCAGCGCCAACAACTACCGGGTGAAGAGCTTTGCTCCGGAGGCGCTCGAATTCCTCCAGGGCCTGTCGTGGAAGGGCAACATCCGCGAGTTGAAGAACCTGGTCGAGCGCCTGCTCATCTTGGTGCCCGGCGACACGATCACGCGGGCCGACCTGGTGACGATCGGCGGCGGCGCGGAACCGGGACTCTCCGGGGCGCTCTTGTCGGTACAGACGCTGCGAGATTTTCAGGCCCTGTCCGAGAAGCTGTTCATCGCGCAGAAGCTCGAGGAGAACGGCTGGAACGTCACCAAGACCGCCGAGGCGATCGACACGCCGCGGAGCAATCTCTACAAGAAGATGGAGCAATACGAGATCAAGCGTCAGGGAGAGGCCGATGGCGCATGACACTCCGCCAACCGGGGTGGCGCTGATCGAGCTCTTCGAGTCGTGTGGCGCGCTGCGGCGCGGACACTTCCGCCTGTCGTCCGGCCTACACTCGCCGGCGTACGTGCAATGCGCGCTGCTCTTGGAGCAGCCACAGCGGGCTCGCGCCATGGGCCGCGCGCTGGCGGAGCGACTGCGCGCGCACCGGGTCGAGAGCGTTCTCTCGCCGGCGCTCGGCGGCGTGGTGATCGGTCACGAGACCGCGTCAGCGCTCGGCGTGCCGTTTCGCTTCGCCGAGCGCGGGGAGGGCGGGGCAATGACACTGCGCCGCGGCTTCGCGCTCCGCCCGAGCGAGCGGGTGGCGGTGGTCGAAGATGTAGTAACCACCGGCAAGTCCACGCGCGAGACCGCCGAGTTGGCCAAGGGCTCGGGTGCGCAGGTGGTGGCGATCGGTTCGATTCTCGATCGAAGCGGCGGCCGGAACGGCTTCGAAGTTCCGTACGAGGCGTTGGCGGCGCTCGATTTGCCGGCGTACTCGGGGGAATCGTGTCCGCTCTGTGCCGCGGGCGGCGTCGCCGAGAAGCCCGGCAGTCGTCCGGGCTAGGCAATCGGGCTACTAGAGCACGCGCTCATACTGACTGATATCCAACCGCCAGACCGGAATGCCACAGTAGCGGCTGCCTTCCGGACAAGGCGGTTTCACGCCCGCGAGGTTGCGCAGGCCGCAAGGCGGCAGCAGGAACCGGCCGAGATGCGGATGGATCTCGCGAATCTGCTCCGCTTCATCGACGCTGGCACGCCAGATCTCCTCTTGGGCGTTGTAGCACAGGCGCATGGTGAGCTTGTGGTGCAGGTGAAGGAGGTCCGCCGATTCGGTGAACCGCACCGAGACCGCGTTAGGCAATAGATACTGCGCGAACTCGCTCGGTACGCGCAGGCGCTCGAGCTCGGCCATGCCGTCCCAGGAGCGCTCGCAAGACTCACGAAAGGCCGTGGTGCACTCTGCGTCCAGGCGGATCAGCTCGGGCTCGATAACGTCCGGCGCGCCGTCGATCTGTGCCGCCAGGATCGGACGCGAGGCCGGCGTCATGCGATGCCGTTGATCCTGGCTGTCGGCGGTGTGCGAGAGCTTCTTCCTGAAGCTGTAGTGCGCATGCGACAGGCAGCGCGTGAGCTTCGACAGCGTGCTCACGTTCAGTGACTCGCCGAAGTAGCGGTTGCTGGCCGGATCGAGCACCAAATCGAGCGCGTCGTGATCCGTCAGGTCGGTCGAGCGCGCGCCGAGGACCTCGCGCACGGACTCGGCGACCGTTGCCTCGCTGCCGACTTTCCAATCGATTAGCTTGCTGGTCCTGCCGCCGAGGCCGGCGTCGAAGTAGCTTCCAAAGTCGCGCTGGCTGCCGTTCGCCGCCATGCGTTGCAGGGCCAGATATTCGGGACTCTCCTCGAGGGGCAGGGGCTCTTCGAGCAGCTTGGCGTAGTCCGGTTCTTCGCGCAGTACCTCTTCGACCATGCGGCCGATGACCAGGCGCTGCTCGAGCGGGGTGTCGAAATGGTCGGCCAAGCGCCAGTAGCGAAACAACGTGATGGCGCTCACCGTGTGGTACAGGTACGCGAAGGTCGCGACCGGCAGGACGTAGCGCGCCACTTCCTGGGCCCGCTTCTGGATCTCCTTGGCCCAGCGCGCCGGCTGATGGCGCCGGGCCGGAAAGCGCTCGTAGAACACGCGCGTCGCCACCGGCGTGAGCAATGCGCAAAGCTTGCGATAGTCGGCCACCATGCGGTCGGCGGTGCGCGTGTAGACCGCCAGCGCCTCGCCCTCGAGCGGCGGGATGGCGTACGTGCCCTCTTTCACCGCGACGTAGCGCTGGCTCACCTGCTCGGAGTTGTAGAACGGGTGACTATGCAGGAACGACCACAGGAAATGCCGGCTGACGTTGGCGAGTGCGAACTGGAAGTGCCCGTGCTGAAACGTGGTGTGGTGACCGGCGAGATAGAGGTCGCGGGCAAGCTTGTCGCGCCGCTCGTGGCGGAGGCTCACGGTCTCGGGAGGCTCGCCGACTCCGGCGACTTCCTCGGGGGTCACGATGCCCTTGCTCGAGTAGCAGGTACGCGCGGTCGCGACGGCGAGGTCGTAGCTCCTCTCGAAGCGATTGACGAGGTGAACCTGTGGCGGTGAGGAGAGGAACGAGCGCAACATATTGCGTGTGATCGGGCTCAATATACAGCATCTAGCGGTTGCTGAGGAGCAAGGCCGCCGGTCCTCGAGGGCCGATGCTATCTTCCGGAAAACAGGAGGGTTGCTCGATGAGCAAGGCAATCGTGGGTGTGGTCGTGGTGTTGTTGGTGGTCGTCCTCGTGGGCGGATTGGCCGGGGCCCAGTACAACGGCCTGGTGAGCGGCAAGCAGGCCGTCGAGCAGGCCTGGTCGCAGGTCGAGAACGTCTATCAGCGGCGTGCGGACCTGGTGCCCAACCTGGTCGCGGTGGTTCAGGGCGCAGCGAACTTCGAGAAGAACACCCTCACGGCGGTCACCGAGGCGCGGAGCAAGGTCGGGCAGCTGGCCGGCGCTCCGAGCCCGAGCGATGCGCAATCCATGCAGCGCTTCGAGGAGGCGCAGAAGGCGCTCTCGAGCTCGTTGTCGCGGCTCATGGTGGTGGTGGAGAACTACCCCGAGCTCAAGGCGACGCAAGCCTTCCTCGACCTGCAGACCCAGCTCGCGGGGAGCGAGAACCGCATCCTCGTCGAGCGCGGTCGGTTCAACGAAGCAGCGAAGTCGTTCAACACGCGTCTGCAGAGCGTGCCCACCGTCTGGTTCGTGAAGGGGCTGGGTTGGAGCTTCCAGGAGCGGCCTTATTTCGCCGCGGCGAGCGGAGCGGAGAACGCGCCGAAGGTCAACCTCCAGTAGCGCGCGAGGAAAAGAAAAGGGGCGCCGTTGCCGGCGCCCCCAAACTCCCGCTCTCAACGAGAGCGGAGACTGACCTGCTGCCTACTTCCAGCGCAGACGGAGTCCGAGCTGAATCAGCTGCTGCTCACCCTGCAAGGCGTCGCCCGCAAAGCGCGAGTTGACACCGAGCTCGTTGGGGCGGGCGCCGTTCTTGGCGTTGAACACGTTGAAGCCGTCGACGATGCCCTCGATCGCGAGGTCGCCGAAGACCGCGAATTCGCGCGACAGCCGGACGTCGAACTGGCTGAACGAGTCGGCGCGTCCGCTGTTGACATGGTCCACTCCGGGAGCGAGGTCGTTACGGAATCCGTCGCCATTGATATCGACGAGGCCCGGCGCGAACTTCGTGTAGGGAATTCCAGAGTGATAGCGGACGAAGCCAGAGATCTCGAGCTTCCACGGCGCGTGATACGTGCCGCCAATGGTGACGCGGTGCCGTGCGTCGCTGTAGAGCGGACCGTTGCACTTGTGGCAGTCGGTGTTGGTGGCGTCGAGCGAGGCGTCGCGTGAACCGCCCGGACCGGAGAAGTTCTGATCCTTGTTGTTGAACAGGCGGAACTCGTCGGCACCCGAGGTGACGTTGCCCTCGGCCTTCGACAAGGTGTAGAAGCCCTGCAGCTCGAACTTGGGCTGCCGGATCCGGAAGCCAAGGTTGAGGCCGTCGTACTGGGCATGGCCATCGCCCTGCCAGACACGGAAGTTGCCGGCGCCGGGGAAGCGCTGCGCAGCTTGCGGATTTCCGTTGGCGTCGAGTTTCACGTTACCGCGCATGCGGTATGGGAGGTCCTTGTAGCGGACCGTGATGGCCTCGACGTTGATTCCGAGCCACGGCGAGACCTCGCGGGAATAGCCGAGCGAGATCTGGTCCGAGTATGGAGTCTTGATATTCGGCGAGGCGACGTCGCCCGGGGATGGCACCAGACCGAGCTGACCTGCGGCCGGCAAGGGCTGTCCGACGTGGAAGTACGACCCGTCGGCGTTCTTGACCGCAGGATCGATGGCATTGCCGGAGAGGAAGTAGGTGGTGCCGAACAGCGTCTGCACCGAGATCGCCGGGAACAGAATGGTGGCGTTGGTGTAGGGGAAATCGTAGAACCGGCCGACACCGCCGCGCAAGGAACTCTTCGTGTCGAGCGCGAAGGAGAATCCGAGCCGTGGGGCAATGTTGTTCGTGTCGTTCTTGAGAACTCCACCCTTACCGCCCTGGAACGCACGCAGGTAGGGGTCGTTGTACTGAGTCTGCGTCGACAGACGCTGCCAGAGTAGGCTCGAGCGCTGGTCGAGATCGAACCCCTTGTTGAGGTCGTAGCGAATCCCGAAGTTGAAGGTCAGGCGGTCGCTCGCGTACCAGTCGTCCTGCAGGTAGGCGCCGTATTGCTTGACCGGCGTCGAGAAGAACGAGTTGCCGCCGAGCTGCGTGATGCTGGTCACCTTGCCGTTGGGGTCGTTGGTGAGTAGGGCGTACTGGGTTGCCGGTCCACCGATGCTGCCGCCCAACTTGGGCTCATTGACGTAGGCGACACCTGCCTTCCAGTCATGCCGATGGCCGCCGAGGTCGGTCGACCAGCTGAAGTCGTCCTTGTACTGGTACTTGGTCTGATCGGTGCTTTGAGGAGTGTTGGGGTTCTGGCCGCCGACCACGCCGTTGGGGAACGCGAGATTCGGGTCCGAGGACGCGGCGGCGATCGTGTTGCTGAAGGTGGTGTACTGGAAGGTGAACTCGTTCAGCGCGTTGCTGCCGATCTGTGCCGTGTGGCTGGCGAGCATCGACTTGTACTTGTTGAGGATGGTACCGAGGCCGCTCGGCAGCGTGGTGCCGTTGAGCCCGTAGATGTCGCTGTTCTTCTGATAGCCGTAGCGCACCTGTAGGAGCTGCGCGGCATTGATGTCGGCCGACACCTTGGCGGTCGCGAGCTCGTCCTGGAAGGGATGAGGGAACGGGCCGTCGAACTGCGGGAACAGACCGCTGGTGTTGATCGAGTCGAGGGTGCTCTGTTTGTTCTTCTCGTACGTGGCGAAGAAGTGCACCTTGTCCTTGACGATTGGTCCGCCGATCGAGCCGCCGTATTGGTCGCGGCGGTAGTCGCCCTTGCCCGAGCCGCTGTTCTTCTCGCTGGTCGACTCGCTGTTCAGGCTCTTGTCGCGGTAGTACTCGTAGCCGCTGGCCTTGAGGTCGTTGGTGCCGCTCTTGGTCACCACGCTCAGCACGCCGCCGGTCGAGCGTCCGAACTCGGCTTTGTACTGGGCAGTCTGGATCTTGAACTCCTGCACCGCTTCGAGGTTGAAGTTCTGCAGCGCGCCGCCGATGGTGTCGTCGGTGTTGTCGCCGCCGTCGATGACGTAGTTCACGTTACGGCCAGAGCCGCCATTGAGCGCGACCGTGAGCTGGCCCGGCTTGGTCGGATCGGCGTTCACGTTGAGCGAGGTTCCGGGCGCGAGCACGGCGACGTTGGCGAACTGACGGCCATTGAGCGGCAGATTCTTGAGCTCGGCCTGGCTGACCACCGTGCCCATCGACGGTGTGGCAGCGACGAGCGGAGCCTCGTCCACCACCGTCACCGTCTCCTGCACGGTCGACTGCGCGAGCGTGACCTCGAGCGTGCGCGAACTGGCGACGTTGATGACCACGTCCTCGACGGCGACCGTGCCGTAGCCGGTCAGGTCGGCGTTTACCGTGTAGGCACCGGCCGGCAGCGATGGCATGCGGAAACCGCCGTCAGCGCCGGTGGTGTCGGAGCGCTTGAGGCCGGTATCTTTGTTGGTTGCGGTGACGGTCACGCCGGGCAGCGGTGCCTTGTTGGCGTCGACCACCTTGCCATTGAGATCGCCGCCCGTGGACTGGGCAACAACCATGCCCGGCAGTGCCAAAAGGCACAGCACAAGGGCCACCGCTCCGATGGCGGTGCGGCTAAACGAAGTTGACTTCATATGCATTCTCCTCTGGGTTACAAACACTGGTAAGAGACTCCACTCCTGTGTCACTACAGGCTATTGGGAAGCGATTAGCGTACTGCAAATCGCGGATCGCTGGCGAGTCACCTCCTTGGTTCATGCGGCGTTCCGGCGGCCGACAAGGCCTTGAGCCGTTGGCGAACGGCGATCCGCTGGGCCTCGAATTCGGGGTTGGCTGCCACCGAGTCGAGATAGTCCCGATAGCCCTGCGCGGCCCGGTCGCGCTCGCCGAGGAGCTCGAGCGCGACCGCGATGTTCAGTTGAATCTCTTGCTTGCCAGGGTCCAAGGCGTGGGCGCGCTCGAGCAGCGCCAGACCTTCCGCCGGCCGCTGTCGCGCGACGTCCAGAGCACCGAGTCCGTTGAGCGCGTCCGCATAGTCGGGCGCCAGCTCGAGCGCCTTGCCGTAGGCCGCGGCCGCCTCATCGATCCGGCCGCTCGTCCGGAGCGCGTTTCCGAGGTTGTTGGCGGTGACCGCGTTGCGCGGATCGAGCGCGAGTGCGCGGGTGAAGGCGCCAAGCGCTTCGTCGCCATTGCCGCGCAGGGACTCGACGATCCCCATGCCGTTCTCGGCCTCGGCGTCGTTGGGGTCGAGGCGAAGGGCCTCGCCCAAAGCCTTTGCTGAATCCTCCGCGCGGCCCCCTTCGCGCAACGCCGCGCCGAGGTTCGACCAGATGCGGGCGTCGTTCGGAGTGAGCTCCGCGGCGCGTTCGTACGCCGCGATCGCCGACTCCAAGTCCCCCGCGGCGCGCCAGGCCTGGGCCAGTGCGCCGGCGAAGGCGGGGTTCGAGGGATCCTGCCGGCAGAGCTCTACCAGCACGGGGGCCACGTCCCGAGCTCGCCCGCGAGCCAGCTCGTCCTCAGCGATCTCGAACCGGCGAAACAGCTGCACCATGTCCTGGGGGCTGCGACTCGCTGCCGTCGACGCATGCGCCGGCGAGCCGCTGGCATAGCCCAGGTTCTGCAGTCGGGCGCGGGTCTCGGCGTCGGGTGCGGCGGCTGGCAGATTGGCCACGATCGTCTCCGACTGCTTACGGAGCTGCTCCAGCGTAGTTTCAAGAGCCGTGGCAGCCCGCGGTTCTTCGGTCATCAAATCGTGCGCTTCCGTGGCATCGCGTACGAGATCGAAGAGCTCCGGGCGTGGTCCCGAGATCAATTTGCGGTCGCCGCGGCGCAAGGCACGCAACTCACCCCATCCGAAGAGGCGGGGGTATTCGGTCTCGGCGTAGAGATCCGCCGGCGCCGGTTCCTGCCCGGAGCGCAACGCCGTCGACAGATCGCGGCCATCGCCCGGCAGGGACGGCGCGCTCGCTCCGCTGGGGACTCCCAGGAGGCCGAGCAACGTTGGCGCGAGATCGGCCGCACCTACCGGCCGTGCAACCTTCGCTCCCGCCGCGAGCACGCCGGGAGCGCGCATCAGCAGCGGCACTCGCAGCGTGGACTCGTAGAGCAGCAGCCCGTGCCTCGACTCGCCGTGCTCTCCCAACCCTTCGCCGTGGTCGGCGACGACTGCGACCAGCGTGTGGTCAAGAATGCCGGCGATCGAGAGGCTCTCGAGCAACCTGCCGACCTGCGCATCCACGCCGGCGATCTCTCCGGCGTAAGGGTCGCCGGCATGCCGGCTCTTGAAGGGCTCCGGCGGGGTGTACGGCGCATGCGCGTCGTAGAGGTGGACCCAGAGGAAGAACGGCGCCTGGCGATCGCGCCGCAGCCAAGCGAGTGCCCGATCGACGACCGCCGGCCCCGGCCGCTCGGCCTCGAGGGTCGCGTTTCCCGGCCCGCGCGCGATCTCGTCGTCATAGAGCTCGAAGCCCCTCGCCAGACCGAATCGCCGGTCGAGCACGAAGGCGGCCACGAACGCCGCGGTGTCGTACCCGGCGTCATGGAGTCGCGTGGCCAATGTGGGCAGCTCTGCGGGAAAGGGCTGCCCGCCGTTTTCGTGCACGCCGTGATGCGCCGGCGAGACTCCCGAGAGCAGAGTCGAGTGGGCGGGCAAGGTCAACGGCGCCGCCGCCGTAACGCTGTCGAAGCGAGTTCCCTCGCGCGCTAGCCGGTCGAGGTTGGGGGTCTCCGCGGAGGCCGAACCGTAGCAGCCGAGATGGTCGGCGCGCACGGTGTCGAGGGTGATCAAGAGCAGATTCGGTCCGGCCGCACGGGGAGGACTCGAGCAGCCACACACGACGAAGAGGGCGATACTGATCGCGAGGGATGCGCCGCGCCCCGTCCGATGTTTCTGGTGCTCGAGAGATGACATGCGCGCGCCCTTGACAGGAGCAGGGGCCGTGCCAGCGATCCAAACTCCTAGAGAGTGCAAAACATTCATTGTTCATCATGGTTTACATGGCTCGCGTGGGACCTCGGTTAACCTTGATTCAAACCTGTGGATGGACAATCCATGAGGCCGGAGTGCCCTGTCGCGGGCTTCGGGCTGCATATACTCCGCCGGTCATGGAAATCGGATCGTCGTCGCTGTCGCTCGAGGAGTTGGCGCAGGTCGTCGGAGGCAGCGGCGAGTGCGTCTTCGGCGATGAATCTCGCCGCCGAGTCGAGGCGGCGCGGCAGGTGATCGCCCAGGTCGAGGCTGGACAGGTCGCGGTCTACGGCATTAATACGGGCTTCGGTGACCTCGCCAGTGTCCACATCCCAGGCGACAAGCTGGAGTTGCTCCAGGAACGATTGATCCTCTCGCATGCGGCGGGCGTCGGAGAGCCGCTACCCGATGCCGCCGTTCGCGCGATGCTCCTGCTGCGCGCTCATACTCTGGCGCGCGGACACTCGGGCGTGCGGATCGAAGTGGTGGAGCTCCTGCTCGCTTTGTTGAAGCACGACGTGCTGCCGGTGGTGCCGTGCCGGGGCTCGGTTGGCGCCAGCGGGGATCTCGCTCCGCTCGCGCATCTGGCGCTGCCGTTGATCGGCCGCGGCCGGGTGCGTCTCGCCGGCCGCGAAGTCGGAGCCGCGGAAGGGCTTCACCATGCCGGCCTCGCGCCCGTGCGCTTGCGCGCCAAGGAAGGTCTGGCGTTGATCAATGGCACGCAGGCGATGACCGCGCTCCTGGCGCTCGCGGCGCTCGACGCGCGCCGCCTGGTGCGCGCCGCCGACCTGATCGGCGCCCTGTCGACGGAGGCGCTGCGCGGCACCGACACCGCGTTCGATGCCCGCATCCACGCGCTCCGTCCGCACGCCGGGCAGGGGCGGAGCGCGGCGAATTTGTGGCGCCTGCTGCAGGATTCGAGGATCCGGGAATCGCATCGCCTCGGCGACGTCCGGGTGCAGGATCCCTACAGCGTGCGCTGCATGCCGCAGGTGCACGGCGCGGTGCGCGACGTGCTCGCGGACGTCGAGCGCAAGGTGGAGATCGAAATCAACTCGGTCACCGACAACCCGTTGGTGTTCCCCGAGACCGGCGAGGTGCTCTCGGGTGGAAACTTCCACGGCGAGCCGATGGCGATCGCGGCGGACTGCCTGGCGATCGCGGTCTCCGAGCTTGGCGCGATCAGCGAGCGGCGGATCGAGAAGCTCACCAACACCGCATTCTCCGGCCTGCCGCCGTTCCTGGTGCGCGACGCCGGTCTGAACTCGGGGTTCATGATCGCGCAGGTGACCGCGGCAGCCTTGGCGAGCGAGAACAAGACGTTGTGCCATCCCGCGAGCGTCGACTCGATCCCGACCTCGGCCGACAAGGAGGATCACGTCTCCATGGGGATGGGCGCGGCCCTGAAGCTCGGCGCCGTGGTGCGCAACGTGCGGACGATTCTCGGGATCGAGTTGGTCGCTGCGGCGCAGGGCATCGACTTGCTCCGTCCGTTGTCTTCGAGCGCGGCTCTAGAAAGCGTGCACGCCGCGGTGCGGAGCGGGGTCGCCCGGTGGGACGAGGATCGTGAGATGGCGCCGGACTTGGCGTGGGCCGAGGGGTTTCTCGCCGGCCCCATCGACCCTCACCTCCGCGGCCTCGACTAGCTAGGGAGTGAACGCTCCGACATCCTGCTTCCCGCAGAGATTGCCATGCGCGTTGTGGTACAGCCTCTGCGCCTGGGTCACGGTGTCGGTCACCGTGAGGTCGTACTCGACGTCCGAGAGCGCGCCGTAGAACAGCCAGAACTTCCCGTTGAGTGCCGTCGCATCGAGCGTCTTGACCACGAGCTCGATGTTCTGCGCGTCGAAGAACCAGAACATGCCGCTGGTGCCGCCGGTAAGGGGTACCGCTTGCCCGTGTCCGTTGGAAATCGCGGCGGTTTTGAAGGTGACCTCGGCGCTGAACCGGCCGCCGAGCAAGCAGAGAGTCGTCGGGCCGGGAACGCAGGGCGGCGCCGCCGTCAAATGAGTGTCAGCGATCCAGTCGCCCGCGGCGTCCATCGGCAACTCGACTACGCGTCCCGTGCCGGTGCTCTGCGGCAGCGAGTTGGTGTCGCCGATTCCGCACACGCCGCCTGAAGGGTTGTGGTACGTCACCGAGTTCCCGAGCTGGGTGTCCTCGACCGTGATCCAGTACTCGACGTTGGAGAGCGCGCCGTAGAAAGTCCAGAAGTGGCTATTCACCGGGCGGCCGTCGAGCAACTTCACGATCAGCTCGATGGTGCTGGAATCGAAGAACCAGAACAGCCCGGTTTGATCGCTGTTCGGTACGGCGGTCGCCGCTCCGTGCTGCGAATCGGGGGTCCGCCACTGCGAGCGCACTCGGAACCGGCCGCCCGACAGGCAGAGCGTGTCGGCCCCCGCGGTGCAGGAGCTCGTGCCGGTCACCGTCGTTGCGTTGGCCTCCTTGGCGAACGCAGAGTTGCCTGAGCTGCCGTTGGCGCGAATGCGGAATGTGTAGGGCGTCGCCGGAGTGAGGTTGTTGATGACGAACGTGGTGATGTCGGCGGGCGCCACCGAGCCGATGAAGGTGAACGGCTGCGTCGGTGAGCTCATCTCGATGCGGAAGCCGGTCTCGTTGCTCGACTTGTCGAGCCAGGTGAGCTGGATCTGGGTGCCCGAGAGCGGCACAGCAGTCAGCCCGTCGGGCGCGGCCGGCAAGGCGGCGGGTGTCGTGACCGTCACGACGTTGGAGTAGTTCGAAGGCCCGGCGTTGTTGCGCGCCCTGACCCGGAAAGAGTACGCCGTCGCCGGTGACAAACCGGCGATGAGGCGCGAGGTGGTGTTGGCGTCGAATTGCCCGGTTTCGACGAAGCTGCCGGCGCCGACCTTGCTCTCCAGTCGATAGCTGGTTTCGTTATTGGCGTTGTCGATCCAGCTGAGCATCACCTGCATCGAGGTCAACGCGCTCGGCGCGAGGCCGGTCGGCGCCGCCGGCTTGCCGCCGCCACCACCACCACCACCACCGGTGCCGTACAGGGTCGCGATTCCGGCCTTGTCGTCCGTTCCCAGGCGCGCGCCGCGGCCGTCGTTGTGGACGTTGGCCCGCATCAGGGCGTCGTTCTTCGCGGCGTCCGCGTGGCAGGCGGCGGTGCCGCCGCTCTTGGCGTCGCCGCATGAATGACCGAGCCCGAGCGTGTGGCCGAGCTCGTGACCCAGCACCTCCTCGAGCGAGCGGCTGTTGGAGAAGAAGCAGCCAGTACCGTCCTGGGTGACGATGTCGGCGCCCCGGATGGGGATCGGCCCGTGGCTGCTGTCTTGGAACCAGGGGCCGCCCACAGCGAGGACACCGCCGGCGCCGCAGTCGAACGTCCCGTCGACCTCGCCGTTCGGGTCTTCGAACACCACCTCGTTGAGGCCATCGAAGTCGCCGTCCTCGAGGCCGCCGTGTGCCGTCGTGGTGCCGTCGTAGACGTACTTGATGTTCGTGCCGGGGTTATTGTTCCAGGCATTCAGCGCGGTCACGAACTCGCCGAAGCCGCCTCCCGGAACCGAGGGCTCGCCGTTCACGTGCGCGCGCCAGTGGACGCTCTGGCCGGTGTCGAACTCGAACCAACGCACGATCGGATCGGTGATGTAGGTGAACTGTGGATCGACCAGCCCACGACTCTCGGAGGACTTGGGGACGACGTACGTCGAGGCGGCTTGGTGGCCAGCCGCGCGGTCGACGATCCAGCGCGAGAATCCCTCCAGGTCGCGAGCGGGATCGGCCGCGAGATTCTTGCCGGTGACGTCCGACATCTCCGAAAGATTGCGCAAAGCTAGTTGTCGACCCTGCATCGTGACCACATGGAAGGCGCCCATGGCCAGGTTGTTCGTTCCCCAGGTGCCATCGGGATGCCGCACGAGGAAAAGCAATGCGTGCGAGCCGTCGACGAAGGTGGGCGAGCCCCAGATTCTCCAGGCCATGCCGCTGGGAGAGGTGCCGCCGAGGATGCGCAGGGTGATTTGCTTCGCTTCGATGGCGCCCTTGAGCACTTGCTCGACCCGCGCCCGGTAGGAAGTCGACGGGAGGCCAGACGGGGAGACCGCCTCCGCGTGGCTGAGGATCTCGACGCGAGCCACGACCACTGAGCTACGCAGCAGATTCTCGTCGCTGGAGAGCACCACTGTGGCGGCGTTAGCGGCGACCGCGAGAGCGAAGAATGCACCGGCGGCGCTCGCGATTCGGAATCGGATCGAGTGGCTCAAGAGCGGTCTCCTTGCTGCGAATCGATATGGACGCTTATGCCAATGCGTCATACTCAGTCTACTCCGATTCACCGCCGATGAGCGAGGCACGCAGGGCCCTCCACGCCCGCCCGCGGTGACCGATCTCGTCCTTGCGCGAAGGCGGCAGCTCACCGTAAGTAAAGCCCTCCTCCTCGGGCTGGAACACGGGATCCCAGCCGAAGCCTTCGCCGCCTCGCCCGGGAAGGACCATCTGGCCGCGCGTGCTGCCCTCGGCGAACGTCCTCCGCGTGCCGTCGGTGTGGAGCAGCATGCATCGCGCCGTCGCGTGCGGGTCGCCGAGTGCAATCGCGGTGCGCGCGATTCCCGCGGGACCGATCGCCTCGAGCATCCACTTCACCAGCGGCCCCGGGAAGCCGCCCAACGCGTCGAGCTCGAGCCCCGTTTCTTCGACGACCAGAGGGCGCTGGGTACGCCGCCAAGCTTCGTCAGCTTTTGCTTCCAGGACGGCGCGCATGTCGAGCGACTGGACTTCCGGAAGGTCGAGGTCGATCGCCGCGAGGTCGCTCCCGAGGAGCCGACGTGCCTCGGCGAGCTTGCCCGGATTGGCGGTCACCAACACGAACGCGGCGAGGTCGGTCATTGATCTATGAAGTTGGCGCCCGCGGAGATCCTCAGCCAACGAGGTGACCGCGACGCGTAGCTCGTCAGGTGTTCCGTCGTTGCGGAGCTCTAGTCCCGCCGCCGCACGCCTCACCTCGCCGTTGCCCTGAGCGGTCAGCCTCGCCTCGGCCTCTGCGGCGCCCATGCCGCGGGCCATCGCGCGTTGGCGCCGCGTCTCGCGATCCGCTTCCACAGTGATCACGAGATCGAAGTCCGGGGCATAGCCGGCCTCGACAAGCAACGTGGCTTCTAACACGACAACCGGGGTCTCGGCGGGGAGCGCCGCAGCGAGCTCGGCGAATCGACGGCGGACCAGGGGATGGATTTCGGCTTCGAGCCGGTGTCGTGCTTCGTCGTTCGAAAAGACGCGCGCCGCGAGCTTGGAGTGGTTCACTCGGCCGTCAGGATCGAGAACATCGTCGCCGAAAAACCGGCCGACGGCCTGCGCTCCTGGTTGCCGCGGGGCGTAGAGCTCGGCGACGAGACGATCCGCGTCGAAGACCGCGAAGCCATTCTCGGCGAGCAGTCGGGCGACGGTCGATTTTCCACTTCCGAGCCCGCCGGTGAGGCCGACTCGATAGGGGCGGTGGGCCGCCGTGCCCGGCACTAAAGGCCTTGCCGGCGGCGAGCGGCCTGCAAGGTGTTCGCGAGGACCATCGCGACCGTCAATAGGCCGACGCCACCCGGGACCGGGGTGATGGCGCTCGCGATCGGCGAGACCCGTTCGTAGTCGACGTCGCCGGTGAGGACCGAGCCTCGGGTCTCGAAAGTCTTTCGCTTGCTCGATGACTCACCGAAGAGGCGGTGAGCGATCTCGCGATCGGCGACGCGATTCATGCCGACGTCAATGACCACCGCGCCTTCTTTGACGTGCTGCGGTCCGACGAAGCCGGGGCGACCGATGGCGGCGATGAGGATGTCGGCTTGACGTGTAATCGCCGCCAAGTCGCGCGTCCGCGAGTGGCAGAGGGTCACCGTGCAGTGCTCGCGAAGCAGGAGGCCTGCCATGGGCTTGCCGACAATGTTGCTGCGACCGATGACTACCGCGTGCTGTCCGACCATAGGAACGTCGTTGCGGCGGAGGAGCTCGATCACGCCCGCGGGCGTTGCCGACACGAAGCCGGGTTGATCGAGCCATAGACGACCGACGTTCTCCGGATGAAATCCGTCGACGTCCTTGCGTGGATCGACGAGATCGAGGAGCTCGCGTTCCGGCAGGCCCTTCGGAAGCGGTAGCTGGATGAGGATGCCGTCGACCGTGTCGTCGGCGTTGAGATCGTTCACAGTGTGCCGCATGGCATCGGCGGTGATCGTCGCGGGAAGGCGCAGGGTGCGGCCGATCATGCCGACTTCTTCGCAGCCTCGGGTCTTGCTGGCGACGTATACCTCGGACGCCGAATCCTCGCCGACGAAGACGGCGGTGAGACCCGGAACCCGCCCGCCACGGCCGCGCAGCTCGGCTACGCCGGCCGCGAGCTCGGCTCGAATCTGCTCCGCGATTTCCTTGCCGCCGAGGATCTTGGTCACACCGGCCTCCGGCCCGAGTACAGGCAGACGGTGCCGAAGGTGAGGTCCTGCCAGGCGGCGTCCTCGAGGCCCGCAGCGCGCATCTTGTCGACGAATCCATGGCGCTGCGGGAATTCGACCACCGAGTTCGGGAGGTAGCTGTACGCCGAGCCACGGGGAGAGAGCAGACGACCGATCTTGGGCAGGATGCGCTGAAAATACAACGAGTACAGAGGACCGATCAGCTTGCCTTCGGGGAGCGCGAACTCGAGCACGACGAGGCGGCCACCGGGGCGCAGGACTCGACAAAGCTCGCTCAATCCCTGGCCCAAGTCAGCCACGTTGCGCAGGCCGAAGGACACCGAAGCACCGGCGAAACGCCCGCTCGGGAAGGGCAGCGCGAGTGCATCCGCCGCCAGGCCGGCGGGCATTATCCCCTTCAACCGGTGGTACTTGCGTCGCGCGAGTGCCAGCATCGGCAGGCAAAAATCAGCTGCCATGACCCTCGCCCCCCGGCGCTGCAGGGCGATCGCCTGGTCCCCAGTGCCGCAGCAGAGATCGAGCACCTCCTCGCCATGCTCGAGGGCCAAGGCTCGGGTCGCCCGGCGCCGCCAGACCGTGTCGAGCCGGCCCGAGAGCACCCGGTTGAGCAGGTCGTACCGCGGGGCGACGCCAGCGAACATGTCGCGGATCGTGGTGGCGGACTTGTCGAGGCTGGAGATCGCTTCGGCCATTCCGACGCGATTCTAGTACGCGCGAGGCTGGTGATCGGACAACACCTTCGCTTACCGGGCTTGTCCCGGTGGGTCTCGGTGACGTAAGCTGCGGCTCCGCTCGTTGGGTCGGCAGGGGTTGACACCCCACGGTCCGTGCCATACGATCAAAAGCCCTTTGCGCGCGAAGGGCGGTTGTCCTGTGCCGTTGCCGCAGGGAAATCTTTACGGAGCTTCTTCAGTCATGACGAGAACCTACAGCCCCAAGCTCGCCGAAATCGAACGGCATTGGTACGTCGTCGACGCGACCGGGCAGACCATTGGCCGGCTGGCGAACGTCGTGGCCCGCGTGTTGATGGGCAAGCACAAGCCCACGTATGCGAACCATATCGATACCGGAGACTTCGTGATCGTGGTCAACGCCGAGAAGACGTTGCTTTCGGGTCGCAAGGAAGAGCAGAAGATCTACTACCGTCAGAGCGGACGCCCGGGCGGACTGAAGGCCGAGGTCGCGCGCCACCTGCGCCAACGCCGGCCGGTCCGCATGATCGAAGAGGCGGTCCGCGGCATGCTGCCCAAGAACATCCTGGGCAAGCACCAGGGCAAGAAGCTGAAGGTCTATGCCGGTCCCGAGCATCCCCATCAGGCGCAGAAGCCGGCGGAAATTCCCGCCGCTGCCCTTCGCGCCTAGCCCCAGGAGATAGCGAGTGAGTGAACTGAACTACTACGGCACTGGTCGCCGCAAGACCTCGACGGCGCGAGTTTACATGCGTCCGGGGGCCGGTGTGGTGCATGTGAACGGCCGCGAGCTCAACCATTTCTTTCCCAGTGAAGTTCTCAAGATGATCGTCAAGCAGCCGCTCCTCCTCACCGAGACGGTCGAAAAATTCGACATCACCGTTTCCGTCGAAGGCGGTGGTCCGGCGGGCCAAGCGGGTGCGATTCGTCACGGTATTTCCCGCGCCCTGCTCGTGTTCAACATCGAGCTTCGGGAGCGTTTGAAGTCGGCCGGCCTCTTGACGCGTGACCCGCGCAAGAAGGAACGCAAGAAGTACGGTCAGAAGGGCGCCCGCGCCCGCTTCCAGTTCAGCAAGCGCTAGTCCACCGGCGCGGCGACAAGGAGAAGAGTCTTGGCAGAAGTCACCATGAAGGAAATGCTCGAAGCCGGAGTGCACTTCGGGCACCAGACGCGGCGTTGGAATCCGAAGATGAAGCAGTACATCTTCGGCAAGCGCAACGGCATCTACATCCTCGACCTGCAGAAGACGCTGAAGCTGTTCCGTCAGGCCGCTGAATTCGCGCATCAGTTGGCGCGCGAGAACCGGCGCATCCTGTTCGTGGGCACCAAGCGTCAGGCGCAGGAGGCGATCGCCGAAGAGGGCCGTCGCTGCGGTCAGTTCTATGTCACGCATCGCTGGCTGGGCGGTACGCTCACCAACTTCGTGACCATCCGCGCGTCGATCGAGCGTCTGCACGAGATCGAGGGCAAGCTGAACGACACCGAGTCGGCACTCACCAAGAAAGAGAAGCTTCGTCTCGAGCGCGAGCGCGGTCGCATGGCGAAGAACCTCGAAGGCGTGCGCGACATGGAAGCTCTTCCGGACGCGATCTTCGTGGTCGACCCGAAGAAGGAATACATCGCGGTCGCCGAAGCCAACAAGCTCGGCATCCCGGTGATCGCGGTGGTCGACACCAACTGCGACCCCGAGATGGTGGACTATCCCATCCCCGGCAACGATGACGCCATTCGCGCCATTCGCCTCTTCGCCTCCAAGATTGCCGACAGCTACCTCGCGGGCGCCGGCGCGCTCGAGCAGCAGATGGCGATCGCCAGCAAGGACGGCGTCGCCGTACTTCCGATGAGCGTTCCCGACAAGGACGCCGAGGCCGCGGCCCAGTAGCCGCGTTCCGCGGTTCATTCGCCGCCTCCACCAGGCGGCCCAGGATGTGCGAAAAGGTCAGTCGAAGCGTCGACCTGACCTTTTCCTTTATGCAGAAGACTCCAGGAGACTTCAGGAGACAAGCAATATGCAAGTCACGGCTCAGATGGTCAAAGAGCTCCGCGAGCGCACCGGCGCGGGGATGATGGATTGCAAGGCGGCGCTCACCGAAACCGGTGGCGACACGGAGAAGGCGATCGACTTCCTGCGCAAGAAGGGCATGGCGGCGGCGGCGAAGAAGGCCGGTCGCGCCACGGCCGAAGGCGTGGTCGGTTCCTACATTCACGCCGGCGGCAAGATCGGCGTGCTGCTCGAGCTCAACTGCGAGACCGATTTCGTGGCCCGCACGGATGCCTTCCAGGAGCTGGTGCGCGACGTCACCATGCATATCGCCGCGGCCGATCCGCGCTTCCTACAGCGCTCGGAGGTCACGCCGCAGATCCTCGATCGCGAGCGCGCCATTCATGCCGAGCAGGCCGCTGCCTCCGGCAAGCCGGCCAACATCATCCAGAAGATGGTCGACGGCAAGATGGAGAAGTTTTATGGCGAAGCGGTGCTCCTCGAGCAGCCGTTCGTGAAGAACCCGGACATCACCGTCGAGCAATTGGTCTCGCAGGCGGTGGGCAAGCTTGGCGAGAACATTCAGATTCGCCGCTTCGCTCGCTACCGGCTCGGCGAAGGCGCTGAGACCGCGGCCGCGGCCGCCGCGGTCACCGACTAAGCGGGCGCGGACGATGTCGGGAACCCCTGCCTACAAGCGCATCCTGCTGAAGCTGTCCGGCGAGGCCCTGATGGGCGCGCAGGGGTTCGGTATCGAGGAACCTGTGGTGGCAAAGATCGCCGACGAGATTCGCGAAGTCTGCTCGTTGGGTGTGCAAACCGCCATCGTGATCGGCGGCGGCAACATCATTCGCGGCTTGGCGGCGAGTCATCGCGGCATCGATCGCGCGACCGGCGACTACATGGGCATGCTGGCCACGGTCATCAACGGCTTGGCGCTTCAGGATGCGCTCGAGAAGCGCGGTGTCAGCACGCGGGTGCAAACCGCGCTCGAAATGCGTTCGGTGGCCGAACCATTCATTCGCCGTCGGGCGATCCGTCATCTCGAGAAGGGCCGAGCGGTGATCTTTGCCGCCGGCACCGGCAACCCATTCTTCACCACCGATAGCGCGGCGGCTCTGCGCGCCAACGAAATCCACGCCGAGGTCCTGTTGAAGGCGACCGGCGTCGACGGCGTGTACACGGCCGATCCGCGGCTCGACCCCAAGGCCGAGTTGCTCCCCGTGGTCACCTACCAGCAGGTGCTGGAGCGCGACTTGCGGGTGATGGATGCGGCGGCGATCAGCCTGTGCCGCGACAACCACCTGCCGATCGCGGTTTTCAAGCTGCTCGAACCGGGCAATATCCGCCGCGTGGTTTGCGGCGAGCCCGTCGGGTCGTTGGTGCGCACCAGCCTTTGATTGACAGGAGCCGTCGTCGGGGCCAAGATTCGAGGACACCATGAAAGAACTCTTCCGCGAAACCGAAGTGAAAATGAAGCATGCGGTGGATCACTTCCACCAGGATCTGAAGTCGCTGCGGACTGGCCGGGCCTCAACCTCCATCCTCGAGAGCGTCATGGTCGACTACTACGGCACGCCGACGCCGATCCAGCAGGTGGCGAACCTGACCGTCGCCGACGCCTCGATGCTGGTCGCTCAACCGTGGGATCCGACGCAGATCAACGCCATCGAGAAGGGCATTCGCTCCGCCGACCTCGGGCTCAATCCGTCGAACGACGGCAAGGTGGTGCGCATCCCGGTGCCGCCGCTCACCGAGGAGCGCCGCAAGGAGCTGGTAAAGAAGGCGCACGAGATGGCCGAGCACGCGCGCACCTCGGTCCGCGCGGCGCGCCGCGACGGCAACGACCGCCTGAAGGCGATGGAGAAGGACAAGAAAGTCAGTCAGGACGAAGAGCGCAATGGCCTCGACGAGGTGCAGAAGCTCCACGATCACTACATCGGGGACATCGGCAAGTCGTTGGAGAACAAAGAGAAGGACATCCTGGCCCTCTGATCCGGGGGCGGCCGCTGGGAGTTTGTTGGTGGGCCCCGGGATCCGGGGCCTTTTCGTTGGAGACCTTGGCATATTGAGCGAGACGCGTCCGTCGAACCCGAGAGTCATTGCGTTGGTACCCGCTGGCGGCGGGGGACTTCGCTTTGGCGGCCCGGTCGCCAAACAGTTCGTGGTCGTGGCTGGGCGCTCGCTCCTGGCATGGACTCTGTCGCGGCTCATCACCGCAGGAGTCGTGGACATCGTGGTGGCGTTGCCCGACGGAGTGCCGATGCCCGAGGATGCCAAGCTCGGCGACGGCATCCGAACGGTCGTGGGCGGTCCAACCCGTCAGGACTCGGTCGCCAACTGCCTCGCCGCGGCACCCGGGAGCGACACTGACTTGCTGCTGGTTCACGATGGCGCTCGCGGTGCAGTCGATCCCGCCGACGTTCGAAACACCATCGCCGCGGTCGGCGATTCCGACGGTGCAGTCCTCGGCCGAGATTTAAGCGATACCTTGAAGCGTATCGAGCGCGGCCGCATTCGCGGGACGCTCGACCGGGAGGGCTTGTTCCGCGCCGAAACGCCGCAGGTCTTCAAGCGCGGAGTGTTCTCCCGCGCGCTCGACCTCGCCAGGCGTGACAGCGTCTTGGGCACCGACGAAGCGGCGCTGGTTGAGCGCCTGCCCGGATCCGTGGTGATGGCCGTGCTCGCCAAACATCCGAATCCAAAGCTCACCGCGCCGGCGGACCTGCCTCTGTTCGAAGCGCTTCTCGGCCGAGGCATCGTTCGATGAATTCGACGAAGTTGCGCATCGGCCAGGGCTACGACATTCACGCGCTCATTCCCGGGCGCCGGCTGGTGTTGGGAGGGGAAGAGATTCCTTTCGAGCGCGGCCTCGACGGCTGGAGCGACGCCGATGTCCTGCTGCACGCGCTCGGCGACGCGCTCCTCGGGGCGGCCGGTCTCGGCGACCTCGGGCAGCACTTCCCGCCGGGCGCCGGCGAATGGCGGAACGCGAGCAGCGTCGATTTGCTGGTCCGCATCATGGAGCTCGTCCGCGCTGCCGGCTTCGCGGTGGTCAACTGCGACATCACGCTGCTCGCCGAGGCGCCGCGGCTCGCGCCGCATCGTGAGCCGATTCGCCAGCGCATTGCCGACGTGCTCGGCGTCGAGGTGGACGCGGTAGGCCTCAAGGCGACCACCAACGAAGGGTTGGGATCGATCGGCCGCGGCGAGGGGATGGCCGCCCTGGCGGTCGTCCTGCTCGAGGGGAGCTAGTCGCGAGCATGCTGATCTACGGCTTTCATCCGGTTCGTGAAGCCTTGCGCCATCGTCCGCACGACGTGCGGGCGGTGATGCTGGCGCGCGGCCGCGGCGGACAGCGCCGCACCGAGATCGAAGACTTGTGCGCGCGGCATCGGGTCGAAGTTCGCACCGCGGGCGCCAAGGACTTTGGCCAGACTCCGGAATCCGTGCACAACGGTTTCGCCGCGGAGCTGAAAGCCGCGGATCGCGCTGCCGCCGTGGCCGGCGACGCCGATCTGCTGGTGCTGGTCGAGGACGTTCAGGATCCACGGAATCTCGGCGCCTTGATGCGCGTATGCGAGGGCGTCGGAGTGGGGCGCCTGCTGGTGCGCGACCGCGGCTCGGCGCCAATCACCGCGACCGTGGCCAAGAGTTCCGCGGGCGCCAGTGAGTGGCTTGCCGTCGAGCGCATCTCGAGCTCCGCTCAGGCGCTCGAGCGGCTCAAGGCCGAGGGTTATTGGGTCTACGGTGCGGCCGCGGACGGCGAACCGCCCTGGAGCGTCGATCTCAGCGGCAAGGTCGTGCTTTGCATGGGAGGCGAGGAGAAGGGCTTGCGCGCCCACACCCGTGAGGTCTGCGACAAGCTGATCGGCTTGCCGATGCGCGGCCGCGTCGAGTCGCTCAATCTCTCGACCGCCGCGGCGGCCCTGCTCTACGAAGCGATGCGTCAACGGACGGCGAAATAGGCCTCCGAGCTTGCCGGGATGCGGACAATCCCGATAGACTGCGCGCGGCGACCCGGAACGCGCCGGCATAGCTCAGTGGTAGAGCAACGGTTTTGTAAACCGTTGGTCCTCGGTTCAATCCCGGGTGCCGGCTCCGAAGTCGGTGATTTGGTTCTTTGACGTGTCTTCCATGGAGGTGTGGCCGAGCGGTCAATGGCAGCAGACTGTAAATCTGCCGGGCTAAGCCCTACGGAGGTTCAAATCCTCCCGCCTCCACCATAGATAGAGCTCCTTTTTCAGCTTCGCGGGAGTAACTCAGGGGTAGAGTCACAGCCTTCCAAGCTGTTGGTCGCGGGTTCGAATCCCGTCTCCCGCTCCAAAGTCGGCGGTTGTTTCCGCATCCTAGATCGTTCGGTGCTGGTCCACTAGACAAGTTGGCATCGTTCTGGCAAAATCGCCGTTCCCGCCCTCGCAGGTATCCGGCAGAGGGTCGGTAAGGCTGTCTGCAATGCAGGCCGGAACGCGGAAAACAGGGGCAAGCGAAGGCCGCAGATTTCCGAAGAACGTAGGAAAGCCCTGCCGAGCAAGGAGCTCGGAGGGACAAGGCTGTCCCGCCCGCGTAGCTCAGGGGTAGAGCACTTCCTTGGTAAGGAAGAGGTCATCGGTTCAAAGCCGATCGCGGGCTCCAATGAAGTTTGATCGATAACCGCCCTCTAGGGCTTGAATCCTAAAGAGGAGTTTGATCGCGATGGGCAAGGAAAAGTTCGAGCGCAAGAAGCCGCACGTGAACGTAGGCACG
>JBDTNL010000003.1:0-125570 GCA_039933785.1 Acidobacteriota bacterium
CGACCAGCAGCGCTACAACTTCCAGTTCGGCGGCCAGCTGTTCTACGAGATCAAGAACGGCAAGATCACCAAGATGCTGCGCGACGTGGCCTATCAGTCCAACACCCAGGAATTCTGGAACTCGTGCGCCCAGGTGTGCGACGACAAGGACTACCGCATGAACGGCTCGTTCTTCGACGGCAAGGGCCAGCCCGGCCAGATCAGCGCGGTGTCCCACGGCAGCTCGACGGCGCGCTTCAACGGCGTCAACGTGATCAATACCGAGCGCAAGCTCGGCTGAGTCGACGGCGGCGCCGGCCGGCGCCGCCTCTGATCGGAGACCTCATGACGATTCTCAAAGAAGACGACGCCAAAGCCATCCTGAAGAAGGTGGTCGGATTTTCGAAGGCCGACGGCTGCGAAGCCAACCTGAACGGCACTCGCACCGGTAACGTGCGCTACGCCAGAAATACCGTGTCGACGTCCGGCATCGTCGACGACATGACCCTCGCCGTGCAGTGCAACTACGGCAAGAAGCAGGGCACCGCGACGGTGAACGAGTTCGACGACGCCTCGCTCGAAAAGGTGGTGCGGCGCGCCGAGGAGCTCGCCAAGCTCGCCCCCGAGAGCCCAGAATTCATGGAAATTCTCGGGCCGCAGGGTGCCTACGTCGACGGCAAGGCCTGGTTCGATTCGACCGCCAACATCGATCCCGCCTACCGCGCCAACGCTGCCGGCACCAGCATCGAGCCGGCCAAGGCCAACAAGGCCGTGGCGGCCGGGTTTCTGACCGACACCGCCGGATTCCAGGCGTTGATGAACAGCAAGGGGCTGTTCGCCTACTACGCCTCGACCAACGCCAACTTCACCGTCACCATGCGCACCGAGGACGGTCTCGGCTCCGGTTGGGCCATGCGCGACGTCGACGACATCAACCGCATGGACACCAAGGAAGCCTCGAACGTGGCGCTCCAGAAGGCGCTCGGCTCGCGCGAGGCCAAGGCGATCGAGCCCGGTAAATACACCGTGATTCTCGAACCGGCCGCCTCGATCGACCTGCTCGCCAACATGCTCTTCAACATGAACGCCCGTCAGGCCGACGAGGGCCGCAGCTTCCTGTCGAAGAAGGGCGGCGGCAGCAGGCTCGGCGAGAAGCTCGTCGATGAGCGGGTGAACATCTACTCCGATCCGACCGATGCCGATGTTCCGGTGGCCGGCTGGGCGGGCGACGGGCAGCGCTGCGAAAAGGTCAACTGGATCGAAAACGGTGTAGTGAAGACCCTGTTCAACCCACGCTACTGGGCGCAAAAGCAGGGCACGAAGCCGGTGCCGTTCCCGAACAACGTGATGATGAAGGGCGGCACGGGGACCACCGAGGATCTGATCAAGGACACCAAGCGCGGCATCCTGGTGACCCGCACCTGGTACATCCGCTCGGTCGATCCGCAGACGGTCCTGGTCACCGGCCTGACTCGCGATGGGACGTTCTTCATCGAGAACGGCAAGATCTCGTTCCCGATCAAGAACATGCGGTTCAACGAGAGCCCGATCATCATGCTCAACAACCTCGAGGCCATGGCGGCTCCCCAGCGCATCGCCGGCGAGGGCATCAACGAAGTCATGGTGCCGCCGATGCGGATCCGCGACTTCACGTTCTCCAGCCTTTCGGACGCCGTTTAAGACCTGAGGCCGTGGCGCGATCCGTCGCGCCACGGCTGAATCACCGAATCACTGAATCAATGAGCGACTTCGAGTTCGTGCGGCTGCGGTATGAGTCCGGTGACTGGGATGTCGATCAACGGATGCCCGCGAACCTGCTCAACTCGCTGGTCGAGTACACCACCCTGAACGTGGCACCCCGCGAGCGCGTGGTCGCGCTCGCGGATCCGGCGGTGCTGCAGGCGCCGTTCTCGTACCTTGCCGGTCATCGCCTGGTTGAATTCGGCCGTGAGGAAAAACGCAACTTTCAGAAGCTGGTCGAGAACGGCGGTTTCGTGTTCGTCGACGACTGCAATCACGACATCGACGGCCTGTTCGCCAAGTCGTTCGAGGCGCAGATGACCGAGATCTTCGGCGCCTCGACCTTCGAGAAGATCGGCAAGGACCATCCCGTGTATTCGAGCTTTTTCAAGTTCAAGGACGGTCCGCCGGCCACCACCTTCGAGCTCAACGGCTGGGGTGACGATCTGGTACACGACTACCTGAAGGTGATGAAGGTCGACGGCCGGGTAGGCATTCTCTACAGCAACAAAGACTACGGCTGCGAGTGGGACTACGACTACCGGAACAAGCGCTGGCTAGCGGAAGACAACACGAAATTCGGCGTCAATATCGTGCTGCTGGCGCTGACGCAGTAGGTCAGGCGAACTCGAGGTGGAACGGATGACCGAGACCATGGACGAACGCGCGGTCGAGGGCTTGCTCGGGCGCCTGCCGGCGCTCCGCGCGGAGCTCCACAAGGTGATCATCGGCCAGGACGAGACTCTGAATCACCTCTTGGTGACGCTTCTTGCGGGTGGCCACGCGTTGCTCGAAGGCGTACCCGGTCTCGCCAAGACGCTCATGGTGCGCACCCTGGCACAGGCGCTCGAGCTCGAGTTCAAGCGCATCCAGTTCACCCCCGACCTCATGCCGAGCGACATCCTGGGCACCGAGGTGCTCGAGGAGGACCACGCCACGGGTCGCCGGTTCTTCCGCTTCCAGCCCGGGCCGGTGTTCGCCAATCTGGTGCTGGCCGACGAAATCAACCGCAGCCCACCGAAGACGCAAGCCGCGTTGCTCGAGGCGATGCAGGAAGGCGCGGTCTCGTATGGCGGCACGACGCACCGCCTGCAGCGGCCGTTCTTCGTGCTCGCGACACAGAACCCAATCGAGCAGGCGGGAACGTATCCGCTGCCCGAGGCGCAGCTGGATCGCTTCCTCCTTTATGTTCGGGTGGGCTATCCGACCGCCGAAGAAGAGCGCCGCATCGTGGCCGCGACCACGGGCACGGCGACGCCGGAAGTTCTTCCGGTGCTCGGCGCCACAGAGGTACTCGAGCTCCAGGCGCTCGTCCGCCAGGTGCACGTGAGCGAGGCGCTGCTCGACTACGCGGGCCGTTTGGTGCGCGCCACGCGCCCCGCGACGACCGACGTTGGCGCGGTAAAACAACACGTGGAGTGGGGCGCTGGACCGCGAGCGGGTCAGTCGCTGGTGCTCGCCAGCAAGGCCGCGGCGCTGCTCGCGGGGCGGTTCGCCGCGACCCTGGACGATCTGCGGGGGCTTGCCCCCTCGGTACTGCGTCATCGGATACTGATCAATTTCAGAGGGCAGGCGGAGCGGGTGACGCCGGATGCACTGGTGGAGCGGCTGCTGGATGAGGTCGAGGCGCCGAAGAGTCCGCTGGGGTAGAGGGTGTGACCCTCCCCTCCTCTCGCCTCCTCGACCCCGCCACCCTCGCGGGCATTAAAGATCTCCGCCTGGTGGCGAAGACGGTGGTCGAGGGTTTTCTCTCCGGTTTGCACGTCGACCCGCGCCCGAGCGCCGGCGCCGAGTTCAGTCAATACCGAAGCTACGGCCCGGGCGACGATCCGCGGCGGGTGGACTGGCGGGTTTACGCGCGCTCGGATCGCTTCTTTGTGCGCGAAGCGGAGACCGAGCGCGATGTGACGATTCGGATCGTCCTCGACGCGTCGGCGTCGATGGCCCACGGTGGAGTCTCGGGCCAGGCGCTCTCGGCCTTCGACTACGCGCGTTTCGCGACCGCGGCACTGGCGTATCTGGTCACCACTCAGGGCGATGCGTTAGCGCTTCATGCGGTAACCGGAGGCGCCGTGCTGGATGTCGACGATCGGCGTCGCGAGCATTCCCTGACGCGTGCGCTGCAGTTGCTCGAGCACCTGAACCCGGCGGGAGCGTGGCCAAGTGTCGACGAGATCCTGCCGCACGTTGCGCGGCACCGCGGCCGCCAGCTGGTGCTGGTGCTGAGCGACTTGTGGGAGCAGGCCGACGAGCTTCGCCGCACCGTACTGACGCTGCGGGCGCTCCGGCACGAGGTTCTCGTGCTGCACGTGATGTCGCGGGCCGATCTCGAGTTTCCTTACCAGGGTGACGCGGTGTTCGAAGATCGTGAGACCGGCGCCACGGTGGCGGGCAACGGTGGCGGCCTGCGGGCGGGATATCTCACCAGCTTGGAGTCCTGGCTCGAGGATTGGCGTCGCACGCTGCTCGAGCACGGTGTCGCCTACCAGCGCATCGTGACCGACGAGCCTCTCGAGCAGGCGCTCCGCAGCTTCCTGCAACGTCGGCGGCTGTTGCCCTAGATGCCCTTCAGGCGATAGCGATCGACGCGATGGGATTCCTTTCTCCACTGTGGCTGTGGGCCTTGGCCGCGATTGCGCTGCCGGTGGCGCTCCACCTGCTGAGCCGTGGGCGCGGACGACGCGTGCAACTCGCCAGCACGCGTTTGCTCCCCAGTGCGCTCAGTCTGCGTGGCCGGCGCCTTTCGCCGAGCGACATGCCGTTGCTGTTCTTGCGTACCCTGCTGCTCGCTGCGGTTGGGTTGGCGCTCGCCGGCGCTTGGTGGCAGCACGCGGCCACCTCGACTGCGGGGTCCTGGCTGCTGCTCGAGCCCGGCGTGCGAACAGCCGCGACAGGGCAGGCGGCAGAGCGGCTCGGGCGCTGGCGCTCGGAGGCCCGGGAGGTGCGGTATCTGGCGCCCGGCTTGCCGGGCTCCGAACCGGCCACCGATCGACTGTCTCCGGATGCGTGGTCGCTCCTGCTCGAGGCCGATCGTGCCGCGCCTCCGGGCGTCGAGCTGCGAGTCGCGACGCGCGGGCGGCTCGGCGAGTTGCAGGGCGAACGGCCTGCGCTGACGCACGCGGTCTCTTGGTTGGCGGTGCCGGCGACCGGAGCGGAGCGCGCGCTCATTGCCGCCGGCCCGTGGACGGGCAGCTCCGTGCGCGGAATCGTCGAGACCACAGTCGCGGCGGGCAGTCGGGTGACGACGGTGGACCTACCCCCCGGGACGACCCGCGCTGGTCTCGTCGCGGTGCAAACGGGCAACCATGTGAGTCTCGCCTTGGACGGCGCTCCGGCGCTGGCGGTCGGCGCCTCGACACTCCTCACCCTGGCGCTCCATGCCGATGCCGCGCACGCCGCGAGCGCCGCGGTCTGGCTCGCCGCGTGCGAGGTCGCCGGGCGCGCCTTGGGCGCGAGCGCGACACGCGTGGAGCAACCGGCTGGTGCGGCCGTTCGCTTGTGGCTCGACGATCGCGCACCGCCAGCGGAGTGGGCCTCCGGGAACGGAGTGTTGGTCACCGAGGCGCCGTCTCCGGGCGTGCCGTGTTTCGGTTCCGCGGTCGCGGAAGGCGAGCCGATCGTGGTGCAGCGCTGCGAAGAGGGTGCGGCGGGAACCGCCGGCGCCGCGGAATGGAGGACCGCCGGGGGCAGCGCGTTAATCCAAGAGTCGGTCGCGGGTTCCCTGCGTACCTGGCATCTGCGGACGCGCGCCGCAGGGGAGTGGTCGAATCTTGCCCTGGGCGACACCCTGCCGCGACGCTGCGCGGCTTGGCTGGCCGCCGAGCTCGCACGGCGTGGAGAGCTCGTCGCGATGTCTCGATTCGATCGAAGGTCGGTGGCCGACGAGCAGCGAGTGCCACGGCGGAGCACGAACGCGGCTGGTGCGTCGGCGCGTCGCGAGGACCTCTCGTCGTGGCTCTGGCTGGTGGCCGCGGCGCTCGCCTTTGCCGAACGGTCGCGGGCCCGGAGGATCGGATGAGCTCCGGCGCGGCCTCGAACGGCGCTCTCCTCGCCTTGCTTCGGCGATGGCGGTGGCGCCGCGCCGCCGCCGGTAGCACGCTGGGCGCCGGGGTTGCAATTCTGGCCGTCGCCCTCTGGCGAGCGGGCGACGGCGCGGCGTCGGAGGCGCTGGTGATCGGAGTCTGCGGCGGCCTCGCCGGTCTGCTGCCGTGGGTGTGGGAGCGACGCTCGCGGGCCGCGCAGCTCGAGCGCCTGGCGCGACATCTCGACCGGGCGCGGACCGAGCTCACGGAGAGCACCGGGCTGCTGCTCGCAGAACCTTCGGCACTCACACCGCTCGCAAACTTGCAACGGCAGCGCACGATGACCACGCTTGGCGGGCTGCCTCGGCGCGGCGTGTTGCCTTGGCGCCGGCCGGTCCTGGCGATGCTTGTGGGCGGGCTCTGCGTTCTCGCTGCGGCTGGGCTGCAACCGTCCAAAGGGAAGTTTGTTGTAAGCGCGGCGGTCGCGCCTGGCGCGACTGCGGGCGCCGCGCGAACCGAGGTGCGCGTAAGGAGCGTGACGGTTGCGCCGCCCGCGTACACCGCGCGTCCCCCGCATGAAGCTCAGGAGCTCAACGTGAGCGCCGAACAGGGCGCGCGCGTGGCGTGGAAGCTGGCGCTCTCGGGTCCGGCGGATCACGTCGCGCTACTCTTCGGCGATGAGGTGGTGCCGTTCTCTGCGAGCTCCGATGGGCTCTTCGCGGCCGAGCGCGTCGCTTCGACGAGCGAGCTCTATGCGGTCCGCGTAGAAGCCGGCGGACGCGAGGTGTGGCGTTCGCCGAGTGCCCGGTTCGAGGTCGTGCCCGATCGTCCGCCGGTGCTCGACATCAGATCTCCGCTCGCGCTGACCGAGGTGTCGGCGACAGCGCCAGGATCGCTCGAGCTTTCCGGCGTTGCGAACGACGACTACGCGATCGGCGCGGTCGACCTCATGGTGACGACGGTGGCGGGAGGTGGCGAGCAAATCTCGGTCCGCGAGAGCCACCAGGCGCTGGCGCTGGATGCAGGCGGGCAATTCTCGCTGACGCTGGATCTCGCGGCGCTCGGCGTGCAGATGGACACCGAGCTCTACCTGCGCGTCGAAGCGACGGACCGGAAAACGCCGGTGCCCAATCGCACGCGTAGCGAGACCCTGCGCGTGCGCGCCGCGGGCCCGGTTGCGCTCGCCGCGTCCGGGCTCGATGCCGGCGTGCGGCTGCAGCCGGTGCTCGAGTTCTTCCGCAGCCAACGCCAGATCATCCTCGACACCGAGAAGCTGATCGCCGATCAACCGCACATCGCGCGCGCCGAATTCGAACAACGCGCGCAGAGCCTGGCCTTCGATCAGCGCTCGCTGCGCATGCGCTATGGCGCCCTGCTCGGCGAGGAATTCGAGTCTGGCGCGGTGGTCGAGGCCGGTGCCGAGGATGTGGAGCACCTTCAAGAGCCCGGCGGCGACGAACCACGGCTCCCCGGCGCCGAACAGGATGACACCGCGGCGCAACACCCGAGATCCCTCGGCCGGCCCAAGGCGCCGCCCAAGATCGAAGATCTGCTGCCGGCGGGCCTGGTGCATCAGCACGACGCGCAGGACCAAGCCACGTTTTTCACCTCCGAGCTCCGCACGCAGCTGAAGGCGGTGCTGGCCGAGATGTGGAGCGCCGAGGGTGCGCTGCGGATCTTCGATCCCAAACACGCGTTGCCGTTCGAGTCGCGCGCGCTCGTGCTGCTCAAGGAGTTGCAGCAGAAGGCGCGGGTCTACGTGCCGAAGATCGGCTACGAAGCCCCGGAGATCGACCTCGCGCGCCGATTGACCGGCGAGCTCGACAAGATCCACGATCTGGCGCCCGTCGGCGCTCCGGCACGGCCCGAGGCGCAGGCCGAGATCCGCCGGGTGCTGACGGCGCTGCGCCAGGGTGACGGTGGCTCGAGGGGCTCGAGCGACTCAGTTACCGAGCAGCCTTCCGCCGCCGACATTGCCGTCGCTCGCCGAGTCCTGGCGCAGTCGGCGCTCGCCGGGGACGCCGATGCGCTGGTCGCGGTGGACGCGTTGCGCGTGCTGGAGTCGAGCCCGAGCGCGGCTGCAAACGCAGCGCTTGACGAGGCCCAGCGGCGAACGCTCGAACGCGCGCTGTGGAAGACGCTCCCTCCGCCGCTGCCTGCCCCCACAGCGCCGGCCGCTGGCGGCGGGTTGGCGAGCGCGTTGCGGTCTGTGTCGGGAGGCGGCCAGTGAGCGGGCCATGGCTCGAAGCCTCACCGGGAGTGTCTTTCGCGGCCATCGTCTTGGCGGCAGTGCTGCTTGGCTTCGGTCTGGCGGGCGAGCGGGGACTCTGGCGCCGGGGCCGCTCGACAGGTCCGAGCTGGGCACGATGGGCGCCGGTGATCGCTTGGAGTGCGGCGGTGCTCGGCGGCGTGCTGCTGGTGGTCCGCCCGCTCGGACGCTCGGTGCCATCCGGCACGGAAGCTCTGTTACTAACCGAGGGCGCCGCCTCCGCGGCAGCGGGCGAATCCAACCTCACGACCGCGCGCGCTTTCGTCGTCGGCGGGCCGGCGTCAGGCTCGTCGAACATCGCCGCCGCTCTGCCAATCGTCGATGCGCGCGCCCTGTGGCGCGACGAGCCTGGTCTCGCCGCGGTGACCGTGCGCGGCTACGGCCTGGATCGATGGGACTGGTCCGGCTTCTCCGGGACGGTGCGGTTCGAGCCCGCGTCGCTTCCCGCCGGCGTCGCGCGCGCCTTCTGGCCGCGCCGCCTGGCCTTGGGCGAGGCGTTCGAAGTCGAAGGCTCGGTCGTCGCGCCGACCGGCGCCAAAGTGATCCTCGAGGGCCCGGGGGGTCCCGAGGACGAGCGCGCCGTGAATCCTTCGGCGGCTCCCGTGCCCTTTCGATTGCGCGGCTTGCCACGAACCCACGGCCGCCAGCTTTACACCTTGCGGGCGCTGGCCCTATCGGGGACGGAGATCGAGCACGAATCGCTCGACGTGGTGGTCGAGCCCGCCGCTCTGCCGGCGGTGCTGGTGCTGGAGAGCGCGCCGCGGTTCGAGACCCGCTACCTCAAGGACTGGCTGACCGGGATCGGCGCGCGCTTCGCCGTCCGCAGCACTATCAGCAAGGATCGCTTTCGCTCGGAGTCGCCCGCCGTCCCGTCGCCCGCCGGCGCCGTTTCGGTGCTCGAGAAGCGACTCGACAGAGCGTCTCTCGCACCGTTCGATGTCGTGATGGCAGACCCCTCGGCGCTCGACGCCTTGTCGGCGGCGGAACGAACGGCGCTCGCGGCGGCCATCGATCAAGGCATGGGACTCCTCGTCGCTCTCCCGCGCGGTGTAGGTATCGAGCACGCCTCGTTCGCCGTCCATCCTCCCGAAGTGCGGACGGTCCCCGGACTGGATCTGCTCGCCGCGCGGTCCACTTGGCCGGGCGGCCTAGAGGTTCCCGCGCTGGACATCGAGGCGCGGGAATTGGTGGGCGGCGAGCCGCTGATCGCCGATCCGAGCGGCCGGCGCTTGGCCGTGGCGCTCCGTCGTGGTCGCGGCACCTTGGTCTGGAGCGTGCTCCACGACACCTACCGCTATGTTCTCGAAGGCAATGCCTCGGCGCATCGGGCCCTGTGGTCGCGTCTACTGTCGGCTGCGGCGCGGCCAAGAGATCAGGCGCTGCGGTGGCGTGCTCCAATGGGACCGGTGCTCGTCGATAGGCCGCTCGACGTCGCTCTCGAAACTCCGGCCGAAGAGCCGCGCGCGGCCCTCCGTGAGGGGGGCGCCGATGTTCAGCCGGTCCAGGCCCTGGCGCTCCAGGAGGATCTGCTCGACCCTTCGCGTTGGAGCGCCAGGCTGTGGCCGCGCAGGGCTGGGTGGTTCCACCTCGAAGCCGACGCCGAGCACGGACTCGACATCTATTCGGCTGCCGCCGACGCGTGGCCGACCTGGCGCGCGGCCGAGAGGAGCGACGCCACCCGGCGTGCGGCGGAGACCTCGGCCGGCGCCGCCGGGTCGAGAGGAGACCTCGTCGCGCGTCGTCCCCTGCCGCAGTGGCCGTTCTTCGGCTTGCTGTTGGCCGGCCTCTCCTGGCTCTGGATCGACGAGCGCCTGCGCGGCTGAGGCGCGTTCAGTGCGCGGGCTCGAACACCTGGTTCGTGTAGGGATTGCCCTGCGGCCTGCCGACAACATTGAAACCGAAGTTCGTCGCCTGATGGCACCCGTTGCAGGCCGCGGTGAGGGCGTCGTACGCGCGCACGAACTCGGCGGCGTCGCGATGTTCGATGGCGGTGCGAACGGCGGCGAGCGGCCCCGGAATCAATCGCGGGATGGCGTCCTTGGGGGCCACGGGTGAGTCCTTGTGCGTGGGATGGAACTTCACCACGTCGTCGAAGCCTTCCCCCAGCTCGGTGACCTCATAGTCGGCGAGCTGCCAGTTGCCAGACTGGCCGGCGAACCAGAGCTTGATGTGCCGCATCTGCTGCAGGGTCATGATCTCGCCGAGCCCCGGGGCGTAGCTCTCGGCAACCGGCGGCGCCGGCGAGTGCTCTCGATCACAGGCGGCCAGGAGCAACAGGCCGACGACGGCGAAGGCACGCCCAACGTGCAGGGACGAGCATGAGACGGTGCGAGCTTTCAGCATGGCTTCCTCTCCTCACATGGCCGCGATGATATGGGGCGATGACGTGTGCCTAGTGCCGGTCGAACATCGCCGCCGAGTGGCCGTTCCGGCCGCGGTTGTGTACGCTGCGGCTCATGAGCCTTGTCGAGACAGTCCTGTCCCCTGAGGAGGCATCCCGGCTGGACGCCTACTGGCGTGCTGCCAACTATCTGTCCGTCGGTCAGATCTACCTCCGCGCGAATCCGCTCCTGCGCGAACCCTTGCGTATCGAGCACATCAAGCCTCGGCTGCTCGGTCATTGGGGCACGACGCCAGGCCTGAACTTCATCTACGCGCATCTCAACCGGGTGATCAAGGCCCAGGACCTGAACGTGATCTACATCGCCGGGCCGGGACACGGCGGCCCCGGCATGGTCGCCAACACATACCTGGAAGGTACGTACAGTGAGTTTTACCCTGAGATCTCTCGCGATAGCGAGGGCATGCGCAAGCTGTTTCGTCAGTTCTCGTACCCCGGCGGTATTCCCAGCCACGTTGCGCCCGAGACGCCGGGGTCCATTCACGAGGGAGGCGAGCTCGGCTACGCGCTGGTGCACGCGTACGGCGCGGTGTTCGACAATCCCGACCTGATCGCGGCCTGCGTGGTGGGCGATGGCGAAGCCGAAACCGGTGCGCTCGCCGCCAGCTGGCACTCGAACAAGTTCTTGAACCCGGCCCGGGACGGCGCCGTGCTGCCGATTCTTCATCTCAACGGCTACAAGATCGCGAATCCAACCGTGCTGGCGCGGCTCGACGACGGCGAGCTCGCCAGCCTCTTTCACGGCTATGGCTACGAGCCGTACTTCGTCGAAGGCAACGATCCTCGGATCATGCATCCGCTCATGGCGGAAACGTTCGAGCGTGTGCTCGCCGCTATCCATTCGATTCAGCAATCGGCGCGGCGCGATGGATTCAAGACCCGCCCGCTCTGGCCGCTCATCGTCCTGCGCACGCCGAAAGGCTGGACCGGCCCCAAGGTCGTCGATGGTAAGCCGGTCGAAAATTCCTTTCGTTCGCATCAAGTTCCGCTGAGCGAGCTCGCCACCAAACCGGAACATTTGCGCATGCTCGAGGAATGGATGCGCTCGTATCGCGCCGAGGAGCTCTTCGACGAGCAGGGGACGCTCCGCCCCGAGCTCCAGTCCCTGGCGCCGGTGGGCGCGCGCCGGATGGGAGCCAATCCTCACGCCAACGGCGGGCTGCTGCTGCGCGATCTCGACCTGCCGGACTTTCGCCAATACGCACTGGCGGTGGGGAAGTCCGGCGCGGTCGTGGGCGAGGCGACGCGGGTGCTCGGGGGCTTCCTGCGCGACGTGATGCGGGCCAACGCCGAGGCCAAGAACTTCCGCATCGTCGGTCCCGACGAGACCGCGTCCAATCGCCTCGACTCGGTCTTCGAAGCCACTGAGCGCATGTTCACCGGCCCGATCCTCGAGACCGATGATCATCTGGCCACCGACGGCCGGGTGATGGAGGTGCTGAGCGAGCACCTCTGCCAGGGCTGGCTCGAGGGCTACCTGCTTACTGGAAGGCACGGTCTGTTCTCGTGTTACGAGGCGTTCATCCACATCGTGGATTCGATGTTCAACCAGCACGCGAAGTGGCTGAAGACCTGCCGGCACATTCCATGGCGCAGGCCGATCGCATCGCTCAACTATCTGCTGACTTCCCACGTCTGGCGCCAGGACCACAACGGCTTCAGCCACCAGGATCCCGGTTTCATCGACCACGTATTGAACAAGAAGGCCGAAGTGGTGCGGGTCTACCTACCGCCTGACGCCAACTGCCTGCTCTCGGTCGCCGACCACTGCCTGCGCAGCCGCAACTATGTGAACGTCATCGTGATCGGCAAGCAACCGGCGCTGCAATATCTGGAGATCGAGGACGCCTGCGCCCATTGCGCCCGCGGCGCGGGTGTCTGGTCTTGGGCGGGCAATGAACCCGATGGCGGCCCGGGCGGCGAGCCCGATGTGGTGATGGCCTGCTGCGGTGACATTCCGACGCTCGAGACGCTGGCCGCGGTCGACATCCTGCGCCGCGAGTTGCCGGAGCTTCGGGTCCGGGTGGTCAACGTGGTCGACCTGATGATTCTGCAGCCGCCTACCGAGCACCCTCACGGCTTCACGGACGCGGTGTTCGACACCATGTTTACCCGCGACCGGCCGGTCGTCTTCGCCTTCCATGGGTATCCGTGGTTGATCCATCGCCTGACGTACCGTCGAGCCAATCACGACAACATGCATGTACGGGGCTACAAGGAAGAGGGCACGACGACGACACCGTTCGACATGACCGTGTTGAACGACATCGACCGCTTTCATCTGGTCATGGACGTGATCGATCGCGTGCCGCTGGCTCCAGAGCTCGGGGCTCGCGGCGCTGCGCTGCGCGCGGCGATGGTCGCCAAACGCGCCGAGCACTCGATCTACATCCGCGAGAACGGCGACGACATGCCCGAGGTGCGGGACTGGAAGTGGCCGCATTGAATCTGAGAAAGATTCTGGCGGTGAACGCCGGCAGCTCATCGCTTAAATTTGCCACGTTCCCGGTGCCGATGCGCGAGGCCATCGCGAGAGGTGCGGAGCCGATCGCAGAGCCGATCGGCGCCCAGACCACCGCCGCGGCCGTCGGGGTCCTGATCAAGCGGCTAACCGAGAGCGGCGTGCGTATCGACGCCGTGGGCTGTCGCGTCGTGCACGGTGGCCCGTGGCTGGCGGCTCCCGCACGCGTGACCGCGGAATTGCTCACCCAGTTGCGGGCCGTCGAGCCTCTGGCGCCGCTGCACAATCCCATCGACGTAGCGATTCTGGAGGGTTTCGAACGCTGGCTGCCTGAGGTGCCGGCGGTGGCGGTCTTCGACACGGCTTTTCATCGGAATCTTCCCGACGTCGCGCGCACGTATGCGCTGCCGGTCGAGCTCGCGACCACGCATGGTCTCCGACGCTACGGATTTCATGGCCTATCGCACGCCTATGTCTCGCGCCGGCTGCTCGAGCTCATCGACAGAGCAGGCGACGCCAAGGGCACGCGGCTGGTGACCTGCCACCTCGGCAACGGCGCCAGCGTGTGCGCGATTCGCGACGGCAAAAGCATCGACACCAGCATGGGATTCACGCCCATGGAGGGCCTGGTGATGGGCACGCGCTCCGGTGACCTCGACCCGGGGCTGGTTCTATTCTTGCTGCGTGCGACGGGCAAGGACGCGGCCGAGGTTGGAGCCCTGCTCAACCATCAGAGCGGGCTCGCCGGACTCTCGGGTCTGGGCTCGGACCTGCGGGCCATCGAGCAGGCCGCGGCGACTGGCGATGCGAGGGCCGAGCTCGCGCTGGAGGTCTTCGCCTATCGGGCAGCGAAGTACATCGGCGCTTACGTGGTGGCGCTCGAGGGGCTCGACGCGATGGCCTTCACGGGCGGCATCGGCGAGCACTCGGCGAGCATGCGGGAGAGGATCTGCCGGCGACTGGGCGTGCTCGGAATCGAGCTCGACTCGACACGCAACCGGGGGATTCGAGGCGACGGACCCGGAGCGACAGGTGAGATCGGCGCCGCCGGCGGAGCCGTCCCGGTCTGGGTGATTCCGACCGACGAGGAGATCGAGATCGCCAGAGCGGTCGCGGTCGCTCTTGCTCTCTGAGCAACGGCTAGTCCCCCGATGCGAGGCATGGCCAAGGAGCGATAAGTCTCGCCATGGCTTGAATTGCGACGATTCGCGGTGCCAAGCTATCGGCTCCGAACAGGGGGACGATCCATGAACACGGACTACTCCGCCGGCGAGCGTTTCGCCTTGTGGCTGCTCGCCGCTGCCGGCCTCGTGGGGCTGAACGGCGCGTTCATCTACGGCTTGATGGCGAGCCCGGGCTCGCTGCGGGCGGCGCTCACGAATCCCGTGGCCGTGGCATTCATCCTCGAGGCCCTGGTTCTGGTCGTGGTCTTGGCCTATCTGCTCGGCAAGTGGGGCTTGCTCCGCATCGGCTGGGTTTGGTTCGTCCTGCTCTCCCTGATTGGCGGCCTGGCGTTCGCGCTGCCGGTGGCCTTGCTCTGGCGCCGGCAGCGGGGCGGGAACCGCTAGACTGGAGAACTAGAACCCGAATGCTGAACCGGACGATCGGGCACTACCGCATTCTGGAGAAACTGGGTGAAGGCGGCATGGGTGTCGTCTTTCTCGCCCAGGACGCCCGCTTGCACCGTAACGTCGCCCTGAAGTTGCTCACTCCCGACATGGCGCGCGACCCGGAGCGCCTCCGCCGCTTCGAGCGCGAGGCCAAGGTCGTAGCCTCGCTCAGCCACCCGAACATCGTCACTCTGTACTCCGTGGAAGAGGAGGATGGCGAAACCTTCCTCACCATGGAGTACGTCGAGGGCGAGACCCTCGAGAGCCTGGTGCCGCGAGAGGGCCTCCCGTCGGTCGAGGTGCTGCGGTTGGGCATTCAGTTGGCCGACGCCGTGGCCGCAGCGCATCAGCGCGGCATCTCTCATCGCGACTTGAAACCGAGCAATGTCATCGTCACTCCCGAGGGCCGGGTGAAGGTGCTCGACTTCGGCCTCGCCAAGCTGTTCGCGGAGGACTCGACGCAGTTGCACGGCCTCGCCCCCGATACCTTGACCCGTGAGGGCAACATCGTGGGTACCCTCGCCTACATGTCGCCCGAGCGTCTGCAGGGGAAACCGGCGGATGCGCGCGCGGACGTGTTCGCGCTCGGCGTTCTGTTCTACGAGATGGTCACCGGCACTCGGCCGTTTCAGGGGTGCAACTCGGCGGAGCTGATCTCAGCGGTGCTCCGCGACCAACCGGCGCCGCTTCGCCGCCTCAAGCCGGAGCTGCCCGGAAGTCTGGGTGACCTGATTCTGCGCTGCCTGGACAAGAACCCGGCGACCCGCCTGCAGTCGGCGGCGGCAGTACGGGACGCGCTCGAGAGCGCCTCCCGCGAGTTCACCTCGGCTGAAATCCTGCGCAGCCGCAGCTTCGTGGCCAACCTCGGTGCGGCGCCTCGCCGCGGCATCTTCCTCTTCTTCGCGGCCGTCGCACTGGTCGCTGCGCTCTGGGGCGGCCGGGCGCTGATGAAGTCGATTCGCGGCACGACGGTTCAGCCCGCGGCCGCAGCACTACCCGGCGCGACCGCGGTAGCCGCGGTGCCGGTCGAGGTGCCGGCGATCGCGGTCTTGCCGTTGCGCAACTACAACTCCGAGCCCGACTACTTCGTCGACGGCATGACCGACGGGGTGATCAGCGCGCTCGCCCGCATCGGCGGCGTGCGGGTGATCTCTCGCCAATCGGCGATGCACTACAAGGGCTCGACCAAACTGTTGCCGGAAATCGCGCGCGAGCTCGGCGTGAGCTTCATTCTCGAAGGCTCGGTCGAGCGCAGCTCCGGCATCATCCGTCTGTCGGTGAGTCTGCTGCGCGCCGACCCCGAGGCTCAAGTCTGGAGCTCGACCCTCGAGCGTCCGGCGCGCGAGGTGTTTCCTCTCCAGGCGGACCTCGCTCAGCAGGTCGCGCGGGCGGGACACTTTCCGGTCAGTGGCCGGGAGAGCGCGCGGCTAGCCGCGGCGCGAAGTGTCGCACCCGAGGTCTACGAGCTCTACCTCCAGGGCAACTTCACGTCCGACCAGATGACCGACGAAGGCCTGAGACGAGGCCAGGCGAGCTACGAAAAAGCGATCGCCATCGATCCGACGTTCGCACCCGCGTATGCGGCCCTCGCCGACGACTTTGCGTTCCAGGGCTATCTTTACGCTGACCCAGTGGACTCCCTGGTGAAAGCCGAAAGGTCAGCCCAGAAGGCGCTCGAGCTCGACTCCGAGAGCGCCGAAGCGCACGCCTCGCTGGCCTACATCCGACATTTTTTCCATTGGGACTGGACGGGCGCCGAGGCCGAATATCGGCGCGCCATCGAGCTCAACGTCAATTACGCACCGGCGCGCCGCCGCTACTGGGCGCTGCTCGAGGTGCTGGGTCGGCACGAGGAGGCTGGGCGGGAAATCCGCCGCGCCCTCGAAATCGATCCCTTGATGCCCAACACCAACGCCAATTTTGCCATGCACTTGCTCGTCGGACACCAATACGACGAGGCGCTGCGCCGGCTCGACCATACGCTCGAGCTCTGGCCGCACGATGTTGCTTCACGGCTCTACCGCTGGCAGACGCTGGAGCTCCTCGGCCGGTCCGAGACCGAACGGCGGGCGGCGCTGCAGGAGACGTTGAACGAATTCGCCTACGGCGACGCGGCGGCGGTATGCGCGCGATTGCCGGCGAAGGTGGAGTACTCCAACCTCCTGCTCGCGGTCGCCGGAGATCTGGCGCAGCAGGCCGATCACCAGCGCGTGCTGCCGACGCTGGTGGCGGAGCTGTTCTACGCCGGCGGCGACCGGGTGAAGGCCCTCGACTGGCTCGAGCGCGGCATCGCCGAACGCTCACCGGACATGGCCGACTTCATGATCTATCCCCGCTGGTCCGGGCTCGCCGGCGAAGAGCGCTATCGCCGGATCCTCGAACGGCTGAGCTTGCCCGCGGGTGCCGTAGGGCAGCCCAACCACGGCGGCTGAGTCGGGCCGCTCTCCGCTAGTCTCCGAAGGGCGGCGTGGGGCGTTTCTGATACGGTCCAAGGCAGAGATTCGCATCCATCTCGTAGCCTGGCGGCCATGTGCAGCCCGCGCGGAGAGCCGTCCCAGATTTGTCTCGCAACCCCGGAAACGGGGTATGTCTGGATGCACTTGGGGGGAGTATGGGAGATCGAGTCCTTTGGTGTCGCTCCAGCCTCGGTGTGCCTCTGGTTGCGGGGCTCCTGCTGACCACGGTCGCGCAGGCCGAATCGCCGATCGGCCGGCCCGCTCTCACGCTTGCCGAGCGCATTGCCTGCCGAGCGAAAGTCGAAGATGTGTACTGGGCGCATCGGATCTGGCCCGCCGAGAACAAGACCCCCAAGCCGCCGCGAGATCAGGTGGTCTCCGATGCCGAGATTGCCGCGCAGGTTGAAGAGTCGTTGCTCTACGAGGCGGCCCTCGAGCGATTCTGGCAGCAGCGGCTCACGCCGGAAATCGTCCAGGTGGAGATCGACCGCCAGGCTCACAACACGCGAGACTCGCGGATGTTGCGCGAGCTGTGGGGAGCACTCGACAACGATCCCTACCTGATTGCGGAGTGCCTGGTTCGTCCAGAGCTGGCTGAGCGCCGGGCTCAAGAGCTGTACGCGACCGACCTTAGACTACATTCGTCGATGCGCGAACGCGCGCAACGAGAGCTTGTCGCCGGCATGGGCCCCGTGCAGGAGACGGACTGGGTACGACAAGGCGCGGTGGCGGTGGGGCAGCGACAGACGGAGGCGCTCGAGCTCCCGATCGCGGAGTGGGAGCGGTTCACCAGCGAGTTGGCGGCGGTGCCGCTCGGTGCCTGGAGTTCCTTGCAGGAGAGCGCCGAGGGCTTCTTCGCGCAGTCTCCTCGGTCTCGCACCGCGGACCGGGTACGAGTGGCCACGCTGAGTTGGCCGAAGGCGACCTTTTCGAGCTGGTGGGACGCTGAGCGCCGGGCCCTCGAGCCGGCGCGGCCGGCGGCGGCCAACTACGTGCTCGCCGCGCTGTCGAGCGCTCCGTGTACGGTCGACACCTGGGCAGTCGCTCCGAGCCTCGTGCCGCCACCGTCCCCTCGCTATAGACATTCGGTAGTTTGGACAGGCACAGAGATGATCGTCTGGGGTGGCACCTCCGACGGCTCGACCGTCCTTAACTCGGGCGGGCGGTACAAACCGGCGACGGACGCCTGGGCGGACACCAGCTTTGCCCTCGGCGTTCCGTCGGCGCGGCAGGGCCACACGGCGGTCTGGACCGGGACCGAGATGATCGTCTGGGGTGGGCAGGGAAGTGGTTTTCTCGACACTGGAGGCCGCTACACCCCGGGCACGAATGTGTGGCTGGCGACCGGGATTGGGTCCGGACTCCCAGCGGCGCGGGAGTTTCACACGGTGGTTTGGACGGGCAGCGAGATGATCGTCTGGGGTGGAACGTCCGACGGCGTGACCCTGCTCAACACTGGCGGCCGCTACACCCCTGGCACCGACGCCTGGGCGGCTACCGGCACTGCAGCGGGCGTCCCGGTGGCGCGCGGGTCTCACACCGCGCTGTGGACGGGCAGCGAAATGATCGTCTGGGGCGGCTTCGACGGAATCACCTGCTCGAACACCGGCGGCCGGTACACCCCGGGTACGAACAGTTGGGTCGCGACCAGTTTGGGGCTGAACCTCCCGACCGGTCGATGCTCGCACACGGCGGTATGGACGGGCACTCAAATGATCGTTTGGGGTGGGGCTAACGACGCATCGAGTTTCTTTAACACAGGCGGTCGCTACACACCGGGCTCGGATAGCTGGGCTGCCACCAGTACCGGCGCCAACGTTCCCTCCGTGCGGGAACTTCACAGCGCGGTGTGGACCGGGAGCGAGATGATCGTCTGGGGCGGCACGCCCGATGGATCGGGCGTGCTCACTACCGGTGGCCGCTATACCCCTGGCCCGGATAGCTGGTCGGCCCCGACCACAGGGACCAACGCCCCGGCCCCGAGGTACTTGCACACGGCCGTGTGGACGGGGAGCGAGATGCTGGTCTGGGGCGGATTCGATGGCAGCGGCTTGGCCCTGAGTAGCGGTGGCCGTTACGCACCGAGTGGCGACACCTGGGTGCCCACGAACAACGGTGGCGCCAACGTTCCGAGCGAACGCCACAGCCACACCGCGGTCTGGACCGGCAGCGAGATGATCGTGTGGGGCGGAGCCAACGCCCGAAGCCCCTTCAACCTCAACACCGGCGGCCGCTACACACCAGGTACGGACAGTTGGTTGGCCACCAGCGTAGGAGCGAATGTCCCGCCGGGGTCGGGGGGCGGCCACAGCGCTGTTTGGACAGGCACCGAGATGATCATCTGGGGTGGCGGCGCCTTCACGAACGGGGGAGGTCGCTATTCTCCCGCGACGAACACCTGGGCTGCCACCAGCGTGGGGGCGAACGTCCCGCAAGCGCGGGCCGATCACACGGCAGTCTGGACCGGCAGCGAGATGATCGTCTGGGGGGGAAGAACTGCGAGCACGACGTACGTCAACACAGGAGGCCGGTATGCGCCCGGCTCCAACAGCTGGGCGGCCACGAGTCTCGGCCTGAACGTTCCGGATGTAGGACGCAATCATTCTGCCGTGTGGACGGGCACCGAGATGATCGTCTGGGGCGGAATCAGTGCAGACGGATTCACAGCGCTCAATTCAGGTGCCCGCTACACGCCTGGAGGGGACAGCTGGACAGTCACTGGAGTCGGCACAAACGTTCCGTCCCCTCGTTCGGGGCATACGGCAGTGTGGACAGGCACCGAGATGATCATTTGGGGCGGTTTTTTTAACACAGGCGGCCGCTATATCCCGAGTACGGACACCTGGACGGCCACGAGCGTCGGTGCGAACGTCCCGATGGCGCGTGAATTCCACACCGCGAGCTGGACCGGCACCGAGATGATCGTCTGGGGAGGTGTAAACGGAGCGCCGCCCTACCTCAATTCAGGGGGCCGCTACCGACCGGCCACGAACACCTGGTCAGCCACGAGCACGGGGGCGAATGTTCCGGAGATACGTTGGGGCCATGTCGGGGTTTGGACGGGCAACGAGATGATCGTATGGGGCGGCTTCGGCGCCGGGCTCAACCTCTTGCGGACCGGCGGTCGCTACTGCGCCGTGGAGCCCGGCACTTTCTTCACGCTCAAGCCATGCCGAGTCTTCGATTCGCGCTCTCCCGCGAGTTCCCTTTCATCCGGTGCAACGCGTTTAGTGCGGGCGGCTCTGAGTTGCAGTATTCCTAGCGCGGCCAAGGCGTTGAGCTTGAACATCACGGTCGTCACGCCCAGCGCGACGGGGATCTTGCAGGCGTTCGGCGGCGATCAGAGCGTGCCGCCGACCAGCGTGCTCAGCTTCAGCGGCGGTAAAACACGGGCCAACAACGCAATCGTGCAACTCGCTCTCAATGCGAGTGGACTGATCGGAATACAACCGGTCTTTCCTGGGGGTGGAACCGTGGATGTAGTGGTCGACGTGAGCGGCTACTTCGAGTGAGCGATCGTCGCACCTAGGCCCTCATCCCGAGCCGTGCCAGCATCTCGGCATCGGCTCGGGCCTCGCGACTCGGGGAGACGACCAGCGTGGTGGCGAGGCTGACCTCGGCGCCCGGCAGTTCGTTGAGCCGTATGCGCTCCATGCGCGGTTCGCACACCGGGAAGGGGGCCGCCTCGTAGAGCACGATCTCGTGGCTCGCCGCGTAGTGCCGCCTGAGTTCTTCCGTCAATACGGCAAGTCCGCGCCGGCTCCACAGCATGCCTTCGCGATAGGTGAGCACCCCGATGGCTCCGATCTGCCAGATGACCAGCAGGCTGCGGTTGTCGAAGCGGCGCCGGGATATGAGAAAGTCCGTGGCCTCGAAGCTCTGGCACCCGTATTCCCCTGGATCGAGACCAAGGTCGGCGAACAGACAATCCTCGGCCGAGATCCCCGGCAGCATGCGCGCCGGCAGGCCCTCTGCGCGCGCGCGGCGAATGGCCTCGTGGGATGGATCGACAAAAACGCCGGGGTGACCGTAGAACGCGGCGCACACCCTGTGGCCCTGACGCACCGGAGCCAGAATACGCTCCGCCATCTCGTGGTACGTGCGTTCGCGGGCCCGTCCGGGGACGTAGGCGTCGGCGAGCGACTCGGCCGAGTCGTTGAGCGACTGCAGCCAATGCACGGTCACCGGATCGCTCACCAGGTAGAACAGCCTCGAGGCGCCCCGCATGTGGGCGAGCGCCTCGAGGGTGGTGTGTCCGGCGGCGATGAATCCGGTGCCGACGATCGTGAGATCGCCGCCCCGGTTCACTGGCGGGTCACTTTTTCGGCTTGCCCTTGCCGGTCTTGGTGGTCTTGACGATCGACGTCTTCACGATCGCGGTCTTGGCCGTCTTCACGATCGGCTTCTTGACTATGGGCTTCTTCACGATCGGACGCTTGACGATCCGCGTGGCGGCGGCGGCGCCCTTGACGATCGGCGTCTTCACGATCGCGGCCGGTTCTTCGCCGAGGTAGTCCTCGAGCGTTGCGGCCGAGGCACCGCGCAAAGCCGCGCGGTCCGCCGACGAGAGCCCCGCGGCGGCGGTCGTGCCGTCCGGATCCTTCATGTACCGGGCGTGCAGTTTGGCGTTGGTCGAAAGCTTGATCAGAAACGCCGCGAGATCTTTCTTTCCCATAAAATCCTCCCGTGATCGAAAGCAATTGAACTCGGCTCAGTCTACGTGAACTGACGGGGAGCCGACAGCCGTAAGATCGGGCCGCGGCTCCTCGTTCAGCGACTTACTTGGTCGCCGTGCCGGCCTTGACCGCCGCGATCCAGGTGTCGATGCGCGCCGAGAGCACGTCGAGCGGCAGGGCTCCGGCCCCCAGCACTTGGTCGTGGTACCCGCGGATGTCGAACTTGGCTCCGAGCTCCGCCTTGGCGTGCTCGCGCAGCTCCTTGATCTTCAGCTGACCGATCTTGTAGCCCAGCGCTTGGCTCGGCACCGCGATGTAGCGGTCGGTCTCCGACTGCACCTCGACCTCGTCGATGCCGGAGTGATCGTGGAAGAACTGCACCACCTGCTCGCGCGTCCAGTGCTTGTAATGGAAGCCGGTGTCGACGACCAGGCGGATGGCGCGCAGCATCTCGTCCATGTAGTGGCCGTACAGGTTGTAGGGATCTTGGAAGAAGCCGACCTCGCGGCCGAGGTCCTCCGAGTACAGGGCCCAGCCCTCGATATAGGCGGTGTTGCCACCCTGGGCGCGGAACTGCGGCAGTTCCGGCAACTCCTGAGCGATCGAGATCTGCATGTGGTGACCGGGAACGCCCTCATGGTACGCGGTGGTCTCGATGTTGATCGTCTTGCGGTGAGCGAAGTCGCCGGTGTTGACCATGACGATGCCCGGGCGCGAGCCGTCCGCAGTGCCCTGGTTGTATTCGGCGCCCGAGGCTTCCTTCTCGCGGAACTCCTCGATTGGCTTCACGATGCACTTCGCCTTTGGCAGCAGGCCGAAGAGTTGCGGCAGCTTCTCGTTCATCTGCGCGATGTACTTGGAGTACAGGTCGACGATCTGCTGGCGCGACTTGGCGTGGAGCTCCGGATTCGCCTCGATGGACGCCGACAGCGCTTTCCAATCCTTGAAGTGCAGTCCTTCCGCGACCTTCTGCATGTCGCCTTCGATACGGCTCACTTCGCGGAGACCGAGCTCGTGGATCTGCTGCGGCGTCATGTCGGTCGTGGTCGAGGATTTCACCAACGCCGCGTAGCGCGCGTCGCCGTCCGGCAGGGACCACACGCCGGGCTCGGTGCGGCCGTTGGGCGCGTAGTCTTTGCGGACATAGTTCGCGAACTTGACGTAGGAGGGCATCACCTGGTCGCGAATCGCGCCGAGGATCTGCTCGCGGATGCGCTTCTGGTCGGCTTCGCTGACCGCTTTTGGGAACTTGGATAGCGGCACGGCGAAGGGGCACTCTTCGATCTTTTGCTTAGCGATGCCGTCGGCCTGATCGGCGACCTTGGCGAGCAGAAACTTGGGTGGCATGAGCTGGTCGGCGAGCCCGGCTCGCATCAAACCGAGGGTCTCATCCATGACTCGCGGGAAGCTCTTCAGACGGGCGATGTAGTCGTCGTAGTCCTTGACCGTGTCGAAGGCCAGGAACTGCACGAAGCCCGGCGCCTGGATGTGAATTCCGTAGTTCTGCGCCACGGGCATTTCCCAGTTCTTGAAATGCGCGTTGTCGAGCGTTTCGTTCAGATCGCGGAGCATGAGCGTCTTGTTGAGGGCTTCCTGCTCGGGGAATCCCGCGGTGTCGATGGCCGCGAAGCGAGTCTTGAACTCGGCCAAACGCTTCAGGTTGGCGGCGATCGCCTCGGGCGTATTGCTGCTCCAACGATCGTTGTAGCGCTTGTCGCCGAGGATCGACGCGAACTCGGGGTTGACGCTCAGGTTGTACTCCCAGTGTTCCTTGATCGCGCTGTCAAGCGCCTTGCGGCGGGCCTCGAGATCGCCAGGGACGGCGACTGTCTGGGCAAACGCGGCGCTGGCCAACAGGCACAGCGCGGCGGCGGACACGAACATGCTTCTCATGGTGGCTTCTCCGGAGGGTCGTGACTCGTGTGGACGGAAGGATACCTGTGGAGACTACGCCCGAGGACTTGCAAGGTTTCATCCTTCCGGCTAGTCCACTAGGATGCGCTGCGATGCTCTTTCGTTGGTTGCTGCTGCTGGTGCCGGCGTCGCTGGCGGTCCACTATTTTGTTGCGGTGCCTCCGGTGCTGGATTTTGCCGCCGCGATCCTCGCCATCGTGCCGCTGGCCGAGTGGATCCGCCGGGCCACCGAACAGCTGGCGCACCGATTGGGCTCGGCGATCGGCGGCCTGTTGAACGTGACCTTTGGCAACATGGCCGAGCTGATCCTGGCGATCTTCGTCCTCTTGGATGGCAAGGCCGAAGTGGTCAAGGCGCAGATCACCGGCTCGATCATCGGCAACGGATTGCTCGGTCTTGGTTTGGCGGCGGTCGCGGGAAGTTGGGGCCGGCGCAAGCAGACTTTCAATCGCGAGACTGCCGGGCGGCTCTCGAGTCTGCTCATCCTTGCGGTGGTCGCGCTCATGGTGCCGGCGTTGTTCGACTACACGGAGCGTCCGCTGGTCGGCGCCGCGGCGCGCTCAGGGTTGGATGAGCACCTGAGTCTGGGTGTTTCGCTGGTCTTGATCGGGGTCTACGCGGCGAACCTGATCTATTCCCTGGTCACGCACCGCGACGTGTTCGAGAGCGCCAACGAGGACGAAGAGAGCGACCCCGCGGAGAAGCGCTGGTCGGCGGCCGCGGCGATGTTGGTGCTGGTCGTCGCCACGGGTTTCACGGCTTGGGAATCCGAGATCGTCGCCGGTCGGCTCGACTCGGCGGCCGCGAGCCTCGGCCTCTCGACCTTCTTCCTCGGCGTGATCCTGCTGGCGGTGATCGGCAACGCGGCGGAGTACGTGGCGGCGGTGTATTTCGCGCGTCGGGACCGCATGACCCTAGTGATGGGCATCACGGTCGGCTCCTCGATTCAGGTGGCGCTCCTGGTGGCGCCGCTGCTGGTGTTGATTTCGTATGCGGTGGGCAAACCGATGAACTTGGTGTTCTCGAATCCGCTCGAGCTGATCGCCGTCGCCGCCACCGCGTTCACCGTGAACGCGATCGCCCTCGACGGCGAGTCGAACTGGTTCGAAGGCGTACTCCTGCTCGCCGTGTATGCGGTGCTGGTCTTGGCCTTCTTCTTCGTCACTGTCTAAGGGGATACGTCGATGAGCACACTCGCCGGCAAGACGGTCTTCATCACCGGTGCCAGCCGCGGCATCGGCCTCGCGATCGGCCTGCGCGCGGCGCGCGACGGCGCCAACGTGGCGGTGGTGGCAAAGACCGCCGAGGCGCACCCGAAGCTTCCCGGCACGGTGTTCACGGCCTGCGAGGCGATCGAGCAGGCCGGCGGCAAGGCGCTCGCCTGCGTCACCGACATTCGATCCGAGGAAGCCGTTGCGGAGGCCGTGCGCCGGACGGTGGGAGCCTTCGGAGGGATCGACATCCTGGTCAACAACGCGAGCGCCATCCAGCTCACCAAGACGCCGGATACCACGATGAAGCGCTTCGACCTCATGCAACAGGTGAACGCGCGGGGTACGTACCTTTGCACCCAGGCCTGCTTGCCCCATCTTCGCCAGGCGTCGAACCCGCACGTGCTGACGCTCTCGCCGCCGCTCAACATGGAGCCGCGGTGGTTCGCGCCGCACGTCGCCTACAGCTTGGCGAAGTTCGGCATGAGCCTCTGTGTACTCGGGCATGCGGCGGAGTTCGCGGGTGAAGGCATCGCGGTGAATGCGCTCTGGCCGCGCACCGTGATCGCAACCGCGGCCGTCCAGAACCTGCTCGGCGGCGACGAGGTCATGCGGCGGTCACGGAAGCCCGAGATCATGGCCGACGCGGCGCACGTCATCCTCACTCGCCCGAGTCGGGAGTTCACCGGGCACTTCTGCATCGACGACGAGGTCCTGCGCTCGGCTGGAGTCACCGATCTCGAGCACTACTCAATGGTTCCAGGGAGCGACCTGATGCCGGATTTCTTCGTTTGATCTCGAGCCGGGCCGGTTGACGGGATCAGTGTGAACAGGTCGCGAGAAGCTCCTGCAGCGCGATCCGGCTGTCCGTTGGAAGAGAGCCTTCGCGGATGGCCAGGAACGAGTAGCGCGGCGCGAGGGTCTCGCGTTGCCCAGAGACGGCGGCTCGCTCGGCCCAGGCATCGATCTGCGACTCTTTCGACATCAGGATCGCCCAGCGCCGCACGTTCGCTGGCAGCAGCGCCTGCCGATCGACGAAGTCGTAGGCGCAAGGGATCGCCAGCACCCGGCCGGCGCTCCAGAAATTGATCGGGTAGGTGGCCCAGTACTCGCCGACCACGACTTCGACGCCCCGCGCATCGAGGTCGGCGAGCAGCTGCTGGTCGTTCTCCATTTCCCGCGTCCACGTCTGCCGGGTGGATCTCCCGGGCCAGTGGTAGCTCGCCACATTGAACAGCAGGACGCTGGCGGCGAGCAGAATCGCCAGCGCGCGACTGCGCCGCGCCGCGAAGGCGCAGCCCGCGGCGAGCACTCCGGGGATGACCAGGTTCGCCGGCATCAGGTAGCGCACGGTGTAGCCGCGCATCTGGCCGGCCTCGGAGAAGATGTTGAAAACCACGGTGGCGAGCAACACGCCGACGATGAGCAGCCACGGGGATGCCAGGCGTCGCTCGTCACCGGGCTCGTCGAGACGGCGGAATCGGAACACGAAGAGTCCGGCCGCCGATGCGTAGGCCAGCAAGACGATCGGCCGCAGCCAGGGCAGCAGGCGGCTCGGAGCATCGGTCAGTGAGAAGACCAGGCTCTCCACGGTCGGCGCCGCAAATTCGGGGAGGCTGTAGGTGACGAAGTAGCGAATGTTGTCGACGATCGCCGCCATGCTGCGGGCGGGCCGCACGCCATACACCTGGAACGACGCCAGCGGATGGACGATGTTGTATCCAATCCAGGGTGCCGCGCCGAGCAGGGCGGAGGCGAGGACGAGGCTCAGGAACTTCCAATCGCGGAGCACCTCGCGCCGTTTCACCGCCAGCCATAGTGCGGCGGGACCCAGGCAGAAGAGTGTCTGCGGCGATTGCCACCAGGCGAGGCCCGCCGCGAGGCCGAACCCGAGCGCTCCCCAACGGTCAGTTGGGCCCGTCCGGACGAGCCGGGCGGCAAGCCAAAGAATCGCTGCGCAGAGCAAGGGGACTGGGGGATAGCCGTTCGGCATATACGTCCAGAAGAGAAAGCTCGGCGACGGCAGGACGACGAAGGCAAGGGCCAGGACCGCGGCGCGGCGCGGGAGGCCCTCGCGCCAGAAGAGCCACTGGCAGACGACGGTGAGGATTCCTAGCGTGATCGGGTAGAGCGCGAGCGCCAGCCGCGAAGGCCCCAGGAGGGCGAAGATGCCGGCGGTCAGATAGGAGCCCAGCGCTCCGATCCGCAAGCCCACGAAGAAGATCGGACGCGCGCCGTGCAGGATGTCGATCGCCTGCATTCCGGTGATGACCGCATCGGCTTCGGCGGCGTAGCGGTGCACCGGCAGGCTGATCGCGATCTGGAGCGCTGCGCCCAGGGCGAGGAGACCGAGAACTACGAGGTCGAGCCTGAGCTTGGCGCGCTCGACCATCGGTAGACTGGGAGAGGCTTCGCTGCTCATAGCGACGTCACCTCGGTCTCGGGGAAGTCATCGCGGTCCGTAAAGCGAGGCTTCGAAGCGGAGGTCTAGCCCGGCTAGCCCAGCTCTGAAATCTCCGCCTCCACCTTTTCCCACTCCGCCATCCACCCCTCGACCTTCCCGTTGAGCGTCTTCTGCTCGCCCTCGAGCTTGCCGACCTCGCCCCGCGGCGTCTTGTCGAAGAAGGTGGGGTCGCAGAAGAGCTCATTGATGGCGTGCACGCGGGCCTCGGCCTTGTCGATTTCGGCGGTGATTTTGTCGCGGCGCGTGACCAACTGCTTCTTCATGCGGCCGGTCTCGTCGTCGCTGCGTGTGGCGCGGACGACTCTGTCTTCCTTGGCCTTCTTTTTTTCCTTGCGGGCTTTCTGCAAAACGGCGTCGGCGTCGAGGTGGTCGTCGCCCAGGCGGTCGAGGTACTCCTCGTAGGTGCCTTCGAAATCGCGCAGGCCGTCGGGTGTGATCTCGACGATTCGGGTCGCCAGCTGCTGCACGAACCAGCGGTCGTGGCTGACGAAGATCAGGGTGCCGTCGTATTTCTTCAGAGCCTCGACCAGCGACTCGATGGCCTCGAGGTCGAGGTGGTTGGTGGGCTCGTCGAGCACCAGGATGTTGGGCTTCTCGACCGAGAGACGGGCGAACACCAAACGTGCCGCCTCGCCGCCAGAGAGTGAGGTGACCTTCTTTTCCGCGTCGTCGCCGGTGAAGAGCACCATGCCGAGCTTGCCGCGTACGAAGCTGATGCCTTCGCGCGGGCAGGCGTCCCAAAGCCAGCTCTCGACGGTCTGCTCGCCGCTCTTGATGACCTCGTGGTGGTCCTGCGCGAAGTAGCCGGGCCAGGCCTCGTAGCCCCACTCGGAGGTGCCGGCGTCGGCTTCGACTTCGCGCATGGCGATCTTGAGCAGCGTCGACTTGCCGATGCCGTTCGGTCCGATGATCGCCAGGCGATCACCGCGCCGCACCTGCAGGGTGACGTCCTGCAGCACCTGTTTCTTGCCGTACGCCTTGTCGAGCTTCTCGATCTTGAGCACTTCCTTGCCCGACGGCCGGCGCGGGTCGAACTTGAAGACCGGGTAGCGGCGCGAGGTCTGCGGCAGACGCTCGAGCACGATGCGGTCGATCAGCTTCTGCTTGCTGCCCGCCTGACGAGCCTTGGTGGCCTTGGCCTTGAAGGCATCGATGAAGGCCTGATGGTGGGCGATCTCTTTCTCGCGCTTTTCGATTTCCGCTTCCTTGCGCTCGCGGTTCTCGACCTTCTGGATCGTGAAGTCCGAGTAGTTCCCCTTGTACGCGATGCAGGTCTCGTAGTCGACGTCCACGATGTGCGTGCAGACGTTGTCGAGGAAACGATGGTCGTGCGAAACCACGATGGCGCAGCCCTTGAACTCGAAGAGGAACTTCTCGAGCCAACGGATGGACAGGATGTCGAGATGGTTGGTGGGCTCGTCGAGGAGCAGCAGGTCGGGCTTGCTGGCCAACGTCTGCGCCAGCAAGACGCGGAGCTTGAAGCCGCCGGAGAGCGTCGAGAGCGCATCGCGATGGACCTCGGTCGGAATCCCCAGACCCTCGAGAATCTCGGCGGCCTGCGATTCGAGCGTGTAGCCGCCGTGGGTGAGGATCACCTCCTCGAGATCGGCGTACTTGTCGGCGTCGAAGTGCTGCTCGGCGGACGCCAGGAGCACCTCCTTCTGGGTCATCGCGTGCCAGAGGGCCTGGTTGCCCATCATCACGACGTCGATGATCGGCACCGTCTCGTAGCGGAAGTGGTCCTGCTTGAGCACTCCGACCTTGGCACGCTTGGGAATCGAAATCGTGCCGTCGTTGGCGAGCTCGTCGCCGGAGAGGATCTTGAGCAGCGTCGATTTGCCGGAGCCGTTGGCCCCGACCAACCCGTAGCGCGACTCGGCGTTGAACTGCAGGGAGACGTTCGTGAACAGCGTCTGGCCGCCGTATGCCTTGGTGAGATTGGTGACGGAAAGCATGGAACCCTGCATCTTATCAATCCCGAGGACAGCCGAAGATTCAAAAACCTGATTCCGGCCGGCCCACGAGACCAAGCTGCGTCCTGCGGGAACTTCCTGCCCGATGCGGAAGTCCTTTGCCTTGAATGTCGTGCACACGCTCCCCGGGAGCGGGAGTGCCAAGTCGCTTGCGCGGCACGTGAGTTGCGGTGTACGGGCTCGTAGGCGCATTGCAGCGCCGGTTTCCCCGGTTTCCAATGGAGGTTTCGAGATGTCTTGTCGCCGCCGTCTTCTTCTCGCCAGCATCGTTGGACTCGGAGCGCGCCTCTGCGTGGCGCAGGTGACCCTGCCGCTCGAGCGCTATGAGGATCTGCGGTCCCGGTCCCGCCCGCTCGATGTCACGCCGGAGCCGCCGCCAGCGCCGTACGCCGTCGAGAGTGTCGAGCTCGAGCTGCACGCAGGGGAAACCAGCGCGCGCCTGATTTCGACCTGGCGGTTGGCCGTGTTCACTCCGGAGTGGCAGTCGGTGCCTTTCCTGCCCTCGGGTTCCCTGGTATCCGCCGACTTCGGTGGGCTCGAGGGGCGAGTCGACGCCGGTCCTGATGGCACCCGCGGGGCATGGTCGCTGCGGGTGCGGGGGACGGGGCGTCACGTGGTGCGGCTGGAATCGATGGTGCCGCTCGAGCGGGATGAAACGGCGACTCGACCGACCTGGCATCTGGAGATCCAGAGTCCGTCCGCCGCCGCGGTGCACGGAACTCTCACCGCGCTGGCGGCGGTCGAGGACGTGACTTCCGACTCGGGCGCGTTGGTGACGGCTCTGCGAGCGAGCGCGTCCGCCCCTCTTCACGCTGGCGAATGGGAGTTCTTGGCACACCCGGGCACCCGCATCAGGCTCACTCTGGCCGGCAAAGCCACGGCGCCGGCGAGAGCACACCTGCCTCTGCGAATGGAAGCGAGCGCCGCGACGGTGGCGACGGTGTCCCGCACCGAGCTCAAGCTGCGAGCCTGGATCGAGACCCGCGTTGCTCAGGGGAGCCTCGAGGAGCTGCGCGTGCCGTTGCCGGACGGGTTCGAAGTGGCGTCGGTCGTGGGCGCCTACTCGGGCTGGAAGACCGCTGACAAGACGCTGGTGGTGACCCCGCTGGCGCCGATCGAAACCACATGGCCTCTGGTGATCGAGCTCCGCGGGTCGCCGCGAAATACCTTCACCAGCCCGCTGCTCCTACCCGCCGGGGTCGCGCGGGTGCGCGCCTTCTGCGCCACCGAGGTGAAAGGAGACGGTTTGGCGGCGGTGGCCGATCCAGGCTCGGCACGCCGAGTCGACGAGCTCGAGCTCCAGAGGCTGCCGGCGGATCTGCGCGCCGGGGGGGCGCGCTTCTATGTCGTGCCTGAGACCTCGCGTCCGCCCAAGTTCGAGGTCGCGTGGGCCGAGGGCACGCAAGTCCTGGCGGCCGAGATCGACCGGCTGTTGGTGGAAGTCGCGGTGGGCGAAGCCGGCAAGGCTTCGTACCGGGTGTGGGTCGTGGTGCGCAACCGCGGCGCGCAACAGATGGTGTTCGAGATGCCGCCGGGCTTCGAGCTCGCCGCGGCGGCGCGCGATCAGGCACAAGTGCGTGCGGGTCAGAGGGCGACTCAATTCACGATGCCGATCTCCGCCGGCGAGCGCCCGCAGGTCCTGCGTCTCGCCGGGCTGCTGCCCCTGGTCGTCCCGGCTGTCGGCGAATTCGTCGTCCCCATGCCCGTCCTGTCGGCGCCGGTCGGCAGGGTCGAGGTGCGTGCGCTCCTTCCCGCCGGGCGCTCGTACACCCTGGCGGACGCCACGCGCCTGGGCGCGGTAGGCGCGCCGCCATCCTCCGCGCATGGCCAGAGCCGGGCGGAGAACGTGGCGCAGCAGGCGGTGCTCGCTGCCGTGCGTGCGCTGCCGGCGGACGCGCCGTTCGGCCTGCCGGACGGATCCATCGAGATCGATGCGGCGTGGAACGCCTTGTCGCCTTCACCCCAACCGCTGGTGCTGCGGATCAAGTCAAGCAAGGAGCGCACGTCATGGTTTTGAGATTCAATTCGTTGACGCGGTTGGTCTCGGCCATGCTGGGCGTGCTCGTCGCGCTGCCGTCGTTTGCTTTGGCCGACTCCGCTCCCCGGCCCTCCGAGGTGACTCTGGCGCTCAAGGACTACCTCGAGCTGGTGCAGTCGGTCGAGGGGCGGGAGCGCGAACGGAGCGAACGTGAGAAGCACCGGGAGCCCAACGTGGCGCAGGTGGTGGCCCAGCGCACCGCGGTCGTTTTCGGGGCGGACGAAGCGAGCGTCGAACAGACCTTCGAGGTCGTCGTGCAGGGCGTCGCCAAGGCGCCGATCGCGTTGCCCATTGCCGGCCTGGCTCGGGAAACGCGCGTCGAGCGCTTGGACGGCGCGGGCTCTACGAACGCCCTCGACACTCCCGCGCTCGATGGCCAGGAGGGTGCAGTGCGGTTGCTGGCGGTGAATCCCGGGCGATTCCGCGTCACCGTGCGCGGCCGCATCGCGCTGCCGCTCGCCAATGGAGTGCGGGCCCTGCAGCTTGCCCCGGTGCTCGCTCCGGTCGCCGAGGCCACGTTCGACCTGCCTGGGGAGGTCGATTGGAATTGCGCCGGCGCAGTGCCGGTCGAGGGCACCGCGACGGCGAGCACACCCAATACTGCTGGGCGCACAGCGGCCGGGCGCCAGCACCTGCGTTTGGCTCTGCCGCGCGGCGCGCGACCAATCTTCCAGATCCGCCGCAAGGGCGACAACGCGGAGGCCAACGAGCTGCTGGCTCAGGCGGTCACGCTCACCTTGTTCCAACTTCTGCCCGATGGTCCCCGCCGCTTCGACATCGTGCTCTATGACGTCGCGCGCGGCGGTCTCGGCGCGATGGACGTCGAGCTTCCCGCGGGGCTCCTCGCCGAGCAGGTGATCACCGACGAGGGTGAGGCGCTGCCGACCCTCGAGGGCAGGGCCCTGCATCTCGATCGCAAGCAAAGATTGCGCGGCACCGGGTATCTGATGGTCGCATCGACGCCCAAGGAAGGTCCGGGCGCGCGTCTCGCGATCGGTGGGTTGCGTCCGGCGATCGACGTGCGGGCGCGCTACCTGGTGCTCTCCTCGACGGTGGCTGCCGAAGCGAGCCCGCTCCCCGAAGCGGCGTGGTCGCGAGTCGATCTGGAAGATCTTCCGCCGACGCTCCGTGCCGCCGTGGGCGGTCTCGAGCTTCTCGCTTCGTGGCGGCGGACGGACGAGACCGCCGACGCGGGCTCGGGCGAGCTGGCGGTGGTGGCGGCGCCGCCAGCGAACCTTCTCGAGACCGTGGTGCGGACCCGGGAGACGACGACGCTGCTCACGCCCGACGGTACGCTGCTCATTCGCGATCGGTTCGCCCTGGCGCAGGCTGGCGAGGCGTTGCGGGTCGCTCTCGCTCCGGGATCGACTCTCTGGTCGGCACGAGTCGGGGAGCAGGCGGTGCGGCCGCTGCAGCAGAGCGGGGTGCTGGTGATCCCCCTTGGGCTGGCGAGCCTCGAGAGTGAGGTTGAGGTGGTTTCGGTGCTCGAGAAGGCGATTCCGGCCGGGCGCTCACGGCTGCTCCTAACGGCGCCAGAGGTTCAAGCGCCGGTGCTGGAACATCGCTGGCGCGTGCTGCTGCCGGAGAACGCACGCTATCGCTATGCGGGTGGCGAGCTGCGGCCCGTGGCGGCCGAGCTCGCGCAGATGGAGAGCGAGCTCTTCGCCGCGGGCGCGGTGAAAGCGGAGGACCTCGCCAAGGTCCCGTCGGCGCGCGATCCGTGGGCCGTGTTGCAGAAGATACCCAATGAGCTCGTCGACCGCATCAACGTCGGTGGAAGAGCCGATGCACAACAGGAAACCATCACCGTGACCGCCGAATCTCCGGTCCTGGATGAGCGCCAAATGGGCAACACCACGACGTTCCGCAATTCGGACCTGAGTTCCGCAGAGGCCCCAACGAAACGAAACAAGGAGAAAGATGCCCGCGAGTCCGGCGATTTGTTTCGCCAGCAAGTGGCGGAGCTGAAGCAGGGCTTGGTCGGCGGAGTACGTCCTCTTCCAGTGGCGGTACCGGAATCGGGCAAGGCGCTCCTGCTCTCGGGTGTTTTGCCGCCAGCGCACGTGACGGTGGAAATCGAGGTGAAGGGGAAGAAGTAAACTCCCGGGATGGATCTTGCCGGTATTTCCAAGCGCCTCAGAGCATTCTGGCGTCGCCTCTGGCGCCGGACCTGGTTTCGCTGGACGCTGGTTGCCGTCGGCGTGTGTCTCGTTCTGCTGGTCGTGCTGGCAGCCTGGTTGATCCGGCCGTTTTACGCCCTCTCGGCCCAATTCGCGGAGCATGCGTTCACCCAGCCATCGCGCATGTACGGCCAGTCGACCCACCTGGTGGCCGGCAACCGGGTGGTGCCGGACCAGATCGCCGCCGAGCTCAAGGATCTCGGCTACTTCGAGGCCGATCTGGGCGCCGAGGTCACGGTCGGCCGCTTTCGCGTCAGCCCTCAGGGTTGCACGGTGTTCCTGCGCGCATTCCCCACCCCGCGCGGACCGCAGCCCGCGGAGCGCGTGGACGTGATGTGGGACGGCAAGCGCATCCAAGCCTTACGCGTCGGCGGCAACATGGTGAACGAGGTAGCGCTCGAGCCGCCGCTCCTGGCGTCCTTTTACGGCGCCGAGACCAAGGAGCGCCGGCCGGTCGAGCTCGCGACGCTCCCCGATCACTTGGTGCGGGCGGTGCTCGCCGCTGAAGACGACAGCTTCTTCGAGCATGGCGGCCTCTCGACCCTCGGCATCCTGCGCGCCGCGTGGGTGAATGTCGCCGCTGGCGGCAAGGTGAAGCAGGGTGGGAGCACCCTGACGCAGCAGATGGTGAAGAACCTCTACTTCACGCAGGAACGCACCTGGCAGCGCAAGGCACGTGAAGCCGTGCTGTCGATCCTCATCGACCGGAACTACGACAAGCGCGAGATTCTCGAGGCCTATCTCAACGAGATCTATTGGGGTCAAAGCGGATCGGTGAGTCTGCTCGGCGTCGGCGCCGTGTCGCGAGTGCTGTTCGCCAAGGACCCGCAAAATCTCACCCTGACCGAGTCCGCCTTACTCGCCGGGATGATCCAATCGCCCGGCGAGTACTGGCCGACACGGCATCCCGAGAAGGCGATGCAGCGCCGCAACTACATCCTGGAGCGGCTGGCTGAGCTGCGCTGGTTTCCGCGCGCCGATATCGATCGTGCCAAGCAACAGCCGCTCGGACTCGCGGCCGCGCCGGTCGTGGTTCGCCGGGCGTCATATTTTGTCGACGCGGCGACGGTCGAGGTGGCCAAGCGCTTCGGCATCACCGATCTCGCCGATCACGGCTTCGCCATCTTCACCACCCTGCACGGTGAGGATCAACGGCGCGCCGAAGAGTCGGTCGCGGCGGGTATCGAGGCGGCGGAGAAGTCCTACCAGAAAGGCCAGACCGGCACCCTGCAGTCGGCCTTGGTCTCGCTCGACCCGAAGACCGGAAGCATCCTGGCCTACGTCGGTGGTCGCGACTACAGGAAGAGCCAGTTCGATCGCGCCAGCCAGGCGCAGCGTCAAGCGGGCAGCGCATTCAAACCGGTGGTGTATGCCACCGCGTTCCAGGACGGCATCGCGACTCCAGCCACGGTCATCGAGGACTCGCCGCTGACCATCGAGCTCGCCAACATGGTGTGGGAGCCCCAGAACGACGACGACGAATACCGCGGTTGGGTGAGCGCTCGCACCGCCATCGAGGACAGTCTCAACGTGCCGACGGCGCGGCTCGCGATGCAGGTGGGCTTGAAGCGAATTGTCGAAGTCGCCCGCGGGCTCGGCGTCACCTCGCCGCTTCAGGCAGTACCGGCGCTCTCGCTAGGCGCGTTCGAGGTCTCGCCGATCGAGCTCGCGACCGTCTACGCGACGCTCGCGAACGGCGGCGTGCGCCCGAATGTCCACGGTGTCGAGGCGGTGCTTGCGCAGGGTGGCAGTCCGTTGACCGTGACGCCGTTTCCGGATCCGGTGGCCGTGCTCAGCCCGTCGACGGTCTATCTCGTAACGTCGGTCCTCCAGGGCGTGCTCAACCACGGCACTGCGACCTCGGTGCGCAATTCGTTGCAGGACCCTTTGGCCGGCAAGACCGGCACCACCAACGGCCGCCGCGACAGCTGGTTCGCGGGCTACGCGCCGACCCGCGCCACGCTGGTGTGGGTGGGCTACGACGACAACTCGGAGACCCGGCTCTCGGGAGCCCGCGCCGCGGTGCCGATCTGGAGCAAGTTCATGCTCGCGGTGCGCCCTCCCGGCGGCTACGAGAACTTCTCGACCCCGCCCGGCATCACTACCGCGACCATCGATCCCGAGACCGGCGAGCTCGCGACCGAACGCTGTCCCAAGGTGATGACCGAGTTCTTCCTCGTCGGTCACGTGCCGTCGGAGCTCTGCCACCTCCACGCCGGCGCCTTCAGCCAGGCCCTCCAGCCAGCGGCCGAGGTTCGCCCGGGCGACCTGGTGGAACCGACTGTCGACCAGAAGCGCAGCGGCGGATTCCGCGCTTGGTTGCACAAGGTGTTCGGCAACAAGCCGCACGATTCGAAGCCACCGAACGGTCCGCCGCCGGGCTGAGAGGAATTCTCGAGATGCAGCCGAACCGCTCGGAGAAGCAGGTGTCGAGACATGTAAGCAGGGTGCGTCGCGCACTTCGGATGTGCCGTAACGGTTTGATCTTGATCGCGACTCTCCCGCATCTAGTCAGCGCGGATTCGATCACGCTGATCTCGAAAGCCGTTCCGTCGGATACTCCCGGCCCGGGCGCGCAACCCGTGATGATGAGCGCCGACGGCCGCTACGTGGCCGTGGCTTCGGCAGCCGCTCATTGGCTCCCCGGCGTGCTCGACGCGAACGGTACCCGAGATGCCTTTCTCTTTGATCGGGTGACTGGAACGACGACGTTGATATCGCATGCGTTTCAAGCACCGATGACCGCGGCAAACGGTGAGTCCTACCCGCTGGCGATCAGCGCCGATGGACAATTTGTGCTGTTGATGTCGACCGCGACGAACTTGATTGCCGGTGCGATCGACAGCCCGGGCACTCACGACACGTTTCTCTGGCAGAGGTCGAGCGGGACGGTGACCTTGGTTTCCCATGTCGCCGGATCGCCGAATCGAGTGGCCAACGGCTGGTCGGATCCGATCGGGATGAGCACCGACGGGCAGAGCGTGCTATTCGCGTCGAGTGCCTCGAATTTGATCTTAGGACAGACCGACACGAACGGGAGAGACGATGCATTCTTGTGGGACCGGTCCACGGACACGGTGGGCTTGATCTCGCACGTGCCCGGGGCGCCGACGACCTCAGGCAATGAAGGGGCCCAAGCCGACGAGATCAGCGGTGATGGCCTGTACGTGACCTTCCAATCAAGATCGACGGATCTGATTCCCGGCGGCATGGCCGACAACGGGGGAGATCAGGTATTCCTTTGGGCGCGCCTCACTGGCGAGGTGCGACTCATCTCCCACGCCTTCGGTTCGCCGACCACGGCGGCGAACGGAGCCTCATATTCCCAATGCCTATCCGCAGACGGGCAGTATGTGGCGTTCGGGTCGGCTGCATCGGACCTTGCTTCGATCGATGCCAACGGTACCTACGACGTATTTCTTTGGGAGCGGTCGAGCGACACCGTGACACTGGTCTCGCATGCGGCTGGATCTGCGACTACGGCCGCAAACATGCACTCCCAGCCCGAGTTGATGAGCGCAGATGGTGAGTACTTGGCGTTTCAATCGGATTCGACCGACTTGATTGCGGGCGGTCTGGATACGAATGAGGCTGCCGACGCCTTTCTCTGGCAGCGCTCTACCGGGACAGTCACCCTGGTCTCCTCCTCCTTAGGGTCGCCAACCACCTCGGCGAATGACGAGTCTGGACCGACCGGGATGAGTGCGGACGGTCGCTACTTAGCGTTCTACTCCTTTGCGACGGACGTCTTGGCTGGACTGTCCGATACCAACAATGCCGCTGACGCGTTCTTGCTCGATCGCACGACCGGCGTGACGACGATGATTTCTCATCGCGCCGGTGTCGCCAACATGACTGCAAACGGAGGGTCTTTCGCGGGCCTGAGCGCCGACGGCGGATTCGGCAGCCTGCGATCGTTTGCCTCCGATTTGGTTTCGGGCTCTGTGGATACCAACCACACCAACGACGCGTTTCTCTGGGAGCGCGCAACCGGTGGAGTGTCGCTCATTTCACGCCTCGGTGGTCCGGGAAGCGCATCCGGCAGTGGAGCATCGCAGGTCGCCTTGGTTAGCGCCGACGGCCAGTACACTGCTTTCCAGTCCGACGCATCCAACCTCTTTCCAGAGAGCGTCGAGAGCTACGGGGCTACTGACGTCTACCTGTGGGAGCGCGCGACCGGCACGAGGACTCTCGTCTCGCACATTGCGGCGTCGTCAACGGTTGCGGCGGGGCGGTATTCCTACCCCGTCGCCATCAGTGCGGATGGCGAATTCGTAGTGTTCCAGTCGACAGCCGCGAGCATGGTCGCCGGAGGGGTCGACACGAATCAGGGGCAGGATGTGTTTCTGTGGGACCGTTCGACAGATACCGTTACTTTGGTCTCTCACGCCTTCGGTTCGACGGGAGTCGCAGCGAACGAGGTCTCGGTGGCCGTGGCGATGAGCGCGAACGGCCAGTACGTCCTATTCGGTTCCTTCGCGTCCAACCTGGTGGCTGGCACGAGCCACAACGCCTTCCTCTGGGAGCGTTCTACGGGCACAGTCCAGGCTCTCGGCGCGTCGATCGCGACGCAAGGCAATCTGGAGCCGATCGGGATTAGCGCCGATGGACAGTACGCGACGTTTGCATCAAGCGCGGCAGACCTGATTCCCGGCGGGACTGATACGAACACGGCAGACGATGTATTTCTTTGGCAGCGGAGCACTGGGGCCGTGACCCTGATCTCGCACAGCGCAGGCTCGACGATCACCGCGGCGAATCAAGAGTCCTTCCCGACATCGATCGCTAATGATGGTCAGCTTGTGTTGTTCTACTCGTCTGCGACCAATCTGGTGGCGAATGGCACGGACATCAACGGGGGAGTGGACGCGTTCCTCTGGGAGCGCGCTACCGGGAACGTCTCGCTCCTCTCTCACCTGCCTGGTTCGGCGACGACTGCGGCGAACGGCAATTCGTACCCGTCGGCCCTAAGTGGAGGGTCGGACTACGCGATATTTCAGTCGACCGCCAACAATCTGATCGATGGCGGGACAGACACCAACAGCGCCGCGGACGCCTTCCTGTGGCAGCGCGCCACGGGCTTGGTGAGTTTGTTTTCACACGCCTGGGATTCTCCCGTGAAAGCTGCGAACCTGTGGTCGGTGCCAATCGCGATCAGTGCGGACGGTCAGCGCGTGGCCTTGGAGTCCGTTGCTACGAACTTGGTTGCCGGTGTCGACGCCGATTCGAATCAGGATGCGTTTGTCTGGGAGCGGGCCACAGGGACGGTGACGCTGATCTCGCATGCGTTTGGGGCGCCCACCAAGGCCGCTGATCGACCGTCCTACCCGACGACGATGAGTGCCGATGGCCAATATGTGGCGATGCAGTCGGCGGCCACCGACCTAGTGCCGGCCGAGTTCAACGGGAACTGGCAAGTATTCCTCTGGTCGGGAGCGGCGAGCCCCGGAAACCTCACGATCACGAGCAAGCCAAGTACAGCATTTCCGGTGGCCCAGGCGGGCAGTTTCACCGTCACCAGTGCCGGAGCTCCGACCGCTTCCCTAGACATGCAGGGTACCCTGCCGATGGGAGTAACTTTCTCCGACAACGGGGACGGCACCGCAGTTGTCTCGGGTTCACCCGCCTTGGGGAGCGAGGGCAGCTACCCCTTGCGCTGGATCGCCACGAACGGAGTAGGCGCGGACGCGGAGCAAAACTTCACCCTGAACGTGACCACCGGGGCATTTTCCTCCGTCCCGCCTTGCCGCATTTTCGATTCCCGACTTGCCAACTCGTTCCCTTTGCGAGCCGAGCTCACTCGACTTCTCACCGTGGCGGGTGGTTGCGGAATCCCTGTGACGGCCAGAGCTTTGAGTGTCAACGTCACCGCGGTCGAACCCTCCGCCGAGGGCACCCTGCAGATCTTTCCTGGCGATCAAGCGCCCCCGTTGCCCCCGCTGCTCAACTTCAGCGCCGGGCGCTCGCGAGCCAACAACGCGATCGTTCAGCTTGCTCTCGACACAAGCGGAAGGCTGGGCCTTCTACCCGACTTCGGCGGGGGTGGCGGGCTCGACGTGGTCGTCGATGTAAACGGCTACTTCGAGTAGGCGCCCCGACATCGGTACCGGGCGGGGGTTTGCTCCTGGAATCGCTGCTTGCCCGCGAAAATCGCCGGAGGCGCCGTCTAACCCATCGAGACCGCGAGCAGCCGAGATCTGAGGAGGTCACTCGATGATCGATGAGACACAGTCCCCGGAGGTCATCAAGGAGTCTGCTCCGGCATTCGCAGCGCTGCTTGCGGACCCGCCGCAGATCGACCGGATGCTGGCGGAGACCTCGCGTTCCGCGGGGATGAACCCGGCGGAGGCCGCCGAGTGGAGCAAATGGGTGCGGGAGCGTCTGACCCGGGACGACTGCGCGATTCTTCGGCGGTACACCGGCAAGAACGCTTTGACCAACTATCTCGGGACGTTGCTGCAGTGCTTGCTGCTCGAGTACAGGGCCCAGTCTCGGTAGGGCCGGTGGTCAGAGTGGACCATAGTTGACGACCACGGTAGGTTAGCCGCCATGCAGACCATTGAGATCTCCAAGTTCAAGGCCACCTGCCTGGCGGTTTTGGAGCAAGTGCGCAAGACCGGCGAGCCGATCCGAGTGACCCGTTTCGGCCAGGCGGTGGCCGAAGTGGTGCCGTCCTCGGCGTCAAAGGTCGAGAACCGGCGGCTCGGCGCACTGGAAGGGACGATCGAAATCGTTGAGGATCTGGTGGCACCGGTGATCGACCTCGAGGATCTCGACGCCTGGCAACGGCGTTGAAGCTGCTGCTCGATACCCACGCCTCAAAGCGAGTGCGGACCCTCGCCAACCGCTGATCCGGGCCGCCCAAGCGCGCCAGCCGGAAACCTAACGCGTGTGCGCCGAGCCCGCTAGATGCTCGGTCGGGCGGTGCCGGCGGCGATATGATGCAAGGTTCTTCCCGCCCGTTTGCGGCCCTACCGCACCCGTGGGAAGACCGAAATCATGCCCGAATCGGTCGCCATCGAAGTCCAGAACGCTCGCACCCATAACCTGAAGGGCGTCTGGTGCCGCATCCCGCATCGCCGAGTGACGGTGGTGACGGGGCCGTCCGGCGCCGGCAAATCCTCGCTTGCGTTCAACACGGTGTTCGCCGAGGCGCAGAGGCGTTTCGTCGAGTCGATGTCGACGTACGCCCGGCAGTTCCTCTCGCAGATGGAGCGGCCGCCGATCGACGGCATGTTGAACGTCCTGCCGGCGGTGGCACTCGAGGCGCGGAATTCGATTCGCAATGCCCGTTCGACGGTGGGCACCATCACCGAAGTCCACGACGTCATGCGGCTGTTGTTCACTCACCTCGGCGAGGTGCGGTGTCCGAACGGGCACGGTCCGGCGCGTAGCTTCACCTCCGGGGAGGCCGCGGCGTTCCTGGCGGCGGGAGAGGCCGGTGAGCGGTTTCTGCTCGTGGTGCGCATTCCGCGGCCGGCGCGGCAGGCCGACGCGACGCTCGAGGAGCTGATTCGTCAGGGCTACGCCCGCCGGCTCGTCGGTGCCGAGGCGCGCCGTATGGAGCCCGGTGAGAAGTGGCCGAAGAGGATGGAGTCTCTGGCGTTGGTGCTCGGTCGATTCCAAGCCGGCGCGGATCCGCAGCGTCTCCACTCCACGATCGAGGACGCCTACCGCCTCGGGCGCGGCCGCGTGGAAGCGATCAGCGAGGACGCGAGCGATCCTCGAGTTCGTTTCCTGGTGCGCGAGCTCGGATGCCCGGTTTGCGGCGAGGTCTTGCGCCGGCCGTCTCCGGCGCTGTTCTCGTTCAATTCACCGCTCGGTGCGTGTCCAGAGTGCCAGGGCTTCGGGCGGGTGGTCGGTATCGATCCCGCCCGAGTGGTCCCCGACCCGAGCCGCACGCTCGGTGAGCAACCGTTCGCGCCCTGGAACACGCCGGCGTACGAGGAGCTCTATCTCGATCTCTTCAATGCCTGCCGGCGCAAGAAAATATCGCTCGACGTGCCGTGGCGCGATCTCCCCGAGGACGTCCGGCAGTGGATCTGGACCGGTGCGTCGCCGGCTCAGGGCAAGGGCAAGTTCGTCAGTATCGAAGCCTTTTTTCGCTGGCTCGAAGGGAAGACTTACAAGGTGCATGTGCGCGTGCTGCTGGCGCGATATCGGGCGTATACGCCTTGTCCGGTATGCGGGGCCACGCGGCTGAAGCCTGAGGCGTTGGCGGTAAGGCTGCACGGCGAGACCTTGCCAGCACTTTGTGCGCTGAGCGTCGAGCGCCTGCGCGAGTGGCTGGCGGCGCGCGAGTTCTCGCCACGCGAGCGTGATGTGGGTGGGCACTTGCTCGACGAGTTGCGGGAGCGTCTGGACGTGTTGCATCGCGTCGGCCTCGATTATCTGAGCCTCGATCGGCAGGCGCGCACGCTCTCCGGCGGCGAGGCGCAACGAATTCATCTCGCGGCGGCGTTGGGCTCGGGGCTTACCAGTACGTTGTATGTGCTCGACGAGCCGACCGTCGGGCTGCATCCGCAAGACAGCGCCAGGCTGCTCTCTCTCCTCGGTGATTTGGCGCGGCGCGGCAATACCGTGCTGGTCGTCGAGCATGACCGCACGTTGATCCGCGGCGCGGACTGGGTGATCGATCTCGGTCCAGCGGCGGGAGAGCACGGTGGCCGGGTGGTGGCCGAGGGGACGTTCGAGGACATTCTGCGCTCCGAGCAGTCGCTCACCGCGCAGTACATGCGCGAGCGACCGGCGACCTCGGCCCGCGAGCACTTGGCGCGCCACCGGCGCGAGCACGGCCGAGACTCGCACACCGAGGAGCTGCTGGCCAAGCCGCGAGTCTCGATCCGGGGGGCGCGGGCCCACAATCTGCGCGGTTTCGACGTCGAGTTCCCGCTCGGCGCGCTGGTCGCGGTCACCGGAGTTTCGGGTTCGGGCAAGTCGACGCTGATCGAGAACGTGCTCTACGGCACGTATCAGCGCTCGCACGGCGTGGTCGACGTCGAGCCCGGCGGTTGTGACGAGATCACCGGTCTCGGCGAGGTGGTCGACGTCACCATGGTCGATCAGCGCCCCCTCGGACGCTCCAGTCGATCGAATCCAGTGACCTACTTGAAGGCCTACGACGAGCTGCGCAAGCTCTTCGCGGCCACGCCAGCGGCCGGGGCCGGCGGAATCACCGCGTCGCATTTCTCGTTCAACATCGATCGCGGACGCTGCCCGACCTGTCAGGGCACCGGAGTCGTCGAGGTCGACATGCAGTTCATGGCGCCGGTGACGGTGACTTGCGACACCTGTCAAGGACATCGATTTCAGCCTCAAGTCCTGGCGATCCGGCTGCGCGGGAGAAATATCGCGGAAACCCTGGAGCTCACCATCGACGAGGCGCTCGCGGTATTCGCCGATCATCGCCGGCTCTGCAATCGTCTGCGCACGATGACCGAAGTGGGACTGGGGTATCTGCGACTCGGGCAGCCGACCTCGACTCTGTCGGGCGGCGAAGCGCAGCGTTTGAAGCTCGCGAGCTTCCTCGATCGGCCGGCCAAGGAAGGCCGCCGGTTGTTCCTCTTCGACGAGCCCACGACCGGCCTGCACTTGGCCGACATCGACGTGCTCTATCAAACCCTGCGTCGCCTGCTGCAGCGCGGCGACAGCGTTCTGGTCGTGGAGCACAGCCTCGATCTAGTGGCACGCGCCGACTGGGTGGTCGAGCTCGGGCCCGGCGGAGGAGCGCACGGTGGGCAGCTGCTATGGAGCGGACCGCTCGCAGGCTTCATCGAACATGGCAGCGGGCCGACGGCCGAAGAGCTTCGTCGGTTCGTTGGCGCCGATGACAGCGGAGAGCGCGAAGAGCGCGAAGCGGTCGCCATCGAAGGGAGCGCCATCTAGACCTCGGGAACCGAATTGCTATGCTGCGCCGCAAGCGAGGGCACGATCATTTCGAACCGTTGGCGGTATTTCCTTCTGATCCAGGGCCGCGAAGTGGAGATCGCCGATGGCGAGATCTCCGTCGGTCGAAGCCAATCGGCGAACATCTCGGTCAAGGACGCCAGCGTGAGCCGAAATCACGCCGTCATCCAGGCGCGGGAAGGCCGGCTCACGGTCAAGGATCTGAACTCGAGCAACGGCACGTTCGTGAACGGGATGCGGGTTTTCGCCGAGTCCGAGCTGCACGACGGCGACCGGCTCACGCTGGGCGAATCAGAATCCAAGGTCAGGATTGTCGCTCCGGAATCGATCGCCGCCACCATGCGCATCGATCCTCGCGCCTGGCTCGCCGGAGAGGAGCTCCGGCTTCAGGCCGAGGAAGAAGCTCAGGCGGCGGTGGCAGCGGCCCAGGCGGCGCCAGCAGCTCCGGCGGTGGAGGATTTGGCGGGATTCGAAGTCACCTTGAAGCCCATCGCGTCGAGTCGCTTGCCGGTGCCGGCCCCCGCACCCGTGCCTCCGGCACCCGTCGTGCCCATGGCCCCGATTGCCCCGCCGCCTGCCGCACCGGTCGCGGTCGCGCCCATCCCGGCAGCACCTCTGCCGAGCGCGCCCGTCCTGGAGTCGCCGTCGCCGGCGATGCCCGCGATATCGGTCGCCACTCCGATGGCGGCCGTCGTCGTGGTGCCGGCCCCGGTCGCTCTCCCGATGTCGGCCGCGCCCGCGCCGGTCGCCGAGGCGCCCGGGGGCGCGGAAGCCTCCGCAGACCTTCTGGGGGCGTTGCCGCCGCTGCCGCCAGTGGATCCTCTGCCCTCGCGGTCGCCGGACGAGACCCCGCGCGCCGAAGAATTCGGGCTGCCGGATTTGGACCTTCCGCCGTTACCGCCCGTCGATACGACCCCCCGGCCGGCGAGCGCCGTTCGCACGACGAGTCCGCGTGCGTCGGTGCTGAGCCCGGCGCGAGGGCCGCAGCAGTTCGATCCTGCGGGCTTCTGGATCCGCACCGTTGCGGCCCTGGTCGACGGTCTGTGGGTGCTCGTCGTTTGTGGCCTCGCGTGGTTCGCCACCGGCAGCGTGCTCGACGACGAGCAGCGGATGACGATGGTGACCGTCTTGAGCTCATTCCTCTGGCTGGCGTCTTCAGTCGTCGGTTGGAGTCTCTGGGGCGCCACGCCGGGGAAGCTTCTGCTCGGCCTTCGGGTCTTCCCAGCCGGCGGCAATTCGCCGGGAGTCGGGTTCCCGAAGGGCCTGCTCCGCGCGTTGGGCTACATGCTGAGCAGCCTCACGGCGGGAGTTGGCTTCTTAATGGCGGCGTTCACCAAGGACAAGCGCGCCCTCCACGACATGATCGCCGGCACGCTGGTGGGACGGCTCAAGAAGCCCGCAGCCTGAAGTCGCCAGGCTGGCACGCCTTTCGCTGGTAAAGTTTCCCCGTGGAGAGTTTGACCATATCGCCCGGCCAGCGTGCCTTGCGCTTCGCTGGATTGGCCGGAGCTTTCGTCCTTGGCGCCGTGCTGCTGCTCGCGGCGTACGCCAAAGCCATCGACCCTTCCGCCTTCGCGGAACAGATCCACGGCGACGGCCTCGACCGATTCCTTTCGGCGCCGCTGCTGGCCCTGTTCGCAATTGGCGTCGAAGTTCTCCTCGGTAGCCTGCTAGTGCTCGAAGTCCGGCGACTTTGGGTGCTGGTGCCGGCGGCGGCCTTGGTCGCCTTCTTCCTTTTGCTCACCGGCCGCGCATATTGGCAGTTCGTCCACGGTACGTTGCCGGCCGACGCCAACTGCGGCTGCTTCGGCAACCTCATCGAACGCACGCCGGCGCAAGCGTTCTGGCAGGACGCCGCGTTGCTGGTTCCGGCGCTGGTCCTGTCGTTTTTTGGGCGCGTTCGCGGCGCTTCCCGGTTTCCCGTCGCGCGCAGCGTGCTGGCGGCGGCCTTGACGACTGCGGCCGTGGCGTTCGCGCGAGTGGCGCCGACCCTGCCTTTGGACGACCTCGCGACGCGTCTCAAGTCCGGCGTGGCGATCAACGAGATCTGCGCCGGCGCCAAGGCGGACCGCGTCTGTTTCGGCAGCGTCTTGCCCGAAATCGAGCAGGGCCGCCATTTGTTGGTCTTGGCGGACCTCACGGCGCCGGCATTTATCGCCGAGGTTGACACGCTGAATGCTTACGCCCAGGGTGGCCGAGGGCCCAAGCTCTGGGTGTTGTCGGGCGGGACGGCCGAGGTGACCCGCGCGTTCTTCTGGAAGAATGGCCCCGCGTTCGAGATCCGCGAGGTGCCGCAAGCGCTGCTGCGTCCGCTGTACCGCAAACTCCCGCGTGCTTTCCTGGTGGAGAGCGGCAGGGTGACTCGGACATGGAGCGGTCTGCCGCCGTTCGACGAATTGGGCGAGGCCGTGCGTCTCGCCGTGGCTGAAAAAGGGAGCTCATGAACCCATCACGTGCCCGCACCCGCGTATCTATCCTCGCAACGCTTGTCCTGGGTCTCGCCCCGGTGCACTCGAGTTGGGCTCAAGAGGGTCCGATCAGTGATTTTCAGGCTTCTGGCGAATACCTGCTCGAGGTCGACGGCAAGGCCGTGCCGAAGGCCGAGATCTTCCAGTCGACGTATGCCTCGGCTTTTCTGATTCTGACCTCCGAGCTGCCTGCGCCGGTGCGCATCAACGTTCGCGCGCAGACCGTCGAGGCGGTGAACCTGATGAAGGTGGCGAAGCAACCGGATGGCGCGGTCACGCTGCTCCCGGACTCGACGCTTCAACCGCTGGGCACTTTCCAGTTCGCCGACGAGAACGTGGTGTTCGCGTTCTCGGGCAAGACTTGCAAGCTAAAGCCCCGCCCCGCCCTCCTCGGCTTGCACGTGGCGGCCGACCTCAAAGGCTACAAGCCCGAGTATCTGCGCAACGAGGCACGGTACACGGCCGACGCAGCAGTGCTACAAGTTCTGAAGACCCAGGCGAAGCCGGCGCGGGTGCGAGTCTTCTTCGGCTCGTGGTGTCCGCATTGCACGGCGTTCGTGCCCAACATCTTCAAGGTCGAGGATGGCATCCAAGGCTCGGCCGTCAGGTTCGAGTACTACGGACTGCCGCGCGAGGGCATGGCTGCTGAACCCGAGGCCAGGAAGCTGAACATCAACAGCGTGCCTACGGGTGTGGTGTTCGATCCGACCGGGAAGGAAATCGGCCGGATCACCGGCGAGGATTGGCGCAAGCCCGAAGACCGGTTGCGCGCCTTGCTGGTGGCTTCGCCGGCGCCCAAGTAAAATCGACCGGCGGACGGTGATCCGTCGCAGAATGGGCAGCGTAAGGCCGATGTCCTATTGGAGGAAGCGCATGCCCATGCTTCGATCACTTCGACGCAACGCCGTCGCCGTCCTTGGTTTCACTCTGGTCTGCGGCGCCGCGGTTCGCGCCCAGCCGTCGGCACCACCTGAGCCCGCCGCGGATTCGCCCGCGGCCGAGGTGGCAGCCGAAGACTCAGGGTTCCATTTCAAGCTCGGTTTCGAGGCTAAGGTCAACTACCGCTACAGCGGCGACAGCGCGGTGAAGGTGAACTTCCCCCTGGAGTCGTCCGCGCCGGTGTTCCTGCGGACGGTCGATCCGGGCAGCCACTTCGAATTCTCGACCTTCACTCTCGTCGGCGACGCCTCGTGGGGGCAGAACCTGAACGCCGGTGCGCGGGTCGACGTGGGCAACCTCTATGACCGCAACCCCACTTCGAGCGGCAAAGAGGTCATCGTGCACGATGCATGGCTACGCTTCGGCCGGGAGATCCGGCCGGCGACGCTACCCGAGGGGTTCGGCGGCTATCTCAAGGTCGGCAAGTTTGGCCACTTCGAGCGCCAGAACGACCGGCATCTCGAGAGCTGGGGCCTCCTCTCGACCGCCTTCAATCGCTTTCCGGACGTCGGTCTGGAGGGCGGCCTGGATCTCGGCCGCTTCGTCTACGTGAAGGCGTCGTTGACCGCCGGCAATCCAGTGTTCATTCGCGATCCCAACGCGCTCGCCGGCGACAACGGCACTGATGCCCTGCTGCGGAAACCGCCGCTCAACACACCGACGCTGAACAGCGGCTTCGTGATTCCGTATGACACCGAGGTGCAGGATCTCGGCCAGACCGGCCACCTGCAGACCAGCATTGGAGTCGGCGCGCGCTTCGGCGATGAGGCGGGCAATCTCGCGGTCGACGTCCTGGCGTTTGCTCGCCAGCGCAAGCTCGCCGACACCGTCGCCCTCGAAGGGACGTTCTATGGCGGTGACCTCGACATCCTGAATGGACCGTTCAACACGGCGCCGTTCGTCGGGCCGTATTCACTGCCGCTCACCAGCGACAAGAAGGAAGAGGTCGGCGCGAACGTTTGGCTGTACTGGGGAGGCTTCTCGTTCTTCGGCCAGTACGAAGATCAGAAGATCGCCGGCCTCAAACGCAAGGGCTACGAGGGCGAGGTCGCCTGGCGCTTCGACCTCCCGCTGGTCTGGGGACTCGCCGGGCGCCAGCTCTTTTCGCACATCCAGCCGGCGATTCGCTACTCGAAGCTCGAGCCGAAGTTCCTCGGCGGCAGTCCCCAGTACCCGGCGCCCAGCGTGCGCTGGGACTGGACGAAAATCGATGGCGGCCTGCGGCTCACCATCATCGAGGGCATCGATCTCACCGCGGAATACGCGGACAACGACTTCCTCCTGCTCAACGGCAAGCACGTGAAGAACAACGAATCTCTGGTGACGCTCCGCTGGTCGATGTGAGCGCGGACAACACCGACCGAGACGCGCTTCGCGCGGCGTTCGAAGCGTTCGGCGAGGCGTTGAATCGCGGCGACTACGAGGCGGTCGTCAGCATGATCGCCGAGGACGCTGCCTTCTGGCCCGACGCGGCGCCCGCGACCCGCGGCCGCGAGCCCATCCGAGCGGCGTACGAGCGCCTTGCTGGGTACACCCTGCGGGCCTCGTTCGATATCGAAGAGATCGTGGTGAGTGGCGACCTCGGGCTGGTGCGCGGCTTCGAGCACTTCCGTCTCGAGCCCCGCGCCGGCGGCGAGGCGATCACGATCGAAGGCCGCCGGGCATTCTCCGTCTGGCAACGCAACCGCGATGGGTTGTGGAAGAACACCCACGGCATGACCAACTGGGCAGCGTCGCAGACGCGGACCTGACGCGCGGGGTTACGCGCCGGCTTGGTCTTCGGGCGCGGCGTCGTTGAAGAGGGCGATGTAGGGCGCGTAGCGAAAGCGCCGATTGCGCGCGTTCCCCGTCATCTCTCCGAGGACACCCAGCGCGACCAGCCGGGTCACGAGCGCATTCGCGGCGCTGTACGTCGTTCCGGTCGTCTGCTGGACATCGTTCACGGAGATGATCGGCTTATAGAACAGCGACTCGAGGACCTTGTGTCCGTTTCCCGCGGCGCGTCCGAGTTGCGCGGTGATCGCTGCACGATGCTGCTCCCGAAGGTGCAGGATGCGCCGGGCCGTCTCAGCGGCCTCGCCGGCGACATCGATGACACCGCGCAGGAAGAAGGCAATCCAGTCTTCCCAGGCTCCGTGATCACGCACGGATTGCAAATGTTCGTAGTAGGCCTGTCGGTGTTGTTTGAAATAGTGCGAGAGGTAGAGGACCGGCTTGTGCAACACGCTCCGTTCGGTAAGCAGGAAGGTGATGAGTAGCCGACCCACGCGGCCATTGCCGTCGAGAAACGGATGGATGGTCTCGAACTGGACGTGCGCCAGCGCGATCTTGATCAGTGGCGGCAGACCGTCGTCAGCGTGCAGGAACGTCTCGAGATCTCCCAGCGCGTCCGGTACCGCCTGAGGTGGCGGCGGCACGAAGCTCGCGGTATTGATCGTCGACCCGGGCGGCCCGATCCAGTTCTGGCTCGTCCTGAGTTCGCCAGGCTGCAGTCTTCCCCCGCGCACGCCACGCATCAGTTGGGCGTGGATCTCGCGAATGAGCCGCACCGAAACCGGTAGCTCCGGCAGCCGGGCCAATCCGTGGTTCATCGCGCCGACGTAGTTGATCACCTCGTCTACGTCGCGCGGCAGGTTCTGGTCGAACAACTGCGCCTCGGCGGCGAGCAGGTCCTGCAGGGAGCTCTGCGTGCCTTCGATCTGGCTTGAGAGCACCGCCTCCTTGCGCACGTACATGAAGACGAAAAGGTCCGGGTTCGGGAGGATGAGCACAGATCCGTCGAGCCGCCCGAGCGCGCGATCAGCCGTCGAGAGCAGCGATTGGATCTCGCCTTTCAGCTCGAGCGGCGGATTCGGAGGCAGCGGAGCCGGCAGGAAGGCCCGATACCCGGTCGCCTGCCCCAGATAGCGCCCGGCGCGTGTCGAAAGTGCAGCGGCTTTCATGTTCCTGGCTCCCTTGTATATGGGGCTCGGTGGCGTCCATATTGTAGGCAGCCTTGCGTATGGCGGCAAGTGAGGGGCCTTATTTTAGTTTCTGCTTGCCTCTCCCCGGTTCTCCCAGGTCGCGTCGGGCCGCTGGAGCTCGCCCGCGGGCGCGATGCGGGTGACGCGGAGGTCGGTGAGCGCTTGGCGCATGCTTTCCCCGATCGTGCCGCTCGTAGCGACACCCTGTAGACGGCCTTTCCAGGGTGACAGCAGGGAGAGCAGCTCGGCGGGGTCGTCGAGATTGTGCACGCGCACGGTCCGGCGGCCGGGGGAGGGTAGGAAGAGCGGCCTCTCCTCGAGGACGACCGTGCCGATCACACTGTCGCTAGGCTCGAGCGGCAAGCCACGGATCTCGGCCTCGGCGCGCAGGAGCTGGACGCCGGCGAGCTCGGCCGCGGTCGCGGGACCGGCGGGTAAGCGCGTCGACGCTTCGGAAAGCGCTGACACCAAAAGAGTTGCGAATCGCCTGGCACCTTTCAGCGCCGCACCTTTCAGCGCCCCGAGGACGTAGACCGCCTGAACGGAGAGGCAGCCGCGTTGATCGAACAATGCGACGTCAGCCGCAACGCCCTGGGCGGCGGCTTCGAGATCGGCGTCGGCGGCGATCACTGCCAAACTGGCGCGCGGGCCGTGGGCCAAGAGCCGGCCGCGAAGTCGGGGCGCGAGATCCCCGAGGGTGGCCTCGGTGCCGTACGCGATGACTTGGCCGGCTTGCGCGAAGACCACGTCCTCGAGGCGCCGGTCGCCGCCGCGCCAGGTGGTCGCCGCGACCGCGGCAGAGAGTGCGGGCAATCTGCGGATCAGCTCGGCCACGAAGCGCGGCGCGAAGAGCGGTTCGTCGCTCGCCGATTTGAGGAGCACCGGACGGCGCTCGAGCAGCGCGCGCAACAGGGGTTGAGCGGCGAGCCCCGGCAGGTTCGAGGCGAGCAGGATGACCGACGGGCCGGGAGCGCCAGTCGACGGAGTCCTCTCGAGCGCGGTCGCGAGTCGATCGGCGTGCGGTCGGAGCAGGCCGCGCAGCACCGCGTCGAGGCCCGCCGCGAGGCCCTCGGGCGACAGTCGGCTGGTCCGCGCCAGGGCGCAGCGAAACAGCGCCTCGTCGGCTGAGCCGGCGTCGAGGCACGCACTCACGGTCGAGTGCCACGCTGCTAGGAGATCTTCGGTCGAGACACTCGTCAGCGCAGACTGGCCGGCGCCTGAGAGCTGCAGCATCAGCCGTCCAAGCTCATCGGGCTGCCATTCAGCGCTCTGCCAGGTTGAGTCCTGGACTGCGCGCGGTCGCCACGTGCGCGGTAGGAACTCGGAAGGCGCGACGGTGTCGGCGAGTGGCAGCAACCGACTCACCGCCTTTGGGTGAGCTCCTCGGCTGCCAGTGAGCAGCCGCGAAGCTCGGCGCCACTGGCCCGTCCGCGGAGCCTGAAGCCGGAGCCCTCGAGCACTCCCAAATCCTCGGTCAGCACGTGGGTCGCCGAGCTCAAGTTGGCAAGATCGAGAATGGCGAGCAGGCCGGTCTCGCCCTCGGATGCTTCCGCGAGCGTGGCGGGATCGAGCGTCCGCACCCGCACCCAGTGCGGCGGCACGAAGAGATCCGGGTCGCCGCCGGTGCGCGATGCGGTGTAGCACTGACTGGTGAGCTCGGTCATGCCGTACTCGCGCACCACCGCGCTCGCCGGAATGCCGAGACGATTCTCGGTCAGCGCAACGAGCTCAGCGCGCGAGATCTCGCGCGTCTTGCCCTTGAACCCGCCGGTCTCGAACAGCAAGGTGCCCGGGGGGAGTCGAAAGTGCAGGTCGATCCGAGTCAGCGTGTCGAGCAATTCGAGCAGCGCGAACGCCGTGGCGATGAGCAGCACTGGCTGTCCGCCGCGCTGCGCCGCGTTGAGCCAGGATCGCGCCTTGCCCAATTCGACGCCGCGAGCGCCGAGCGCCGTGACGCTAGTCGGGCTGCCGTAGTTCGCCAGCACGCAATCGACCATGAACGACAGGCTCGAATCCGGGAGCACGTCGCGCGAAGGCACCAGGGACAGGATCGAGGGCCGAGCGCCAAGCGAGCCGAGGCATGCCTGCGGGAACGACGCCTCGATCACGGCGCGATAGAGCTCCGGGAAGCCATGGTGATGGACGCTCCGCTCCCCCCCGGTGCCGCTGCTGCGAAATGTTTCAACCGCCGGCCGGGAGGCCAGCTCGAGGGTCTTCCACGCCGCGGTCGGCACGAGCGGAATCTGCCGCCAGTGGTCGAGCGCCGCGGCGTCGATGCGGCGCCGGTCGCATAGAGCCCGGTAAGGCGCCACGGTCTCGTATTGAAAGCGGAAGGCCTCGAGCGCGAGCTCCTCGAACCGATCGACCCCATCGATCTGATCCGCGTGGGGCTGCGTAAGATACCGCGTGATCTCTCCTTCGAGCTCCGAACCCGTCATACGCGGGATTTTGTCATGCCGCACGAGCCGCGATGGCCTTCCGGACGGCCGGCTCCCGCGCATCGCTGTGTTACCATTTCGAACCGTCCCCATGCGATCCCGGAGCGTGTTCTCACGGTTGGCGTTGACGCTTTGCCTGGCCGCCGGAGTGTCGGCGGGTGTCTCGGCGCCGCGCCTGGAAGCCCGGGAAATCAAGGGTTCCGTACTCCTTCTCGCTAAGGGCGGCAAGATCGTCGACAAGAGCGCCGAGGTGAAGAACGCGGTGGTGATCTGGCGGCCAGCGGTGCCGGTCAAGGGCGTCAGCACCAATCGCACCTTCACCATGGCGACCCACCAGAAGGAATTCGAGCCTCGGGTGCTGACCATCCCGGTGGGGGCTTCGGTCGCCTTCGGCAACGCCGATCCGATCCTGCACAACGCGTTTTCGGTCTCGGCAGGCAATCGCTTCGACCTCGGCTTGGCACGCAAGGGCGTCGGCAAGTCGTGGACGTTCAAGAGCCCGGGCTTGGTACGGGTCTTCTGCAATGTCCACCATTCGATGGTGGGGTATATCTGGGTACTCGACACGCCCTTCTCGACCATGCCCGATGCGGCCGGCAACTTCACGCTCACCGGCCTGCCGGAGGGCGCCGGCACGCTCGAGGTCTGGCACGAGCAGACCGAGCTGTGGTCTGAGACCTTTAAGAACCTGCCGCACGAAGCGGTGGGTGCCAAGCTCGAAGTCACCCGCCCGCGCGTGCCTTCGCATGTCAACAAGTTGGGTCAGTCCTACAACCAGCATGGCGACAGCTACTAAGCAACGCTCTGGCCTCTCGCTCGCCACCCGGATCTTCCTGGTGACTGCGGTCCTGGTTGCCTTGTCGGTGGGTGCCGCCGTGGTCATTACCTCGTTGATCGGCAACCGCATCGCGGGCGAGGCGGTGCGCTCGGCGCTCTCCTCGAGTCATGCGCAGCAGGCGGCGGCGCAGCTCCAGCGCTACGACCAGCTCAAACTCGCCTCGCGGCTGATCACCGGCGATGCCCAGTTTCGCGCCTACGTGGCGCAGGCCGGGGCCGCAAACGACACTGCGTCGATCCTCGATCAACTGAAGGAACGTCAGGGCGACCTGCCGTTCAACTTCGCGATCGTGCTCGATCCGGACGGCAAGACCTGGGCGCGCAGTGACCGGCCGACCGCCAAGGCAGGCCAGGACCTCGCGCAGCGCCCTCTGGTGGCCGAGGCCATCCGCAAGCAGGGCGGCGAGTCGGTGGCCGGCGTCTGGGAAGACGCCGACGAGGGCACGAAACTATTCGAAGCGGTGGCGACCCCGCTCACTCAGGACTACATCCTGCAAGGCTTTCTGGTCACCGGATTCGCGATCGACGACAAGCGCGCGCAAGAGGTTCGGCGCTCGAGCGGCACCGAGGTGGTGTATCTCGCGGCCAGCCCCAGCGGGCCTGAGGTCGTGGCCAGTACCCTAGTGCCCGAGCTCACCCGGGAGCTGGTGCCGGCCCTGCGCGCGCAGGGTGGCGCGCTGCACGATGCGATGGAAGAAACCCGGGTGGTGCCGCAGATCGAGCTCCAGCTCGGCGGCAGTCCCTGGGTCGCGCTGCTCTCGCCGCTGCTCGACGCGGCGGGAAAGTCCGCCGGCGTGTCGGTGACGCTCGCCTCGCTCGACAAAGCGGCCGCGAGCTACAAGCGTATCGAGCAGGTGCTCCTGCTCGGCGGACTGATCTCGGTCCTGCTCGCCGCAGCGTTGTCCTACCTGATGGCGCAGCGCACCATGGCGCCGGTCCGCCAGCTCGCTGCGGCCGCCGAGACGGCGAGCCAGGGCGACTACAACGTGGCGATCGATACCGGGCGGTCGGACGAAATCGGCAAGCTGGCGCAATCCTTCGACGTGCTGATGCGCGACCTGCGCGAGAAGCGCGACATGCAGAACTACATGGCGAACCTGTCGCGCAGCCTGCCGAGCGGCGCCGTCCCCGGGAACGCCGGCTCTCTCGACAAGGCTGCAGTGACCCGGGTGGCGCTCCTGACCGTCGAGTTGCGAGGGTACGCGGGGACTCGCCTGAGCCAGGACCCTGAGCACACTTTGGAGCGCCTGGGCCGCGACCTGCGCCGCATCTCGACCGCTGTCACCTCGCGCCGCGGTCAGGTCGAGTCGGTGTTCGGACATCGGGTCTTGGCGAGCTTCGAGGGCGACGGCCGAACCTATCGTGCGCTCGCCGCGGCCGCCGAGGCCAGCGCTTCGTTGCAGCAGAAGGAGAACGACGCGGACATCGCGGAAGCGCCGGTGCTCGCGATTTCGGTCGGCGATGCGGTCACCGGAGCCGTGGTGGCTGAAGAGTCGCCGCTGCGGGCGGTCGTGGGCATGCCGGTGCAGCAGCTCGAGGCGCTGCTCCGCGAGGCCGCGCCGGGCGACATCTTGCTGTCCAAGGACGCTTTCGAAGAGCTCAAGGAGCCCTTCCGCGACGCTGGAGTCGAGCTCGTGCCGCAGCGCGCCTTGCTCAGTTCGCAGCCGCTGTATGTCTTGCGCAGCGACCTCGCGGCGAGAGTCACCGGTCTCGAGGTGGCGTGGCTCGCTTCGCCGGGCCTGGCGGGCGGCGATTCGCCGGCGACGCTCTCCGGCATCGCGCCGGGATCACTGCTCGGCGATCGCTTTCAGATCCTCTCGGTGCTCGGCGCCGGCGGCATGGGTGTGGTCTACAAGGCGCGCGACCGCGAGCTCGACGACCTGGTGGCGCTCAAGATGTTGAAAAAGGAGATGGCGACGGATGCCGTCCTCCTCGAACGCCTGAAGAGCGAGCTCAAGCTGGCGCGCAAGATCACGCATCCGAACGTTCTGCGGACTTTTGATTTCGGCGAAGTGAACGGGTTGCCCTACATCTCGATGGAATACGTCCGCGGCGTGACGCTGCGGTATCTGCTCGATCGCGAAGGCCGCTTGCCGTACTCCGCGGCCCTGCGGTTGGCGAAGCAGCTCTGCGCCGGCCTGGGCGCGGCGCACGCGCAAGGCGTCATCCACCGTGACATCAAGCCTGAGAACCTGATCATCGACCAGGGCGGCAACGCCAAGCTGATGGACTTCGGCATCGCCCGCCCCGAGAAGCGAGTGGCGCCAGGCCAGACGCAGGCAGGCTGGATCGTCGGCACACCGCAATATCTCTCGCCGGAGCAACTCGAAGGCAAGGAGGCCGACGGCCGGGCCGACATTTACGCCTGCGGCGTGGTCTTCTACGAAATGTTCTCGGGCGAGTTGCCGTTCACCGGCGACAACCCGATGAAGATCATCATGGCGCACCTGAACGAGGCGCCCGCCAGGCCCAGTGCGTACTGGCGGGAAATCCCGCCGGCGCTCGAAAACCTGATCATGCGCTGCCTGGAGAAGGACCGTGACCAGCGGTACAAGACGGTGGCGGATCTCCAGCAAGACCTCGAAACGCTCTCGGCCTGAACCCCGAGGCGGGAAGCGACCGCAGGAAACTGACCCACCGGGGTTTCCACACGAGGTGAGTTCCGACTCCGCACAGGATTTTTCTGTCCTCCTAGATACCCTCGGAGACACCCTCGGAGACACCCCAGGCGCCCTCGATCCCGATCTCGACGTGTTGCGGCTGGTCGCCGCTGGGAATGTCGACGCATTTTCGGTCCTGGTCGAACGCCATCAGGCCCGCTTGGTGCGCCTCTGCGCGCGCCTGCTGCGCGACCCGGACGAGGCGCAGGACGCCGCGCAAGAGGTGTTTCTTCGTGCCTACCGTTCGGCGGGGACCTACGAGCCGCGCGGGCGGGTGTTCACCTGGCTCTATCGCATCGCGGTTAACCACTGCCTGAACCGCCTGCGCCGGCGGCGGCTGGTGCGATTCCTGCCCTTCGCCCCGGCGGCGGGACGAGAGGACGAGCCCGAGATCGACCCGGCGGACTCGAGACCGGGCTTGGAACGCGTCATGGGGGCGCGGGAAGATTGGGCGGCGATGCGCGGCGCGATCTCCAAGCTGCCGGCCGGCCAGCAGGCCGTGTTGCTGCTGGCGAAGTTCGAAGAGTTGTCGTACCGCCAGATCGCGCACGCCCTCGGCCTTACCGAGAGCGCCGTCGAAAGCCGCCTGGTAAGAGCCATGCGCACTCTGACGAAGGCGCAGGAAAGCGATCGCTCCGGGGTTTCTCCGGCGGGGAGAGGATGATGAGTAGCCACGATTCCGAATTGATCCGACTGCTGCACGGCGAGTTGCCGCCGGCCGAAGCCAAGGCGCTCAGCCAGCGTCTCGAGCGCGAGCCGGCGCTGCTGGCCGAGTATCGAAAGCTGGAGTGGGCGTGGACTCACCTTGGTCCGGATCCCGCCGCCCTGCCACGCCCGGGTTTTGCGACCTCGGTGATGGCCCAGGCGAGAGGCGCGTCGTCACCCGCCGCGGGCCTCGAGTGGTCGTTCGCGCCCGTGTGGGCGAAGGTTGCCGCCATCGTCGCGCTGCTGGTCGGGGCGGTGTTGGGCTCTGGCCTGGCCCTCTCGGGCACCGACCGTCCCGATCCGGCCTCCGACACCGAGGCCATGATCTCCTCACAGCTCACCATGGCCGACAGCTATGAAACAGCCCTCCAATCGCCGGCAGGCTTGGGGGGGGACGACGATCAGGGGGGCCGTCCGTGAAACGCTGGTGGCTCTTGATCGCGCTCCTGCTCTCGACGGGGATCAACGTTGGGATCCTGGCGACGTTGTTGACGCAGCATTTTCACAAGCCGGCGGCCGCGAGCAGCTCGGTGTCTCCGCTCGATGGCGTGGCGGACGTCGGGCAGCGCCCGAACCTCGGCCCCTTGGCCGATCGCCTGGGACTTCGAGGCGCGGCGCGAACCCGCTTCATGGAGATGCAGGAGAGCTTCGTCACCGGCATGCGCGAGCAGCGCTTCCACCTGAAGCAGCTCCAGGCCGAGCTCCGCTCCGAGTTGCTCTCCGAACACCCCGATCGCGACCGCATCGAGCCGCTCACCAAGCAGCTCGGCGAAGCCTACGGCAGCCTGGATCGCGCCCTGGCGGAGAACATCCTCGCTTCGCGCGCGGTGTTGACCCCAGAACAGCAGATGCAATACCTACGCTTCGTCGGGGCGCGTCTGCAGCAGCTGCGCGGTGATCGCCCCGCGGCTGAGCGACCACAGCGTGAGCGACTGAGACCGTTCCGGCGCCGGCCGGGGTGAGGCCTACACCAGCTCGATGTTGACGCGCCGTGCGTAGCGGGCAAAAAAGACCCCGCCACAACGGGGCGGGGTTAGGAGGGAGGAGTGGGCAATGCGCTTGCTCTTGCCCCTTCACTTTCTTGTACGGAAACGAGGCGCAGAGTGTTTGCGGGCGGTTTGCTACCATGCCTGAATGCCTCGTTTTTTGGCGCTCGCCGCCGTCTTGGCGATGATTTCGACGCCGAGTCTCGCCGCGGATCCGGTGCTCGCGGCGGCTGGAGACATCGCGTGCGACCCGGGGGATGTCGATTTCAACGGCGGCCTGGGCACCGCGACGCGCTGCCGGATGGCGGCCACCGCGGCGCTGGCGGCCAGTTGGGCACCCGACGCGGTGTTGGTGTTGGGCGACTTGCAGTACGAGGACGGGGCGTTGGCGAAGTATCAGCAGTCGTATGACGCCTCGTGGGGGCAGTTCCTGGCCAAGACGTTTCCGGCGCCCGGGAACCATGACTATGGGCAGCCCGGAGCCGCCGGGTACTACGCGTATTTTGGTGCGCGGGCCGGCGATCCTGCGAAGGGCTGGTACAGCTACGATCTCGGGACGTGGCATCTCGTCGCGCTGAATTCGAACTGCGCCGCGATCGGCGGCTGTGGCGCCGGATCGCCTCAGGAGACGTGGCTGCGGGCCGATCTGGCGGCGCATCCGGGTGTCTGCACGCTCGCGTACTGGCACCATCCACGATTCTCGTCCGGCGCGCACGGAAACGACCCGACCTTCGACGCCTTCTGGCGGGATCTCTACCGCGTGGGCGCCGACGTTGTCTTGGTGGGTCACGACCATCTCTACGAACGCTTTCATCGCCAGACTCCGTGGGCGGTGGCCGACGTATCGGCGCCGCGTCAGTTCACGGTGGGTGTCGGCGGCAAGCAATTGGTGCAGCCGAGTTCCGTGCAGCCGAACAGTGCTGTACGGGTGAGCTCGACGCTCGGCGTCTTGAAGCTGACTCTGCAGACGGGGGCGTATTCCTGGGCGTTCTTCGGCGACGCCGGGGGTGCGGCGCTCGACAGTGGCACGACCGCCTGTCATCTGCCGGCGCATCCGCGGGCGGCCGACTACTTCACGATCACGCCTTGCCGTATCGCGGACACCCGCGGTCCGGCCGGCGCCTCGGGGTCGCCGGCGCTTGCCTCCGGCGTGGTGCGGGCCTTCCCGGTTGCCGGATTGTGTGGCGTACCCGCATCCGCGGTGGCCGTCACGATCAATGCGACGGCGGTGCAGCCCACCGCCGGAGGGGACTTGCGGCTCTATCCGCGAAGCGATGTGGTGGCGAACACCAGCGTGGTGAGCTTTCGCGCCGGCACGACGCGTGCCGGCAGCGCGGTGATCGCGCTCGGCGTCGATGGGCAGCTCGCCGCGTACCCGGCGATGCCCCCGGGTACTCAGGTGAACTTGGTGCTCGACGTGACCGGCTACTTCGTCGAGTAGAGGCGGATCCGCCGCGCCGCGCGCTCGACCTCTCGCAATACGCGGAGGGTGTTGCCCCCCAGGATCTTGCGCACGTCGCTCGAGGAATAGCCCTTGTCTAGCAGCGCTTGCGTGATCTGCGGCAGATGGGTCGCGTCCTCCATTCCGAACGGCATGTTGGCGCCGTCGAAATCGGAACCGAGACCCACGTGGTCGACGCCGGCCACCTTCACCGCGTGATCGATGTGGTCGACGATCGCGGTCCACTCGACGCGCGGCAGCCTGCCGGCGGCGACCTCGTCGCGAACGATGCGATCGGCCTCGATCAGTTGGCAGGCCTCGTTGTCGCCGCAGCGCTTCTTGGCTTCGGCATCGACCGCGTTCTTGATCGCGCCGCCGTTGGCCTCGAAAGCGTCCTTGAAGGCCTGGGAAAGAAAACCGATGTGGTAGTTGATCTGCACCACGCCGCCCTTGGCCGCGAGATCCTTCATCATGGCGTCGGTCATGTTGCGCGGTGCGTCGCACACGGCGCGGCTCGAGGAGTGGGAGGCGATCATCGGCGCCCGGCTGATCGCGAGCGCGTCGTAGAATGTCTTGTCGGCGACGTGCGAGATGTCGACGATCATCCCCAACCGGTTCATTTCGCGCACCACCTGCTTGCCGAAATCGGTCAGGCCGTTGTGCTTCGCCGTATCGCCCGAGGAGTCCGCCCAGTCAGTGTTCACGCTGTGGGTCAGCGTCATGTAGCGCGCGCCGAGCTTGAAGAACTTATCGAGATTGGCGAGGTCGTCGTTGATCATGTGACCGCCCTCGACGCCGATGAGAGCCGCGATCTTCTTGTGGGCGTGGGCGCGCTCGACGTCCTCGGCGGTCCGCGCGAGGATGATGTCCTTGGGATGCAGGTCGATTTGGGTTTGGAGGGCGTCGATCTGCGCCAGGGCCTGGCGCAAGGCCTCGGGACCGGCCAGCGTGCCAGGCGTCCAAATCGAGAAGAACAGCGCGTCGAGGCCACCGTCACGCATGCGTGGGATGTCGATGCTGCCGTCTGCATGGCGCGCGCCGAGATCGAACTTGGGATCGAGCAGTCGTTGCGTGGTGTCGTCGTGCGTATCGACGACGATCGACTGGAAGTGAAGCGCGTGCGCTCGTGCCGAAATTTCGGGCGGCGCCGCGCCGGCCAGCACGGGCAACGATGCGACTACGGCAAAGCCAGCGAGCGTTCGACGACAGTTCATCGTTCATCCTCCACGGAAAGAGCGGCGACTCGAGGCGTAACCCCCGCCGCCGGACGGTCGCAGGCGGAAAAGAAGTCACGGGCGACCAGGGAGGGATCTCCCACCAGAGCTGCGGCGCCACCTGCTTCGAGCCAGTCGGCGGGCAGGTGATCGCGGTAGGGCGGTTGCAGGAACCGGCGGTCGAAGAGCGCGATCACACCGACGTCCGTGGGTGACCGGATCAGGCGCCCGGCTGCCTGCACCACACGGGTCATACCGGGCACCACGAACGAATACTCGAAGCCGCGCTCGAAGCGTTCCTGATAGTAGGTCTTGAGGAGCTCGATCTCGAGCGATATGCCCGGCAAGCAGGGGCCCACGACCGCGACCGCGCGGAGCATCTCCCCCGGGTAGTCGACACCCTCGGCAAAGACGCCACCCGCCACCGCCAACAGCAGCACGTCGCCGAGCAGGGCGGTTCTCAGGGTCTCGAGGATCGCCTCGCGGCCGGCGTCGTTGTCGGCGCGGCGCTGCACCAGCACCCTCTTCGTGCGCGGCTTGAGCAGCTCGCCGACCTGCGCCAGGAAGTCGTAGCTCGGAAACAGCGCCAGGCAGTTGCCGGGCACCGCGTCGGTGAAGGCACCCAGTCGCTCGGCAATGCGGGCCACATGTAGCGGGCGCTCTTTCCAGGTAGTGGTGACCGTGCTGTCGACTACCACGCGACGGTTCTCGACCGGGAACGGGTTGGGAATCTCGAGGCTGGTGGTGCGGCTGGCATCGAAGCCGAGCAGATCGCGGTAGAACGCGGTGGGCGACAAGGTCGCCGAGAGTCCGATCACCGAGTGCGCGCGGTTCAGCACCCCGCCGAGGAAGCGGCTGGGGTCGCGACAGAAGATCCGCAGCCGGGCCTCGCCACCGCGCATCTCGACGCAGCGGGAGAACGCCGCATCGGCCGCCAGCAGCCCGTTGAGGAATCGGAGCACGTCGAAGTACAGGCCGACGAAGGGATCATCGGGACGGAAGCTCTTGGTCTGACGCTGGAACTCGAGGTAGTCGATGAACGCCGCGTCGAACCGTGGACGCAACTGCCAGAGGGCGTCCTCCGGCAGCGCCGCCTCCATGGCCTGTTGTCCGGGCGGCCCTTCCTCGAGCGCGCTATGCACTGTGCGTTCGATGAGTAGCGCGAGCTCGAGGCAGAGATCCTCGATCTGTTGATGCACCGGCTCGCGTCCCATTCGCATCGCCTCGGCGGCGGCTCGCGCTGCCGCGGCGTCGAGCTCGGGGCTCCAGTAGCCGCGGCCGCGTTCGACCAGGTTGTGGATCTCGTCGATGACCAGGATGGTGTCCGAGAGATCGGCTTCGGCGGCGAAGGCGCCGAGCGCAACGTAGGGGTCGAAGGCGTAGTTGTAGTCGCACACCGTGACTTGCACCTTGTGCTCGAGGTCCAGGCTGACCTCGAAGGGGCAAGCCTCGGCCTGCTTGGCTGCGGCGTAGATCGCTTCGGGATCGAGCGTCGCCCGCTCGGCGAGCAGGCGGGGAACGAGCTGCGTCGATTCCAGCTTCGCGAAGTAGTCCTTGGCGAAGCGGCAGTACTCCTCGTGGCAGAGGATCTCGTCGTTGGCGCACATCTTGGATTTCGCGCGCAGGCGCATGGCCTTGAAATCGTTGCTGCTGTTGAGCAACTTCAACACCGCGGTCGCCATGTCCTGCTGCAGGGTCTTGGCGGTCAGCACGTAGACTTTCTTCTCGGCGAGGAGCGCCCGCCGCACCGCTGGGTAGAGCGCGGCGACGGTTTTACCGATCCCGGTCGTGGCTTGCACCAGCAAGTGCTCACCACGCTCGACCGCGCCGTCGACCGCGGCCACGATTGCCTCTTGCCCGGGCCGCATCTCGCGATAGGGGAAGCGCAGAGTCTCGCCCGCTGCGCGCCGCTTGAACCCCGCCTGGCGCTCGCCTTCGAAAGTGCGCAGAATCTGATTGAGGCGGCGTTTGACCTGAGCTTCGAGATTCTCGAAGTCTGGCTTCAACGGTTCGCGGACCACTTCGTCGCTGCCGATTTCGATCAGCACGAGCTCGGCGGCGATGTCCACGGGCGTCTCGGACTCACCCCCGTGGTTGTGCTGGCGATGCAGCATCCAGGCGTAGAGCAGCGCCTGACGCTCGTAGATCTCGCGCTGGGTGGCGGAGAGCTGCCCGCCTCGCCGCACCGATTTAATCTCCTCGACGACCAGGGCTCCGTCCGAGCCCTTGCGGAGTCCGTCCAGACGCCCCTGCAGGCGGACTTGCCAGCCGCGGTGCTCGAACTCGAACACCAGCACGACCTCGCGGCGGTAGGAGGGATCGTGCTCGAGTGCGCCTTCCTGATAGTGCGAGTGGATGGCCTGTCCCAGCCATAGGCGCTCGTAGCCGCCCCGGTTGCCGAACCCGATGTGGCGCAGGAGCGCCGTGTCCAGGAGGTCGGCGACCGAGAGATCGATGCGCAGATGTTCAGCGTCGAGGCGCGGCGGCACGGCGCAATGATACGGCGAGCCGCGGGTCGGCGGTTTTGATACCGTGGTCTTACATCCCGTCACATCTCGGAGGACATGGACATGTTGAGAGCCTCGCGCCCGTTCGTCATCCCACTGCTCGCCGCCGCCTGCCTGTTGGCTGCGCCTGGCAGCCTCCAGGCCGCCCCCAAAGCGGGCCCAGCCTCTGCCGCGGCGCCAGGCCTCGACCCCGATCTGTTCTCGGGCTTCAAGGCGCGCAATATCGGGCCGGCGGGAATGAGCGGCCGCGTCACCTCGGTCGAGGGCCTGAGCGCCAATCCGGACGTGCTCTACGTCGGCGCGGCGACGGGCGGAGTGTGGAAGTCGACTAACGGCGGGCTGACCTTCGCGCCGATCTTCGACGATCAGCCCGTACACGCGATCGGCGCCATCGCCGTGGTGCAATCGAATCCTGATGTCGTGTGGGTCGGCACCGGCGAAGGCAACGTTCGTAACAGCGCGTCGGTGGGCGAGGGTATCTTCCGCTCTTTGGACGGTGGCAAGACCTGGGCGCGCATGGGACTCGAGAAGACCGAGCGCATCCATCGCATCCTGATTCACCCACGGAATCAGGACATCGTCTGGGCTTGCGCGCTCGGCCGCGAGTGGGGCGAGAACCCCGAACGCGGTGTGTTCAAGAGCACCGACGGCGGCAAGACCTGGAACAAGGTCCTGTATGTGGACGAGAAGACCGGTTGCGGCGACCTCGCTCTGGACCCGCACAATCCGGACCGCCTGATCGCCAACATGTGGCAGTTCCGCCGCTGGCCCTGGGTCTTCAAGTCCGGCGGCCCGGGCTCGGCCATGTACGTCACCGCCGATGGCGGCGCCACTTGGAAGAAGCTGCAGCAGGAAGATGGTCTGCCCGAGGGCGAGCTCGGTCGCATGGGGATCGCCTTCGCGGCCTCGAGCCCGGGCACGGTATACGCGCTGGTCGAGGCCAAGAAGAGCGCCTTGCTGCGTTCGGACGATTCCGGTTCGACCTGGAAGACGGTGAACGATCACACCAACATCGCCGCCCGGCCGTTTTACTTCTGCGATCTGCGGGTCGATCCCCAGGATGCGAAGCGGATCTACAGCTTGCACTACACGGTGGATCTCTCGGAGGACGGCGGCAAGTCGTTCAAGGGCTTGCCGGGCATGCGCAGCATCCACGGCGACATGCACGCCATCTGGATCGACCCCGCGGACACCGAGCATCTCTGGGTCGGCGACGATGGCGGTATCGCCGAGAGCCGCGATCGAGGCAAGACCTTTCGCTTCGCCGCCAATCTGCCCTTGGCCCAGTTCTACCATGTGCAGGTGGACAACGAGCTGCCGTACAACGTGTACGGTGGGCTGCAGGACAACGGTTCGTGGCGCGGTCCCTCGGCGATCTGGCAGCAGGGCGGAATCACCAACGATCAGTGGGTCGTGGTCGGCGGGGGCGACGGATTCGAGACCTTGCCGAGCGCGAAGGACTCGAACCTGGTCTACGCCGAGTCGCAGGGCGGCGAGCTCCAGCGCGTCGACGTTCGCACGGGCGAATTCCGCGGCGTGAAGCCGGCGGCGCCCGAGGGCGTGACGCTGCGCTTCAACTGGAACGCGGCGCTGGCGCTCGATCCGTTCGCGCCCGACACGGTGTATCTCGGCAGCCAGTTCGTGCACAAGTCGACCGACCGGGGCAACAGCTGGACGACGATCTCGCCCGATCTCACCACCAACAATCCCGAGTGGCAGAAGGCTGACACCAGCGGCGGGCTGACGCCGGACGCTTCGCGGGCCGAGAACTACACCTCGCTCCTGCAGATCGTGCCCAGCGCGGTCGAACGAGGGGTGATCTGGACGGGCAGCGATGACGGTCGGATTCATGTCACGCGCGACGGCGGCAAAGCCTGGACTTCCGTGGAGAAGAACCTGCCCGGCGTGCCGGTCAACACCTGGGTGCCGCACATCCTCGCCTCGTCCTACTCCGGCGGCACCGCCTTTGCCGTGTTCGACAACCATCGGCGCTCGGACTGGACACCGTACGTCGCGCGCACCGACGACTATGGAGCCACCTGGATCAGTCTTGCGACGGCGGACCTGCGGGGCTATGCGCTCTCGATCGCGCAGGATCCGGTGCGCAAGGATCTTCTGTTCCTCGGCACCGAGTTCGGCCTTTACGTCTCGTTCGACGGCGGCAAGAAGTGGACGCCGATGAGGAAGACGATTCCGACGGCATCGGTGATGGATCTCGCGATCCAGCCGCGCGACAGCGATCTGGTGATTGCCACGCACGGCCGGGCGCTGTGGATTTTGGATGACATCCGACCGTTGCGTGAGATCTCGGCGCAAACCCTGGCCGAGTCCGTACACCTATATCCGCCGGCGCCCGCGCAGCAGCACTGGGTGCGGCCCTCGACCGGCGGCTTCGGCCTCGGAGCGGGCGAATACGGCGGTTCGAATCGTCAGTACGGCGCCATCCTGACCTACTCGTTGAACGTGCCTGGTCTCATGCTCCAAGACGACGACAAGGAGCGCGCCCGCAAGGAAAACGAGCGTCTCGCCAAGGTCGCCAAAGCGGAGCCCGCGGCGAAGGACGCCAAGGACACTAAGGACACTAAGGACGAAGGTCCGGGAGAGAAGGTCGACATCACGATCTCCGATGCCGCGGGAAAGGTGATCCGCAAGTTCAAGGGTCCGGCCAAGCTGGGCATCAATCGCGCGGTGTGGGATCTGGGAACCGATCCGTTCCGCGCGCTGCCCGAGGGCGACAACCCGCGCGGGGCCGCCGACGAAGAAGGCTCGGGCCCCGAGGTGGTGCCGGGCACCTATACCGCGACGGTAAAGTTGGGCGACCGCGTCGCCACGCAGGCCGTCCAGGTCGTGGCCGATCCCCGGACAGGGAACGCCGCCGCGGACTGGTCCGCGCGCGGCGCTGCGATTGACGAGCTCCGAGTGTTGAACGACACCATGGTCGACGCGATCTGGCGGCTGCGCCGCACCCGCGATGACGTGTCCGCGATTCAGACCAAGGCGAAACAGATGGCCCAGGATGCGGGCGAAAAGGATGCGAAGAAGCTCGGCGAGCTGCCGCTGGTGAAGGACGGCGGCAAGGTCTCGGACGCCTTGGACGAGCTCGAGAAGCGGCTCTGGCAGGCGCCGGAGGGCATCGGCATCCGACCCGACACGGACGCGCTGAGCTCGGTGTTCACGGCTTCCGACGTGCAGTCATCCTGGGATCCACCCACGGCCAACGATCGAGCCAAACTGGTCAATGCTCACCGCGCGGTCGACGCGGTCGTTGCCGATCTCAACAAACTGTTCGCCGGGGACGTGGCGGCATTCCGCAAGAAGGCCGAGGAGGCGAAGATCGGCTTGCTCTTCGGAGCGCAACCGGTTGTGGTACCAGCAGTGCACTGACCCCGGCGGTGGGGCCGGGTCCTGGGCCCCCGGAAGGACCGCTCCGTGCGCGTCCTCGCCGGCCCCGGGACCCCTGTGCCCGTTGGCCCCAGCGTGCAAAAATTTCTTGCTTTTTGAAATATGCCGTGCCATCGTCCTCGGCAGTTCTACGAGACTCAGGCAGCCCCCTCCGATTCGCGACCACCCTGCACAACGCCCCGACACTGTCTGAAGGAATCCGCTTTTGAAATTGCCATACCGAACCCTGCCTTCCTCGGAAGGCGGAACCGTCCGTGCCACGTGGCCGGGCGATAACAACAAACAGCAACAAACCGCAAGGAGCAGCAAACAGTGACGGAAAAGGGCACCGTGAAGTGGTTCAACAACGAGAAGGGCTACGGGTTCATTTCGCGCGAGAACGGCTCGGACGTGTTCGTCCACCACACCGCGATCCTCGCCGAGGGCTACCGAAGCCTCAACGAGGGTGACGCAGTTTCATTCGAAGTGGTGGACGGCCAGAAGGGCCTGCAGGCGCGCAACGTCGTCCGGCTGTGATTCACGCCTCGAATTCACGCCTGTAGTTCAATCCACGACGCTTCGCTTTTCGAACTCCTATCGCCCCGCCCGGGTAACCAGGCGGGGCTTTTTCGTTTCACTGCAATTCGATCCAGAACGTGCCGTCGGGGCCGTGGAGCTCGACCCGGTGCGCCTCGATCTTGGTCAGCGAACAGCTGCCCGCGTACTCGCCGATACCGATCATTTTCCAGTTGAGCATCGCCAGCGGAACGGCGCCGGAGATGATGCCACCGAGCTCGATGGCGGTGCCGTCCGCTAGCCGCGCCTGGCGTACGAAGGTCTTTCCTCCCGCCGACCCGCTGCGCACAGGAGCGGTCTTCGCCGCGGCTCCGGTCGATGCGACGCTGGGCCGCGGGCGCGGCACCGATGGCGTTCCGGCTGAGCTCGACGGAGCGACGGCGGGCGTCTGGGGTGCGGGCCGCGGCGCCGCTGCCAGGGGCTCGACGGGCGCAGCGATCGGCACACTCGGAGGGACGGCGGCTGCCTCGCGGGGGGCCGGCGCGGCTGCACTCGGGGTCGCCACTGGGTGCCCGCGCAAGAGAAAGTATCCCAGGCCGAGAATCAGCGCGGTGGCCCCTACACTCGCCGCGACGCTGGCGAGGATCGGCGAGCGTTCGCGGCGCGAAAAGGGCGGCGGCGTCCACGCCGGCGCCGGTGCGACGCCCTGGCGCTCGGCTTCCGCTTGGCGCTGGGCTTCGCTGCGCGCGCGCTTCAAGGCTTCGTTGATGAGGCTCAATCCAATCTCCCCTCGAGCTCGCGAATGGCGCGCCCGACGTGTCGCATGTTGAGCTGATCGGTGGCGAATACGAAGCCGCAGAGCAGCGTCTTGTCGCACACCGCGTTGATCAGTCGCGGCACGCCGGCGGCGTAGCGGTGGATCCGTCGAATGGCCCAGGGTGTGAAGCTCGGCCGTGAATTGCCGCCGGCGCGATGCAGCCGGAAGCGGATGTAGGCCTCGGTCTCGCGCAACGAGAGCGGCGCCAGGTGGTAGCGCACCGTGATGCGCTGGCGCAGCTGACGGAGCGAGCGCTGGTTCAGCTTGTCGCGCAGCTCGGGCTGCCCGATGAGCGCAATCTGCAGCAGCTTTCGTTGGTCGGTTTCGAGATTCGACAGCAACCGCACTTGTTCGAGAAGGTCATTGCTCAGGTCCTGCGCCTCGTCGATCAGCAACACGACATCGTTACCGGTCTCGAGTTGTTGCAATAAGAACTTGTTAAGCACCTCGAGACAAGCCACCCGGTCGATGCGCGGCTTGAGCCCGAGCTCGACCAGAATGGCGCGCATGAGCTGCGCCGCGCTCATGCAGGGATTTAGGATCAAGGCCGTCTTGTAGCGCGGGCCGAGCTCGTCGAGCACGGCCCGGCAGAGCGTCGTCTTGCCCGCGCCAACCTCGCCGGTCAGCTGGATGAATCCCTTGCGCTCCCGGATGCCATAGAGCAGGTGATCGAACGCCTCGCGGTGGCGCTGCGAAAAAAACAGAAACCGGGGGTCGGGTGTGATGTTGAAGGGCGCTTCGCGGAAGCCGTAGAACTCGTTGTACATGCGTGTGGGGCGGGCTCGAGTCGTGCGGTTCCGGCAAGGGGCCTCGAACTCGACTCTAGCACCGGGTCGAAGGGTATACGGGTGCGCGTTCGAAACCGTTAGAGTCTCGCTCTGCATGCCTTTCGGTTACTACAAACGCCTGAACGCGACCCAGAAACGAATCTACGACGCCAGCGATCGAGTCCTGCGCATCGATTTGCCGGCGCCTGATCTGTTGCGCCCCGGCATCCAGGACTTGGTCCAGTCCCTCATCGACGACGAGCGGCATCGAGTCGAGTCGTCGGGCCAGGGGATTGCCGATGCCATGCTGCGGAGCCTGCGCGCGCCGCCGGTGCGCATCGCCGTGCAGGCCGTCCGGCCGAGCAATTCCCGCGGCGAGCTGCATGGGCTCTACGATCCCACCCGTCGCGGCGTCGCGCCGACCATCTCGCTCTGGATGCGCACTGCGCAGCGCCAGCAGGTGGTGGCGTTTCGTACCTTTTTCCGCACCTTCCTGCACGAGATCTGTCATCACCTGGACTACCACCTGCTGGGGCTGCGCGATTCCTTCCACACCCAGGGGTTCTACAAGCGCGAATCGAGCCTGTTTCATCAACTCGTCGGAGCACCCAACGCCGGCGAGAAGGACACGGACTAGGGGGCGGATTCGACGAGGGTCGCACGCAGATCGGCGAGCTCGCGACTCACCGACGTCCAGAGCTCGGAGGCCAACTTCTTGCGATCGCTAGAGGTCACCGGCGCGGGGAGGAAGCGCAGGTAGGCGTCGACTCGGGGCATGGCCGCCAGCGTCCACAGATGAGGCGGAAAGGCGGCGTCGCCGTGCCAGGCGACCGCGGTGCTCGCCGGTGGCCAGCCCGGCAGCGTTCGATAGGCGAGCGTCGCCACTCTCACCGCGATCGCGGATCGCGCGGCGCCGTCGAGCAATGCCGATCGAAAGGGCAGGACCGCTTCACCGCTCGAGCTCGTGCCCTCGGGAAAGAGCACCACGGTGCGCCCGGCGACTAGCGCTTCATCGAGCGCTCGCGCCGCGCGCGGCGTGTCGGCGCGGCGCTGGCGATCGACGAACAAGACGCCCGCCATGCGGCAGACCAGGCCGATGAGCGGCCAGCGCGCAACGTCTCCCCGCGACACGAAGGTACACGGCATCGCGGCTCCGAGGAGGAACACATCGACGTAGCCCGTGTGGTTGGACACCACCAGCGCGCCGCGCGGGGGAGGCGCACCCTCGATGTGAACTCGCAGTCCGAGGATGCGCGACAAGCCGCGGCCCCAGAGGCCCGTACACCCGTCGCGTACACGCCCGCGGGCCCGCGGTGCGGCGAAGCAGACTGCCGCGCCGAGCCCGACCAGCGCGGCCATCAGAAGGGTGACAAGTATCGCCAGGGGAAGGCGCCACAACCGTCTCAGAGCGGTATCTCCATGGAATCCGTAGCGAGATAGCCTATGGCACGGAGGAGAGCGAGAGATGGCTGAAGCGAAAGTCGTTTTGATCACCGGCGCCGGCGGCGCGCTTGGCGGAACGGTGGCCGAGGCGTTCCGCGCGGACTCCCGTCTGGCTTTGACGGATCGCCGCATGGATCGCCTGGAGTCGGCCTACGGAAGCTGGCCGAACACCCTGCTCGCGAGCTGTGAGCTCGACGCGGCGGTGGAGGTCGAGGGTCTGATCGCCAAGGTCGTCGAACGTTTTGGTCGTCTGGATGTCCTGGTGAACGTTGCCGGTGGGTTCCGTGGCGGTAAGGTCGCGCACGAGGCTCCGGCCGACGAGCTCGCTACGTTGCTCGCCATCAACACGACGTCGGTGTGGAACGCCTGCCGCGCTGCGGTGCCGGCGATGCTGCGCCAGGGTTCCGGCAAGATCGTGACCATTGCCTCTCTCAACGCGCTCGCGGGCAGTGCCAACGTCGCGGCGTACAGCGCCGCGAAGGCCGCGACCCTCCGCCTCTGCGAGAGCGTTTCAGCGGAGGTCAAGGAGCACGGAGTGAACGTCAACTGCGTGCTGCCCGGGACCATGAACACACCGGCCAATCGTGCCGCCATGCCCGATACCGACCCCCGGCAATGGGTCGACCCGCGGGCGGTCGCGCAGGTGGTGCGCTTCCTCGCCTCGGACGCCGCGGGTGCGGTGCACGGCGTGGCGATCCCGGTCACCGGACACAGCTGAACCTCGTTGACGGCCGCTGAGCGCGCGCCGCGCTCGGATACACTCGCGGCGATGCGCCGCACCCTCCTCGCGCCCTGCCTGGCAGGTCTGAGTCTCGCCGTTGCAGTCCGAGTCGCAAGCTCGGCGGTCGCCGTGCCCAGCCCGCAGGAGGTCAAGCCTGGTTCGGTCGTCCGCTGGCCCGGTGAGGGGATCAGTCGGTGTGCCATGGCCTCGAAGTCGTGGGCGCCGCTCGCAGGCGCCTGCTACTTCGCGGTCGACTTGTTGGCCGAAGGCACCTTCACCGTGGAGCGGACCCAGGCCGGGAAAACGGAGCGCCGGACGCTGCGCGTCGCCGCCTATCCCTACCCCGAGCAGCACATCGAGATTCAGGACCAATCCAAAGTCGATCTTTCGCCGGCGGACTTGAAGCGCACGGAGCGCGAAGAACGGGAAGTCGGGAAGCTGTTCGCCAGCTCGGGCTCGCGCCGTTTCACGCTGCCGCTAGGACGCCCGCTCACCGAGCTGCCGCCGGGCGGGCGCTTCGGCAGTCGGCGTTGGTTCAACGGCCAGCCCAGAAACCCGCATACCGGCGCGGACTTCGCGGCCACCGAGGGCACGCCGGTCTTCGCCTCCGCCGAGGGCAAGGTGGTGCTGGCGAAGGACCTCTTCTTCTCCGGCAACTCGGTGTTTGTCGATCACGGCGACGGCCTGATCACGATGTACTTCCACTTCAGCAAGATCCTGGTCAAGGTGGGCCAGGAAGTGAAGCGCGGCAGCGAGGTCGGCTTGGTCGGCGCCACCGGCCGAGCTTCTGGGCCGCACCTGCACATGGGGGTGCGATGGCACGGTGCGCGGGTCGATCCCGAGCCGCTTCTCGCGGCCCCGGGCACGATTCCCGCGTTGAACTAGCGCCGTTCGGCCCTACTTCTTGCCTTCCGGCATCAGTACACCCCGCACGTAGTTCTCGGGGTCGACGTACTTTCGCGCGGTGTCCCGGAGGCGTTCGGGCGTGACGCGCTGCACCAGCTCGTCGTAGTGCAGGATGAGCAACGGATCGAGATGGTGCTGGTCGTAGGTCTGCAGGATGTCGACCCAGAAGGCGTTTTCACGCAGCGCGAGTTCGCGTTCGCGCTTCTGAGTTTCGCGGACCTTCTCGGCGTAGGTTTCTGCCAACCCGTGCTCGCGGACGGCTTGGAGCTCGCGGAGAGTCGCCGCAACAAGCTCGTCGACCCGCTCGGGCGCGCAACCGAAGCTGACGCTGAAGCTGAAACGTCCGGTCGGCCGCTCGCTGATCCCGGAGCTCACTCCGACGCCGTAGACGCCGCCTAGGTCCTCGCGCAGGACCTCGCGCAGCCGGATAGTAAGCGCGTCGGAGAGCGCGTCGATGTCGTGCAGGTTCTCGCGGCTCCACTCGGCGGAGCCGTTCCACACCAGTCGCACTTGGGCCTTGGGTTCCAGCCCCTTGCGGACATCGATGTTCACGTGTCCGGTGGGCGCTTTGATCCCGATGTCGCGCCAGGTCTCGTGACGGTTGAGCGAAGGCAGGCCTCCGAGGTAGGTGAGCACCAGCGGGCGCAGCGTATCGAGATCGAGGTTGCCGACCAGTAGGAAGGTGAATTCCGAGGCGTCGGCGAAGCGATCCTTGAAGATGCGCATCGCGGCGTCGAGGTCGATCGAGTCGACGCCGGCTTCGGTAAGCGGCTTGCGGCGTAGATGTCCACCGGAGAGCACTTCGCGCATTGCGTCGCTGAACGCCGCGCCGGGCGACGCCAGGCGATCGTCGATCGAGGCCCGGAGCTTGGCGACCTGGTTAGTGAAGACCACGCGATCGCGGCGCGGCGCCGTCATCGATAGCCAGGCGAGCTGAAACATGGTCTCGGTGTCGCGCAGCGAGGCGGTCCCGCCGACGCCTTCGTCGAGCTCGCCGATATAAGCGCCGGCTTGTGCGGCCTTGCCGGCGAGGGCTTTGTCGAGCGTGATCGAATCGAAATCGCCGAGGCCGCCGTCGCGCAGGAGCGAGGCCGCGAAGGTGGCGGAGAGATAGTCCTTGTCCGACACCAGGGACGTTCCACCGGGCTTCCAGCCGCGCAGCAGAATCTGATCGTTCTGGAAGTCGGTCGGTTTCAGAATGACCCTGGCGCCGTTCGACAGGGTCCAGATCGTGAGGCCGAGCTCGGGTACCTTCTCCTCGGAGGTGAGCGTGCCCGGTTGCGGGGGATGCTCGACCAGCGGCTTGTCGACCACGCGGTCGACCCATGGGGTGAGCTCGCGCTCGCTGACCTCGCCGAAGACCTTGCGCAGATCGGCCTCGCGCGGCGGCTCGCTCCGATTGTTCTTGGGCGCGCTCACCATCACTGCCCGGTCGTCGCGGTCGGTCCAATTGGCGGCGAGGCGGTTGGTCTCAGCGAGCGTGATGGTGGGGAGAAACTGCGCCACCATGGCGTGCTCGGCGGCGATGCCCGGCGCCGGTTCGTCCTCGAGGTAGTTGCGCGAGTACTCGGCGGCGAAGCCTGCGGACTCGAGCTTGTCGACTTCGGCGAGCGCCTGCTCGTACGAGCGCAGCATCTCGGCCTTCTGGCGCTCGAGCTCCGAGAGATTGAAGCCGAAGCGGTGCACGCGCTCGATCTCGGTGAAGAGAGCGTCGAGCCCGCGCGGCACGCCACCGTCGGGTACGCCGGCGCCCTGGACCGTGGACGCCACCGTGCGTACCAGGCTGTCCGAGCCGGAGACTCCGTAGAGGAACGGCGGATTGGCCTTTTCCGCGAGCTCGGCGAGACGCGCGTTCAGCATCGAGTGGTACAGGCGCTCGACCAGCGATCGCCGGTAATCCTCGGCCGTGCCTTCGGACGGCGCCGGATGCAGGTGGTAGACCGCGACCGAAGTTTCGGTGAGCTCGGGATCGGTGGCGATGCTGTAGAGCGTGCCGCGGTGCGACGGCACTCCCCACGAGCCGCGGGGACGTTCATGAGCAGGGTTCGTCAGATCGGCGAAACGCGCCCGGATCTGAGTCTCGACCGTCGACGGATCGAGGTCGCCGACCGCGATCACCGCCATGAGGTCGGGCCGATACCAGTCCCGGTAGAAACGCTTGAGCGCCTCGTGCGGGGCGTGTTCGATGGTCGCGAGCGTGCCGATGGGTAAGCGGTCGGCGTAGCGCGAGCCCTTGAACAGAATCGGGAACTGTTGGTCGCGAATACGCGCTCCGGCGCCCAGGCCGAGGCGCCGCTCCTCGCGCACCACGCCCCGCTCGCGATCGATTTCGTCGGCCTCGAAGGCGACGGCGTGCGCCCACTCATGCAGGATGTCGAGCGCCTGGGCGAAGATCACCGGGTCGTCGGTCGGCACGGTGAGGGTATAGATGGTGTCGTCGAAGCCGGTCTGCGCGTTGACGTCGGCGCCGAAGCGCATGCCGATCGATTCCAGGTAGTTCACCAGGTCGAGCTTGGGAAAGCGCTCGGTGCCGTTGAACGCCATGTGCTCGACCATGTGTGCCAGACCGCGCTGATCGTCGTCCTCGAGTACCGATCCCGCGTTCACTACCAGCCAGAGCTCGGCCCGCTTCCGCGGTTTGGCGTTGGCGCGCACGTAGTAGGTGAGGCCGTTCTCGAGCTGGCCCTTGTGGATGCTGGTGTCGAGCGGCAGCGGCGTCGCGGCCGGCGCGGCGGGCGGAGCGGTCCGGGCCGCGGGTGTCTGGGAAGCGCATGCACCGACGAGCAGGGGAGCGCCGAGGGCGAATACGCGGAGTAGACGAAGCGAGGTGGCGGCGTTCATGGCGCCTCAGGATAGCGAGAAAACTTCGGGAAATTCGGTGATGGGCGGGAATTTCGTCCCGCTCTCAGGCCCGATCGACCAGCATCGCGTCGCCGTACGAGTAGAAGCGGTAGCCCGCGCGGATCGCTTCGTTGTAGGCAGCCAGGACGCGTTCCCGGCCGGCGAAGGCTGAGACCAGCATGAGCAGGGTGGACCGCGGCAGGTGAAAGTTGGTGAGTAGGACGTTGACGGCACGGAAACGGAATCCCGGAGTGATGAAGATGTCGGTCCGCCCCGACGCCGGCGAAATCTCGCCCGTGGCGAGCGCCGCGGCTTCGAGAGTGCGAACGACCGTGGTGCCCACGGCGACGATGCGGCCGCCTAGGGCGCGGGTTCGCGCGATTGCCGTGGCGGTATCGGCCGAGATCTCGAAGCGCTCGCTCTCCATCGGGTGCTCGTGAACGAGCTCGGCGGTCACCGGTTTGAACGTCCCGATGCCGACGTGGAGCGTGATCGTGCAGATCTCGATCCCGCGCGTCCGCGCGGCGTCGAGGATCTCGGGAGTGAAGTGCAGCCCCGCAGTCGGCGCCGCGATGGCGCCGTCGAAGCGCGAGAAGACGGTCTGATACCGCTCGCGGTCGGCCTCGTCGTCCGAACGCTTGATGTAGGGCGGCAGCGGCACGTGCCCGAGCTCCTCGAGATGGGGCTCGATGGGCTCGGAGAAGCGCACGCGATGACGGCCGTCGGCGGCCTTGGCGAGCACTTCAACCTGCAGCACGGCCTTCTCGCCAGCGCCGCCGAGGAGCAGGCGCTCGCCGACACGGGCGCGCTTTCCGGGTTTCGCAAGAGCATCCCACTCGGTAAGCCCATGGCGCTCGACCAGCAGGAGCTCGACTTGAGATTGCGTCGAAGCGCGGCGCGCGAAGAGCCGCGCTGGAATGACCCGTGTGTCGTTCACCACCAACAGGTCGCCGGGACGGAGGATCTCGGGCAGATCAGCCACGGCGCGATTGCGGTCGGCACCGCGAGCATTGAGCACCAGGAGTCTGCTGGTGCCGCGAGCCGCCGCGTGTTGCGCGATGCTGGCCGCGGGAAGATGGAAATTGAAGTCGCTAGTGAGCACGGGCTAAGGAAGGAACCGATCGCAGTCGCTGGTGAGCATCGGCTATGGAGGAGAAACCGGGCTGGCGACTACCGTCGACGTCGAGCGACGCTGCCGCGGATCGAGCCGGTCGCGCAGGCCGTCAGCGACCAGGTTGCACGCCATGACAGTGAGCGCCAGCGCCGTGCCGGGGAAGACAGCGCCCCACCAGGCGACCGGGAGGCTGTCGCGGGCCTCGGCGATCATTGCGCCCCAGCTTGGTGTCGGCGCCTGTACGCCGAGGCCGAGAAAGGAAAGCGTGGCCTCGCCCAGGATGAGGTCGCTCACCAGCAGCGCCGCCGCGATCAGCGCCGGAGTGAGGGCGTTGGGGAGCAAATGACGGAGCAGGATGCGCAGTCTCGTCTCGCCGACGGCTCGCGCCGCCGCCACGAAGTCGCGCTCCTTGAGCGCCACGATCTCCGCCCGCACCAGCCGCGCGATAGGCATCCAGGCGGTGCCGCCCAGGACCAAGACCACGAGGGCGAGGCTCGGGCCGATGAGCGCCGCGATGGCGAGAACCAACACGAGCTGCGGGAAGCACAGCAACGCGTCGACGCTACGCATGAGGATGCCGTCGGCCCAGCCGCCGAAGCCGCCGGCGACCGCGCCCACCGCGAGTCCGAGGATCAGGCCCAGAAGCACGGCCGACAGCCCGACCGCGAGCGAAACGCGAGCGCCCTGGAGCAGTCGCGCGAGCACGTCGCGGCCCAGGCGATCGCTGCCGAGGGGAAATCGGGCGCGGCCAGAAACCCCGCTCGCCGTCAAGTTGGTCACTCGCGAGGCTTCGATCGTTTGTTGCGAGCCCAGCCGGTCGACGATCAATTGGTCGCCGGCTCGCTGCACGTGGTCCGCGAGTAGCGTGCTGCCATCGGTGAGTTGGATGACGAAGAAGCTCGAGCCTGGCGGCTGCCAGCGAGCGACCGCAGGATCGAGCTGAGCGTCGGGATCCGCGGCGACCAGCCCAGGCCCGGCCAGAGCGGTGACCGCGAAGGCGGCGAGCATCCAAGCGCCGACGCGCAGGAGGGACAGGCTATGCATGCTGGGCCTGGCGCGGATCGGCAGCGGCACTCTGTTCCCGGATGCGGGGGTCGATCGCGGCGTGCAGCGCGTCGGCAAGCAGGCCGCCGAGCAACACGAGAATCGCGTTGCAAGTCGTCCAGCCGAGCACCAGCGGCAGGTCGCGTTGGAGCATCGCGTCGTAGGCCAGACGGCCCATGCCGGGCCACGCGAACACCACCTCGACGGCGAGCACCCCGGCGAGCAGGGCGGGCAGTTGCGTTCCGATCGCTTGCAGCAGCGGCGGCAGGGCATTGCGCAGCGCATGCCGCCAGAGGACTCTCGGCTCGCTCAGCCCGCGCGCGCGCGCCGCGCGAACGTAGTCCTGGCCGAGCTGCTCGAGCAATGCGTTGCGCACGAAACGCCCGATGCCGCCGGCGTTGGTGGCCGCGAGGACCAGCGCCGGCAGGATCAAGTGCCGAAGCAGGTCGAGAGTGCGGGCGCCCGCCGGCAGGTCGAATGCGCCGGCGGAGTGCATGTGTCCCGCCGGTAACAGCGGCCAATGGAGCGCGAAGAGCAGGATGGCGAGGATTCCCAGCCAATAGACCGGCAGCGAGTACAGGGTCAGCGAGAGCACGCGCAGCACATGGTCCGCCGGTCCACCGGCCCGGCGCGCGGCCCAGACACCGAGCCACAGCCCGAGGCCGTACTGCAGGGGAATGGCCGCCGCCGCGAGGAGCGCACTCGCCGGCAGCGCCTCGCCGAGCACCGCGAGTACCGGTCGCTTGTAGGTGAATGAAGTACCCCAGTCGAAACGCAGCAAGGCGTTGCGCATCCAAGACAGATACTGGGTCGCCAGGGGCCGGTCGAGGCCGAAGGCGTGGCGCACCAGCTCTCGCTGCGCCGCGGGCAGTCGAGGGTCTTCGAGCGCCGAGAGCTGGCCGGGCAGGAAGTGAAGAAGCACGAACACCGCACTCAGCACGAGCACCAGGAGCAGACCGGCGGCGGCCAGCCGGCGAAGGAGGAATCTCGTCATCTCGGTAGCCGGCCGCCCGCGAGCAGAAGCGAGCTCTAGTCCCGCACCCACCAGTGACGGACGTTGAAGAAGGCCGAGATCGCGTTGGGCTCGGCATCCTGCAGACGTCGGCTGGCGCCGTCGAGACGCTGCGGCTCCCAGAGCAAGGTGAAGGGTTGGTCGCGGTAGAGGATCTGCTGCAGTTGATCGAGGATTGGCTTCGCCTGCGCCGGCTCGGACATGGCGCGAGCCTGCTGCAAGAGGCGGTCGACCTCGGGGTTCGAGTAGGAGGAGAAGTTGCTGCCGTTCGCGATCGAGTCGGTCGAGAAGGCGTAGGCGAGATCGAGCGAGGTGTCGATCGCGAAGGCCTGGATCATGGCCTCGAACTCGTGCTTGCCGGCCTTCTCGTTCATGGTGTTGAGGTCGATCTGCCGTGGCCGGACATCGACGCCGATGCTCTTGAGCTGCTGCTGGATCATGACCGCGGCGTCGGCGCGAATGGAGTTCCCCGCGTTGGTGAGGAGCTCGAAGCGCAACGGATGGCCGACGCGGTCGAGCACGCCGTCGCCGTCGCTGTCCTTCCAGCCCTTGCTCGCCAAAAGACGCTTCGACTCCTGTGGATCGTAGGGCAGGGGTTGCAGGGTCGAGTCGTGCGCCCAGATCCCGTTGATCACCGGTGAGGACGAGAGACGAGCGTAGCTGCCCCACAGGGCGTCGACGAGGCGTTGTCGGTCGATCCCCAGGGTGAGCGCCCGGCGCACGTCGGGATCGGAGAACTGCGGCAGTCGGGAATTCCAGCAGACGAACGTGTATTGCCGATTCCAGAACGTGAGGAGTTGTGCGCGATCGGAGGCGATGACCCGCTTGGCCTGGGCCGCGGGGATCTGTGGCACGTAGTCGATCTGACCGGCGAGTAGCTGTTCGAGCAGGCCGCTCGCGTCGGGCACGATCCGAATCACCAACCGATCGAGCCGCGGCAGGCCGGGCTCGTAGTACTTGGGATTGCGCGCAAAGACGATCTCCTGCTGTGGCGTCCACGAAGCGAGTGTGAACGGACCGTCGACGACGAGATTCTGACGGAACCAGTCCGAGCTCGCCCGCCACTGCTTGAACGGCAGCTTCTCCCAGGCATGCTTGGGGAGGACCACGCCTTCGTTGGCGTCGGCCAGCTGCGCGAAGTACGCGTGAGTAAAGTGCATGCGCACGGTCTGCGCATCGACGACCTCGACGTCGCGAATCGACTCCTTGAGGTAGGAATACTCCCAGGCAACGTCGGCATTGGTCTGCGCCTGCCAGGTGAAGCGTACGTCGTCCGCGGTGACCGGAACGCCGTCGCTCCAGACAACGTTTGCGCGGAGATGGAGCGTGAGCGTCAGGTGATCCGGCGACCACTCGTAGCGCTCGGCGAGGGCCGGCGCGAAGGTCGGCGGGTGCTCCCGGTAGTCAGGCAGTTCCTCGAACAGGCGCAGGAAGAGGAGCCGGCTGGCGACGTCGGCGGAGAGGACCGTGCCTCCCGCGAGCACTTCGTTCACGCTGACCAGGTCTTCGGCGTTGCCGAACACCACGGTGCCGCCGGCGCGAGGTTCGTTGGATGCTACGGCCGCGGGCTTTTCCGGCGCTTTCGCGCAGGCCGCGAGCGCCAGCAGGAGCATTACCAGGAGTGGGGTCGCGACGAAGCTACGGTCAAGGAGCTTCCGCGTGCTCGCAGGGTGAGTAGAGTTTGGCGCTGACATGAGAGGGTTCGTCGGCATCGTAGCCGTGAGGCCGAAAAAAACAAAGGCCCCGCCTGATGGCGGGGCCTGGCCTGAGTGTGCGACCTGCTATCGATCAAGGCGCGCAGGCAACTCCCCACGCGCTCGGAACGTCGCTCAGCGGATTACGATCTTCCGCGGCTTGGTCTCCTCGGCCTTGGGCAGACTGATGTTCAGTACGCCGTCCTTGAAGATGGCCTCGACCTTTTCGGTCTCCAGGTTGTTCGGCAGAGCGAAAGTGCGAATGAAGGTGCCGTAGGACCGCTCCATCCTGTGGTAGCTCTCCTCTTGGACGTCCTTCTCGAGTTTCCGTTCACCCGAGAGCGTCAGGACGTTGTTCTCGAGCGTGATCGAAACGTCGTCCTTGGTCAGGCCGGGCAGCTCTACATGCAGCGTCAGAGCCTCTGCGGTCTCGCGGATGTCGGCCGCCGGGAGGAACCGGCGGTTCGAGACCTGCTCGGCCTCGGCCGGGGCGAGGAATTCGTTGAAGGCCTGATGGAATAGGCGATCGAAAGGCGTGCGGAAAACCTCGTTGGCAGCGGTCCAGCGGGTGAGTGCGTTCATTGGATATCTCCTTTGAGGGTTCAAGCGCAATCGCAGTGGGTAACACTGAGACCTTGTCCGAATATTCCCTGTGACCGCATAATCTTAGCAATGCAGACTAAGAAATTCGGATATCTTCCAGCACCGCCACCTGGAGTACACTTTAGAGAATGGCGCGTGCTACTGGCTCGCCCCCCTCCTCTCGCCGGCTACTGGTCGGTTTCCTGGTCTTCGGCTTGTTCGTGTTGTTCGACGTCGCCCTGTTCGGGTGGCTGATCGTTCGCTCTCTTTCGCAACGAGAGCTGGAAAAGGCCCTGCTCGAGACGCGGCACGAGGCCGAAGGTCTCGCCAGCCGGATCGCTGGCCGCGCCACGCGCGAGGGCAAGGACCTCTATACCGCCATCGCGCTCGAGCGCGAGACTCAGACCTACATCGACTCGGTTCTTCGCCAGCGCGACATCGTGCAGACGGTCGAGATCCACGATCGCGAGGGCCGCCTGGTGCTGCGGAGCTCGAAGGAAGCCACCCAGCACGAGCCTCCGATCGTCGTTGCGCCGGAGCTCAAGCCACGCGAGACCTCGCCGGTCCGGCCGCCGCAGGTCGAGCAGAAGACGTACGAGAATCGTTCGACTTATGACATCGCGGTGCCGATCGCCGACCTCGGCACGTTGTTCGTCGGCATCAGCCGCGTCGAGCTCGAGCAGCGCATCGCTGTCCTGCGTGGCGATCTCACCCGCCAAGCAACTTGGATCGGCGGCATAACCTTCGCCCTGCTGATCTCCGCCTATGTCTCCGGATGGATGCTGTGGAAACGGAGCCGTCGGCTCGAGGAGCAGGCCAAGGAGGCCGAGCGACTGGCCTACATCGGCACGCTCGCCTCGGGCCTGGCGCACGAGATCCGCAATCCGCTGAACTCCCTGAGCCTCAACATGCAGCTCCTCGAGGAGGAGATCGGCGAACGCAACTCAGAGGGCGCCGGCGGCAGCCGCCGCCTGCTGCAGATCACGCGCGACGAGCTCGGCCGGCTGGAGCATCTGGTGACCGACTTCCTTTCCTATGCCCGGCCGCGTCCGCTCGCCCTGGAAGCGGTGCTCGCGGTGAGCCTGCTCGAGCACACGCTCGAGGTACTCGCGGGACAACTCCAGGCGAGGGGAGTGCGGGTAGAGATCGAGGATCGCAGTGGTGGAGCATACGTGCTCGTCGACCGGGCGCAGATGGGTCAGTTGTTGCTCAATCTGGCGCACAACGCGCTCGCCGCGATGGAGGGCAGCGAGCGAACGCCGCGCTTGCGGATGGAGGCGCGGCTGGAACTACCCGCCCCCGGACGGCCGGCGCATCGCGTTGTGCTCGAAGTGGCGGATAACGGAGGTGGTATTCCACCCGAGGTCCAATCGCAGATCTTCGACCTCTTCTTCTCGACTCGAAAGGGCGGCACGGGACTCGGGCTGGCGATCGTCGAGCGCATCGCCAAGGCTCACGAGGGTCTGCTGGCCGTGAGCAGCGTGGTCGGTCAGGGGACCTCGATCTGCGTCTCACTCGCCGCTGCGGAGCCCTCGACCGCGCTGGCGAAGGCCGCGATCCAGAGCGGACAGACGGTCTCGAGTCCGGTCCCTGCTGTGCGGCGCGGCGGCGGCTGATCAATCGTCTCTGCCCTTCTTTTCCTCGCCTCCCGAGAGAGCCTCGTATTCCTCTTCGGTCGCGAACTGCTCCGGGTCCTCGTTCAGGCAGGCGGTGCACATGGCCTCCGTGACCTCACCGTCGGCCCATTCGAAGATGTAACAGGGCGTTTCGCAGTTCAGGCAGATCATGAATTCGGGTGCGGACATGGGAGACCTCCCGGTCGGGCTAAGCTTGGATGGTGCCTTGGTCCGGGCTCCCTACGCAGCGGGGATTACGCTCCGGGAACCCAGACCAAGGCGCCATCCAAGCTTAGCCCAGGTTGACCGAGAGGGCGGCCCATGGTAGTTTCCGCGTTCACGCCTTGGCGTGGCTTCTGAAGGAGTGTCTCCAATGTATGCAGTCATCGAAACCGGCGGGAAGCAATACCGCGTAGAGCGCGGCGACGTCGTGGACGTCGAGACGCAGGTCAAGCCGGAAGGCAAGTCCGACAAAGTTCGTTTCGACCGCGTCCTGATGGTAGCGGGCGAGGGTGGCGTCAAGATGGGCAGCCCGACTCTAGCCGGGGCCGCCGTCGATGCCGTGGTGGTGCGTGAAGTGCGCGGGCCCAAGGTGCTGGTCTTCAAGAAGAAGAAGCGCAAGGGCTACCGTCGCAACGCCGGCCACCGGCAGAACTACCTGCGCGTGCGCATTCAGGACATCTCGCTCTAGTATCCGCGGTCAATTCCTCGAGAGGTAGGCAGTCATGGCTCATAAAAAAGGACAAGGCTCCACTCGCAACGGCCGCGACTCTCAGGCCCAGCGGCTGGGCGTGAAGGCGTTCGGCGGCCAAACAGTGACCGGCGGCTCGATCATCGTGCGCCAGCGCGGCACCAAGTTCTTCCCCGGCGAGAACGTGGGTCAGGGCAAGGACGACACCTTGTTCGCCAAGATCGACGGCGTGGTGAAGTTCCAGGACAAGGGCCGCCACGGCAAGTTCATCCACATTCAGCCCGCGGCTGAGTAACTCCACGCGTCTTCGGGCGCGCCGTCGGGCTCCAGGTTGTTTCGTTAGGGGCTGCTCGAGTTCGGGCAGCCCTTTGCTTTTCGATCGCATCTCATGACCACATTCATAGATCAGACGCTTCTCCACGTGAAGGCCGGTGACGGCGGCAACGGATGCATGGCCTTCCGGCGGGAGAAGTTCGTCGCGCATGGCGGGCCCTCGGGCGGGGACGGCGGCGACGGCGGTTCTGTGTTCCTGGTCGGTCAAGCCAGTTTGAATACTCTGTTCCACCTGCGTTTCCAAAATCTCTACTCGGCCGAGCGTGGGGCGCATGGCAAGGGCGCCAATCGCACCGGCCATACCGGCCACGACTTGGATGTGGCCGTGCCGCTCGGTACGCAGGTCTTCGACGCGGAAAGTAGCGACCTGCTCGGCGAGGTCCTGGCGGACGGCGAACGCGTGTTGTTGGCGACCGGCGGCCGTGGCGGCCGCGGCAACGCCCGCTTCGCGACCTCGACCAACCAGGCCCCGCGGCGCGCCGACCCGGGAACCGATGGCGAAGAGAAGCGTCTGCGCCTCGAGCTCAAGCTCCTGGCGGATGTCGGCGTGGTGGGCCTGCCGAACGCCGGCAAGTCGACCCTGATCAGTGTCATCTCGGCGGCGCGGCCCAAGATCGCCGACTATCCATTCACCACGCTCGTGCCTCAGCTCGGCGTGGCGGTGCTCGATCGCGACAGCGAACCGTTCGTGATCGCCGACCTGCCGGGGCTCATCGAGGGTGCCGCTCAGGGTGCGGGTCTCGGGATTCAGTTCCTGCGCCACGTCGAGCGCTGCCGGGTGCTCTTGCACATGGTCGACCTTGCGGCCGAGGGCGACGCCGCCGAAGACTTCGCCACGGTCGATCGCGAGCTCGGCGAATACAACGAACAGCTCCTTTCCCGTCCGCGTCTGGTCGTCGGCACCAAGCTCGACGCGGCGCTGCCCGAACGTCAAAAGGGCCTGCGCTCGATCGCCGCCGCGCGGGGCTTGGAGTACTTCGAAATCAGCTCCGCCACGCACACCGGAATACGCGAGCTGGTGGCCGAGCTCACCCGCAGGCTCCGTCCGGTGCCCGCCGCCGAGGTATGAGCGCGCGGCGCAGGGTCGGCCTCTTCGGCGGCAGCTTCGACCCCATCCATCGCGGGCATATCGAGCCCGTGCGCGCGGCCCGCGAGCGCCTCGGACTCGAGCGCGTGGTCTACCTGCCCACCGCGCGACCGCCGCACAAGTCGGGGCGAGAGTTCGCACCGGCCTGGGCCCGTTTCGCCATGACCGAGCTGGCCCTATTGGACGAGCCAGGCCTGTGGGTTTCCTCCTACGAGATGACGCTCGAACGGCCGTCGTACACCGTGGACACCCTGGAGCACTTCCGGGCCGAGTGGCCCGAGGTGGACCTACATTTGCTGATCGGGGAGGACTCGTTCGCCGACTTCGATAAGTGGGTCCGTTGGCGCGACATCTTGAAGCTCGCTCGCCTCGTGGTTCTTGCTCGACCCGGGTCGCTGATCCATGGCGACCTCGTCGGACTGCCGACCGAGCTTGCGGACCTGCACCGAGCCGGCGGCCTGGCCTGGATCGCCGAGCGGCCGGTCGAGGTGTCGTCGACTGAGATCCGCCAGGCCCTCGGGCGCGGCGCCCCGCTCCCGGACGACGCGCTGTCGCCGGGGGTGGTAAAGTACATCCTCAAGTACAGCCTGTATCGATGACCGAGCTCTCCGCCACTCCGACCCCAACCCGATTTCCGGTCGACATTCCCGCTCGCGTCCGCTCCGCGGTCGAAGCAGCGGACGGCCGCAAAGCGTTGGAGATTCGTGTGCTGCATCTGGGCGCGGTCACGTCCTTCACCGAGTACTTCATCCTCGCAACGGGGACTTCGGAGCGTCAGACGCAGGCGATTTCGGATGCCATCGAGGAGCGCTTGCGCAACGAGGGCGTGCGGCCGCTCAGCATCGAAGGCCAGCAGCGAGGCCAGTGGGTCTTGCTCGACTACGGTGATTTCCTGGTCCACGTATTCACCACCGAGCGCCGCTCGTTTTACGGTCTCGAGAAGCTCTGGGGCGACGCCCCGGACGCCACGCGCGAGTTCCTGCCGATCGCGCCGACTCCCGCAGCGCAGCAACCCGCACCGACACAACAAGGAGGCTGATACGCCTCTCTTGCCGCTCCTGCCGGGCTTCGAGCGCGCGGCGGCGAGCGATGCGCCTGTCCTCTTTCTCGGTGAGGGAGGGACCGGTCGGTCTTCTCTGGGGCGTCTGCTGCACGCCGCGAGCCGGCGCTCGGATGGGCCGCTGATCGAGGTCGACCCTGGCGCCTTCCCCAGCGGCTTGTTCGAGAGCGAGCTCTTCGGGCATCGCGCGGGAGCGTTCACCGGGGCCACCACCGCGGCTTCCGGCCGGGTGGCGCGGGCGGAGTCGGGCTCGCTGCTCTTCGATCGCGTCGAGGATCTGCCGCTCGCCGCCCAACCCAAGCTCTTGCGGCTGCTTGCGGAGCGGCGCTACGTTCCGCTCGGCGGCGAGGAGCGCATCGCGGACGTGCGGTTCATCGCGGTTGCCGGAGACGATCTCCCCCTCCGCGTCGAACGCGGCGCCTTTCGCCGCGACCTGTTTCATCGCCTCGAGGTTCTTGCCTTCCGGGTGCCGGCCCTGCGCGAGAGGGTGTCCGAGTTGCCGACCTTGCTCGAGGAGCTTCTCGCGGACCTGGGGGAGCGTTTCAAGCGCCCAGGGCTCGCGCTCTCCGAGCGGGCGCGCGAATGGATGCTCGGGTACCGCTGGCCGGGGAACCTGCGCGAACTCCGCAACACACTCGAACGCTCGGCGGTGATGAGCTCGGAACCCCTCCTCGACCCGGAACCGCCGGCGGGAGCAGCCAGCGAACGGCCCCGCCCCCTGCGCGATGTCGAGGCCGAGGAGATCCGCCGCGCCCTTGCGTACACGCGTGGTCGCCAGGCCGCCGCCGCGGCCCTGCTCGGTATCAGCCGCAAGGCGCTCTGGGAAAAGCGCCGCCGGCTCGGCCTCCCCTGAAATCCCCGCCGAGCGGGTAAACCGGACGCCAGACTCCCCGTCTAAACGTGCGGAGGGAAGGCATGGAATCAGCCGCGACCGTGCGAGCGCAAAGGGGTGACCCGGAGGCGTTCAGAGACTTGGTGGAGGAGCACGGCCGAGCGCTGTTCCGGCTCGCCTTCCGCATGACCGGCGATGAGTCCACCGCCGAAGACATCGTGCAGGAGGCGTTCATGAGGGCGCATAGAAGCCTCGACAAATTCGACGGTCGTTCGCAGGTCGGCACCTGGCTGCACCGCATTGCCGCCAATTGTGCTCTCGACGTCCTGCGCCGCCGCCAGCGCACCGCGCCCGAACGCTTTGCTCAGCCCATCCACGACCTCGAGGGGGCCGACGAGCCGGCGACTCCAGCCGCAGGTCCGCAACGCCGCGCCGAGAGCGCCGAGATCGGCGCCGCGGTGCGCCAAGCCATGGGCGCCTTGACGCCGCTCGAACGGGCGGCCTTTTCGCTGCGTCACTTCGAAGGCCGTTCCTCGGTCGAGATCGCCGAGACCCTGGGCCTGCGGGTCGAGGGCGCGAAGCATGCCGTGTTTCGCGCGGTGCAGAAGCTCCGCTTGGCTCTCGGCCCACTGTTCAGATTCGCCGACCGGAACGTCGCCCCAAAATCCCCGCAGGTCGGAGGTGCAATGTGATCCCTGCAGACAGCGAGCTGGTCGAGTACTTCTACGGCGAGTGCGAGCGCGCGGCCGAGATCGAGCGGGCCCTGGCGAGCTCACCGGAGCTCGCGCGGCGCTACGAGTCCTTGCGCCAAGTGATGCTCGCGGTCGAGACCCCGGAGGCCCCGCCGCGCGGCGAGCACTATGAGGCCGAGCTCTGGCAGCGCCTGCAGCCGGCGATCGCGGGGCAATCGCGGTTGCAAGCGCAGCGCTCCTGGATGTGGGCCGGGATGGCCGCAGCGGCGGTACTGGCTCTCCTGCTTGGAGCCTTCGTGCTTGGGCGCCAGCAAGGCCACGAGAAGGGCCGCGAAGAGGTCATGGCCGAAGGCCTGTCGAAGGAGTCGCGGGATCGCATTCTGCTGGCGACCGCGATCGACCATCTCGACCGGGCGCAGGTGTTGCTGGTTAGCCTCAAGAATTCGAGCGCCGATGGGATACCCGATCTCGACCTCGAGCGCTCACGCGCCGCTGAGCTGGTGGTGTCAAACCGCCTGCTCCGCCGCTCCGCTCGGGAAGCCGGTCCCTCGGTAACCGGAGCCCTGTCGAGCGTGCTCGATGACCTCGAGCCGCTTCTACTCGAGATCGCGCACGCGCCCGACACCTTGTCCGCTGCGGATCTGATCGTGCTGCGTGAGCGCCTCGCCGAGCGCGGCACGTTGTTCAAGTTGCGGGTGATGAACGACCGCCTGCAGCGACAGGCCCCGGCGGGCCGTCCGATGCGGCCCGCGCAGTCCGCACCAAGAACCTAGAAAGATCGAGGAGATTTGACATGACAGTCCATAGCAAGCTCGATACAAAGCACGTGCTGGCGCTCGGTTTGTGCCTGGGCATGATGGGAACTGCCCTCGAGGCGATGGCGTCCCTGGACGCGACGTGGTCGAGCAATCGAGGCGAGAGCGCCGGCGGCGGCACCTCGGACTCTCCATATTCCTCCGGCCAGCGGGCGCTCGACGCCGGAGACTACGAGAAGGCCTCGACGCTCTTTCGTGAAGCGGTCGACAAGAGCGCCGAGCCGGTGGATGCGGCGCTCTACTGGTTGGCGTATGCGCAGAGCAAGACGAGCAAAAAGAACGACGCGCTCTCGACTCTGCAGCGGCTGAGAGAGAGGTATCCGAAGAGCGGTTGGCTCGACGATGCGCGCGCGCTGGAGATCGACTTAACCGGCAAGAGCGAAGGCTCCGGCAAGGCCAGCAGTGACGCCGTCGTCGGCGAGGACGAAGAGATCAAGCTCTACGCGCTGCAGAGCCTGCTGAACGCAGAGCCCGATCGGGCGGTGCCGACGATCGAGCGCTTCCTGGCCAAGCCGCACTCGCGGAGGCTCGAGGAGCAGGCGCTCTTCGTGCTCAGTCAAGCCGACTCGCCGCGCGCCAAGCAAGTGCTCTCCGAGATCGCGCTCGGCAATCAGCACCCGCAGCTGCGCCTGAAGGCGATCGAGCAGCTGGGTATCGCCGGCGACGAGGAGAGTCGCCGCCTGCTCGGTGATGTCTACGCCAAGTCGAACGATCTCGAGGTGAAGAGGAAGGTGCTCGAGGCCTTCATGGTCGGCGACGACAAGACTCGCGTGTTGCAAGCGGCCAAGGGCGAGGCCTCGGTCGAGCTGCGCGGCAAGGCGATCGAGCTCCTCGGTGTGATGGACGCCATCCCCGAGCTGCGGCAGCTCTACGCCACCGAGAAGAGCACCGAGCTTCGCCGCAAGATCATCGACGCCTACATCGTGGCCGACGACGCCGAGCGCTTGGCGGAGATCGCGCGCACCGAGCCCGATCCGGAGCTCCGGATGCAGGCCGTACGCAACCTGGGTGTCGTGGGCGGAGAAAAGGCCACCGCGGCGTTGAAAGAGATCTATCGCTCCTCGACCGATGTCGAGGTCAAACGTGCCGTGCTCGATTCCTTCTTCGTCAGCGACGACGTGAAGGCGCTGTTGGAAGTCGCCAAGGGCGAGAAGAATCGCGACCTCCGCCGTGAAGCCCTGCAGAAGCTGTCGCAGATGGATTCGCCCGAAGCGCTCGACTTCCTGAGCAAGCAATTGGATCAATAGCCATGCGAACCCCGGCGCTCCTGATTCTGCTGGCGGCCGGCGCTGGTGCAGTTGCCACCGCCCAGCCGCCGGTCACGCTCGCCAACGCAGATCTGCAGACCTCGGCGGCGAGCCCGGCCGCGGCGGTGCGATCTACCGGCGCGGACGTTGCCTGGATCGCGTGGTCCGAGCCGATGGTTGCCGGCGATCGCGATGTCTGCTGCTTTTCCGGCGACGGCCGAAGCCGCCACGGCCGCGGCTGTCCCCTGGAAGGCCGCACGGGCTTCACCATGAGCGACGACCGCCCGGCCGCCAGGCCACCCTTCGAGCGCGAGCTGCTGGTCCTGGTCCGCGCGCAGCGGGGATCGGCGACTGAGGTGCGGGCGTTCTCCGGAGACTGCCCCATCGACGCGGGGAAACGCCGCCTGGTGTGGCTCGACAACGTCGATGGCGACGAGAGCATTCGGTTCCTGCGCGTGCTCGTCACCGGCAGGACGCTTGACGGAGCGCTGCCGGCGCTAGCTCTTCATCGACAAGCGGAGGCAGGGCAGGTCCTCGAAGAGTTGGCGGCGCGCCCCGGCGACGCGCGCGAGGATGCCATCTTCTGGCTCGGCGAGGCGCGCGGCCGCTCCGGCCTCGAAGCTCTACGACGTTTGCTAGCAGCGCGCCCGGACTCCGCTGCCCGCAAGGAGATCGCGTTCGCGTTCGCGCAGAGCGAACAGCAGGAAGCGCTCGACGATCTCATTGCCATGGCGCACCACGACCCGAGCGAAGAAACGCGCGGCGAGGCACTGTTCTGGCTAGGCCAGCACGGCGGCGAGCGCGCCGAAGGCGAGTTGCTGCGGACGATCCAACAAGACGCCGCGATCGAGCTGCGGAAGAAGGCCGTCTTTGCGCTCTCGCAGCTCGAATCCGGTCGCTCGACGCCGCTGCTGCTCGGCGTGCTCAAGAGCAAAGTTCCGGCCGAGATCCGGCGCGAGGCGCTGTTCTGGCTCGGGCAGTCGGACGATCCGAAGGCGCAGGAGGCGTTGGAGGCGGTGCTGCTGCGCTGAGCGGTGGGCCCACTTCGGCCTGGCGCGCAACCCGACCAGCACCGCCATCGCAAGACTGCACCCTAGGGAAAGGCGGCCCAAGGTGGTCCCCTCTCAGGTTCAGCTTTGAGGATCGTGGCGGACCCGTACCCTGAACTCGGAGTGCGGCTCGTCGGTGCCACTCTCGAGCCGCGGTGTGGTCGACGAGTTGCCATCGCGCAAGGCCGCGTAGTGCGGCGACATGATTTCCACGCCGGACCCGTTGAAGCTGTCTTGAATGTTGCGGTGCAGGTCGGAATAGATCGCGGCCATGCGTGCGGGCTCGGTAGTGTACGCGTTGATCTCGTAGCTCACATAGAAGTCGTCGAGCGAGGTCTGCAGAACGAACGGGGCGGGATCACTCAGAATGCCAGTGGTCTCGCCCGCCGCGGCGAGCAGGAGCGCGTGCACGCGAGCCCAGGGCGCGTCGTACCCGATGGTGACCGTCGTGTGCAGGATCAGTCCGCGGTCCCGCGCCGCGGCGCTGAAGTTGACGATGTGCCCGCTGAGAACGGCGGAGTTGGGGATGGTGATTTCCTCGTTCTTGATCGTCCGAACTCGCGTCATGAGGAGATCGCGCGCGACGATGTCGCCGACCGTGTCGGCAATCTTCACCCGATCCCCGACGTGAAAAGGTCGCATGTAGGTCAGGACCACGCCTGCAACGACATTGCCCACGGCAGCCGACGATCCGAACGAGAGGAGCAGACCGAGAAAAACCGACATGCCTTGGAAGGCGGCCGAACCCGCTCCGGGCAGATAGGGGAACATCACGACGGCGGCGAAGGCGAGGATGAGGAAGCGGACGATCTGGTACGTCGGTTCGGCCCACTCGGCGTGGAAGCCCGCCCAGGGCACGTCCTGCGCTCCCAGGCTGCGAAACGCCGAGTGAACGAGACGCAAGAGCACGCCGGTCGCTCCGACCGCGACAATGAGGAACACGAGCTTCGGAAGATAGGCCACGAGCGCTCGACCGAGCTGAGCGACCGGCGCCATGGCGTACTCCAGGAGTTTTGGCGCCAGCGCTCGAGTCCACGGAAATAGGCTCAGCACCAGCAGCAGATACAGGTACAGGACGACCACGGTCGCGAGGAGCCGAAGCAGGTTTCCTGCCGCGCCGATTGCCCCGCGCATGCGACGGCTTGAAACGAGCTCGAGCCTCCCTAGGCGGAGGCCGCCCAGGGCCCCGGTTTGCCCGACCCAACGCTCGAGCGCGACAGGAAGGCGCCGCAGGAGGGTCCAGAGGACCAGCCAGAGTGCCACGGTCGCGGCCAGAGCGATACCCGCCGCTCGAACGAGCGCCGGCGCGGAGCGCTCGTGCCGCGCGTGCACGACCGCGGCGTCGATGGCTTGCGCGGCCTTGGCGGCGATCTCGGTCGGTGTGGCGCCGGTGGCTGCGGCATCCTGCTCGGTGATCGTGAACAGCACCTGGTCGCCGGCAACGACATCCGTGCTGTCTACTCGAGTAACGAACGTCACCTTCGACGGCGGCTCCGCGCGTGCCACCAGGTCGCCGATTCGCTGACGGAGCGCAACGGCGCGATCGGCGGGCGAATACGGGCCCAACGAGTGGCGCATCTCGTACAGGGTCTCGCCATCGAGCTCGACCGATGCCGGCGCGGGCTCGACGGCGCTCGCTATCGGTCCGCTGCTTGGCGGGGTCGCGTCGTTGCTCTCCGTCGCCGACAGGCCGCGGGCAACGACCAATAGGATGCAGATACAACACCAGCCCGATCGAGGCAACGCCATTCGGCGATCCTACCTCGGCGTCCTGCCACCAGCGATTCGAGCGCTACAATGAGCGCAATCATGACCACTCAGCGCATCCGCGTCGCTGCTCTCCAGTACTACATCCGGCCGGTCACCTCGTTCGCCCAATTTGCGGAACAGGTGTGCGCGCTCGTCGAGACGGCTGCCGACTACAAGGTCCAGTTGCTGGTGTTTCCGGAATACTTCACGGTGCAGTTGCTCACCCTGGGTAACGCTCGGGGACCGGTCCGTCGTCAAATCTGCGATCTTGCTGGGCAACTTTCGGCATTCACCGAGCTCATGGGCGGTCTTGCCAAGGCTCACGGTCTCTACATCGTCGCCGGTTCGATACCGGTCTTCGATGCTGGCGACGCGGATCGGATATACAACCAATCGATGCTATTCGCACCCTCCGGGGCGCACGGCATTCAGCGCAAGCTCCACATGACGCGGTGGGAAGACGAAGAATGGCACATCACGCCCGGAAACCGCCTGCGGGTGTTCGACACCGCGCTTGGCAAGATCGCGATCACCATCTGCTACGACGTCGAGTTCCCGGAGCTCGCTCGCGAAGCCGCTCGCCACGGTGCCCTACTGCTGGTGGTTCCCAGTTGCACCGACGATCGCCAGGGCTTCATGCGCGTGCGCTATTGCGCCCACGCGCGCGCCATCGAGAACACGATGTACGTCATCCACGCCTCGACCGTCGGCTCGCTGCCGGCGGTTCCCGCGGTGTCACTCAACTATGGCCAAGCTTCCATCCTGACGCCCAGCGACTTCCCATTCTCGCGCGATGGAATTCTTGCGGAAGGGATCCCGAATCAAGAGACCATGGTGATCGGCGAGCTCAATCTCGAAACGCTGCTCGAGGCGCGCGAGAACGGCACCGTTTTGCCGTTGCGCGACAGCCAGCGGTCGGCGGATGTCGCCGCAGCGCTGGAGGTCGTTCAACTTTGAGCGGGTCGGTCGCGATTCGTCGCACTCAGGCCGCGGACTTTCCGAGCATCATCGCCTTGAGCGAACGAACCTACGCGGCCAGTCCTCCCTGGTCGCAAGAGCAGCTAGCCTCTCATTTGAAGCAATTTCCGGAGGGCCAACTGGTGGCGGTCGAGGACGGAGCCGTCGTCGGCATGGCTGCCAGCTTGATCGTTTTCTGGGATGACTACGATCTGGCAGCCAGCTGGCGCGATTTCACCGACCGCGGCTATTTCACCAACCATGACCCGGAGCGCGGGCATACGCTGTATGGCGCCGAAGTGATGGTGGACGAGACGCTCCAGGGTCGCGGCATCGGCGGTGCGCTCTACGCGGAACGCGAACGCCTCGTTCGCAGTCTCGGCTTGTGGCGAATCCGCGCCGGTGCCCGATTGCGCGGATACCACAGGTTTGTCGAGACGCTCACGCCGGCGGCCTACGTGGAGCAAGTGGTTGAGGGAACGATCCGAGACCCGACGCTGTCGTTTCAGCTTAGTCGCGGATTCCGGGTTCTCGCCACGGTCGAGGAGTACCTACATCGTGACCCGGAAAGCCGCGGCTATGCGGCGGTCATCGAGTGGAGCAACCCCGAGCAACGCCAGAGCACGACCTAGCCCGGCCTGCGGACGCCGCGGCCGTTGAATCATGCCGTGCGTGCCTTGCCCCAGCGGACTAGGGCCACTGCGAGTACGAGGTTCGTGAGCAGAATGGCGAGCGACACGATCGCCAATGGCGTCGTTGCGAACGTGGCGTGGGATTCGATGTCGATCGCCAGGACGGCGTTCACTAATCCCCGCGGTTGCATGGCGACCAGCAGCGCCAGCGACGGCCCGGCCGCCGTGAGCGGGAGGCCTCGCAGGGCCAGGTAGCGGATCGCGAGCGCAGCGATGACGGCGCAGACCACCAGCGATGCGCCGCGCCAGGTGACCTCGTCGAGTCGCACAACTACGCCGAGGAGCACGAAGAAAAATGTGCGGATGACGAAGTTCAGCTGGCCGATGAACCGATGCAGGGCGGCCACCTCTCCTTCCGCGTCGACACCCGCGATCGCCGGCAGGCGGAGTCGCGAGCGCAGCTTGCTCTCGTTGCCGAGCGTCAGTCCGAAGGCGAGAACCGCGGGAGCCCCAGGGGCTCCGATCGAGGCTACGGCGCCCCAAAGCGCGAGGGCGACGCCGAAGCCGAGGACGTCCAAATAGGCGCGCTCACTCAGCGAGCGGATTGCGTGCGGCCAGGCGAGCCCGAGTGCGACGCCCAGAGCGATACTGAGGACCGCGGCGAGAAGTGTGCCGACAGCCAGCAAGGTCTTCCACCCGCCGGGCTCCAGCAGCTGAATGGCGAGCGAGAGGCCGAGCACACCAAACACGTCCGCAAGCGCGGCGTCCACGACGAGTACCGCGCGCAGCGTCTGCGGCAGCTCCAGCCTGCCGAGGAGAGGAATGAGAATTGCGCCCGAGAGCGGCGCGAGTGCCAGACCGAGGAGAGTCGCGGCTCGCCAGCCGAGGCCGTGAGCCGCAGCGATCGCGGCGATGAGCGTCCAGCTGAGCACGAAGGTGACCGCCGCCGTTCGCAGTGCGGTGCGCAGGCTTCCAATCGTGCGCTCGAGGTCCAGGTCGAGGCCGCCCTCGAGCAGAATGAGCAGAAACGCCAGGGCTCCGAAATGGGGCGCGACCTCTAGAAAGCGCTCTGGTGGCATCAGCTTCAGGACCGGCCCGACCAGAAAGCCGGAGAGCATCAACGCCAGCGCCGGTGGAATCCGCCAGCGCCGAAAGACTTCCTCGCTCGCGAACGCTAGCCCAAGCAGCAGCCCGAGAAGACCGAGAAAACCGTGGCTTTGCACTGCGCCAAGGATACCGTGTCGAATTTCGCGGCGGCAAGGAACACGATCGGATGCTCGGCGTTCAGCCTTCGCTATGATCGAGTCAGGGAGGAACCGACCGTGACGAAGAGTCTTGGATCGCTTGTGATGGCAATTCTCGGGAGCGCGTGCGCGGCATCGATGGTGACCGCGCAGACGCCGCTCGCGCAGTTTTCGAAGGAGGCGGCCGGAACGTTCACGCCCGCGGGCTGGCAGCGGTGGCTGGCGCCTGGAACCGTCAAACTGACGCGCTACAAGATCGTCGACGTAGGCGGCGAACACGCGCTGCGCGCCATCAGTGACGGTTCGGCGTCCGGGCTCTGGCGCGCAGCGGATATCGATCTGCAGCCCAAGCCGATCCTGCGCTGGAGATGGAGGGCGCTTGAGCTACCGGCCGGTGCCGACTTGAAGGCGCCCGCCAAAGAGGATGCCGCGGCGCGCATCTGCTTCTTCTTCGACGGTGAACCCGACAGGCCGGCCGTCGAGCCGTCGCTGCCGGCCGTTGACTCGTCGGTGCACTTCGCGCACGTTCTCTGCTACGCCTGGGCGGCAGGCGCCTCTGTTGGAGACATCGTTTCCAACCCCTCGAGCCCCGAGCTTAGGATCATGGTTTTGGAGGGCCGAATTCTCCACCACTGGCGGACCGAGGAGCGCGACATCGCCGCGGACTTCGCGAAGGCCTTCGGAGCGCAGCCGGCGCGCATCGTGGCGATCGGCCTCATCACTGATTCCGACCAAGTCGGCGGCAGTGCATCGGCGTACTACGGTGACATCGAAGCACGGCCTCACGAGAAGTGAGCCCGGAGACCCCGGAGGATGAGGTTCGCGGTCAACCTAGCGCAACGCTGCCCTCAACTCGACCAGCGCCGCCACCGCGAGATCGCACTCGGCTTGCGAGTTGTAGAAGTGCGGCGACAGGCGCACGCCGCCGTTGGGCCGGTAGTCGCAAAGGATCTCTCGCGCCAGCAATCCCTGGCAGAGCTCCTCGGCGCGCGGGTGCCAGATCGAGATCGTGCCGCCGCGTTGCCGGTGATCGACCGGAGTCCTCACCGCGAAGCCTTCGGCGATGGCGCTTTTCATCAAGTGGTCGGTGAGTGCCAACGAGCGCTCGCGAATACGCTCGACGCCGACCTCGGCCACGATCCGATAGCCTGGACGGCAGGAGTGGAGTGCCGGAATGTTGGGCGTGCCGGTGAGGAATCGCCAAGCGTTGTCCGCGTAGCGGATCGGACCGGGACGGAAATGGAAAGGCTCGGTGTCGGACTGCCAGCCCGTGACGGTCGGCCGGAGCTCGAGAGCGAGCTCGGGATCGACCCACAGGAAGCCTGCTCCCGGCCCACCGCAGAGCCACTTCACGGAGCCGCCGCTGGCCGCGTGCACGCCCCATTCCTTCAGCTGTAGTGGGATGGTTCCCGCGGCTTGGTACACATCGAGCAGCAGGATGGCGCCGACCTCGCGGCATCGCCTGGCGATGGCTTGCGCGTCCTGCACGAAGGCACTGCGGAAGAGCACGTGCGAAACCGGAACCAACCGGGTGTGCTCGTCGATGGCGGATAGCAAGCGTTCGGTCGGCACGCCGATGCCGTCGTCCGAGGGCACTTCGACGACCTCGGCTCCGCGTCGGCGCTCGCCTTCCGCGACATACATCACGCTCGGGAAGTTGAGCGCGGTGTAGACGATCTTGTTCCTCTCCTTGGGATAGTCGAAGCAGGAGAAGAACATGGCCGCCGCGATGCTCACGTTCTGGTGCATCGAAATCTCGCCCTTGCCGACGCCCAGGATCGGCGTCAGTAGATCGCCGGTCTCGACCGACATCTCCCACCAACCCTCGTGCCAGGCACGTACGCCGCGCGTTTCCCACGTGTGAGCGAAGAGCTCCACCTCTTGGTGCACGGCTCGGGGCATGGCGCCGAGGGAGTTGTTGATCAAGTAGGTGGTGCGATCGAGGATCGGGAACTCGGGGCGATAGCGCAGCAGATCGGAATGCGGAGTGGAGGACGCCATGCACTGATTCTAGTTCGGGCTCAGCCTTGCCGCGCAGGATCAGCACGTACGTGATAGCGATTGACACGTACGTACGCAGCGACAGATGATACGTACGTGAGTAAGGAAAGGCCGCTTACCGCAACCGAGCTGCGGAGCCGGATCTACCGCGTGATCGACGAGGTCGCCGAGAGCGGCGTCCAGCAGGAGGTGCGCCGGGGCTCGACCACGGTGTTCATCGTGCCCGGTCGTTCGCCGGCGAGGAGGTTGGGCGGGCTGCGGCGTCGCAAGGCGCTGAATGTCTCTCCAGACGAACTGGTCGCGACTTCCTGGGAAGACGCCTGGACTGGCGGTTCGTGAAGGCGTTTCTCGACACCCACGCCGCGATCTTTCTCTGGGAGGGCCGCATCGAGGCCTTCGGTAAGGCCGCTACGGCCCTCCTGGAGCGGTCCGCACTATTCGTGTCGCCTCTCGTACGCCTCGAGCTGGCTTTCCTCAAGGAGGTCGGGAAGCTGCGCGTAGACCCCGACCGGATTCTCGGCGGACTGGTCGCCGAACTGGGGGTCAGCCAGTCGGATGACCCCCTCGCGTCGGTGGTGGCCCGCTCAATGGAGCTCACCTGGACCCGCGATCCCTTCGATCGTCTGTTGGTCGCGACCGCGATTCTTCATCAGGCGCCGTTTGTGAGCCGCGACGAGCGGATCCGCAAACACTACAAAGCAACCGTCTGGTGAGCGGCCGATCGACCCCGCCGCTCGAGGAGAACGAGCGCAGCGAGCAATCCGAGCAGGGCAAAGGTGTTCGCCGCAGGCCCAAGCACTGGCCAGGCTCCCTGATCGCGCCAGCGTGTTGGCAGGAGAAGCACGAGCGCGGCCGCGACGAGCGGAGCACTCCAGGGCCAGCGCTCACCGGCGGGCATCCTGGTGACTTGCCGCAGCAGAGCAACCATGGGCAGATAGATCAGTACATCGTCGGCCACGTAATGGTACGTCCACAGGCGAGCGACGCAGGCCAGAACTCCGATCTGAGTCCAGGCGTCCGCAGCGCGCGCGCTCCACAGCCAGGCGACTGCCGCGAGCAGGATGAGTGCCGCGAGCGGCAGGACCCAGTCCGAACGGCCGAAGCGGTACGCCCAGGTGGCCGCATTGCCGTATCCCGTATTGACCCAAACCAGACCGTTTCGCGCCCAGTCGGTCACGCAAGCGGACAGGGAAGTCGGCTGCAGGTGGCAGGCGAAGCCGGTCGCCGCCGCGTATAACGTGGTGCCGAGCCCGGCCACGACCCAACCGGTGGGTGTAGCGAGCGTGGCGAGAGCCAAGGGCGCGCCGACGCTGGGTTTGACGAGCGCGAAGACGAGCAGAAGGCTGGCGATCGAGAGGGACATTGGAGACGGCGCTCGGCGACAGAGCAAGACCGCGCCGAGCGCCGCGGCGACGATCGATAGCCCAAGCTGTCCAACTCCCATCGCGATCGCAGTCGGAGACGCGACCCACGGCAGGATGCTGGCCATCGTCCGGGCCACGCCGGGCGCTAGGGCGGTGGCAAACAGCAGCGACAACGCGGCTGTCGAGAGCAGGCTGGTGAGGCACCAAACGGCGCGGGCCGCGGGGAGTGACCAGGGTCGAGTGAACGGCCAAAGAACGACATACGTCGCCGGTGGATAGTCCGCTCCAGCCAAACGGTACACGTCGTCGCCGTCGAACCAGGCCTGGGTCTCGATGTAACGCGATCGAAAATCGCCTGCCGCTGGATACGGGCCGCCGATGAGGGCGCGGCTTTGGATGACCACTCGCCTTGCCCCGAGCGCCACGATTGCCGCGAGGAGGCCCCACTTGAGAATGGGCAGGAACCCCGAGGACCGCCGCCGGGCCCTCAGCGTCCCTTCCACTCCGCCGGCCTCTTGCCGAGGAACGCCGCGACGCCTTCCTTCTTGTCCTCGCTCGCGAAACAGAGGCAGAACAAGTCGCGTTCGTAGAGCGTGCCTTCCTCGATCGGAAGCCGATACGAGGCGCGCACCGCCTCCTTGGCGACGCGGAGCGTCAGCGGGCTCTTGCTGGCGATTTTGGCGGCGAGCTCGAGAGTCTTCGCCCGCAATTCTTCCGGCGTGAACATCAAGTCGACCAGTCCCATCTCCTTCGCCTCCGCGGCGCCTACCATGTCCCCGGAGAGCACCAGCCGCATCGCCTGGCCGAGACCGACCCGTCGGGGCAAACGCTGCGTGCCGCCGCCTCCGGGGATCAACCCGAGGTTTATCTCGGGCTGACCGAAGCGCGCCTTGTCCGAGGCGACGATGAGATCGCACGACATCGCGAGCTCGCAACCGCCGCCGAGGCAGAAGCCGTTCACCATCGCGATCACCGGCTTCGGGAAGGCGCCCATGATGTCGAAGATGCGCGGCGAGCGCATGGCGTGGCGCTGGTCGAAGGGTGAGCGACCCTCGAATTCCGAGATATCGGCTCCGGCGATGAAGGATTTCTCGCCGGCACCGGTGATGACAACCACGCCGACGTCGTCGTCGTTCTCGATCGCGGTCAACGCGACCAGCATCTCGTCGCGGACCTGGTCGTTCAGTGCGTTGAGCTTGTCGGGTCGGTTGATGGTGAGGATGGCGACGCGGCCTTCACGCTCGCTGAGGATCACGCTGGACATGGTCATGCCTCCGGTTGAGATCGAGTCTAGCGATGCTTCCACACCGCTGTCCGCTTCTCGAGGAACGCTTGGATGCCTTCTTCGATGTCGGCGGTGGCGCAGAGCTCGTCGAGATAGATGCGCTCGGCTTGATGGAGCGCCGGGCGGAACGGTTGGGATTCACCGGCGCGGAGCGCGCGCTTGGTGAGCCGCAGCACGGCGCCGCTCTTGGCGAGCAGATCGCCGGTGAAGGCCTCGAGCCTGGCCTCGAACTCGCTCTTCGGCACGCAGGCGTTGAGCAGCCCCATGGCCAGGATCTCGGCGCTCGTGTAGTTGCGCCCGGTGAGCGCCATCTCGAACGCGCGCTGGGTGCCGATGCGCTGTGGGAACATGGCGGCGGCGACCGGCGGGTAGCAGCCGAGGAGGATTTCGGGCAGACCGAACTTGCACTCCTCGGCAGCCAGCGCCATGTCGCAGGCAAAGGCGAGCTCCATGCCGCCGCCCAGGCAGTGGCCGTCGATCGCGGCGAGCGTCACCGCTTCGAGATCGCGCAGGCGACGGATCGCACCGTGGAAGCCTTTCAACATACCGTCGACCTTCTCGGGCGTATGGTCTTGGATCGAGACGCCGGCCGAGAATGCCTTGCCGCCTGCACCGCGCAGCACCACTAGTTGGACATCGGAGTCGTTCGCCAGCTCGGCGAGCGCGGAGTCCAGGGCCTCGATCGTCGCGATGTCCAGTATGTTGAGCGGCGGACGGTTGAGCCGCACGGTCGCCGCGCGGCCAGAGCGTTCGAGGAGAACCGGCCCTTGGCTCATGCCAGTGCTCATGCTGGCGCCCGGGTCGACGAGAGGAAACTGCGCCAGAGCTCGCGCTGCAGAGGGAGCTCGAGCAAGTTCTCCGGGTGCCACTGCACGGCTTGCACCCACCAGGGCTGCTCGTTCGCAGCTTCTTGTCCATGACCGTTGCGAAGCGCAACCGCTTCGATGACGTCGTCGGGCGATACGGCGATCGCCTCGAGCCCCGACGCCAGGTTCTTTACCCCCTGGTGGTGCAGGCTATTGACGACGCAGGGCTCGCGGCGTAGGAGTCGGGCCAGCGGCTGCTCGCCGAGCTCGACAAAGACGGCGTGGGCGAGCGTCGCGGAAGGCTCGATCGAGTGTTCGACGCCGCCCGGTCTCTGCAACGGCAGATGCTGGTAAAGCGAGCCGCCGAAGTACACGTTCAGTACCTGCATCCCGCGGCAGACGCCGAAGACGGGAGTCCGTCGCTCGCGGGCCACGTCGAGAAGCTCCCATTCGAGAGCGTCGCGCGCTGGCACGGCCGAGACCCCCGCGTTCTCGATCACGCCTTCGCCGTAACGGGCAGGCTCGACGTCGGCACCGCCGCAGAGGAGCAGTGCGGTGGCGCCGGACATGACGTCGGCCTGGGCCGTGCCGGGCGAAGCCACGCGGATCCGCTGCGGATCGACACCGGTCGCGATCAGTGCGACCAGGTAAGGCTCGACGGGCTCTTCCGGGCCCGTCGAGACGACGATCACGCCATCTCCACGAGCGCCGCGAGACCCATGCCACCGGAGACGCACAGGGTCGCGACGCCGCGCTTGCCGCCGCTCGCGGCGAGACCGTGCAGCAGGGTGACCATGATGCGCGTGCCGGTGCAGCCGATCGGATGGCCGAGGGCGATCGCGCCGCCGTCCGGGTTCACTTTCTCGGGGTCGATCTCGAGGCCCTTCAAGCAGGCGAGCACTTGGCTTGCGAAGGCTTCGTTGAGCTCCATGCGGTCGACGTCGCCGATCCGCACGCCGGTCTTCTTTTCCAGCTCGGCGCAGGCCGGCACCGGGCCGATTCCCATAATGCGCGGCTCGCAACCGACCACGCTCCAGCCGATGAGTCGGGCCACCGGATGCAATCCGTGCTCGCGCACGGCTTCCTCGGACGCCACCAAGATCGCCGCGGCGCCGTCCGTGATTCCGGAGGCGTTCCCAGCCGTCACCGTGCCGTTCTTGCGGAACACCGCGGGCAGCTTCTGCATCGCTTCGAGGGTCATACCGTCGCGGGGATGCTCATCGGCATCGAGAACGGTGTCGCCCTTCTTGCCGGGAATGGTGATTGGAGCGATTTCCGCTGCGAATCGGCCAGCCTTGCGTGCCGTTTCGCAGCGCAGCTGACTGCGAAGACCCCAGGCATCGGCTGCGGCCCGGTCGATGCCGGCCTCGGCCGCGAGCTCCTCGGCGGTCTCTCCCATCACCAACTTCGACAATGGATCATTGAAGCCGTCCTGGTACATGCCGTCCACGATCTCGGCCTGTCCCATGCGATAGCCCCAGCGAGCGCGCGGCAGCATGTAGGGCGTGTTCGACATCGATTCGGTGCCGCCAGCGAGCACCACACTGGCCTCGCCGAGGAGGATGGCGCGCGCGGCAGTGAAGATCGCCTGGAGCCCTGATCCGCAGGCTTGGTTGAGGGTCATGGCCGGCCGCTCGACCGGGATTCCGGCGCGGTAGAGGATCTGCCGGGCGGTGTTGGGTCCGCCGCCAGCTTGGCGGCCGTGACCGAAGACGACCTGGTCGACGACCCCCGGATCGATGCCGGAGCGCTCGAGGCAGGCCTTGGCGGCGGCGGTCCCGAGGTCAGCCGCGGAAAGACTCTGCAGCGCGCCGCCGAACTTGCCGATCGGAGTGCGCACGGGAGCGACGAGGAACAGTCTGGGTGTGCTCATGGGGGAACCTCGTCCCGGCGCGAGGTTCCGCGCCGGGGATCGGGAATCACTGCGCTCGACTGTGCTACTGCGCCTTAAAATTCGGCGTGCGCTTCTCCACGTACGCCGCCAGCCCTTCCTTGGCATCGTCGCTCTGGAAAAGCTGTTGCTGCAACTCGCGCTCGAGCGTCATCGCCGACTCGAACGGAATTTCGGCGCCCGACTGCACCGCGCGCTTGATCCGGCCGACCGCCTTGGCCGCCTTGTTCGGCGGGCAGAACTGGCGCGCATAGGCGTGGACCTGACCCATGAAGTCGTCGCCCTCGATCTGCATGTCGATGATGCCCATCTTCTCGGCATCGTCCATCGAGAACAACCGGCCGGTGACCATGAGTTCGATGGCGCGGCTCTTGCCGACGATGCGGACCAGGCGCTGGGTGCCGCCGGTGCCGGGGAGCACGCCGAGGGTGACCTCGGGGAGGCCGACCTTGCCGGAGCCCTTGCGCGCGATGCGCAGGTCCGCCGCCATGGCGATCTCGAGTCCGCCGCCGACCGTGTTGCCGTTGAGCGCCGCGATCACCAGCTTGGGCGTCTGCTCGAGCCGCGACAGGGTCTCGTTGGCGTGCAGGCAGAAGAAGTACTTGAACGTCGGGTCCGAGGTCTTGAGCATGTTGATGTTGGCGCCGGCACAGAACATCTTGTCGCCGGTGCCCGTGAGGACGATCACGTGCACGTCCTTGTCGAAACGAGCCTTGAGGATCGACTGATCGATCTGCAGCATCATTTCGTGCGTGTAGGTGTTGGCCGGCGGGTCATCGAGGCGCAGGTACGCAACGCCTTCCTTGACCTCGTAGTGGACCAGGGTCTTCTGGGCCGTGTCGGACATCGGACGATCCTCCATCTCGAGTTCTAGGGGGGTGGAAAAATTTGAACAGCGGATCGAATTCTTTCACGGACCCGGCGGGAGCGTCCACCGGTCCGGGGTCGGTGGTTGAAACTTTCAGCGCGCTGGCTCGTTGTGCATGCAGGCCCCCTGCGGATTCGCGGGACGCCGGTTCACACTTCCAACAGAGAGAGGATTCTCATGAAATTCAGGTTGTCTGCAGCCCTCGGTCTCGCCCTGCTCGGCTTGGCCGCTGCGCCAACGTTCGGCGCTGCGCCCGCCGCCCCGCCGGCCTGGGTCGAGCGCTCCAATGCCAATGCCCAGAAGCTCTTGCAAGTGATGGCCAAGTACTCGCCCGAGCAGGCCGGCTTCTTCGGCGTGACGGGTTTCGATGACCAGATCACCGACCTCCAGCCCGGCTACGAGGCGCGCTCGCGCGCTGCGGTCGCCGCCGTGGTCGCCGAGTACGAGCAGCTCGCGCGCGCCGAGCAAGACCCCAAAGTGCGCCAGGACCTCGAGATCCTGATCCAGGCCGGAAAGCTCAACAACGAGCAGAGCGAGGTAAACGACCGCGCTTTCATCCCGTACACCGAGCTCAACCAGACGGTATTCCAGGGTCTCCGAGCCCTGCTTGACGAACAGGTGCCGGCCGAGCGCCGCAAGGCGGCCCTTGTCCGCCTGCGCAAGTACGCCGGAGTCGAGCCGGGGACGACGCCGATCGCCGAGCTCGCCATGCGCGAGACGCGCGAGAAGCTCTCGGCACCCGGGCTGCTCGGCCCCTCGAAGCAGGAGATGGAGAAGAACTTCCAGAACGGCGCCACCTTCCGCGACGGCATCGGCAAGCTGTTCGCGAAGTACGGCCTCAAGGGGTACGAACCCGCCTACAAGAAGCTCGTCGGGCAGCTGACCGCCTACGACAAGTTCCTCAAGGACGAGCTGGCGCCGAAAGCGCGTACCGACTTCCGCCTGCCGGCCGAGGTCTACGCGGTCAACCTGAAGAATGTCGGCATCGACATGCCGATCGACGAGCTGGTGAGCCGCGCTCAGGTCTCCTTCCGCGAAATCCAGAACGAAATGACCACCTTGGCGGGGTTGATCGCCAAGCAGCGCAACCTGCCTTCCGCCGACTACCGCGATGTGATCCACGAGCTCAAGAAAGAACAGATCGTCGGCGACGCGATCCTCAAGCACTACCAGGACCGCATCGCCCAGATCGAGGACATCATCCGCCGCGAGCGCATTGTCACGCTGCCCGAGCGGCCGATGCAGATCCGTCTGGCAAGCGAAGCCGAGAGCGCCGCCATTCCGGCGCCCAACATGCATCCGCCACGGCTGCTCGGCAACACCGGCGAGCGCGGCGAGTTCGTGCTGCCGCTGCGCATTCCCGGCGAGAACGGCAAGGTGCTCGAGTTCGATGACTTCTCGCACGCCGGTGAGTCGTGGACGCTCACCGCGCACGAGGGCCGGCCGGGTCACGAGCTCCAGTTTTCGCGCCTGATCGAGGACGGGGTTTCGATCGCGCGCGGCATCTTCGCCTTCAACAGCGTCAATGTGGAGGGCTGGGCGCTCTACTCCGAGGCCGAGATGAAGCCCTACGAGCCGCTCGAGGGGCAGCTCTTCGCGGCCCAGAACCGTCTGTTGCGAGCCGCTCGCGCCATCCTCGATCCCGGCTTGCAGCGCGGACAGATCACCCAGGAGGAGGCCTTTCGGGTGCTCGAGCACGACGTGGTGGTCTCGCATCCGATGGCGCTCCAGGAAGTCGAGCGCTACAGCTTCATGGCGCCGGGCCAGGCGGTCTCGTATTTCTGCGGCTATCAGCGCTTAATGGAGCTGCGCACCGAGGCCGAACGCGACCTCGGCGCCAAATTCGATCGCTTGCGATACCACGACTTCATCCTCGGCCAGGGCATGGTGCCGCCGTCGCTGCTCCGCAAGGCGGTGCTCGAGGAGTTCGTTCCGGCCGAGAAGGCCCGCAACTAATTCTTCAGCATTCCTGCCAGGGGCCGCGGGATGTCGGCTCGCGACCACGCCTTTGCGAGCCGCGTCTCCGCGGCCCTGGTTTCGGCGATCTTCTTCTGCGCCCTGAGGCTCGCGGTCAGACCGGCCAGAGCCCAACCGTTGTTCGGATAGCGCTCGAGCTCGGCCTCGAACGCTGCCTGTGCGTCGGCCGCGCGGCCGCTCGCGAGCAGGAAGTCGCCGAGATGGGAGCTCGCGGGATAGAACCAGTCCGGGGGTTCGTCATACCGCAGGCCGGCCTCCGTTGCGACCGCGGCGCGCAACAGGCGCTCAGCCTCGGCGCCGTTGCCGGCAGCGCGGGCGAGCTCGCCTTGCAAAACATCGCCGGCGATCGACCACAGCCCTGAGGCCGTGTTCAGGCCCTCCGGCGCATCGGCGGGGATTTGCTTTCCGAGCGCGGTGACCGCGTCGGCCTCCACTCGAGCCTCCGCCGCGCGTCCGAGACGGACCAGCGCGATTCCGCGCGCGGCATGGGTCACCGCCTCCAGGTAGGGGAATCCCGCGGGCGGTGCGGGCTCCTTCAGGACTTCGTCGAAGCGGCCAACTCGCAGAAGCGTCCACGACGGATAGGCGAGCACGCCGTCGAAGCCGGGCATCTGGTGCAACATTTCCACCGGCACCATGCCGGAGACCGCACGGGCTTCCGTCAGAGCCTCCGCGGAGCGACCCTCCATCAACGCGGTCCACCAGAGGAACTGGTGGTTGTGCGCGTAGTACATGGCGTAGATACCTTGCGGCCCGGCTGCGCCGACGTATTTGTCATCGGCCGCGATGGCCTTACGGTTGGCCTCCGCGGCTTCGGCGTAGCGGCCCACTCGGGCGTACAGATGCGACGGCATGTGCACCATGTGACCCTGTCCCGGCATCAGGCGAGCGATCCGATCGGCCGACGGGAGCCCACGCGCAGGGTCGTTCGAGGCCTCGACGGCGTGAATGTAGTAGTGGTTGGCGCCGGGGTGGTTCGGATTGCGTTTCAGCACCGTCTCCAGAAGGTGCAGGATTTCGGCTGTGCCCTCTTTGGCGTCCCCGGCCGCGCCCCAGTAGTCCCATGGGTGCAGGTTCATCAGCCCTTCCGCCGTCAGCGCTTGGATGTCGAGGTCGTCCGGGAACGCCTTGGCGGCAGCCCGCATGGCGTCGGAGTAGCCCTGATCCAGGGTGTGCTGGGCCGCCGGATCGGTCGGCGCCGGATCGGCGTAGCGCTTGGCGAGGGCCTCGATCAGCGCCTTTTCCGGCGCCCTGGCGCCCACGGCCATCGTCAGTGCTTGCTGCGCCGCCTTGTTCGCGGCCACCGTCCGCTCGGGTCTGGCGGGATAGTTGACGTGCGGTCCGAGACTCATACCGACACCCCAGAAGCAGATAGCGCATTGCGGATCGAGCTCGGTCGCCCGTTCGAAGGACCGCTGCGCCTCTTCGAGGTTGAAGGCGAAGAGCAACCGCAGGCCTTGGTCGAAGAAGCGCTGAGCCTGCGGCGAAGACGTCCGGATCGCCCGGTGGTAGGTCCCCAGATTGTCGAAGAGCGGCTCTGGAGTGACCTTGGCGGGAGGCGTGACGTGATCGTGCACCTGAGCCGAGGCCACGCTTGAAGGCTGGATCACGAGCAGACCGGCGGTCATACACGCGGCGGCGGCGAATTGCCGGAGACATCGCGACATGGCGGGCACTCCCTCGCTTAAGTAGTTCAGAGCATCGTACGCCTTGGCACCGGCTTCGGATTGCCCGGCTGCGCGCTCCTTGACCGGCTGGAGCCCAAATCCTTACAATCGCAAGAGGTTTCCCCGTGCAAGCCCTATCCTTCTCATGATTACCGGCTACAACACCGACGTACGCCACGGCGGCGTCGTGTTCCACGTCCAGACCGAGGACAAAGGCCTGGCCAACCCTTTGATCGAGAGCCTGGTGTACGTGAGCGGCCAGGTTCTCGCGGCCAAACGGGCCGGGTATTCCGAGTTGATGGCGGCGGGCAAGGGCGAGCCTGAGATCCAGACCCTGATGGATCACCAGCACCGGGTGATGATCGCCGCGATCAAAGGCGGCAAATTCGACGACAAGCTCGGCATCGTCGGCGTTCCTGAACCAGCCCCGAAGTCGAAGGGCGGAGATCGGCGGCTCTCGAGCGCCGATCAGGACATCACAATCCTGCGCAGCGCGTCGATCAGCGAGAGCGAGCGCACCCTCGACCAGGTGATCCTCGAATACCTCACCAGCGAGGCCGAGCAGGAACACCTCAGTCTGGCGATGGAAGAGGAAGTGGGCCTGGGCTTCGGTTACCGCGCCGGGATCACCGTGCGCACTACGTCCTCGAAGAGCGGACAGCCGGTGTCCGGCGCGCAGGTGACGGTCAAGATGATCTCGACCGTAAGCCACCCCCGCACCCTGGCCTCGGGCGAAACCAACACCGAGGGCCGCGTGGCGCTCGACATCGAGATCCCGCGCATCGACCAGGGTGTCGCGGCGCTGATCATCACCGCCGCCAGCACCATCGGCAGCGCCGAGCTCAAGCACTTGCTCTAGACGGCGGAGTCTGGATACACTACGCCGCTCGGATGGGCCGCTAGCTCAATTGGTAGAGCAGCAGACTCTTAATCTGCGGGTTGTAGGTTCGAGTCCTACGCGGCTCACCAAATTCTCCCACCGACTCCGAAGCGTAATCCCCGAGCGCAGGAGTCGATGGCCAAGACCACCTTGGCGAACCACTCTGCGAAAGTGGCGGAATTGGTATACGCGCTAGACTTAGGATCTAGTCCCGAGCGATCGGGTTGGGGGTTCGAGTCCCCCCTTTCGCACCAGTCCACCCGTCAGCATTGCCGTCCGCTCCGTACAACCTACTGAGACAGGGACTTCCAATCAATGAGTGTCGTCGTCGCCATAGAAGAAGTCGGCCCGTGCAAGAAGCGGCTGAAGATCGAAGTGCCCGCCCCCGCGGTCGAGGCGGAGACCGAGCGCGTCACGGCCGAATACAGCCGCAAGGCGCGCATCCCAGGCTTCCGCAAGGGCAAGGTGCCGCTGCCGCTGATCAAGAAGCGCTTCGCCCAGGACATCGAGCACGAGGTTGTCGACCGGTTGCTGCCGCGATACTGGAAGCAGGCCGAGGCCGAGAGCCAAATCGATCCGCTGCTGCCGCCTCAGGTCGAGGACGTGCACGCGCATGCCGGCGAGTCGTTGAAGTTCACCGCCACGGTCGAAGTGCGGCCGACGATCGAGCTGCGCAACATCAAGGACTTCGAGCTGCCGGAGATGGCGCTCGAGCCGACCGCCGACGAGGTGCTACACGCGCTCGACGACGTGCGCCGGGGCGCCGCGGATTGGGTCGAGATCGAACGCCCGATCGCGCAGGGCGACGGTGTCACCGCGATGTTGACCGAGACCAGTGTCGAGGGCGGCCAGCCTGGACCGGTCGCCTTCGAAGTCGGCGACGCGAGCGTGTGGGACGAATTGTCCCTGGCGGCCACCGGGCTCAGGAAGGCCCAGTTCGGGGACTTCTCGCGCACCGAGGGTGAGGGTGCGGAAGCCAAGACGCGGCGCTTTCACATGGAAATCGTGGACGCGCGCGAGCGCAAGCTGCCCGAGCTCGACGACGAGTTCGCCAAGAAGGTCGGGAATTTTGCGGACGTGGGCGCGTTGAAAGAGGAAGTGAGGGCCCGCATTGCCGCCGCCAAGCGTCAGGATCGCCGGCGGCGTCGTGAATCGGCGGTGCTCGATCAACTGCGCGACCGTCATCCGCTGTCGCTGCCCGAGGGGGTCGTGGAGCACGAACAGGAACACCTGCTGCGCGAGTACGCGGAGAATCTGTCCGAGCGCGGCGTCGATCCCGAAAAGGCCGAAGTCGATTGGCCGGCCCTGGGTGAGCAGGTGAAACCGCAGGCCGAGAAGCGTGTGCACGCCCGCTTGCTGCTGGACGCGATCGCCGAGTCCGAGAACGTGGTGGTGAGCGAAGACGAGTTCGAGCGCACCATCGCCGGGATCGCTCGCGCCGAGGGCAAGAACCCCGGCGCTGTGCGCGCGGCCCTCGACGAGGCTGGACGGCTGCAGAACTTGCGGGCTCAGCTGCGGCGAGAGAAGACGCTCAACCGGTTGACCGGCGAGTCGGCCTGACGCAGTTCCGGAAGCAATGCCCGGAAGCAGCCGTGACCTTGGAAGTGCGACTGGAAGTCCGAGAGGAGACTGATCGATGTTGATCCCGATGGTGGTCGAACAGAGCAACCGCGGCGAGCGTGCCTACGACATCTACTCGCGCCTGCTCAAGGACAACATCATCTTCCTCGGTCGCACGATCGACGACGACGTCGCCAGCCTGGTCATTGCCCAGATGCTGTTTCTCGAAGCCGAGAACCCCGAGAAAGACATTGCTCTATACGTGAATTCACCGGGCGGCTCCGTTTCGGCGGGCCTCGCGATCTACGACACCATGCAATACATCAAACCGGACGTCCAGACGCTCTGCGTGGGGCAGGCGGCCTCGATGGCCGCAGTTCTGCTCGCCGCCGGTGCCAAGGGCAAGCGCGCCATGCTGCCGAACAGCCGGGTGCTGATCCACCAGCCCTGGATGCAGGGTCTCGGCGGGCAGCAAACCGACATCGAAATCCACGCCAAGGACATGATGCTGACCCGCGGCCGACTGGACGAGATCCTGGCTTTCCACACTGGGCGCACCAAGGAAGAGATCCATCTCGACACCGAGCGCGACCGGATTCTCGGCGCTGCCGAGGCGGTGACCTATGGCTTGGTCGACAAAGTCATGATGCGAAAGGTCTGAATGCGCGCATCTGTTATCATTGCGGTGTGGCGAGTCCCTGCCGCCCCCACCCCTTGCCGTCGGTCCTGACGGTGACCTGACGGAGGAGAGATGCCGAAGAAAGAAGCCGGCGACGACACTCTGAGGTGCTCGTTCTGCAACAAGAGCCAGCGCGAGGTCAAAAAGCTGATCGCCGGGCCGACGGTGTTCATCTGCGACGAGTGTGTCGACATCTGCCTCGACATCATCGCGGAAGACCGCATGCTCGAGCAGCAGCAGGACACCTCGCTGCCCAAGCCGAAAGAAATCAAGGCGCTGCTCGACGAGTACGTAGTTGGGCAGGAGCAGGCGAAGAAGAAGCTCGCGGTGGCGGTATACAACCACTACAAGCGGATCGACTTCGCCGAGAAGACTCGCAACGACGTCGAGCTCCAGAAGTCGAACATCATGCTCATCGGTCCGACCGGCACGGGAAAGACTCTGCTCGCGCAGACCTTGGCCAAGCTGCTGTCGGTGCCGTTTACGATCGCCGACGCGACGACGCTCACCGAAGCCGGCTACGTCGGCGAGGACGTCGAGAACATCATCCTGAAGCTCTACCAGGCTTCGGGCAACGACAAAGAGAAGACCCAGCGCGGCATCGTCTACATCGATGAGGTGGACAAGATCTCCCGCAAGGGCGACAACCCTTCGATCACCCGTGACGTGTCCGGAGAGGGCGTGCAGCAGGCGCTGCTCAAGATCCTCGAGGGCACGATGTGCAACGTCCCGCCGCAGGGCGGTCGCAAGCATCCGCACCAGGAGTTCCTGCAGATCGATACCACGAACATCCTGTTCATCTGCGGCGGCGCTTTCGTCGGACTCGATGACCACATCGAGCGCCGGGTGAGCGAGAAGAGTCTGGGCTTCGGCGCCGACATCCGCGGCAAGAAGGACAGAAAGAGCGGCCGCTGGCTCGAGCAGGTATTGCCCGAGGACCTGATCAAGTTCGGGCTGATCCCCGAGTTCGTCGGCCGCCTTCCGGTGGTCGCGACGCTCGAGGACCTCGACGAGGAAGCGCTGGTGCGCATCCTCAAGGAGCCCAAGAACAGCCTCATGCGGCAGTACCAGACCATGTTCGAGCTCGAGGACGTGAAGCTGCGCTTCACCGATGAGGCCATGGTGGCGGTGGCCCGCGACGCGATCAAGAGGAACGTTGGTGCGCGCGGGCTGCGCATCATCCTCGAGGAGCTCATGCTCGACCTGATGTACACCGTGCCTTCGCGGCGCGACATCCAGGAGTGCGTGGTCACCGAAGAGAACGTTTTGAATCGCACCCAACCGGCCATGCTTTTTCGCAAGGCCGGTTGAGCGAACGAATCAGAAATCGACCGAACGGAAAAAGAGAAACGCTTGAGCGAGACCCCGATGTCCTCCTTCATCAAAGTGCGTCGCGAGACGCTGCCGGTCGTGCCGTTACGCGACATGGTGGTGTTCCCGCACATGATGGCGCCTTTCGTCGTCGGCCGAGACAGCTCGGTACGCGCGCTCGAGCAGTCCCTCTCGCTCCCCGGCAAGCGCATCTTCCTGGTCACGCAGCAAGACCCTAAGGTCGATGAGCCGTTGTACACGGATCTCTACGAGCTCGGTGTCGTCGCCACGATCATCCAGAGCCTGAAGCTGCCGAACGGCAACGTCCGGGTCATGGTCGAGGGCGTGCAGCGCGCCAAACTGGTCGAGATTCGCGATCGCGATGGCGCGCTCTCGGCCGACGTCGACGCGTACGGGATCGAGTATCCGCTCAACGAAAAGCTCGAGTCGTACATGCAGAAGGTGCTGGGCATCTTCGAGCAGTACGCCAAGATGTCGAACCACCTGGCCTTCGAAGGCCTGATTTCCAGCCTGAAGCTCGACGACGCGGACCGCTTCGCCGACACGCTCGCCGCGCACTTGATGGTGAGCACGACCGAGAAGCAGGGCCTGCTCGATCTGTTGAATCCGTACGAGCGCCTGCAGCGGCTGCACGACCTGCTCGACGTCGAGGTCGAAAAGATCTCGATCGACAAGCGCATCAACGTGCAGGTGAAGCGGCAGATGGAGAAGGCTCAGAAGGAGTACTACCTTAACGAGAAGATCAAGGCCATCCATCAAGAGCTCGGCCGCAAGGACGATCGCTCGGACGAGCTCCAGGAGCTCAAGGACAAGATCGAGAAGGCTGGCCTGCCGAAGGAAGTGCGTGAGAAGGCGGACCAGGAGCTCAAGCGCCTGGAAGCCATGCCGCCAGTGTCCGCCGAGGCCACGGTCTCTCGGAACTACATCGATTGGTTGGTCGCGGTTCCGTGGACGGTCGAGAGCAAGGAGCTCAAGGACCTGAAGCGGGCCGAGGAGATCCTGCACGAGGACCACTACGGTCTCGACAAGATCAAGGACCGCATCCTCGAGTTCCTCGCCGTGCGTCAGCTGGTCGGCCAGACCAAGAGTTCGATCATCTGCTTCGCCGGCCCTCCGGGGGTCGGCAAGTCCTCGCTCGCCAAGTCGATCGCCCGCGCGACCGGCCGCAAGTTCGTCCGCCTGTCGCTCGGCGGCGTGCGCGACGAAGCCGAGATTCGCGGCCACCGCCGCACGTACATCGGCGCCTTCCCCGGCCAGATCATCCAGATGATGAAGAAGGCCGGCACCATCAACCCGATCTTCCTGCTCGACGAGATCGAGAAGATGTCGATGGATTTCCGCGGCGACCCGTCGGCGGCGCTGCTCGAAGTCCTCGATCCCGAGCAGAACAGCACGTTCCTCGATCACTACCTCGATGTCGACTACGACCTTTCGAAGGTCATGTTCATCGCCACGGCGAACGTCATCCACAGCATCCCGCCGGCTTTGCGCGATCGCATGGAAGTGATCCAGCTCTCGGGCTACACGCTGAACGAGAAGCTCGCGATCGCCAAACAGTTCCTGATCCCCAAGCAGCTCGAGGCGCACGGCCTGCGAAGCGCCGTGCCGCTGCCGCCGGCAGAAACCGTCGAGGCCGGGGCGCCAGAGAAGGAAAAGAGCGCGACAGCAATGCCGGAGACTGCGGCCACGGTCGAGTGGGACGACGAAGCGGTTCGCCTGCTGATCGAGAGCTACACCCGGGAAGCCGGCGTACGCAATCTCGAGCGCGAGATCGCCTCGGTGTGCCGCAAGCTGGCACGCCGTATCGTGCAGGAAGGCGATGCGGCGCCCAAGGCTTTCTCGGTGACGCCGGAGATGGTCGGCGAGTCGCTCGGCAAGCCCCGCTTCCGCCCGCGCAAGAAGAGCGAGATCGCGGAAATCGGCGTCTCGACCGGCTTGGCGTGGACCGAAGTGGGCGGCGAGCTGCTCGAGACCGAAGTCGGCCTGATGAAGGGCAAGGGCAAGCTCACCCTTACTGGCAAGCTCGGCGAGGTGATGCAGGAGTCGGCGCGGGCCGCGGTTTCGTACCTGCGCAGCCGGGCTGATCTGCTCGGTATCGACCCCGATTTCAACGAGCACATCGACGTGCACATCCACGTGCCCGAGGGCGCGATCCCGAAGGACGGTCCTTCAGCGGGTATCACCATGGCGACGGCTCTGGTCTCGGCGCTCACCAAGGTTCCGGTGCGCAAGGACCTGGCGATGACCGGTGAAATTACCCTGCGCGGTAAGGTCCTGCCCGTGGGCGGAATCAAGGACAAGGTGCTGGCTGCCTTCCGCGCCGGCATTACCGAGTTGATTCTCCCGGCCGAGAACGAAAAAGATCTCGAAGACATCCCGGCCGAGGTGCGCGACCTGCTCGATGTGCACTTCGTCGAATCGATGGATGATGTGCTCCGCTTGGCGCTCGATGGGTCCCTGCCGTCGCTGCGTAAAGCGGTTCCCGAACTCGGTGGCGCTGCCACCGAGCCGCCGGTGGGTCCAGGTTCGCTGGCCCACTGACCCCGGTTCCGGCGGAGACGCCGCCGGCGGGGTTCCAGAAACAGTTGCAAACGGTCGCGCGTTCCGGCGCGGCGCGGGCTCCCGAAGATGGGTGTACCTGCTCCGCAGTCGTTGAACGGGGTGCTTTGAGATGAAGATCGAGTCGGCGGAGTTCGTCCGCTCGGCCGTCGGAGCGCGGGATTTTCCGAACGACGGCCTGCCGCAGGTGGCCTTCGTGGGCCGTTCCAACGTCGGCAAGTCGAGCCTGCTGAACAAGCTGCTGGGGCAGCGGCTGGCACGCACGAGCTCGACGCCGGGTCGCACGCGGGCGGTGAATCTTTTCTTGATCAACCGCCGCGCGTACTTCGCCGATCTGCCGGGCTACGGCTACGCCAAGGCGGGCCGCGGCGATCGCGAGGCCTGGGCGGCGCTGATCGACGAGTATCTGCGGCACTCGGTGCCGCGGGTGATCCTGCTGGTGGACGCCAAAGTGGGCGCCACCGAGCTCGACCAGCAGGCCTTCGAGTACTTGCAGACGCTGGGGGCCACCATGGGTGTGGTGGCGACGAAGATCGACAAGTTGTCGCGCGGGAAATGGAAATCGACGATGGAAAGCATTCGTCGACAGCTCGCCGCGGCGGAGGACATTGCAGTGCTACCGATTTCAGCGGAAACCGGCGATGGCATTCGCGAGCTCTGGCAGGAGCTCGACCGCCACCTGCTGGGTGCCGCCTAGGGAAGGCGTGAGCGAGGACATCATGGCGAAGACACCGACCAACGAACCGACCATCGACGAGCAGGCGCAGAGCGAAGTCCCAGAGGCGCAAGACGCGCCGCCGGCGACCGAGGCGCAGCAAGAAAGCGCTCCGCCGCCCAGTGAAAGCGCTCCCGAGATGACGAGCGAGGCACCTGCACCCGCCGTTGCCGCGGATGCACCGCCCGGCGGCGTCTCCACGGAGACCGGCGGCGAGTCCGCCGCGCCGACCAAGCGCGAGAGCCGCGAGGCCCGCGAGAGCCGGGACCGGGACAATCGCGGCAATCGCGCCGAGGGCGGCCGCCGCCCACGCGACCAGCGCGACGGTCGCGAGCAAAGGGAGAGTCGCGAGGGTAACCGTGAAGCGAACCGCGATGGCGGTGCAAACCGCGAGTCGAAAGAGATGCTCGACATTCGAGCGCTCAAGGACATGTCGATCGCCCAACTCACCCAGGTGGCCAAAGAAGTGGGCCTCGAGGGCGCCTCGACGCTGCGCAAGCAGGAGCTGATCTTCAAGATCCTCCAGGCGCAGACCGAGAAGAGCGGGCTGATCTTTGCCGAGGGCGTGCTCGAGTGCCTGCCGGACGGCTTCGGTTTCCTGCGCGCTCCCGAGTACAACTACCTGCCCGGTCCGGACGATATCTACGTCTCCCCGAGCCAGATCCGCCGCTTCGATCTGCGCACCGGCGACACGGTCTCCGGCCAGGTGCGCCAGCCCAAGGAAGGCGAGCGCTACTTCGCCCTGATCAAGGTCGAAGCGGTCAACTTCGAGCACCCGGAAGTCGCCCGCAACAAGATCTTCTTCGACAACCTGACGCCGCTCTACCCGATGGAGCGCCTGAAGCTCGAGGTCGGCGGCGACATGTCGTCGCGCGTGATGGACTTGGTGACGCCGATGGGCAAGGGCCAGCGCGCCCTGATCGTCGCGCCTCCCCGCACCGGCAAGACGATGCTTCTCCAATCGATCGCGCACTCGGTGGCGAAAAACCATCCGGAGGTCGTGCTCATCGTTCTCCTCATCGACGAGCGCCCGGAAGAAGTCACCGACATGCAGCGCTCTGTGCAGGGCGAAGTGGTCTCGTCCACCTTCGACGAGCCCGCCACCCGCCACGTGCAGGTCGCCGAGATGGTGATCGAGAAGGCCAAGCGCCTGGTCGAGCACAAGAAGGACGTGGTCATCCTGCTCGACTCGATCACCCGTCTCGCCCGTGCTTATAACACCGTGCAGCCGCCCTCGGGCAAGGTGCTCTCCGGCGGTATCGATGCCAACGCGCTCCACCGCCCGAAGCGCTTCTTCGGCGCCGCCCGCAATATCGAAGAGGGCGGCTCGCTGTCGATCATCGCCACCGCTCTGATCGACACCGGCAGTCGCATGGACGACGTGATCTTCGAAGAGTTCAAGGGTACCGGCAACTGTGAAATCCACCTCGACCGCAAGCTGATGGACAAGCGGGTGTTCCCGGCCATCGACATCAACAAGTCCGGCACGCGTAAAGAAGAGCTGCTCATCCCGGCGGGCGAGCTCAATCGCATCTGGGTCCTGCGCAAAGTGCTGAACCCGCTATCCACGGTCGAGAGCATGGAGCTCCTCCAGGACAAACTCGGCAAGACCAAGACCAACGCGGATTTCTTGGCCGCGATGTCGAAGTAAGAGGCCGGAAAAAAGGGGACAGGCGCCTTTCTGCGTTACGGTGAGGACGGACGTAACGGGGGGAGCCAGTCCCCCTTTTTCCGTGAGGCAATCGCCACCTACGCACGGCGCGGTAGTCGGGAGAGTCGGCCCTCGGGCCGTAGGCTAGACCCCCCGCTTTTGCTTTGCCGGAGGCGCGAGGGGCGACCCTCCCGACGTGAGCGCCGGCCACTGACTCCGCCTGATAGGGTTCCGAAAAAAGCATGACAACGCGTCGCCTCCGAGTCGGCATCGTCAACTATCTGAATAGTAAGCCCCTGGCCTGGGGTTTCATTAAGGGGTTGCACGCCGAGCGCTACGAGACCCTGTTCCTGCCTCCGGCGCAGGTCGCCGATCGCCTGCGCGACGGCGACCTCGAAGTCGGCCTCATCCCGTCGATCGAAGTCCAACGCATCCCGAGCCTGCGAGTGATCCCCGGCCCCTGTGTCGCTGCGACCGAGGAGGTGCGCAGCGTGTTGCTCGTCTCGCGCGTACCGCTCACGCAGGTGAAGCGCCTGGCGCTCGACGAGAACAGCCGCACCTCGGCGGCGCTCGTTCGCATCGTGCTCGACGAGGCGTACGGGCTCCATCCTGAATGCGTGACGCGCCGTGCCGACCTCGAGGCCATGCTGACCGACTGCGAGGCCGCGTTGCTCATCGGCGATCCGGCGCTGCACGTCGACCGCAGCCGCTACCTGGTCTTCGACCTCGCCGCGGAATGGCGGCGGCTCACCGGATTGCCCTTCGTGTTCGCGGTCTGGGCCGCGCGGCCCGGGGTTGCGGATGGCGTCGAAGCCCACTTCGACGAGAGCCTGCGCTTCGGCTTGGCGCACCTCGACGAACTGGTGCGCGAGACCTCCGCAGAGCTCGAGCTCGATCCCGTGCTCGTTCGGGACTACCTCACCGAGAATCTGTCGTTCGATCTCGGCCCAGCCCAGCGCGAGGGTCTCAGGGAGTATTGGCTTCGCGCGCATCGCCTGGGCCTGATCTCCGAGCCACGCCCGCTGGAGCTGGCGGGAGTCGAGGCGTGAGCTCCGGTTCGACGTTGTCCGGGTGGGGGCGGCAGCCCGTCCCCGGCCATGAGCGTCTCTCGGAAGACCTCGAAAACCTGACCTCGGGCGCCGTGCTGACGCGTGGCCTCGGGCGTGCGTACGGAGATTCCGCGCTGCCGCCGCCGGGCGTCGAAGAGGTGGCCGGTTCGATCCTCGCCGATCGCATCCTGGCGTTCGATCTCGAGCGCGGCATCGTGCGCGCCGAGGCCGGCCTAAGCCTGCGTGAATTGCTGCGCATCCTGCTCCCGCGCGGCTTCTGGTGTCCGGTCGTCCCGGGCACCGAATTCGTCACCCTGGGCGGCATGGTGGCGGCCGACGTGCACGGCAAGAATCACCACGTGGACGGTACGTTCGGATCGCACGTGCGGGGGCTCAAGATGCATCTCGCCGACGGCCGCGTGGTCGAGTGCTCGCGGGATCTAGAACCCGAGCTGTTCCGCGCCACGCTCGGTGGCATGGGCCTGACTGGACACATACTCGAGGTCGAATTCAAGCTCCGCCGGATCCCCAGTCCGTGGATTGTCCAGCAAGGCCGCCGAGTGGACGGCATCGACGCCTTCATCGCGGCCCTCCTGGAAGAGGCGCCACGCTGGCCACTCACCATGGGCTGGATCGACTGCCTGAAGCGCGGCCGCGGCATGGGCCGCGGCATCCTGCTCTGCGGGCGATGGGCGGCGGCGGAGGAAGCGCCTCCCGGGCTGCCCCGCCCTCTCGCTCGGCGGAGCGTGCCGTTCGTCATGCCCGACTTCGTCCAAAGCCGCCCCGCGGTCCGGATCTTTAACTCCGTGCTCTACCGGGTCGTACGCACCTCGCGCCGGATCGTCACTCCCGAAGAGTTCTTCTTCCCGCTCGACTCGCTACGGTCGTGGAACCGGCTGTACGGACGCCGCGGCTTCACCCAGTTCCAGTGCGTGTTGCCGGAGCGCGAGCGCCCCGGCGCGACGAAGCGTTTCCTCCAAGTGCTTAGCGGGCGGGGCGGCGCCTCGTTCCTCTGCGTGATCAAGGACTGCGGCGCCGAAGGCGAAGGGATGCTTTCGTTTCCGATGCCGGGCGTCTCGATCGCGGTCGATTTGCCGATCCGCCGCGATACGCAAGAGGTCATCGACGCGCTGAGCGCCGCCACGATCGCCGAGGGCGGCCGCGTCTACCTCGCCAAGGACGGCTTCGTGCGGCGCGAGGACTTCGCGCGCATGGAGCCCCGCCTCGCCGAGTTCGAGCGCGTGCGCCGTCGGTGGGACCCGCAGGGGAAGATTCGCAGCGCACAATCCGTGCGCCTGTTCGGAGACCGGCCATGAACGTCGCGCTGCTCGGAGCCTCGAAGGGAATCGGCCGCGCGTTGGCGCGTGCCATGGCCGAGCGCGGTGATCGCTTGGTCCTGCTCGGCCGCGATGTCGCGGACCTCGAAAAGAGCGCGCGCGACCTCGAGGCGCGCGGCGCCGCCGCGGAAGTAGGTGTCGTCGCCTGCGACTTGCGGCAGCCCGAGGGTTTCAAAGCGGCGCTCGCGTCGGCTGCAAAGCAGCTGGGGCGGATCGAGACCGTCGTCGTCAGCGCCGGTGCGTTCGCCACGCAGGAGGCGCTGGAGGCCGACCCGCGACGCGCGCAGGAAGTGTTGGACGTCGATTTCACCGGCACGGTGCTCTTCTGTGAAGAGGCGCGCAAGCGGCTGCTCGGTTCGGGCGGCGGGACGTTGTGCGTCTTCAGCTCGGTGGCGGGCGAGCGCGGCAGGAAGCCGGTGATCCTGTACGGCGCCGCCAAGGCGGGACTCTCGCACTATCTCGAGGGACTCGATCACAAGTTCCACACCCAGGGCCTGAGGGTGGTGTGCGTCAAGCCCGGCTTCGTGAAGACCTCGATGACCCAGGGCCTGAAGCCGCCGCCCTTCGCCGGCGAGCCCGAGGGCGTCGCCCGCGAGGTTCTGCAGGCGATCGATCGCAGCACTCCCGTGCTTTACACCCCCGGAATGTGGCGTTGGGTGATGCTGGTGATCCGCAACCTGCCGCGCTTCGTGATGCGGCGCATCGGTTTCTAGAAAGGTCCCCGGACTGGTCGAACTCAGCGTTAGACTCAACCCGGTCAACGGTCAAGCGAAATGAGCCGAGTCCTCGTCAACTTGCAGGATGGACAGGAGCTTGGGGGCGAAGTCGATCGTTTCGACGCGGCGCTACCCGGTTTCACTTTACGACCGGACGACGGCGTAGCGCGGCGTTTGCGCTTCTTGGATGTGCGCTCGGTTGCCTTTCTGAGCGAGGACGGAGCGCCGCCGACTTCGGAGTCCAAAGGAGATCAGCTGGTAACCCTGCGATATTTCGACGGCGGATCTGTGCGCGGGGTCTTGGCGGGAGGCGATGGTCAGCGGCGCGGCGTTCACCTCCGGCCCATCGGGTCGGGGAGTATCGTCGGTCTCTACATTCCCATCTCCGCGATTCAGGACGTCGTTTCGGTGGAGAGTCTGGGCAAGATCCTCGAGCGCGAGGACATGGTCAGCCCCGACGCAATCGAGGCCGCGGTCAGTCGCCAGCGGCAGCTACGAAGCCAAAGGCTGGGTGAGATTCTCAAGGACCAGGGCGTTGTGCACGACGCCGAGATCGCGAAGGCGGTCGAGCTCCAGCACCAGGCACCCGGCAAGCGCATCGGAGACATCCTCTTGGATTTGGGTTTCGTCAACCAAGAGCAGCTCGGCGTGGCCATCCAGGTGCAGATCATGCTGCGCGACAAGCGACTCGGCGAGGTACTGATCGACATGGGCTTCGCCGACCACAAGACGATCGCCATTGCCCTGTCGCTGCAGTTTCACGTGCCGTTCGTCACGGTCGCACCGGAAAGCATCGACCCCGATCTGCGCACCGTCATTCCAGCCGCATTCGCGCGGCAGTGGCGCGTGCTACCGCTGACCTTGAAGCGCGGAGTGTTGACAGCTGCGATTGCCGACCCCACCCGCCTCGATTTCAAGAGTGAATTGCGTCGACGGTCAGGCATGGTGATCGCCGAGGTGATCGCGACTCCCGCGGACGTTGAACGCGGCCTCGCGGCCTTCTACCGCTTGGCTTGACCGTCCGTCGCTCTTTCGCCTGCCTCAGGCGAGGAGCGAGCGGGCAACGTTCGGGGGAGGCAAGCTCGGTCGGCCTAGGTGGTAGCCCTGGCAGTAGTCGGCCTCGACCTCTCGGGCGACCGCCAGCTCTTCGGCGGTCTCGATACCCTCCATGACGACGCGGGCATTCATGTCCCGGCACAGCCGCACGAGGGATCGCAGAAGCCGAAACTGGCGAGTGTCGCGGCGCGCGCCGGCGACGAGGTCGCGGTCGATCTTCACGATTTCCGGCGCGAGCTCCGCGATGTACTTGAGGTTCGAGTAGCCGGCGCCCAGATCATCGACCGCCAGTAGCGAGCCGCGGGCGCGGATCTCTGCCAACACGCTGTGACACTGCGCGAAATGGCTGAGCGGGACCGACTCGACGATCTCGAGGTACACCGGTCCACGGTGACGGAAGATCGGGTCGTCGGCGCGCACCAGATAGCCCTCGTCGAACTCGTTGGGAAAGATGTTCAGGAAGAGTGGCCAATGTGGGCAATGGTCGAGCGCCAGCTTGCGGCAGACCCGGCCGAGCTCGCCCACGCGACCGATGTGCGCGGCGGTCAGGAAGAGATCCTGCGGGCCGCGAAAGAGCGGCGAGACCGGACGTGCCAGAGCCTCGTAGCCGAAGACCGTTCTCGTCCTGAGGTCGCAGATTGGCTGGAAGACGATGCCGATTTCCACGGCGTCGATGGCGCGATGTGCGGCGGCTTCCTTCTCCGCGCTCACCGCCACCTCTCCATTCTTGACCTTCTCGCCGGGAGCTATGTCCATGTGGGTGCCGCGATCATGAGTCAACTCAAGGCCACAGGCAAGCCGGTGAAGAGCTTCGTCGCGCGCGACGCGCCAGGGTCAGGTAGGAGGAACACCTAGGCCGCGGCGGCGGCCCATCCGACCGCGCGATAGGACGGCAGTCGATGTTTGCCGAAGAGCCGAATCCCTACGCTGACCATGACGCCAAAGACGGCGACACCAGCGCACCGGGAGACCAGCAAATGACCATCGCGACCGGCTCCACCATCCACCGCCAGACGACCTCGAACCTGGCCCGCGCGGCGTTCCTGCTCTGCACGGCTCTCGGTTTCCTTCAGGCCGCCGGGCCGGCTGCCGCCACGGCGGTCAGCACTGGCGCCACCGTGGCGGCCAACTCCTGGTCGTTCCGGCGTGAGGTGCTGCACGCCGACTTGCCGGTCGTGGTCGAGTTCTGGGCGCCCTGGTGCGGCCCGTGCCGCAAGATCTCCCCGCGGCTCGATCAGCTGGCCTCGGATCTCCGCGGCTCGGTCAAGGTGGTCCGCGTCAATACCGACGAGAGCCCCCTGTACACGGACCTCTATCACGTGAAGCACCTTCCCACCGTGCTCATCGTGCAGAACGGCAAGGTTCAGGCGCGGATGGAAGGTGGCGACGAGCTGCGGACGCTGTTCGAGCGGCTCGACAAGGTCGTTGCGGCGCAGAACGCTCGGCCGGCGTCGGTGCTCGCCGCCTTGGCGCCCTAGTCTCTGAGAAGCGCCTCAGCGCGACAAGCCGTGCTGCAGCGCGTAGCGCATGATCTCGGCGTTGTTCTTGAGCCGGAGCTTCTCGAGGATGCGTGTGCGATAGGTGCTGATGGTCTTGACGCTCAGGCTCAGCTGTTCGCCCGCCTCGCCCACCGTCTTGCCGTCCGCGAGCAGGCATAGCACCTCGAATTCACGCGCCGAAAGCAGCTCGTGCGCCGACCTCTCCGCTGGCTCACCGAGTCGCGTGGCCAGGATCTCGGCCAACTGGGGCGAGACGAACTTGCCCCCCCGGCAAACTTGGCGGACGGCCTGGAGCAGGAGATCGGGCGCCGATTCCTTGGTGAGGTAGCCTGCGGCGCCCGCCGCCAACACCCGCGGACCGAACTGTTCCTCCGAGTGCATGCTCAGGACCAGGACGTGAATGGCGGGATGCAGGCGGCGTAGATCGCGCAGGGTCTCGAGCCCGCCTTGCCGAGGCATGGAGAGGTCGAGCAGCACGACGTCAGGGCGAGTTTGCTTGATCGCTGCCAGCGCCTCTTCGCCGGTGCTTGCCTCGCCCGCGAACTCCATGTCCCGGGCCTCGGAGAGAATCCGCCGCAGGCCTTCGCGGAGGATCCGATGATCGTCGACGATGAGAACGCGAGTGGTCATGGTTTGAGTCTCCGGCGCACTAACACCACTGTCCCCTTACCGGGCCTTGACCGGATGGTGACTTGAGCTCCGATCATCGCGCCCCGGTCTTCCATTCCCAGCAGGCCAAGGCCGAATCCGCGCGACGAATTGAGCTTGCGGCGCTCGAATCCCTTGCCGTCGTCCTCGATTCGGAGCCACGCCGAGCCGCGCTCGAGCCAGAGCCGGACGCTCAGGCGGTTGGCCGCCGCATGACGCACCACATTCGTAGTGGCCTCCTGCAAGATCCGAAACAACGACGTGGCGACCGGGGGCTCGAACATCAACTCCTCGGGAGGAAGGTCGACATGCACTTCGAGGTCCGAGCGTTTCTGCAGCTCCCGGCAATGCCACTCGATCGCCGCGGGTAGACCGAGCGCGTCGAGCACCGAAGGATGGAGCTCGGTAGAGATTCTACGGACCGCGGCGATCGCCTGGTTGCTGATCTCGACTGCCGCTTGGGCCCGCTCACGTAGAGTCGCGTGTTCGGCACCGAGCTTGCTTTTTATCCAGGCCAGGTCGAGCTTCAACGCGGTCAAGAGGGCGCCGAGCTCGTCATGGATCTCGCGGGCGAGAGCGGCGCGGCTGCGTTCGGAGATTTCCTGGAAGTACGTGGACAGGCTCCGCAGCTGTTCGTGAGAGCGCTCCTGACGTTGCTCCGCTCGGCGCCGTTCCGTCACGTCGTGGAGAACCAGAACCAGTCCGTTCACGAGTCCTTGGCCATCGCGCAGCGGTGAGGCCTCGCTGTGGAGCCAGCATCGGCGACGAGGCACCCAGACCTCGTCCTCCGACCGCTCGCCGCTCGCCATGGCGTCGGCGAGTCCGAGCGGCTCGCGAAGCCCGAGACGAGCGGCGAACAGCGCATGCACGTCTTGGTCGAGGATCTCGCCGAAAGGCAGGTTGAGGAGCTTGGCGGCCGGCCGGTTCACGCGCACCACCCGGCGGTGGATGTCGAGCATGAGGATGGCATCGCTCGTCGCGTCGACCGTGGCGCGCCACTGTTGGGCCACCCGCTCGACGTTGATCTCGAAGCGCTTGTGACGGTCGATGTCTCGGCAAGCGCCGCGAATCTGCGCGGGCTCGGCAGCGGTTGACCGTGTTCGGCGAGCGGTCGTTTCCGCCCACAGCTCACGGCCATCGCGACGCGAAAGGCGATGAACCAGCGGCGGCGGCTGGGCGCCGGCGGCGACGCTCGAAAACCAAGCGCTTGCGGCGGCCTGGTCCTGGGCCGGCATCCGGGCTTCGAATCGCGTGCCTCCCAATGCCGCCGGCGTCACTCCGAGGAGCTCGCGAGCGGCCGGCGACGCAAAGAGAACACGGTGCTCGAGATCGAGGGCGAAGACCAGCTCTCTCGCGCCATCCTCCCAAATCCGCAAGGCGGCGGCCGCGGGCTCTGCTGCACCGCGCCGGACCGGCTTAGGCGGCCCCCGACGGCCGGATTTCGGCATTGCCTTGCGAGCGGTCATCGGCCTCGGCCTGCTGTAGGAGAGACACCTATACGACGATCGGCCAAACGCCGCTGCGAGAGGTACCCGCGAAGGTCATAGGGTTTCGTCATGAACTCAACCACGCCTTGCCTCCGCACTGTCATCGAGCGGCCACGGATCGGTTCCTTGCGACACACCCTGACGGTCCTGGCTCTCGCCGCCGCGGCCATGGCGGCCCAGGGTCGCCCGGCGCACGCGGCCAAGGCGAACTTCGCGCTCCTGATCAACGGCGATTCGGCGTACTCGCACACGCACAACATCGAGATCGCGATCGAAGCCCTCACCAAGCTCGGGTATGCCCGCACGAATATACTAGTAGCTGCGGACAGCCGCGAGGTGCGCTCCGAGATCCGCGACTTGGCCAGCCGCTTGGGCGGCGACGATACCCTCCTGGTCTACACCACGGGCCACGGCAGCCGGAAGGGCAACGAGTCCAGGCTCTATCTGCGCAGCGGCGACGTGGGAGCTGTCGAGTTCAGTCACCTGATCGACGGGCTGAAGTTCGGCCGGCTGATCTACGTGGGCGATCAATGCTATTCGGGCGGCTTCGCGACCGCGCTCGCGGCGCGCGGCCGGAATCTGGTCGCGGTCACCGCCACCGACGATACCCACCAGGCGCGCTGCGAGCCGTTCGTGCGGCCCTTGTGGCGTGCGGCGGTTGACGACGGTGCCACCATCGAGGCGGCCTACGAGATCGCCTCGCGCAGCGCCAAGCAAGCTCTCGATGGCAGCCCGGAGTCCGCCACACGGTACGTCACCTCCGGCGCCTCTGTCGGTCACCAGAACAGCTTCGCTAGTTGACCTCGCCGCGCGCAGCGAACGGCTCAGATTGGAGACCGACATGAACCTCGCAACGGAGCCGCAATTCTCGATCGCCAGCCCCCTGGACGACTCATGGAGCGCGCAGACGAACCCGGGCACCAAAGAGCTTCGGGTGGCGCTCGCGGCGCAGCGCGATCGCCTGATCGCGTTCTCCCTTTCAGGGCTCGTCGCGGTGCTGGCGAACCTTGCCGGAGTTCTCGACGTCAACTACCCGGTCAGCCTGACCCTGCTCGCAACCGGCCTGCTGAGCGTCTGGTTCTTCCACTACGCGGCCAAGCGGTCGTTCCGTAAGACGGGACGCGTGAGACTCGTGGGGTGGTGGCTGGCCTTCGACATCGCAATCATCACCGCCATGGTGCCTTTCACCGGAGGCGTCTCTAGCCCCTGGTGGATCTGGTACTTGACCTGCGCCGGAACCGCGGCGCTCCATCGCGGGCGGCGGTCCGTACTGGCCGTCGCCGGCGGCATCGCGGCGCTGTACGCGGTTGTTTTGGTCGCGCAAGGCGATGTCCTCGGCGTGGATCACGGCCTCTTTCTCGCTGTGTCGCGTCTGGTGTTCCTCGCCGCGGCCTCGGCAGCGCTCCTCCTGAACACGATCAAGCTTCGCCAGACCGGTGTCGTCATCCGCGAGCTGAGGCGGAACGCCGAAGCTAGAGCCGACGAGCTGAGCCGCCTCAACGGCGAACTTCAGGACATGGCGAACCTGCTGCGGGATCTCACGCTTACCGACGCGGTCACCGGCCTGCGTAACCGCCGTTACATCAAGGAGCGGGTCGCAGATGTCGCCGCACGCTCCGGACGCCGGGGGGGCGCCGAGCGTAGGGCCTGGCAGGCGCATCGTGAGAGCTCCGGCTTCCTGATTCTCGGCCTGGACAACTTCAAAGCCATCAACGACATGCACGGTCACGAAGCCGGCGACCGCGTGCTCAGGCACGTCGCGCAGGTGCTTCGCGGGTCGGTGCGAGAGGACGACGTCATCGCCCGCTGGGGCGACGACGAGTTCGTCGTGATGCTTCCTCACGCCAACCTCGGGCAGTTGGGGCACGCAGCCGACAAGATCGGCAAGGAGCTGCGTTCCAAGCCGGTGCGGCTTTCGGACCGGACCTCGCAGCTGCTGATGTTCAGCATCGGCTATGCCGTGGTCGACGCCGAGGCGGGTGAGAACGGCGAGTCCGCCTGGGACAGCGCGCTGGCCGCTGCAGAGGGCGCCCTCGACCTCGCCAAGCAGGATGGGCGCAATTGCGCGCGTGCCGCGCAGCCGGCCGAGGCTCAGAACGTCGCGATAGCGAATTGACGGAGGTGCGCCGGACTATTTGTTGCGCTCGAGGAGCTCCGTCAACGGGTCGAACGGGAGGGCCTTGCTGAAGAGAAAGCCCTGCATCTGGTCGCAGCGCAGCAGCCGCAAGATCTTTTCCTGCTCGGGCGTCTCGACGCCCTCGGCAACCACCGTCAAGTTGAGAGAATGGGCCAGCGAGATGATCGTCTGCGCCAGGGTCATCATGTCGGGATCGCTCAGCATCTTGCTCACGAACGAGCGATCGCTTTCACGGGTCGGATCTCAGGCCTTGACCCCCTGCGCGAGAGTCTTGCAACGCTCGATCAGTTTCCGGTCGCCCAATCGCCCGGCGCGGGCCTCGAACCCCGCGGTGGGCCCCGTCCAGCGCAAATCGTCCACATCGTCGAACACCGCCGCGTCGGTTCGTAGCGTCGCGAGGGTCTTGAACAGCAGCGCCACGCCCTTGCGATCGCCGAGGACCGTCGAGGGAAAGCCTTCGATGGCGCCGTATTGCTTGACCAGCCGAGCGGCGGTAACCGCTCCGATTCCAGCGATGCCGGGATAGCCGTCCGCGCTGTCGCCGACCAGGGCGAGATAGTCCGGAATCAGCTCCGGGGAGACTCCGAACTTCTCGCGCACTCCGTCAGCGTTGCGGATGTTGTTGCTCTTTCGGTCGACCTGTACGACGCGGTCGCCCTGTACGCACTGCGCCAGGTCCTTGTCCGGCGTCCAGATGCAGATCTTCTGCACCCGCTGGTCTTCGGCGGCGATCCGGGCCGCCGAGGCCAGCGCGTCGTCGGCCTCGAGGTCGGTCATCGGCCATACCGCGACGCCCATGGCCGCGAGCGCGTCCTCCAGCGGATGGAACTGCGCCAGAAGCGCCCGCTCCATGCCAGCCTCAGTCTTGTAATCCGCCCAAAGCTTGTTGCGGAACGACCGGATGACGTGGTCCGTCGCCACCCCAATGTGCGTGGCGCCGGTTTCGAGCATTTGTAACACGGTATTGAGCACGCCGATCACGGCCCCCAAAGGCGGATCCCGGTCCTTGTGGAACCGCCGCAGGCCGTAGAAATGGCGAAACAGCTCGTACGTGCCGTCGACCAGATGGACGATCATGGAGCCCGCATTCTAGGGCTCCTTGCCAC
>JBDTNL010000004.1:0-119669 GCA_039933785.1 Acidobacteriota bacterium
CGACTTGCATGTGTTAGGCACGCCGCCAGCGTTCATTCTGAGCCAGGATCAAACTCTCCAGTTGATAATCCTGGTCACTGCCATCGACCGGCTAAGGGTCGAGTGACAGATTGACTACATACTTTTTGACAGACTGTTCGTGCTCCTTGCGGAGTCGAATCGTCTCAAGAACCGACGTTGGCACTTCCTCTATTTAGTTTTCAAAGAACCGACGCCTCGTTGAGAGGCGAATTCTCAGACTACGACGACTCGGATCTCAAGTCAAGACCCGAATTCTCGAAGCTCGAGAACTCTCGAGTGTCACCACTTCGCCGGCATGCCTGGGCTGCCCTGCGGGTGTTGCTCGGTGCTGCGGTTGTTGCTCAAGGAACCCGCTCGGCATGCGCTTAGCCTTGCGGTCGCCCACCGTGTTTGCCGGCGGGAGGGAGAAGATACGCAATGGCTGGCTCGGTGTCAACCCCTCTAGTCAAGATTTTTCAAGAAACCTCTGGGAGGCGGCCGCCCACACCCTGGAACAGCACTTTCCGGCCTTGGACCCGCCACCGCCGTTCGAGCAGGAGGCCCAGGGCCTCCGGATAAGCCTGATGCTCCTCGGCGAGGATTCGAGCACTCAACTCGTGCACCGTGTCGTCGTCATGGACCGGGACGACACGCTGTAGGACGATGGGGCCGCTGTCCAACCCTTCGTCCACCAGGTGAACCGTACAGCCCGAGACGCGGACTCCATACTCGAGCGCCTGGCGCTGCGGGTCCCTTCCCGGGAACGCCGGGAGCAGGCTGGGGTGGATGTTCACTATGCGCCCGGGATGCTGTGCGACGAACGTTGCGGACAGTAGGCGCATGTAGCCCGCCAGGCAAACCCAGTCGACGCGCGCGTCGCGCAGGGCCGCCAGAACCTTCGCTTCGTGCGCTTCTCGACTCGCCTCCAGTCGATGCGGAATGCACAGCACGGGAAGACGGAGGTCGTGGGCGCGAGCCAATCCAGGCGCGTCGGCCTCGTTGCTGATCACACGCACGATGTGCGCCGGCACTTCGCCGCGTTCCATGGCCCCGTGCAAAGCCAGGAAGTTGCTGCCTCGACCAGACAGGAGGACTGCAACGCGGGCACCGTTCACCGCCGAGCCTTCGTCACGACAGGTCTTCTAGATCGGCGGCACTGGCGGGGCCCGTGTCGTAGACCACTCCCGACCCGCCAGGCTGCACGGTACCGATCGTGAACGCCTTCTGTCCGGCATCCCGCAGCCTCGCGAGCACATCGCGGAGCCCGGCGGGATCGACGAACAGCACCATTCCGATCCCCATGTTGAAGACCCGTAGCATCTCTTCGTCGGAGACCTCGCCCGCTTCCTGCATCACCCGGTAGATCTCCGGCACGTCCCACGCGCCAGCGCGGATCGAAGCATGAGTCCCGTCCGGCAGGACTCGCGGGATGTTGTCGGTCAATCCGCCGCCCGTGATGTGCGCCATGCCGTGAAGCGCCGCATGGCCCAGCAAGGGCCGCAGCACCGAGAGATAGGACAGATGCGGAGCCAGGAGCAGCTCGCCCACCTTCCGCTTCGAATGTGCCCCAGGCAGCCGATCGCCAAGCTTCAGAGCCAGCCTCTCGAAGAGAATCCTTCGTGCCAAGGAGTAGCCATTGGTATGCAGCCCTGCCGACGGCAGGCCCACCAGGACATCCCGCTCACGCACGCGCGACCCATCGAGGACGCGCGCGCGATCGACCATGCCGACGATGAACCCGACCAGCTCGTAATCTCCGGGCTGGTAGAAGCCCGGCATCTCCGCCGTCTCTCCTCCGAGGAGAGCGCATCCATTGGCGCGGCAGCCATCGGCCACGCCCTCGACCAAGGCGACCATCTGCCTAGGCTCGAGCACGCCCGCACCCACGTAGTCGAGAAAGAACAGCGGCACAGCCCCTTGCACCAGGATGTCGTTCACGCAGTGGTTGACCAGATCGCGGCCTACCGTCGAATAGTCACCCGCCATGCGCGCAACCGCCAGCTTGGTGCCAACGCCATCCGCTGAAGCCACCAGCACCGGCTCGGCAAGTCCGGTCAGATCGGGGCGAAACAGCCCACCGAAGCTGCCGATCTCGGACAGCACGCCAGGCGTAAATGTCGCCTTCGCCAGCTTCCTGATCTTGGCCAGCCCGCGCTCCTGCGCGTCGATGTTCACGCCGGCCTCGGCGTAGGCGCCCTTGGCTTCTGTACCCATCCTGGGACTCCTCAGTCCGATTCCTGTGAGCGAATCGGAAACAGCTCGGCTTGCTGCTTGTCTTCGCTGGCGACGTCCACCCGGTAGGCGCCGGTCCAGCAGGCGGTGCAGTAGTTCGCGGGCGGCTGCGATACCGAAGCCAGCATTCCCTCGAGCGACAGATAGCCCAGGCTATCGGCGCCGATCAACGTGCAGATCTCCTCGATGCTGTGACTGGCCGCGATCAGTTCCTCACGCGTCGGCATGTCGATTCCGTAGTGACAGGGGAACCGCGTCGGCGGGCACGAGATGCGCACGTGAACTTCCGCCGCTCCAGCGTCGCGCACCATCTTCACGATCTTCGGTGACGTGGTGCCGCGCACGATCGAATCGTCGACCAGCACGATGCGGCGGCCGGCGATGATTTCTCGCACCGGGTTGAGCTTGATCTTCACTCCGAAGTGCCGAATGGAGTTCTTGGGCTCGATGAACGTCCGGCCGACATAGTGGTTGCGGATCAGGCCGAATTCGAGCGGCAGGCCCGACTCGCGGCTGTAGCCCAACGCCGCGAAGAGGCCGCTGTCGGGAATCGGCACTACCACGTCGGCAACCGCCGGCGCCTCGCGCGCCAAGCGGGCGCCAAACGCGATTCGCGCCCGCGACACCGAGTCGCCGAAGATACGGCTATCGGGGCGGGCGAAGTACACGTGCTCGAAGATGCAGGCGGACGGCTCCGGAACCTGCGCCACGCGGAAGCTCTGCAGTCCGCCATGCCGCGCCACCACTACTTCTCCGGGCTCGAGTTCGCGCACGGGGCGCGCTTCCAGTAGGTCGAAGGCACAGGTTTCCGAGGCGAAGCACGGCGCTCCTTGAAGGTCCCCCAGCCACAGCGGACGGAAGCCGTGGGGATCGCGGGCCGCGATGACGCAGGTGTCGGTGATGAGCAGGATCGAGTACGCGCCTCTGACTTCCTCGAGCGCTGCAAGTAGCGACTCGACTGGATCGGGCCGCGGGTTCCGAGCCATCAGGTGCAGGAAAACTTCCGTGTCGCTCGTGGTCTGGAAGATCGCGCCGGCGCGTTCCAGTCGATTGCGAATCTCCACAGCGTTCACCAGATTGCCGTTGTGGACGATACCCGCCGGGCCCATGCTGGTCTTGACGACGATCGGCTGGGCGTTGTTGATCACGCTCGTGCCAGCGGTCGAGTAGCGCGTGTGCCCGATGGCGCGTTGCCCGGGAAGACGCTCGAGGGTGCGCGCCTTGAAGATGTCGCTCACCTGCCCCATGCCACGCTCGACGCGCATCTGCGCGCCGTCCCAGGCCACGATTCCGGCACTCTCCTGCCCGCGGTGCTGCTGAGCGTAGAGACCCAAGTACGCGAGGTTGGCCGCGTCGCCGTTGCCTTCGATGCCGAAGATGCCGCACATCGTCAGAGCCCCAGGGCAATGGGGAGCGCGGTGCTCCAGATCTGCCGCAGCTCCTCGACGTTGGCTTGGAGCGTATCGCCGTCGGCGCGAATTCGCAGCGCGTCGCCGCCGACCTCGCCGGCCATGTGTGCGGCCACGCCAGCGTCTTCGGCCGCCTCGAGCACCTCATCTGCAGCCGAGGCCGAGCAGGCAACCAGCGCCCGCCCCTGGCTCTCGGAGAACAAGGCGACCGGCGACAGCGGAACGCGGATATCGGCGCCCAGGCCGCGCCCAAAGCAGGCCTCTGCCATCGCGACCGCCAACCCACCCTCGGACAGGTCGTGCGCGGTACGCAGCTGACCTTCGAAGATCAGGGCTCGCAGGAGATCCGCGAGCCGCGCTTCAGCAGAGAGGTCGACGGCAGGCGGGAGTCCCTGCTCAACTCCGAACAACAGCCGCAGGTACGCCGAACCACCGAACTCCATCTTGTCGTCTCCCAGCAGGATGATTCGGTCGCCAGCGCGAACGAAGGCGGCCTCCGGCACGTTGGCCAGCCTGGGGATCACTCCCACCGTCCCGATAGTCGGCGTGGGATGAATCGAATGTCCCTCGGTCTCGTTGTAGAAGCTCACGTTGCCGGAAATCACCGGCACGCCGAGCGTCCGGCAAGCTTCCGACATGCCGCCGACGCACTCCTTGAACTGCCAGGAGATCTCTGGATTCTCCGGATTGCCGAAGTTGAGGCAGTCGGTCAGTCCGACCGGCTCGGCGCCCACGCACGCGAGATTGCGCACCGACTCCGCCACGGCCTGCATGCCGCCCCGGCGCGGCTCGAGATAGCAGTACACCGGATTGACGTCACTCGTCATCGCCAGTCCGGCCGGCGTTCCCTTGAGCAAGATGACGGCGGCATCGCCGCCCGGGCCCTGCACGGTGTTGGTGCGGACCGTGTGGTCGTACTGGCGCCAGATCCATTCCTTGCTCGCGAGCTCCGGAGTGGAGAGCAACCGCGAGAGCGCTCCCGACAACGACCCTGGGGGAGGAACCTCTGGAGGAGCCTGCCGTCGAGCGAGGTCCGCAGGCTCCGCGACGGGCCGCTGGTAGAGCGGTGCGTCATCGGTCATCAGCGCGATCGGGAGATCCGCCGCCATCGACCCATGCATCCTGATCTCGCCGCGGCGGCTGTTGGTGACCTCACCGATGGTCGCCACCTCGAGACCCCAACGACGGAACACCCGCGCCAACTCTTCCTCTCGCCCGCGCTGTGCTACGACCACCATACGCTCTTGCGACTCCGAAAGCATGATCTCGTAGGGCGACAAGCCGGGCTCGCGCAGGGGTACGCGATCGAGATCGAGCCTGATCCCCGTCCCGCCGCGACTCGCCATTTCAAAGCTCGAGCTGGTCAGTCCGGCGGCGCCCATGTCTTGAATAGCGACGATCGCGCCGGTACGCATCGCCTCGAGGCAGGCCTCGAGGAGGATCTTTTCGGTAAACGGATCGCCGACCTGCACCGTCGGACGCTTCGCCTCGCTCTCGGCGTCGAACGAGTCCGACGCCATGGTTGCACCGTGGATTCCATCACGCCCGGTTCGCGAACCCACGTAGAGGATGGGGTTGCCGGCTCCCGTCGCCCGCGCCTTGAAGACGCGATCGCGGCGCGCCAGACCGAGGGCGAACGCATTGACCAGGATGTTGCCGTTGTAACTCTTGTGGAAGCCGGTCTCGCCGCCGACCGTCGGAATCCCCATGCAGTTGCCGTAGTCGCCGATGCCGCGCACGACGCCGTCCACCAACGATCGCATGCGCGGCGCGCTGAGCTCGCCGAAGCGCAGCGAATCCATGCAGGCGATGGGACGTGCGCCCATGGTGAAGATGTCGCGCAGAATCCCGCCCACACCTGTTGCGGCACCCTGGTAGGGCTCGATGAAGCTCGGATGGTTGTGGCTCTCCATTTTGAACACCGCCACCCAGCCGTTGCCGACATCGACCACGCCGGCGTTCTCGCCGGGACCCTGGACCACATGCGGGCCACTGGTCGGAAACTCACGGAGGTACACGCGCGACGACTTGTACGAGCAGTGCTCCGACCAGAGCGCCGACGTGATGCCTAATTCAGTGAGCGAGGGCTCGCGCCCCAGCCCCTGGCAAAGTCGCTCGTACTCCTGCTCGGAGAGTCCGTGCGCGCGCGCCAGCTCGACGTCGACGCGAGGCTCTGTCACTGGGACACTCAACGCCCACCCCCATAGGCGGCCTGGAAGGGCCGTGCGGCAACGGACAGGAGGCCTTGGAACAAGGCGAGGCCGTCCGTGTTGCCCAGCACTTCCTCGGTGCAACGCTCCGGGTGCGGCATCAGACCGAGCACATTGCCGCGCGCGTTGCAGACACCGCCGATGGCCCGCGCTGAACCATTGAAGTTGAACTCCGGGTCCAAGTCGCCTTGGGGCGAGACGTAGCGAAAGACCACCTCGCGCTGCTCTTCGAGCCTATCGAGCTCGCTTGCGGTGTTCTCGTAGTTACCCTCACCATGAGCGATCGGCATACGAATCACCTGGCCCTGACGGTAGCTGCGAGTGAAAGGCAGGTCGTTGCGTTCGACGCGCAGGAAGACGTCGCGGCATTCGAAGCGCAGCCGCGCATTGCGCCGCATAGCGCCGGGAAGGAGTCCAGCCTCGAGCAACACCTGGAAGCCGTTGCAGATGCCGAGCACCAAGCCGCCCGCCTCGGCGTGGCGTTTGACCGCGGCCATCATCGGCGAAAGTGCCGCCAGCGCGCCGCCTCGAAGGTAGTCGCCATAGCTCCATCCGCCGGGCAGCACGATCAGCTCGCAACCCTTGAGCGAGGTGTCTTGATGCCAGAGGAAGATCGCCTCCTGCTCGAGAACGTGCTTGAGCACGTGATACACGTCGTGATCGCAGTTGCTGCCCGGAAAGACCACGACACCGCACCTCATGGCGCCACCATCTCGACCGCGAAATCCTCGACTACCGGGTTCACCAGCAGCTTCTGACACATCTGACGCACGGCCTGCTCGCCGGCCGCGGCGTCCGCGGCGGTGAGCTCGATCTCGAAGCTCTTCCCAGCCCGCACGTCGCTCACTTGCGAAAAACCAAGACGCTGCAGCGCATCGCTGATCGCCTTGCCCTGGGGATCCAGGATTTCACGTCGGGGATACACCGTTACCTTCGCCCGCATTCTCTATGTCCTCGTCAAGTCACGTCGATCCAAGGTGTGGGTTCGAGCTGGTCGCTGAGCACGACGCTCGCCGAGCAGGACGCGTCGCCGAGCTGCTCGGCGACGGCGGCAAAGGCGAGCGCCGGCAAATTGTTGGTGCGCGACAGGTGATACAGCACGACCGCCCGCAGGCGGTCGCAAAGCAGTTCCGGCAAACCCTCGGCGGCGGCGCGGTTCGACAGATGCCCGTGGCCGCCGGCGATGCGTTGCTTGAGCGACCAGGGATACGGACCGCTGCGCAGCATCTCGAGGTCGTGGTTGGTCTCGATCAAGAGCACGTCGAGATCCCGCAGGCGACCCCAGGCCAATCGACTCTTGCTGCCGAGATCGGCAACCAGTCCGAGGCGCCTGCCGTACCGATCCTCGACCACGAAACCAACCGGTTCGCGGGCATCGTGCGGAATCGCGAAGGGATCGACTTGGAAGCCGCAGACCTCGATCGGCTGGCCCGAGCACATGACTCGGAGCGAAGCCGCGGTCGCCCCGCGCAGTCCGGCGCCGGCGATCGTGCCTTCGGTGGCCCAGATCGGTATCTCGTGACGGCCGGCAAATCGCGCGACTCCCTTGACGTGATCCAGGTGCTCGTGGGTGAGCACCACGGCACCGATGCTTTTCGGGTCGATCGACATCAATCGCATGCGCCGCTCGAGCTCGCGACAAGAGAATCCGGCGTCCAGCAACACACGCGCACCGCCGGAGTCGACAACCACGGCGTTTCCGGCGCTGCCGGAGCCCAAGACGCACACTCGCATCGGGGGAAACAGTTCTCCGAGGGAGAGCTGCACCGGGCAAAACTATCACGACTGCCGAACCCCGGCGGTCGAGACGAAAGCCCGGCAAGGCCTCAGAAGGTGTAGGTCTTACCCTGCTCCAGAAAGCTCACGTCAGGGTTCTTGAGCGCCCGGATTTCGGGAATAAGCTTGTCGATGCAGGGCGGCTTGAGGTGGTGGACCAGGATTGGCACCCTGCGCTCGAGCTTGCGCAGCTCCAGCTCCAGATCGTGCGGCGTCAGGTGCAGGGAAACGTCGGCGATCTTCTGCATCGAGTTGTCGAAGCTGACGTCGATGCAGAGGGCCTTGAGGTTCGGCGTCTGGTTGGCGACGTCCCAAAGGCGCTGAGTAGGTCCGGTGTCACTCGACCAAAGGACCGCGGCGCCGTCTTGCTCGATCAGGAATCCATGCGTTGGAACCACATGATTCACCGGGATGGGTGTGAACTTGACGCCGGAGATCGAGAACGCCTGGCCATCCTGAATTTCCTCGAAGCGCATGGCCGGGAGGAGGTGATTCGGCAAGCGCGTGAAGTCCGGCCAGGTGGCGTTGTTGAAGAGGTACTTACGAATCGCATAGACGGTTGCGTTCGACGAGTAGATGTCGATCGCGCCATCACCCCGACCGTAGACGTTCTCGATGAAGAACGGCAGGGAGTTGATGTGGTCCATATGCGAATGGCTCAACACAATGGACCGCACCGCCACCTGACGGTCGATGGGCAAGACCTGCGAGAGCGACCCGGCGTCGAGCGCGATGGTGCCGTTGATCAACAGGCACGTCATCCGGCAATCCGGACTCTCGCCGCCGTAGCTGCCCAGAACCTGAATTTCCATAGCCTTAGCTGCGGATTCTAGTCCTGGTTGGACTCCTCGGACAAGGAGCGCAGCAAGCTCCGGCCGGCCTCCAGATTGAAACCGCCGGTTCGATAGAGCTCGCCGAAAGCGCCCACGACCCGCGGGCAGTGCTGGGTGCCCTGTCCGCGCTCGAGCTCCCGGGCCGCCATTTCGGGGGCCATCCCGGCGCGGTACGGCCGGCTGGTGGTCATCGCATCGTAGGTGTCTGCCACCGCAATGATGCGCGCCAGCTCGGGAATCTGGGCGTCCAGCAACCCATCGGGGTACCCCCGTCCGTCGAGCCGTTCGTGGTGGCTCCGCACACCCGGCAAGACGTCATGGAGCGCCTTGATCGTGGTGACGATCTCCGCCCCGTCGACCGTGTGCTGCTTCATCACATCGTATTCGCTCGCATCGAGGGCGGCGGGCTTGTTCAAGATGCGGTCCGGCACTCCGATCTTGCCCACATCGTGCAGTGTCGCAGAGAGCCTCAGTCGGGCGAGTGCCGCCCGGTCAAGGCCGAGCTGCGAGCCGAGCAACAGCGAATAGCAGACCACGCGATGGACGTGGCCGCCGGTGTAGGGATCCCGCTTTTCGATCGCTTCCGCGAGCGCCGTCACGGTCTCGACGAATTGGCGCTTCTGGGCGGCATAGAGCCGGGCGTTCTCGATCGCGTGCGCGAGGGGGCCGGCAAAGAGCGTCATCCGGCGCTCGTCATCTTCCGAGAAGCCCTCCTTCCCGACCGGATTCAGCAGCTGCAACACGCCGACGACGCGACCGTGGGCGACTAGCGGCACGGTGAGAATCGCGCGCGTCCTGAATTCCGGCCCCGGATCGCCGCGCCAGCGCGGATCGGCGGCGACGTCGTTCACGCGCTCCGGCGTGCCGCGCTGGGCGACGCTGCCGACGATGCCCTCGCCCAGCGGTACGCGGAGGCCGCGGATGTCGGTCGCCGCGCGGCCGCGCACGATACGAAAGAACAGATCGCCGCGTTCTTCGTCGAGCTCCCAGATCGATCCGGTCTCGGCGCGGCAGACCTCTTCGGCTTTGCGCAAAGCCAGCTCGAGCACTCGTTCCAACTCGAGCGTGCTTGCCAGCTCTACGCCTACTTCGAGCAGAGTCTCGTACTCAGCGAGGCGCTTCTCGAGAACGGCGAGGTCTTGGCTCATGGGATGAAGGGCATGCCATCACGTCAGAATTGCGTTCCGATCCAGAAATCCGTCCGATACCCACCGTGTTGGTTGGTGGTCAGGCCGACCGGCGAGCGATACTGCTTCGAGAAGTCCCAGTTCAAGTCCAGGCCCAGCAGGTTGATCGTAACGCCCCAGCCATACGCCGCGCGGCCGTCGACGAACAGCTTCGCCTGGCTGTCGTAGAACTTGAAGTCCACCGGGGAGTAGCTGTAGTAGGCCGCGCCGATGTCGAAGAAAACGCGCCCGCGGATGCCCTGGAAACGGAGGAACGGGCCGCCGAGGTAGTCGATCAGCGGGAAGCGATACTCGATATTGGCGAACGCCGCGCGGTCACCCGAGAAGTCGCGAAAATCGTAGCCGCGCAAGGTATCGAGACCGCCGAAGTAGAACGGCGTCGGAGCATTGCCGAAGCTGGCGCCGGCGAACAACCGGAGGGCGAGATTCGACCGCCGCGAGATCTGTACATACTGACGGCCGTCGAACAGCACGTTCGCGGTAAGCGTGCTCCCGGGACTGATTCCCGGCAGCGCGGTCTTCTTACCGAACGCGGGAGCATAGCTGCCCTCGACTCGCCAGCGCCGCCCCTGGATGGCCCCGTAGTTGGCGAAGATCGCCGAATCACCGGTCAACGAAAGGCTGAGCTGCGGGAAGGTGTCCTTGCGCGGCAAGATGGTCGGAATGGGGTTGCCGTCGATGTCTCTCTCGAAGGATTGAAACTCGATGTCACGATGAATACCCCCGAGCTCTGCCGCGAAACGATGGTAGAGGTCCAGGGGATAGATCAGTGCTCCCGCCACACCACTCTGCGTGTACGCCGCGCGCCCCCGCCTGATGATTCCCGTCGAGGCATCCTGCGCCAGAAAGAACTGCCGGTCATCGAAGACTCTCGCCTGCCACTGCAGACGCTTCGACAGGTCGAGGTATTGGAATTCGAAGTTGGAGAAGGTCGCCACCGAGCTGAACAGCGCCGTTATCCGTCGGTTGCCGAGCTGGTCGCTGAACGAAAGGTACGTATCGGCGTAGAACGTCTGGTCGCTCTGTACTCCCACCTCGGCCCCGGCATCCTCGAGGAAGAACTTGTACTTCTTCACCTTGTCGTTGTTCGCCGGATCGAGCGTCACCTTGATGTCGGGCTCGAACTTCGCCAATTGCATCGGCGCCGCCGGACCCGCAGCGATGGTCGTCGGCACGGCCGTGCCGATCGCATCCATCCCTTCGATCGTGTAGAGGTCGAAGCGCCCCTTCCAGTAGCCTGAGTACACCAAACGATCCGAACCGTCGGGCTCGGTCAGCACTGTAGGCATGAAGCAGCCGGTCACCACGTTGGTGTACTGACGAATATCGCCCGAGGCCAGGGTGATGCCGACGATGTTCTCGATGCCGCCGCGGTCCTGCGTGTAGTAAATGCGCTTGCCGTCCGGCGAGAACACCGGGTCGCGATCATTGGTCTCGCCGCTGGTCAGCTGGTAGCGCTTCGACGGATCCGCAAGATCGACGCGGAACAAGTGCGTCCCGCTCTGCACTACCGAGCTGAAGACGATCGACTTGCCGTCCGGAGAATACGTGGGTCCGCCGTCGTAGATCTCGTCGTTGGTGACGTTCGAGACCTCGCCGGTCGCGAGCTCGACCTCGAAGATGTCGAACTGACCATTGCGGTCGGCGGAAAACGCTACCCGAGCGCCGTCCGGGCTCCAGGCGGGAGAGACCTGCTGCTCGACCTCCGGCATCGCGACGATGCGGTCGATACCGCCATGCAGGACGTCGAGCAGGAGCAGCTCGCGGCCGCGATTCCGCTTGGCAAACACCGCGACGTGGTTGGCGTCGGGCGAAAACGCGAGATCGCGGCCCATCTTGCGTCCGATGGTGAACTCCTGCGACACCAGGTACAGGTATTTGTCCGTCGGGCTGCTGGTGAGCGAGCGAATCACCCGGCGCTTGCGGGCGTCGAAAAGCACGACGTCGACGTCGCCTCGCAGAGTGCTGAATGCCGCCACCAAGTCGCCCGAGGGCGACGCCACGGCCGAGATTTGCACCGCGCGGTTGTCCTCGTCGCCGGCGCGGAATGGCCGTCCGAAGTCGCCGGGCTCACCGGTGCGGACCAACTCGGGCAGGTATTTCTTGCGCAACCAGCGGCGGAACTCGACGTCGAAATCGTCGGGGTCGATGCGGAAAGCGCGTTTGATCGCCTTGTCGACCCGTCCGCCGAGGGTGTTGCGATAGTCGTAGACGAATTCGCGGAAGCCTTCCTTACCCCAGCGGTCCTCGATGAAATCGAACACCGCATGGCCGAAGCGATAGGCCAGGAAGCCGTTGATGTCGACCCGCGTGATCGGCGGAATGGTGTCGTTCACCACCGCGTCACGCAGATACATCTTCTCGCGCGCTTCCTCGTCCCGGCCCATGTAGCTCGCCATTCCCTCGGTGAGCCAAGCCGGCGGCTGGGCGGTCAGCGCCTTGCTCAAGTGGCCGCCGTACAGGATGTGGAACTGAAAGATGTGGGTGAGCTCATGACCGATCAGTTGCAGAAGCTCCTGATCCGGCAGGTCGACCGGCAGCACCATGCGGTACCGCACGGGGCTCGCGAAGGCGCCGATGTTCTCGGGGATGAAGCCGGAAAGGACGTTGTTCTGCTCGAACTCCGAATGGGTCGCGAAGAAAATGAGCGGCGTCGGCTCCTTGATCTGGAAGTCGAATTCGCGCGACAGGCGGTCGTACTCGCTCTCCGCCAGCGACGCGACCTTCTCCAGCAAAGCCTTCTCTTCGGGATAGAAATAGATGTCGAAGTGCGGCGAGTGGTACAGGCTCCACTTGAACTCGCGGTACTGGATCTTGTTCTTGCCGAAGTTGCCTTCGATGGCGCCATAGGACTGGGCGCGAGCTGCACCGGCGACCACGAGCGACAGGCCCGCGAGGGCCGACGCAAGGATGAATGAACGCGTGGGCTTCAAGGACACGGGGAACGCCTCCTTCAGCGGGTCGTTCTATTGCGTGAACAGAGTGCGGGCGGCCTCGACCTGACGCTGCGCGAAGATCCCGATGATGCGGTCCTCGAGAGACGAGAGGTTTTCGAACATGCCCTGCAAAGGGTCGGCGCTCTCGCCTTCGACCTTCTTGAAATCCTTGAAGTTGTCCGAATACAGCTGCTCACCCGTGTGACCGTCGTAAACTTGCATCACGATGTCGTACTCGAAGCCGGTCTGCTCGACGAGCACCTGGCGGTAGTAAGTCCGGCCGTCGAACGGCGAGACATATTCCTCGGTGCGGTACCCCGTGCGGTCCTGGACGTCGAAGTCCAGGCTTCCGGCGAGAATCAGATCGGCCTGCGTGCGCTCGCCGAGGACGCGCCAGAAATCGCGATTCTTGCCCAGCACGTCGAGGTCGAAGTTGGGATAGTCGACCGGTCCGCTGTCGATGACCTTGAGGTCGGACTCGCGCTTCACCAGCTTGTTCAGATAGCGCAGGAATTCCTTCTGGATGTCGACGCTCTTCATCCGTGCGTCGCGCTCGCCTTCGCGACTGACCACCAGAAAAGGGGCCAGGGTCACCGACTTGCGATTTCGCAGGTCGACCCGCGCCTTGACCGGCAGGTTCAGCTTCACCTCGATCGAGGAAACGGCGTTCGTCGCCGGTGCCATCAGGAGGCCACCGAGCAGGAGCACCGTGACGCGGAAATAGTTGGGTGTCGGAAACCTCATAAACCGGCGCCCCCCGGCTTGGGAGTTGGGGCCGCTTCCTTGGGCGTATCCGTGGTCTTCGGCTTGCCCTTGTAACTCTGGTAGAACTCGGCGAAGCGGCCGTAGTTCCGCTTGACTTCGAGATTGCTCGGGTCCACCTTGAGCGCTCGCTGGTAGGCGACCAGTGCGTCGTCGAACTTGCCGACCGCTTCGAGAGCCACGGCGACATTACCGATCGCATGGATGTTGTCGGGTTCGAGGAGCTCGGCCTGACGGAAGCGAAACAGAGCCTCATTCCAAAGGCCACGCTGCGCCATCTTGGTACCGAAATCGAGTTGGGCTCCCACCGCGCCGCCCCTAGAATCCTTGGCCAGAACCGAGCCGGGAACCAAGAGCAGGAGGCCGAGAAGCCCGAGCACGCCGACTTTGCCCGAGACCCATCGGATTGCCTTCAGAGTTGCGACATTCGACGCTTGATCTGTCATCGCTCGCGGGCCTTTTTCAAATGTAGCACACCGTTTCTCGCGGGCCGCATCTTACGCCGAGCGCGCGCGCTCGCCGGCACCGGCTAGGGACGAGTTGCTGGCCAGGCGTCAGATGGAGCGGAAGTTCTCCGTCTGATTGGATATGAGTTCCACTCGCGAGATCCTGATCTCCCTGAATTCCGAGGCTCTGCTCCCGCGGGCCTCCATCTGCCGGCTGGCGCTCGAGGTCGAGCGCTGGGCCGGAGGTTTGCGCGAAGCCCCAGCCAACCATCTGGCGGTAGAACTTGGCCTCCCCGCGGCGCACATCCAACGAGCGCTCGGCTGCTTACCGCGCGCGAAGTCCAGGGCCGCGGAGCTCGAAGCCGAGGCCCGCGTGCTCGGCGCCGAGATCGTAACTGCCTTCGACCCGGAGTACCCGCGGGCGCTCACCGATCTACCGTTGCCACCCCCCGTCCTCCACGTGCGAGGCAAGATGCCGATCCTTCCAGGCATCGCGATCGTCGGCTCGCGCCGGGTCGACGCGTATGGCGCCGAGGCCTCCTCCTTCTTCGCACGCGACCTGGCGGACCGCGGACTGACTATCGTCTCGGGGTTCGCCGTCGGGGCGGATGCCGCCGCACATCGTGGCGCGCTTGCGGCCGGCGGACCGACCGTCGCGGTTCTCGGCTGCGGACTCGAGATCGACTATCCCGCCGGGCACCGCACTCTGGGCAACGAGATTGCCGCCTGCGGCGCTGTGATCAGCGAGTTCCCTTGTTCGATGCGGCCTCAGTCTTGGCACTTTCCGGTGCGCAATCGCATCATCGCGGCGCTCGCCTACGGCACACTCGTGGTGCAGGCCACCCCGCGGTCCGGGTCGTTGGTGAGCGCCCGCCTGGCCATGGAGCTCGGGCGAGATGTCTACGCGTTGCCCGGGCGCATCTTCGACGAGCGTTCGATTGGGCCGAACGGACTCATTCGTGACGGGGCTCTCCTGGTGCAGCACCCGCAGGACATCGTCGAGAGCCTGCCGATCGCGGTCCAGGAGACCCTCCAGCCGGCGGCCTCCTCCACGCCGGGAGCCACGCATGGGCTCCCCGGGGGGATCCCGGGACTGCTGCTGGGCTTTCTCGTTCCCGGCCAGCCGGTGGGCGCCGAAGAGCTCGCACAACGGAGCCAACAGGCAGTCGAGCGGGTTCAAGGCGCCCTGGTCGAGCTCGAACTTGGCGGCTGGATCCGGCGGTTTCCGGGCGGAGCGTATGGCCGCCGAGCCTAGCCCGCCCGCCGGAGGGATCCGGGGGATTGTGGTACCCTCCACCGCTTGTCGAGTGCCGGGCTCAATGGGTGTCCGGAATAGAACCCCCTCCCAGAGCGTTCTCCAACCGCCGTGACCAAGCACCTCATCATCGTCGAGAGCCCCGCGAAGACCAAGACCCTGAAGAAGTTTCTGGGTCGAAACTACGCCGTCGAAGCCTCGGTCGGCCACATCCGGGACCTGGCCAAAAAGGATCTCGGGATCGGCCCCGACTACGAGCCGAACTATGTGACCCTGCCGGCCAAAAAGGACGTCGTCAAGAAGCTTCGGGACGCCGCCGCCAAGGCCGACATCGTCTATCTCGCCCCCGACCCGGACCGTGAAGGCGAGGCCATCGCCTGGCACATTTCCGAAATCTTGAAGAAGCCGCCCGAGGCGATTCGGCGGGTGACGTTCAACGAGATCACCAAGCAGGCGGTATTGAAGGCACTCGAGAACCCCGGCCAGATCGACTTGCGCAAGGTTGACGCCCAGCAGACGCGCCGGATCCTCGACCGGCTCATGGGTTTCCGCCTGTCGCCGCTGCTCTGGGACAAGGTGAAGCAGGGCCTTTCCGCGGGACGCGTGCAGTCCGTCGCGCTCAAGATGGTTTGCGAGCGTCAAGACGAGATCGAGGCGTTCAACCCCGAGGAGTACTGGGTTTTCGGTGCTCGCCTGCTGGGCAAGCAGCCGCCGCCGTTCCTGGCGCGTCTGCACCAGATTTCGGGCAAGAAGGCCCGGGTCGAGAACGGCGCTCAGGCGGCCGAGATCGAGACCGCGCTCAAGGCCGGTAAATTCTCGGTCTCGACCATCGAGCGCAAGGAATCGAAGCAGAAGCCCGCCGCGCCCTTCATTACGAGCCGCCTGCAGCAGGAGGCGGCGCGCCGCTTCGGCTTCTCGGTCAAGCGCACCATGGGCATCGCGCAGGGCCTGTACGAGGGCAAGGACATCGGGGACCGCGGCCCGACCGGGTTGATCACCTACATGCGTACGGACTCGACGCGCGTCGCCCAGGAGGCGATCGACGGCGGCCGCGAGTACATCGCGGCGACGTACGGCAAGGAGTCGTTGCCGGAGACACCGAACGTCTACAAGTCGAAGAAGGGTGCGCAGGACGCCCACGAGGCCATCCGACCCACGTACTTCGATCTGCCGCCGGACGCCGTGGCGCAGTATCTGGAGCCCGAGGACCTCAAGCTCTACCGACTGATCTGGGAGCGCTTTATCGCCTCCCAGATGCTACCCGCCGTGTTCGACGTCACCCAAGTCGACGTCGAGAACGGCATCTACACGCTCCGCGCAACCGGTCGCGTGCTGAAGAGCGCTGGCTTCCTCGCGATCTATCAGGAGACCGCCGAGGAAACGGTGGCCTCCGCCGACGACGAGTCGCCGGCCACCGACCTCTTGCCTGCGCTCACCGAGGGTGAGCCGCTCGAGCTCATCGACCTCGCCAAGGAGCAGAAGTTCACACAACCGCCGGCCCAGTTCAGCGAAGCAACGCTGGTGAAGGCGCTGGAAGAAAACGGCATCGGCCGGCCTTCGACCTACGCGACCATCCTTTCGACGCTGTCGGAACGCGAGTACGCCGAGAGAGTCCAAGGCCGCTTCAATCCCTCGGCCCTCGGTCGTCTGGTCAACAAGCTGCTGCAGCAGGGCTTCAGCGACATCATCAACGAGAGCTATACCGCCGGGCTGGAAGGCAAGCTCGACGAGATCGAGGACGGCCAGGTGGCCTGGAAGGTCGCGATCGCCGAATTCGACGTCAAGTTCAGCCAGGATCTCGCCGCCGCCGCCGAGTCGCTGCCCAACGTCAAGCGCGAGGGCATCGCGACCGACGAAGTCTGCCCCAAGTGTGCCAAGCCGCTCCGCCTGCGCTTCGGCCGCTACGGCAGCTTCCTCGGATGCAGCGACTATCCGGAGTGCTCGTACACGCGAAATCCGGAGGAGACCGCTGAGCAGGCCGCGGCGGCGAGCGAGGCCGAGGCTTTGATTCCGCCTTGTGAGAAGTGCGGCAAGCCCATGGCACTCAAGCGCAGCCGCTTCGGCACCTTCTTCGGCTGCACGGGGTACCCCGACTGCAAGAACATCCGCAAGATCGGCAAGCCGGCCGAGGCCAAGTCGACCGGCGTCCCCTGCCCTGAGTGCGGCCAGGGCGTGATCGAGGAAAAGCAGTCGCGCCGCGGCAAGATCTTCTTCTCCTGCAATCGCTACCCGGACTGCAAGTTCGCCCTGTGGGATCGTCCGATCGCGAAACCGTGCCCCAATTGCAACGCTCCCTTCCTGGTCGAGAAAACAACCAAGAAGCTCGGCACACGCCGGCTCTGTCAGAAGGAAGGGTGCGGGTACGTCGAGCAGGTGGAAGAGGCGAGCTGACACCGCGCACCGCCGCCCTTTGCGACGTGGCGGGTACAATCCTGCCCGTGTTCGTGGTTTTCCTCGTCAACAGAGTCGCGGCATGACCCGGCAGCGAACTTCCGTCGCCCCCATCTGGCGACGCTCAGCGTTCCTCAGCCTGGCGGTCCTCATCTTGCTGCCGCCGTTCGTGTTCGTGCCCACTGCATTCGAGGCCTTTCGCACCCCCAAGCTCCTCCTCAGTCTGTTCCTGGCCATGGTTTCGTTGCTCTGCCTCTCCTGGGCTTTGCGCGACGTCGAGCGAGTCTCTTTCGCCGGCCTGTGGAAGCTGCCCGCGCTGCGCGCCGCTCTGCCGCTGGTGGCGCTCGCCGGGCTGTCCTGGTTCACAACCGAGTTCCGAGAAGTCACGGGGAGGGCCATCGTGGCGCTCACGATTGGAGCGGCGAGCTTGGTGGGCTGGAGCGTTGGGCTTTCCGACACGGAGCGGAATCGAGCCTTGGGGCTCCTGTACTGGTCGGCGACCGCGTTGTCGGCTCTCGCCCTACTGCAAGCCTCGGGCCTCTATCGGCCGCTCGCCATGGTCGGGGGCAAGGAAACCTCCCGCATGGGAATCACCTCGTTGGCTGGAAATGCCGGCGATCTGGCGGCGTATCTCGTGCTGCCTTGCCTTCTGCTGCAGGGGGCGTTGCGCGGAAGCTCGGGCACGCAGCGGATCCGCAACGCGATCCTTCTGGCGGTCCTGGTGCTCACGATGGCGGTGACGCAAACCTTCACCGCGCTTGCGGCGCTGCTCGTGGGCAGCCTGCTTTTCTGGGCCGCGAGCCTGCCCCTGCGGCGCACCCTTCGCTCGGCGTTGGCGACACTCGCCCTGGCGGCTGCTCTGGTGCTCCTGATCTCACCGCTTCGCCAACGGGCTCTCGGCAAAGTCCACGCGATCTCGTCGGGCGACTGGAATCAGGTGCTCACCTATCGCCTGGATGCCTGGCGCGCCGCCACCTGGATGCTCGGCCAACACCCGATCGAGGGAGTCGGCCACGGCGCGTATCGATCCCACTACGCGGAGGCCCGCCTGGCGCTGACCGCCGAGGGTAAAGACTTCAGCGGCCCGTACCGGCAGTTCACGTTCTCCAACGCGCACAACGACGTTCTCGAAGTGGCGGCCGAGCTCGGCGTCCCCGGCCTGCTCGCACTGGCCTGGGCGACTTGGACGCTGATCTCGAGCTGGCGCCGGCGCCCGGGCGAGGAACGGCCCTTGGCTCTCGCCGCCCTCGCCAGCCTCGCGCTGCTCGCCATGGGAACGTTTCCCTTCGAGACTGCGCTCTTGATCTTCCCCTGGTTGCTGTTCCTGAGCGGCGTGCTGCGACCCGCACCCCTGTCGGTCGAGATTCCCGAACCGCAGGCAGTTCGCCCAGCGCGCCGCGGGCGGTGATGGCAAAGCCTACAATCGGACAATGAGCGAGCCCATCCACATCGTCGGCGGCGGCCTCGCCGGCAGCGAGTGTGCCTATCAGTTGGCAGAGCGCGGGCAAACCGTCGTGCTGCACGAGATGCGCCCGGCGAAGACCACCCCGGCGCACAGCACCGAGGCTTTCGCCGAGCTGGTGTGCAGCAACTCCCTGCGTTGCGACGATCCCGACCACGCGGCCGGACTGCTCAAGCGCGAGATGGAGACCTTCGGCTCGTTGGTGATCGGAGCGGCGCGCCGGCATGCGGTGCCGGCGGGCAGCGCGCTCGCCGTCGATCGAGATCGTTTTTCCGCCGACATCACGGCCACGCTCCTCGCGCATCCCCGCATTGAAGTGCGGCGCGGCGAGGTCACCGAGTTTCCCGCCGGCAGGGTGGTGCTCGCCACCGGACCGCTGACCTCGCCGGCGCTCTCTCGACAACTCGCTGCGGTGCTCGGCGGCGAGCACCTCTACTTCTACGACTCGATCGCGCCGATCCTCGAAGCCGATTCGCTCGACATGGCCAAGCTCTTCCGCGCCTCGCGCTGGGGCAAGGGGAATGGCGACGACTATGTGAACGCCCCGATGGACAAGGAGCAGTACCTCGCGTTTCACCGCGCCATCGTCGAGGCCGAAGTCTTGCCGCTCCACGACTTCGAGCAGGGTCTGTTTTTCGAGGGCTGCCTGCCCATCGAGGAGATGGCTCGCCGGGGCGTCGACACGCTGCGCTACGGACCCATGAAGCCCGTCGGGCTGCGCACGCCGGAAGGTAAACGCCCGTGGGCCGTGGTGCAATTGCGGCAGGAGAACCTGGCCCAGAGCCACTACAACCTGGTGGGCTTTCAATCCCGAATGAAGTGGCCCGACCAAACGCGGGTCTTCCGCACCATTCCCGGTCTCGAGAACGCCAGCTTCGTGCGCCTCGGGCAGGTGCATCGCAACACCTTCATCAACGCGCCGACTCACCTCGACCGCTTCTATCGACTGAAAAACGAGCCCCGGCTGCGCCTGGCGGGCCAGATCACCGGTGTGGAGGGCTATCTGGAATCGGCGGCGACGGGGCTCGCCGTGGCGTTGTATCTCGGGCTCGAGTCCAGCCCGACCCTCGAACCCCTGCCGCCGACCACCGCGCTCGGCGCGTTGATGCGGCATCTGGTCGAGTCCGATCCGCGGTACTTCCAGCCCGCCAACATCAACTACGGATTGTTCCCGCCCCTCGAACAGCCGACCAAGAAGGACCAGCGCCGGGGCCTCCTGGTCGGACGCGCGCATCGCGACTTGAGGGCCTGGGCGAAGCGGCAAGGGATTGAAACACTCGACGTGCGGCTCGCGCCCGATCCAGTACCTGAGACCTCTCAAGCATCGCCGCCCGCCGCCCTCTGATCACCGAGACGCGCGAATGAAGAAGCTCGTGGCGCGCTATCTCGCTCACCTCGACGAGGAGCGCGGTCTTTCGCCGCACACCCTGCGCGCCTACTCGGGCGATCTCAAACGCTTCGTCGAGTTCCTGGCTCGCGAGTTTCTCGATCGACCGCCAGCAGACGTGCGGCCAGCGGACGTCGACGCGTTGGCGGTGCGCTCGTTCCTGGCCTCACTCGCGCGCGCCGACGTCGGCCGACGTAGCCAGGGCCGCGCGCTCTCCGCGGTGCGCAGCCTGTTCCGCTTTGCCTGCCGGGAAGGTGTCCTGCAGACCAATCCGGCGGCAACGATCCGCACCCCCAAGCACCCCAAGCACCTGCCTCGGCACCTTCGACCGGGAGAGGTCGAGACCCTGATCGAGCAGCCCGCGGGCGCCGAACCGCTCGCGCTCCGCGATCGCGCGTTTCTCGAGCTGCTCTACGCCTCGGGCCTGCGCGTCGGCGAGCTGGTGAGCCTCGACTGGGACGACCTCGATCTCGACGGCCGCGTCCTGCGCGTGCTCGGGAAGGGCGGCAAGGAGCGCATGGTGCCTTTCGGGAAGCCCGCGGCCGAGGCGCTCCGCAACTGGCGCAAAGCCGCCGAGGCCGTTCGCCCTCCAGGCTCGCTCCGCGAAATCAACGCGGGCGACGATCCGGTGTTCCTCAACTCGCGGGGCGGTCGCCTGACCGACCGCTCCGTTCGCCGACTCCTCGACCGGTACGCCGAATCCTCCCAGCTGCCGTCAGGAATCCACCCGCACACGCTCCGTCACACGTTCGCCACTCACCTGCTCGAAGGCGGAGCCGATCTAAGGGCGATTCAGGAGCTGCTCGGGCACAGCTCGCTCGGAACGACGCAGAAGTACACCCACCTCGAGATCGACCGCTTGTTGCAGGTCTATCGCGAAGGGCATCCGCGGGCGAAGAAGAGTTGAACGCCCCGCACGGGCTAGAATCGCTGTTCCATGTCCGAATTCCACGCCACGACCGTTCTCCTGGTGCGCCGCGACGGCAACGTCTGCATGGCGAGCGATGGCCAGGTGACGATCAACAACACCGTCATGAAGGCGGGCGCCTCGAAGGTCAAGCGCGCCGGCAAGGGCAAGGTCCTGGTCGGATTCGCCGGCGGCGCCGCCGACGGACTCGCCCTGTTCACCCGTTTCGAGGCCAAGCTCGAGGAGTATTCGGGGAATCTCGAGCGCGCCGTGGTCGAGCTCGCCAAGGACTGGCGCATGGATCGCGCGCTCCGTCAGCTGCAGGCGCTGATGATCGTCGCCGACCTGGAAAAGAGCTTCCTGCTCTCGGGCACCGGCGACCTGCTGCAGCCGGACGAAGACGGAGTGCTGGCGATCGGTTCGGGCGGCAACTACGCTCTGGCCGCCGCGCGCGCCTTGCTCGCCCACACCGCGCTCGATGCCGTTGCCGTGACTCGCGAGGCGATGAAGATCGCGGCCGGGATCTGCGTCTTCACCAACGATCGCCTGACCATCGAGGAGCTGCGGCCCGCACCGTGACGCAGACCTTGCTTCCCTCCCCGGAGTCCGGCCCGGCCTGGCGTCTCGAGAACTTGCCGCCTCGCCAGATCGTCGTCGAGCTCGACAAGCACATCGTCGGCCAGCGCGCGGCGAAGCGCGCCGTGGCGATCGCCCTGCGCAATCGGTGGCGGCGTCAACAGCTTCCGATCGAGACCGCGGAAGAGATCCTGCCGAAGAACATCCTGATGATCGGGCCCACCGGCGTCGGCAAGACGGAGATCGCGCGCCGCCTGGCGAAGCTTGCGCAGGCGCCTTTCCTCAAGGTCGAGGCCAGCAAGTTCACCGAGGTGGGCTATGTCGGTCGCGACTGTGAGTCGATGGTGCGCGACCTGGTCGAGATCGCGGTCGCCATGGTGCGCGAGGAACGGCGTACCGCGGTGCAACGCGCCGCGGCTCAGCAGGCGGAAGAGCGTTTGTTGGAGCTCCTGGTGCCCGGGCCCGCCGCCGGATTCGCGGGAACGGGCGCAGGCACCGTGAACGAGGCCCCCGACGTGAGCGAAACGCGAGAGAAATTTCGCGAGCGCCTGCGCGCGGGCGCGCTCGACGAGCGCATGGTCGAGATCGAGGTCGAGGAATCCGCGGCACCCAGCCTCGAAATGTTCACTCCACAAGGAGTGGAAGAAGTCGGTATCAACCTCAAGGACATGATGCCCGGGCTCTTTCAGCGTCGCATCCGGCAGCGGGTGTCGGTGCGCCAGGCGCGCGCCGCGCTCGAGCAGCAGGAAGCAGACAAGATGATCGACCGCCAGCAGGTGGCGCGCGACGCGCGCGAGCGGGTCGAGCAGGCCGGCATCATCTTTCTCGACGAGGTCGACAAGGTGGCGGGCCGTGAGCGCGGACAGGGCCCTGACGTCTCGCGCGAAGGTGTGCAGCGCGATCTGCTGCCGATCGTCGAGGGCACGACCGTGTCGACCAAGTACGGCACGGTGAAGACCGACCACATCCTGTTCATCGCCGCTGGTGCCTTCCACGTCAGCAAACCGTCGGATCTGATTCCCGAGCTCCAGGGCCGCTTTCCTATCCGCGTCGAGCTCGAAGCGCTCGGCGAGCAGGACTTCGTACGCATTCTCACCGAGCCGCAAAACGCGCTCACCAAGCAATACACCGCGCTGCTCTCGACCGAGGGCGTGACCTTGCAATTCGCTGCCGACGCCGTCGCCGAGCTCGCTCACCTCGCGGTCGAGGTCAACTCACGCACCGAGAACATCGGCGCGCGGCGGCTCGCGACGCTGCTCGAACGTCTGCTCGAAGAAGTCTCCTTCGCCGCGCCGGACATGTCCGGCGTCGCCCTCACCATCGACGCCGCCTACGTGCGCAATGCGCTCGCGGGTATCGCACAGAACGACGACCTGAGCCGCTACGTCCTATGAATCCTTCCCTTCGCCGTTTTGCCGCCGCCGTTCCGCTCGTCACCGCAGCCGGTGTCGCCATGATCTTGACGGTGTTGACCGCCTGCGGTGCCAAGGGCCCGGTGCTGCCGCCGGTGAGCTACGCCCCCAAGCCGACGACCGACCTTGCGGTCCGACAGCAAGGTGGCGAGCTCGTGCTGCGCGCGTCCTATCCGAAGACTACGATCTCCGGGGTGAGCGTTCCCGGCCTCGACTCGGTCGAGATCTACCGCTACCTGCGGCCCGCACCAGGCACCGCGAAGCCCGAGCCGCCCGACCCGCGCGAATTCGCGCTCGCGGCGGAGAAGACCCTGGTCCTCAAGGGCGCCGAGCTCACCTCGGCGGTAACCGGCGACAAGCTCGAGTTCCGGCTGGCATTCCCGCAGCCGCTGCCTGCGGATCGCCAATCCTGGACGCTGGGCATCCGCCTGGTCGCCAAGGGCGGAGATCGCTCGGCGTTCTCGAACGCGGTGACTCTGGCCCCGGTCGCCCCCCCGTCGCCTCCTACCGGATTGCAGGTCACTGCGAAGGAGAATGGCATCGAGGTCTCTTGGACCGCAGTGCCCGAGCCACTGATCGGCTGCCTGATCTACCGTCGCGAGGCGCAGAGTCCGGGCTGGGGAGAGTTCCTCCACGGGACCCGCATCGCAGAGGGTGCGAGCTATCTCGACACCACGGCGCAATACGGCCATCGCTACGTCTATTCGCTGAGCGCGGCCGCATCGCTCGATCCACGCATCGAGAGCGCGTTGGCGGGCGAGCAGGAAGTCGACTACCAGGACCGCTTCGCGCCCCTTCCGCCGGTGCACTTGCTGGCCCTCGCCGAGGCCCGGCGGGTGCGCCTGGTTTGGGAGCGGAGTCCGGCGCTCGACGTCGCTGGCTACGTCGTGTTCCGCCAGGATCCGGGCGGCGAGTTCCACCGCCTCAACACCGAACCCGTCGCCACCCTCGACTTCAACGATTCCGGCCTCGTGCCGCGCGTCGAGTATCGCTACCGCGTCGCCGCGATCGACAAGGCAGGCAACCTCGGAGAGGCCGGCGACACCGTCACCGGCTCGCCCAGCGGACAGAACTGAGAGCTCCGCATTGCTCACGGGGACGATGCAGTACTACAAGGTTTCGGGCAGCGGCAACGATTTCCTGGCCCTGGTCGAACCGCCGGAAGTGCCTTCGGCCGGAGAGATCGAGGCCTGGTGCCGGCGCGGAGTCTCGATCGGCGCCGACGGCCTGTTCATTCTCTGGCAGGCGGGTGGCGACGCGGTCATGCAGTACTGGAACGCCGACGGGCTGCCCGCCAAGCTGTGCATCAACGGGACGCGTTGCGCGGCCCGGCTCGCCTTCGAGCTCGGCTGGGCCACCGAGCAAGTCGTCGTCCAGACCGGCGCGGGACCGGTGCGCGCCCGACCGACCGGTGACACCACCATCGCGATCGAGCTGCCGCCGCCCGCCGAGCCGCCGGCGGATCTCGCGCTCGAGGTCGACGGCGCACGTCACCGCGGACTTTTCCAAACCGTCGGCGTACCGCATCTGGTGCTGCTCTGGCCTAAATCCCTAAGCGCCGCCCCGGTCGCCGAGCTCGGCGCCCGGCTTCGCCGCCATCCCGACTTCGGCACCGCGGGCACCAACGTCGACTTCGTGCGCTTTCCCACCGCGTCGACCATGGAGATTCGAAGCTTCGAACGCGGCGTCGAGGCGGAAACGCTGGCCTGCGGCACCGGCGTGCTCGCGGCGACCGCGGTCGGCCTGCACCTGGGCGTGGCGACGCTCCCCCTCGACGTGCTCACCGGCGGCGGATTCCATCTGCAGGTGAGCGGCGAAGCGGTCGACACCCGGCCGGTGCGCTGGGAACTCGCGGGCGACGCCCGCATCGTGAGCCGCGGCGTTTTGCTGTGCGAAGCCGGTGTACAACCGCCGACGCCCCAGTGGAGCTGAGCGCGTGAGCGGAACAAGTTCGATGCTCGATGTGGAATCCCAGCTCGCGATCCTGAAGCGCGGCGCCGTCGATCTGATCGACGAGGCCCAGCTGCGCACCAAGCTCGACCGCGCGCAGAAGACCGGCAAACCGCTCACCGTGAAGGCCGGCTTCGATCCGTCCTCTCCGGACCTCCACCTCGGACACACCGTCCTGCTGCGCAAAATGAAGCACTTCCAGGACCTCGGCCACCGTGTCGTGTTCCTGATCGGCGACTTCACGGCCATGATCGGCGATCCGACGGGCAAGAAGACCACCCGGCCCCAGCTTTCGCGCGAACAGGTACTCGAGAACGCCGAGACCTATCAGCGCCAGGTATTCAAGGTGCTCGACCGCGAGAAGACCGTGGTCGACTACAACTCGAAATGGCTGCTCGCGCTCGGCGCCGACGGGATGATCCGGCTCGCCGGCCGCTACACCCTGGCGCGGATGATGGAGCGCGACGATTTCCGCACCCGCTTCGCCAGCGGCCAGCCAATCCACCTGCATGAGCTGCTCTATCCGCTCGCCCAAGGGTACGACTCGATCGCTCTCGGCGCTGACGTCGAACTCGGCGGCCACGACCAGATATTCAACCTGCTGGTCGGGCGCGACCTGATGAAAGAAGAGGGCATGGAGCCGCAGTGCGTGCTCACTGTCCCCCTACTCGTCGGCACCGACGGCAGCGAGAAGATGTCGAAAAGCCTCGGCAACGCCATCGCGGTCGAGGATTCGCCAGCGGACCTCTACGGCAAGGCGATGTCGATCCCGGACACTCTGATGTGGGACTGGTACCTGCTGCTCACGGACGTCCCGACCGAAGAGCTCGACAACCGGAAGCGCCGGCTCGCGGCCGGTGAAGTCCATCCCAAGACGCTCAAGCAGGAGCTCGCCCGCCGCCTGGTCGCCGACTACCACGGCGAAGCCGCGGCGCTCGGCGCCCAAGAGGAGTTCGCACGCATCTTCACCAGCGGCGGCGTTCCGGACGACATCGAGGAGATCGCGGTCGCCGCTCAGCCACTTGCGGCGCTGCTCGCCGCGGCCAACCTTGCGCCGAGCAGGAACGAAGCCCGCCGGTTGATTCAGCAAGGCGCCGTTACGGTCGATGGTGAACGGGCCGGCGATCCCGCGGCGGTGCTAGCCGCCCGATCCGAGACTTATCTGTTGAAGGTCGGCAAGCGGCGCTTCGCACGCCTGCGAGTGACCTGAAGGCGGTCGCGAGCGCAACCGCCCGGTAGCTGCTTCACATCTTCTTCTTCGCCTGCTCCGCCTGTTCCCGCGCCGTCCACGGCGGCACGAGGCCGTTGGTGCGGGCATAGGCAATCGCCTGTCCTAGGTGCTCGTGCAGGTGCGTCATCATGGCGAGCAGGGCCGCCCGCACCGTGGCGTCGTGGCCAAACATCTGGATCTTTCGGTCGAGGTCTGCATCCGAGGTCTTGGCGATGAGCGTCCGAAGGTTCTCGAATGACGCCTTGAGCGCCTCGGTGACCTTGGCCTTGTCCGTGACCTTCTCGAGGTCCTGAGGCACGCCGGCGGGCCACTGCTCGCCGACAAAAGTCGCCAGGTAGTAGTTGGCGCTGGCAACGTGCATGAACACTTCACTCATCGAGCGCACACCCTCGGCCGGACGCCAACCGTACTTGTCGGCCGGCACGGCGGCGGCGAGCTCCATCAGCTTGCCCGACGCATCATCGATGTTGCGCTGCAGGTCTCCGCGCAGGCCCGGCAGCGGCGCGTCGGCCGCGAGGGCAGGAAAGGCCGTGACCAGCAGGGCGGCGGCGATCAACGGCAATGCATAGCGCTTCTTCATGACTACGATCCTCCTCAGGTTGGTCAGTAGGTCTAGGCCACTCTAGCGAAGGTCTAGGTACCGGGAAGCCAAAGCGCGGAGAATCGGCGCTCGGAGCGGCTATCATCGCGGTGTGCCCTGGCTCAATCTCTGCCTTTTGATGGCGGTGGTCGGATCCCCCGTGGTGCTCGCCGTCGAGGCTTCGCATCCGATGCACGCGAGCGCTTCGGCATTCGGATTGAAGTCAGAGGCCGAGGTGCTGGATCTTCCCGTAAGCCTCGCCGAGGACACCCTGCGCAAGGCGCTCGATCGGGCGAACGTCATCGCTACGCTGACCGATCCGCTGGGGTCCGCGGCGTCGGGAGTCGCGCTGCTCAACGTCTCGGCGGGCAAGGGGCCGCACAAGATCGAGCCCGAGCTCTTCACGCTCCTCGTTCGGGCACTCAATTTCTGCCGGTGGTCCGAGGGCATCCACGGCCCGCTGGGCGGCCAGCTGAACGGGCTGTGGGGCGTGCGCGGCGCCATCGACGCCATGCCGACGCCGGAGGAGATCGAGGTCGCGACCGCGAGTGCCGCGTGCGGGAACCTCATCCTCGACGACAAGGCGATGACCGCGAATCTCGCGCCGGGAAGCCGCATCGACCTCTTCGGCTTCGCCATCGGCTATGCCGTCGACCAGGCGGTCGACGTGCTCCGCGCCGCCGGCGCTCGCAATGGATACGTTCGCATCGGCAACGTCGAGCGCGCCATCGGCCCCGGACCCAAGGGGCCGAACGGCCCCGGCTGGCCATTCGAGCTGCCGTTACTGCCCCGGATGTTGCAATCCGAGCGCATCCTGCTGCTCGACCGCGCGGTCGCCGTGCGGAAGATCGACGACCTCATCCTCGGCCTCGGCGGCGAGAAATGGGCGCCGTACGTCAACCAGAAGCGCGGCCGTCCGGGCGGCGACGGCGTGCTCCTGGTCGCCGCCAGCGGCGAGATCGCGGTCGACTCGGAAGCGCTCGCGGTCACTATGTTCACCTGCGGCAACCGGCTGGGGCAGTCCATGCTGGGAGTGTTGACTCCCAGCCCCTCGGTGCTCTGGTTGCTCGGCGGTGGAGAGGGTCCGCCGCTCGCCGCCGAGGTCCGTTGGTCGGTGGTCAAGAAACGCTAACGCGGTTCAGCTTGCCGGCGGACAGCAGGCGATTCCGCGCGGAATCGCGCGGCCGTGCGGGCAGCGCAATGGATGACCGAGGAACGCGCACACCTGATCGACGACCGCAGGTGCAATCGGTTCCACCTCGCCACAGTTGCGCTGCGGCGCTTGCGCCAGCGTGTGAGCCGCCAACGCCTCGGCCAGGCGCGAGCGCCGAATGGCATCAACCGCCGCCTCGCCTCCGGCCACGGTGAAGCTCAGCCGGCCTTCGGCAAAGTGCAGTACCCCGTCGGCCATCGCTTCAGCGACCCCGCGCCTGCCGACCGCCACTCGGCCTTCGTCCTCCGCGATCAGACGCCAGAGCTCGACCAGTAGCGCTTGGCGTTCGATCGCTTCGGGCGCCTTGGGCGCGGCGCGGCGGCCGTGCTCGAGGCGCACTTCGCGATCGGCGCGCGCGGCGATCGCCGGGTCGTGGGTCACCAGAACCAGGGCGTGACCCTGACGATGGAGCTCGGTGAGCAACGACATGACCACCGCTTCGTTCACGCCGTCGAGGTTGCCGGTGGGCTCGTCGGCGAGGATGATCTTCGGCCGGTTGATCAGCGCGCGCGCGATGCACACCCGCTGCTGCTCGCCACCCGAAAGCTCGCGCGGCAGGTGCGCCAGGCGATCGCCGAGGCCCACGGCGCGCAATGCCTCCTCGGCCTCCCCGCGGTCGGTCACGCTGTGCACATACTGCGCGAGCATTACGTTCTCGAGCGCCGAGAGATACGGGATCAGGTGGAACTGCTGGAATACCAGCCCGACCACATGCCGGCGGTAGCGCGCCAGGCCACGAGCCGTAAGGCCCGAAAGGTCGTTCCCATCGACCAGAATCCGGCCACCGCTCGGCCGATCCAATCCAGCGAGAATATTGAGTAGCGTGGTCTTGCCCGAACCCGAAGGGCCGGTGACCGCGATCCACTCGCCGTGCTCGAGGTCCAGGGAAAGGCCGTCGAGCGCTCGCAGCGCGCCGTAGCTCTTGGTTAGGCTCTCGATCTCGATCAGCGGCATGGGCATTTTCGATATCGAGCGAGATCAGTCCCCGCGCAGCACGAGCGCGGCGTCCAGATGCGAGATACGACGCAGAGCGACCGCGATCGCGAGACCGACGACCGCGATCGCCGCGAGCCCCGCCAACAGGCTGCCAAAAGGGCTGAAGCCAAAGGTCCCCTGGCCCAGCAGCCGGCGCGACAAACCGGCGGCGCCGAGCTCGCCGAGCAGCGCGCCAACCAGTGCGGCGATCGCGGCCACCACCATCAGCTCCGCAGCCAACAGGTTCGCCACGCGGCGCACGGTGTAGCCGAGCGCCAGCAACAACCCGAGTTCCGCGCGCCGTTCGGCCAGGAGGGCCGCCGTCGCCGCGGCCACGGTCAGCGCCGCCAGAGCCAGCGTGACGGCGCCGATGCCAAACAGCAGATAGCGGACGCGACCCGCCAGGCGCGCGTCGCCGGCAAGGACACGGCCGACCGGAACCGCCTCAGCGCCCGCGAGGCGCGACTCGATCGTGATCCGAACGTCCTCGAGGCGCTCGGGCACCGCGCGCACTTCGATGCGGTCGACCTCGGCGCCTTCCGCCAACGCGGTGAACGCAAAACGGTCGAACGCATCACCGGCGGTCAGGACGCCGACGCCTCGGGCACCTTCTGGAACGGACGCCGCGGCGCCCATGACGACTTCGCCCGGAGCCGGCCAGCGGCCCGCCAGCGACCACGACGGGTGAAGCCGCAAAAGCTCAGCGGTGCTCGAGAGCTGCGGCGTTGTGCCGGGTCGTTCGGGGGCAGGCTCGCGTACGCCCGCAGTTTCGAGCACACCAGGCAGTCGTCGCACTTGCTCGACGAAAGCTCCCGGGAGCAGAGGCCCGCCGGGCTGAGGCCGCACCATCAGATTGGGCCCGAACGCGGCGAGATCGAGCGTCAGACGATCCTGCAGACGGTCGCTGAACGATCCGATCAACGCGGCGCTCGCCGCCGCCGCGAGGACGGCGAGTGCGATCAGACCGAGCTGACGAGCCCGATGGCGAAGACTCGCCGCGAGCAAACGTGATCTCATGCTCACGCCGCGGCTCGTTTGAGGACTCGCGCGCTGTCTAGACGCACCGTGCGGAGCACCGGCGGCGCGCTACCGAGCAGCGCGACCGCAATGCCCGCCAGCACCGCGAACGGCAACAGCACTGGCGTCCACGGTACCTCGACGCCGAAAACACCTCGACCGAGCCACCGGCCGGCGAGCAGCCCTAGTCCGCCGCCGGTGAGCCCCCCGATCCATCCCACGACTGCGGCCTCGGCGAGAAAGAAAAAGGCGACCTGTCGACGCTCGGCACCGAGGGCCGCGAACAGGCCGACCTCGAGCCGGCGCTCGAGCGTGGTGGCCGTCATCGCAGCGGTCGTTCCCAATACCGCGGCGGCGAGCAATACCGCGGCGAGCGCCAGTAGGACGCCGCGCAGACGAACGATGAGCTCGCCGCCGGCTCCCGCGACACCCCGCACGACGGAGGCTCGCGTGCCCGGCACCGCTTGCTCGAGCTGGAGGGCGATCGACGAGGGATAGGCGGTGCAAAACCACGAGTCGTACGCGGTCGCACTCATGCCGCGCGGATCCTTGCGCGACACATCGCGCTCGGGCACCGTCAACGCCAGCACCTCAGCCCTCGGTATCGCATCCGCGCGTCCGGTGAGCTCGGCGAGCAGGCCCAGTGGCGCGAACGCCTGGTCTTCTTCTTCCGCGCCGCCTCCGACCAGCCCCACGACTCGAGCTGCAGCGTCCCGCCCCGCGAGCCGCATGCGCACCGTCTCTCCAACATGTGCGGCGAGCGCGACCGCGAGCCGGCGGCCGAGCGCGATCTCCTGGGCATCGTCGCGTGGCCACCGCCCCTCGGGCGAGAGGCTCGGCCGGGTGCGCGGCAAGCCGGTCCGCCACCCTGGTTCAACTTCGAAGTCGAACCAGGTGCCCACGACCGGCGCTACGATTGGAGAGCGAGACGGCACTTCGAAGCCGACGCGGACGGCGAACAAAGGGGCGACGCCGAGCAAGTTGTTGCGCCAGAAGATCTGCCGTGTCTTCATCAACCCCGCGATTGGAAAGAGCTCACCCGTCGCCGGCTGGAGCTCGATGTTGGCGCCGTATGCCGCGAGCTCGGCGGCCAGTCGATCGCCGCTGGCGAGCAGCAGCGTGCCCACGGCGGTCGTCGCCAAGGTGCCGAGGCCAATGGCCGCGGCAGCAATCAGCTTTCGCCGCCGGCCACGGCGCAGAGACTCAAGAAGCAGGCGAAAGAACATCGCGGTTGACCGGGAGCGCTCGACGACGCTCAGCGAAACAGCTTGGCGCCCTTGGCAAGATCCGACATCGCCAGACTCACGCGGGGCCCATCGGTGCGCGAGGGGAGAGGGATTGGATTGCACCCGCCGCCCTGGCCGATCGAGGGCGGGTAGACCGCCGAGCGGCAGTGCAAGCAAAGAATCGACGAACCGTCCTGGAAGTAGCCCTGGCTGCCACAGATCTCACAGGCGTCGAACGCGGTGCCGATGTGCCCGGGCTCGCCGGCGGCGAACGCGATGAAACGTACCGTCACACCCTCGATGGTCACTGAAAAGCGCTTCAGGTCGCCGGGTTTGAGATCCGCGGCGGCGAAGCTCACCCGGCCATCCGACGGTGTCAGCCGGTCCGCCGATGAGAGCACTGGCGAAGCCTGTCCATAGACAAACTGCAAACCCAGCCCGGTGAGAATCGCGATACCCAGGACGCCACCAACTAGGCGCGCGCGGCGCTGCCGCTGCTGTTGCGCCCGCTGCAGCCGGGCTTCGGCGGGGTTGGCGCCGACTTCGATCGGTGCCGGTTTGCCCGGCACGATGAGCATGAGCAGCGGCAGGATCAAAACCGCGGCGAAGAAGAAGAATTCGTTCCGTACGAGCGGTCCCAGCACCGCCATCGTGCGCGGGTTGGCGGGTAGCCAACCGGCCTCGGACAATTCGTGGTACGCGTTGCAGAGGAGTTGAATGACGAACACCACCAGCGCCATGCCGGTGATGGCGAAGAAGCGCCGCAAATCGACACGCAGGCTGCCGCGCACGAAAAGTATTCCGAAGAGCACGGCCAAGCCGATGCCGATCGCGGCGCCCAGGAGTGCCATCAAGCCGCCGCTCGAAAGCGACAGCGCGGAGAGGAAGAGCACCGTCTCCACACCCTCGCGCGCCACCATCAGGAACGTGAAGACGAAGAGGCCCACGCCCACCGAGCCGAAGCGCTCGCCGCGCACGATGGTGCCGAGCGAGCCTTTGATCTCTCCGGAAAGACCCTGCGAGTGGCGCCACATCCAGGCCGCCATGGAGGCGACGACGATCGCCGACGTCAGGTACAAGAGACCCTCGAAGACCTCCTCGTTGACCGCCGCGCGGTAGAGCGCGAAAGCCCCCGCGAAGCTCCCCACGACCGCGGCGGCGATGCCTACCCAGACGGTCCTGAGGTGGCGCTCCAAACCCTCCCGGCGCAGGAAGGTCACGATGATGCCGACCACCAGCGCCGCCTCGACGCCTTCGCGGAGCGTGATCACCAGGGCTTCAAGCACGGCCGAGTCTCCTCGACGGACTGAGCCTGCCGGAGGTTCTCTTGGCACGCTCGGCGACCGCGCATTCGCGACATAGCCCCGAGATCTGCAAGTTGTGGCGCGAAGGTTCAAAGCCGTGCGCGCGTGTGATCTCGGTGAGTAAGGCCGCTATGGCGGTGCTCTTGAACTCGACCAGGCGGCCACAAGCACCGCATACCAAGTGGTCGTGCTCACCGCCAGCGTGGATGTGCTCGTAGCGCCGCCGGCGATCGCCGAGCTGGTAGCGACGCGCGAGTCCGCAACGCACCAGGAGCTCGAGATTCCTATACACCGTGGCGCGGGAAATCTTCGAGCCGCGCCGCTTCAGGGCGGTGAACAGCGCGTCGGCATCGATGTGTCCGTGCTGTGAGAAGACTTCCTCGAAGAGCGCCAGGCGTTCGCCCGTCACCCGCAGGCCTTCGGAGTGGATAAAGTCCAGAAACTGTTGGAGTTCGAGCTTCGCCGCCACGGTTGGGTCCGATTTCTCGATGATCTGTTGAGATAGTGTCTCAAGACTTCGAGGAATTCTGGACTGTATCGGTCCTGTTTGTCAACGAAGGAGCCCGATGCGAGCCACCATCCCGCCGCTGTCGTTGCCCGTCAGGATCGCGCTGTTGATCCTGGGCTGGGCGTTGGTGGTGATCGGGGTCGTCGGACTAGTGCTACCGGTGATCCAGGGCTGGCTGACTCTCTTCGCGGGATTCGCCGTTCTGTCGATCGTCAGCCAGAGCTTCCACCGGTTCCTGCGCCGCCGCTTCCACGGCTGGCCCAAGGGTTGGCGCCGCATGGAGAAGTTGCGGCGCCGTCTGGGGCGCTATTTGGCGAAATAGCTCAGCGCTTGGAAGCCGGCACGAAGTGGCGTTCGGTGGCGCCGGTGTAAACCTGACGAGGGCGGTTGATGCGGGCGCCTTCCTCGCGCATTTCCTTCCAGTGGGCGATCCATCCCGGCAGCCGGCCGAGGGCGAACATGACCGTGAACATATTGGTCGGGATGCCCATGGCGCGGTAGATGATGCCGCTGTAGAAATCGACGTTCGGGTAGAGCTTGCGCGAGACAAAGAACTCGTCCTTGAGCGCGATCTCTTCCAGGTTCTTGGCAATCTCGAGCAGCGGATCGTTGATGCCGAGCTCGCGCAAGACCTCGTCGCAGGCGCTCTTCAGGATCTTGGCCCGCGGGTCGAAGTTCTTGTACACCCGGTGGCCGAAGCCCATCAGCCGGAAGTTCGCCGTCTTGTCCTTCGCCATGTCGACGTACTTCTGGTAGTTGCCGCCGTCGGCCTGGATCATCTCCAGCATCTCGATCACCGCTTGGTTGGCGCCGCCGTGGAGCGGTCCCCAGAGCGCGCAGATACCGGCCGAGATCGAAGCGAACAGATTGGCACCCGAGCTCCCCACCATGCGGACCGTCGAGGTCGAACAGTTCTGCTCGTGATCGGCGTGCAGGATGAGCAGCAGGTTGAGCGCCCGATCGAGTACCGAGGAAACCTTGTAGGGCTCGGCCGGCACGGCGAACATCATGTGCAGGAAGTTCTCGGTGTAGGAGAGCTGATTGATCGGATAGATGAACGGCTGACCGATCGACTTCTTGTAGGAAAACGCCGCGATGGTCTTCGCCTTGGCGAGCAGCCGCACGATGGTGAGCTCGACATCCTCGCCATTCTCCTCGGCCGGGTAGTACGTCGACATCGACGCCACCATCGAGGAGAGGATCGCCATCGGATGCGCCTGATGGGAGAAGCCCTCGAAGAACTTCTTCATGTCCTCGTGGATCAGGCTGTGCCGGGTGAGCTTCTCGCGCCAGGAGGCGAGGTCCGCTGAGTTCGGCAAACGGCCATAGATCAGCAGGTATGCCACCTCGGTGAAGCGCGCCGCCTCGAGCTCCTCGATCCGATAGCCGCGATAGCGCAGGATCCCCTTGTCGCCGTCGATGAAGGTGATGGCGCTCTGGCAGGAACCGGTGTTGCCGTAGCCGTCGTCGAGGGTTATGGCGCCAGTCTTGGCGCGCAAGGAGGCTATGTCGACGGCGATTTCACCTTCGCTGCCGACCACCACCGGAAATTCGAATTCTTTTCCATCCAAAGTCAATTTCGCAGTGCTCATGGGGCGAAAGTGTATCGTCCACTGCTACCGTGGGGCAAGGAATGTTGCCGCAACGCGGCGCACCGAAATCCACCGCTGGAGGCTGAAATGCTGGAGATGTTCCGCCGTCAACTCGCCTGGAGTGACTGGGCCAACCGGGAGCTCCTCGCCGCGCTGCGGCGTATCGAGCGGCCTCCGGCACCAGCGGTCGGGAGGCTGGCGCACGTGCTCGCCGCGGAACACCTTTGGCTGGCCCGGCTCGAGCGCCGGCCGCAGCCGATGGCGGTGTGGCCCGAGCTCGCGCTCGCCGAGATCGCGGTGCTGGTCGAGGAGCTCCCCGATCTCTGGCGGCGATACTTCGAACGCGCCGGCGAAGCCGGGCTGGTGACCAACGTCGCATACACCAATTCGAAGGGCGAATCGTTCAGCAATCGCGCCAGCGACATCCTGCTCCACCTGGTCGCCCACGGCGCGTACCACCGCGGACAACTCGCCGCCGATCTGAGAGCGGCCGGCGAGACGCCTCCCTACACCGACTTCATTCACTGGGTACGGTCGGCCGTACCCGAGTCCGGGGTCTAGCCTCATGGCGGATTCGAAGACATCGACGGAATCTCTCGCTCTCGAGCCCGGCCGGGACGCCCTGGAGGCGCTCGCCAACGACGCCCTGCGCCGGGTGTTCGATCATCTGGAGTCCCTCCCGGATCAGCCTGCCGCGGATGTCGTCGGGGCACTCGATCTCGCGCGGGCACTGATCGAGCGCCAAGCGCCGGAGGGCGGAACTCCCGCGCCCGAGCTCCTGAATCTGCTCTTCGAACGCGTCATTCCCAAGAGCTTCAACACGGCAGGCCCCGGGTACCTTGCGTACATCCCGGGCGGCGGGCTGCCCTCCTCAGCGATCGCGGCCTTCATCGCCCAGGCGGTCAACCGCTACGTCGGCGTGTTCGCCGCCGCGCCGCCCTTGGCTCAGCTCGAGACCAACGTGCTGCGCTGGTTCACGCAGCTGGCGGGCCTGCCCACCGGTAGCGGCGGAATCCTGACCAGTGGCGGATCCCTCGCCGGGCTCTCGGCGATCGTGGCCGCGCGCGAGGCCCGCTTACCCGAGAACTTCCTTTCCGGCATCCTGTACACCAGTGAGGAGTCTCATCACTCGATCGCCAAGGCCGCGGCCCTGGCTGGGTTCCCGCGCCGAAACGTGCGCGTGGTACCTGCGGACGAACACTTCCGGATGCGCCTGGACGCCCTCCAAACTGCCGTCGACGAGGATCGCCGGAGCGGTCTGGAACCCTTCCTGGTGGTCGGCAATGCCGGCTCGACGAACACCGGTGCGGTCGACGACCTCCTGGCGCTGGCGGACTTCGCCCAACGCGAGCGCCTTTGGTTCCACGCCGACGCGGCGTACGGTGGCTTCTTCCTGCTCACCGACCGGGGCCGGCGCACGCTCGCCGGCATCGAACGCGCCGATTCGATCGTTCTCGATCCGCACAAGGGCTTGTTCCTCCCGTACGGCACCGGCTGCCTGCTGGTACGGGATCTCGACACTTTGCGACGCTCCAACGGCTCGGGTGGCGACTATTTGCCCGGCATGCAGAGCGATCCCGACTTCATCGACTCCTGCACCATCTCACCCGAGCTCTCGCGCGGCTATCGCGGGCTGGGCGTGTGGCTGCCGATCAAGCTCCACGGTCTAGCGGCGTTTCGAGCGGCGTTGGACGAAAAGCTCGATCTCGCGCAATGGGCAAGCGAGGCGTTGCGGCAGAACCCGGACATCGAGATCGTGGCGGCGCCACAGCTCTCTCTGGTCGCGTTTCGCCATCGCGCGCCCGGCCGATCGAAGGTTGATCGCGAGGCGCTCAACCGCCGTCTATTGGCGGGCCTCAATGCGCGGCAAAGAGTGCACGTCTCGGGAGCGGTGGTGCGAGGGGAATTCCTGCTGCGGTTTTGTGTCCTGTCGTTCCGGACCCACCGCAAAGATCTCGCGGCGGCGCTCGAGGATCTGGGCTCGGCGATCGCCGAGGATTGACCCATCGAGCACCGTCCCGTCGAAGGCCTAGAGCTCCCGCAGCGCGGCGGTCACCGGCATCCGCGCCGCGCGGATGGCGGGGAAGATGCCGCCGATCAAGCCCATGATCATCGCGTACGCCACACCGATCACCAGCAGCTTCGGCGTCACCGCGAACTGGAAAGCGACCTGCGAGAAGCTCTGCCAGTTGAGCGTCGCCGCCTGGAAGCCGTCGAAGGCGAAGTACGCGGCGATCGCCCCGAGTAGGCCACCCGCGAGAGACAGCACAAGCGACTCGGCCAGCACCGAGACCACCACCGGTGCGCCCTGGAAGCCGATGGCACGAAGGGTCGCGATCTCGCGCGTGCGCGAGGCGACCGCGGAGTACATCGTGTTCAACGCACCGAAGACCGCGCCGAAGCCCATCATCAAGGCGATGATCGTGCCCAGGCCGGTGACGATCTGCGCCAGAGCCTTCGACTGACCGGCGAAGTAGTCGGTCTCGCGCTCGACCTGCACATCGAGCCGCGGGTCCTTGGTGATCGCGTCCTTGAACGCCTGGAAGTCGTCCTTCGACACCAGCTTGGCGCGCACGGACTGGAAGAAATCCCCGCGGTTGTACGCCGGCTGCAGCACCGCGGCGTCGGTCCAGATCTCGGACTCGACGACCGAGCCGCCGTCTTCGAAGACCCCGACGACGGTCCACGAGTTCTGGCCCCACCGGTTGGTGGTCCCCACGTCGAGGCCCTTAAATTCGAGCTGGGCGGCGCGTCCAACGATGACCTCGTTCCTCCCGGCTTCGAACATCCGACCCTCAGTGATCTTGAGCGAGCTGCGCACGGCGAGCGCCTTGGCCTGTACACCCCGCAGCGGCACGTTGGCGCCGGTGTTGGTGGAGCGCTTCGGGATGTCGATCACCACGAAGAGCTCCGCCGAGGCGACCGGACCGGCGGCATCGCGGAGCACACCTGGGGCGAGCTTGATGATGTCCGTGCTCTCACGCTTGAGCCCCGACATCATCTCCGAGTCGTTGCCTGAGCGCATCACCATGGCGACGTCCTCTCGGCCGCCGGCCTTCATCGACGCGCGGAAGCCTTCGCCGATCGAAAGCACGCCGACGAAAACCGCCACCACTCCGGCGACGCCGAGCACCGTAGCAAGCGACGCGCCGCGGCGCTGGCCGATGGTCTTCAAGTTCATCGACGCCACGGCGACGATTTGGGACAAAGGATTGCTCATGGACTTAGGCCCTCCGCAAAGCATCGACGATGCGCAGCCGCATGGCCTGCATCGCCGGCAGCGCACCGGTCAGAAGACCGAGCGCGAGGATCAAAACGATTCCGAGCGCGACTTGGGCGTTGGGCACGTAGAAAATCGGCAGCGCGCCGTGCGTGGGATCGCCGCCGAGGACCATCAAGTACCCGAGAGCGAACCCGAGACCGCCGCCGAGCAGCGCCAGTAGGCAGGACTCGCCAAGCACCAGGCCGAGCACCTGCGGCCCGCTGAAGCCCAGCGTCTTCAGTACTGCGAGCTCGTTGGTGCGTTCTCGCACCGACTGCGCCATGGTGTTGCCGGCGACCAGCAGCATGGTAAAGAACACGGCAGAGAGAATGCCGGTGATGATGGCGCCGATATCGCCCACCTGTTTGGCGAACGACTGCATGAAGGCCTTCTCCGTCGAGGTTGAGGTTTCCGCCGACGAGTTCTCGAACAAGGCGTCGATCTTGCGCGCCACATCGCCCGACTGTTTCGGGTCCTGGACGCGAATGATGTACCAGCCGATGGTGCCGTGGGCTGCCGCGCGCGCCTCGTCGAAGTAGTCGTAGTGGAACAGGAACTGCGTCGTGTCGACCGCCTTGTCCTTGGCGGTGTAGATGCCGCTGACGTTGAACTCCCAGATGCGCGACCCGTCCTTCTTGGTCCACGCGGCCTGGAGCGGAATCCGGTCTCCGACCTTGAATTTGTAGCGCTCCGCGGTGGTCTTGCCGATGATCACGCCTTGGCGATCCGCGAACCACGCCTTCTTCTCGGCGTCGCCGAGCTGAAACTCTGGATACATCGCCAAGTACTCTTCGGGCACGACCGGGAATTGGCTCACGCCTTGGAAACCCTTGGCGGAGTCCTGATAGACAGCACCGAACCAACCGGCATGGGTCACCGCCTTCACCCCCGGCAACTGTTCGATGCGCTGTCGGTATGAAATCGGCAGCGGCATGATGATGCTCACCTTGTTGAGCGAGAGCAGGCGATCTTGGCCCGCGATCTCGATGCCGAAGGCAAAGGCCGAGCGAATCGCCGCGAGATACGCGAACAGCACGAACGCCACGCCAATCGAAAGCAGCGTGAACAGCGTGCGCAGCCGCTTGCGGCGGAAGTTGCTGAACAGGAGCGGCAAGAATTTGGTCATGCCGCGGCCTCCGAGACCAGCTGCCCCTTCTCCAGGTACAGCACCCGCGAGGCGCGCGCCGCGGCATGCGGGTCGTGAGTCACCATGATGATGGTCTTGCCCTGCTTGGTATTGAGCGCCTGCAAGAGATCGAGGATCTCGTCACCCGACTTGCGGTCGAGGTCGCCGGTGGGCTCGTCGCAGAGGAGCAGGGTCGGGTCGGTGACGATGGCGCGCGCGATGCCGACGCGCTGCTCCTGGCCGCCCGACAGCTGACGCGGGAAATGCTTCGAGCGCTCAGCGAGGCCGACCATCGAAAGCGCGCTTTCGACGTGCGTCTTGCGCTGCCCCTTGTTCAAATGGGTGAGCAGCAACGGCAGCTCGACGTTCTTCTCGGCGGTCAGGGCCGGCAGCAGGTTGTACATCTGGAACACGAATCCAACGTGGCGGGCGCGCCAGGTCGCCAGGCGCGCGTCGCTCAGCTGCCCGATGCTCTCGCCGCCAACTTCGACCGTACCCGCCGTGGGCCGATCGAGGCCGCCGATCAGGTTGAGCAGCGTCGACTTGCCCGAGCCCGACGGGCCCATCAAGGCCAGGAACTCGCCGCGGGCGATATCGACCGACAGCGACTGCAACACGTGAATGCGCTCGTCGCCGCGCCGGTACACCTTCTCGACATTCGAAATTTTCACCAGGATGTCAGGCATCGTGTCTCCTCACAGGGCACGGCGCGCCGTGCCCCGACAATGAAATTGCGCCTATTGGGGCCCGGTGACCCGAACCTTGGCGCCATTCGCCAGGTCCGCCGGGCCTTCGATGACCACCTGCTCGCCCGGCGAGAGCCCGCCCATGACTTCGGCCGGATCGCTCTGCGCGGGGCCGAGCGTCACCGTACGCCGCTCGAGCACTCCCTCCTTCACCACCAGCACGTATTCGTGTCCTTTGTCGCCGCGAATCGCGGCCCGCGGTACGGTCCGCGCTTGCTGCTGCGCGTTGGTCGCGGCGCTGGCCTCGGCCAAAAAGGCAACCTTGGCGCCCATATCCGGCAGCAGGCGGGCGTCGAGCGCGTCGAAGCCGATGCGAACCTTGACCGTCGCCTTCTGGCGATCGGCGGCCGGAATCACCGTGATGACGTGGGCGGGGATCTGCCAGTCGGGGTACGCGTCGAGCGTCGCCGTCACCTTCTGCCCGGTCTTCACCCGCTCGAGATAGGCCTCGTTCACGTCGACTTCGATTTCGAGCGAGGCCATGTCGACGATGGTGCAGATGCCCGTCCGAGTGAAGCCGCCGCCGGCGGACATCGGCGAAACGATCTCGCCGGGCTGCGCGTCCTTCGAAATCGCGACGCCCGCGAACGGGGCGCGCACCACGGTCTCGGCGAGCTCCTGCGCCAGGACCGCCGTGTTCTTGTCCGCGACGCTCACCTGCTCCCGGGCGACCTTCAACCGCGCGGCGAGAGAGTTGGCGTCGGCGCGCGCCGAGTCGAGCGTCGACTGGCTGGAGACTCCCTTGCTGGTCAGCTCTTCGGCGCGCTTCAAGTCAACCCGCGCCTGCTCCAGGCGCACAGTGGTTTCTTCGACCGATTGACGGGCCGAGCTCGCCTGCGCCTCGGCGAGGGCGAGCTCGTTCTTCGCCTGGCGGTCGTCGAGTCGCGCCAGGACCTGGCCTTCTTCGACCTTCATGCCCTCGTCGATGAGGACCTCGGAGACGCGGCCAGTGATCTTCGCCGAGATCGTGGCGCGGCGGCGTGCCGTGACATAGCCGCTGGCGTTCAGGACCGTGCCGGGTCCGCCGCCGCTCCCGCCGGCCGACTCGACCACCGAAGCCGTGCGCACCGCCACCGCCTTCGGCCGCTGGAACAGGAATGCAGCCGCCGCCAAGACCAGGACCGCGGTCAGGATCCAGATCCAGGAGCGCGACTTCGGCTCCTCCGGTAGGGATGAGCGATCGATACGAAGTTCGTTCAAATCACGTTCAACGGCCATCGGATGCCTCGGAAGTTGACGAATGAAGAGAAGTCTGCCCGGGGTCGAGCGCCAGCGAGTTGAGAAATTCTACCCGAGCCGCGTTTTCTCACCGCGGACGATACGGGAGCCAGAGGGCTTTGTTGCCCAGGTATCGGCCAATGGCGGCACCGTGCCGGTGACCGGCGACGCGTACGGGCCGGACGACTTCGTGCGGCGTCGAGGGGTCAGACTCCGCGGGTGGTGGGTCCCCAGAGCAGCTTGTGCACCTGGAGCTGCAGGCGGACGGGCAGGCGGTCGCGCAGGATCCAGGCGGCGAGGTCGACCGGAGCAAGACCGCTGTGTACCGGCGAGAAGTGAATCGGACAGCGGCCGGCGAGTCCACGCTCCGCGATCTGCGCCACCGCCCAGTGGTAGTCCTCTTCGTTGGCGAGCACGAACTTGAGCTCATCGCGCGGCGTGAGCAAGTCAAGGTTGGGCCAGTGGTTGTTCGCGCTCTCCCCGCTCGCCGGGCATTTCACGTCGACGATTCGACGCACCCGCGGATCGATGTCGGAGATCTCGATGCCGCCGCCGGTTTCGAGCAGGACCTCGTAGCCCGCGTCGCACAGCCGCTTGAGTAGCGGCCGAGCGCCCGGCTGAAGAAGGGGCTCGCCACCGGTGAGCTCGACGAGCGGGCAACCGTGCCGTTCAACTTCCGCCAGAACGGCGTCGAGATCCATCCACGAGCCAGCGTAGAAAGCGTATTCGGAATCGCACCAGACACAGCGCATCTGGCAACCGGTCAGCCGCACCAGCACACAAGGCAGGCCGGCGAAGGTCGATTCACCCTGGAGGGAGTAGAAGATCTCGTTGACCTTCACGCGATCGGCGCGCGCGGTGCGCCCCGAGTCGTCAACGCGCTCCGTGCTGGCGCCCATGGGCCTATGTCCCAGGCTCGACGGCCTCGAAGACCGCGCAGGCGGTGTCGTTTTCCCACACCTCGACCCGACGCACCCGCAGACGCTCGTCGTCGAGCCGCCGGGCGACCTCCCGGTAGACGTATTCGGACATGAGCTCGGCGGTGCTGTTGCGCTCGTCGAAGGGCGGGATGTCGTTGATCACCCGGTGATCGAAGGGCCCCAGGACCTCCTGCGCCACCGCCTTGAGGTCGGCGAAGTCGATCACCATGCCGAGGGCATCGAGGGTGCCCGCCTGAACGTGGATACGCACTCGATAGTTGTGCCCGTGGAGGTTCTCGCAGCCCCGTGTGTGGCCGCGAATCGAATGCGCCGCGGAGAAGGTGAAGTCCTTGAATACGGTAAACATGCGCGGCACGGATGGTGTCGCGCAGCGCGCCTCAGGTCAAGCCGTAGGTCGCCTTGGCCCTCGCCTCAGCCGCCGAGGCGAGCCAGTAAGGCGTCGTGGAACGAGTGACTTACGGTGAGGGCTCCACCGCCGGGCATGATCGCGGCGTATTGCCCCCGAGCATTGGTACGAAACTCCACGACGGCGTCCAAACGGACGACCGTCGAGCGATGGATGCGCACGAAATACGCCGGATCGAGCGCCTCGGCGAGCGCGGTGATCGACTGTCGGAGCCGGTACTCCCCCGAGCGCGCATGCAGCTTGACCGCGTTGTGGACAGCATCGATCCACAGAATCTCTTCGACCGCCAGCAAGCGGACGCGCCCAGTCGAGCGCACCAGGAGCCGGGAGAGGTATCGCCCGTCGGTCAGTCCACGCGGACCTGGGCGCTGCGCGGCCGGGGAGGCCGGGTCGCTGCCCCGTCGCCGCCCGCGCACCGACTCGAGCACATCGCGCAGATCCTCTGCCTTCGTAATTGCGGGAAGTACGGTGAGACCGCCGCCCACGGCCTGGGCAGCAGATCGCGGGCCGATGCCGCACGAACCGAAGCCGATGACCACCGCGTCGGAGATCTCGGCGAGATCGCCAAGCAGTCGGTCGAGCCCTGCGCTATGGCGCTCGAGATCGAACAAGACCGCGTCCGGCGGCTCGATCAGAGCCAGTCCGAGGGCCTCCTCGACGCTGTCGAAAACGGCCACGAGATCGACGTCGCCGACGCCAAACAGCGCTTCCCGCAGCCGCGCGGTGGTCTCGCGGTTCGAGCTCACCGCGATCAGACGAAGCATCCGGGGGTCTTGCATGGCTGCCTGCATGGGCAATTCCTCTCGATCGTTCCGGCCTCGCGGGCACCGGCACCCGCTGGTGTCGTCGCGGGCGCGACTCGGGGAACTCTGCTCCGGAAGGGGCCGGGGAGTCTTGAACGGAACGCGCGTCGTGCCCTGGGGCTGCGAAGCGTTCAATCCTCCTGCGATCTAGGCCCGGAGGCCGGGTCGGGGCCGAAACTTTCGCTTCCTCCCACGTATAAAAGGCTGTGCACAAGGCATCGCTGGAGCGGGTGAACGACGAGTTGTTACGGCGTTGGCGCATCGATGTCCTGCGCCACAGCGAACCTCTGGGGCTCGGACTCTGGGAGATGCAGATCCCGCCCGGAACCGATGTCACGCCCCACGAGCACGAGCACGCTTTCTTTTGCACGCTCCTCGGCGGCTGGTTCGAGAGCGACTACGGCTCGAGAACGATCGAATTCGGCTCGCTGGGGAACGTCTTCCACCCGGCCGGAACCGCGCACACCAGCCGGGTCGGGCCCTCCGGAGCCCGTTTGCTCACCGTCGTCGCCTCACCTCGCTGGCTCGAGCGCGCCGAACGGGAGGACAACCTGCCTCGCCAGCCGGTTCCCCTCGGCCGGGACGACGGCGCCGCCCGCCGCCTGCTGCGGGAGCTCCGCGGTGCCATGCCCTGTTCCCTCCTCGCCATCGAGGGTCTGGCCTTGGAGCTTCTGGCCGCGGCTTCTCGAGCACCGCACCGCGAGCCTGGGAACCCGGCGTGGCTGTCCCGGGCGGTCGAATTTCTGCATGCCGAGTTCCACCGCACTCTGACCCTGGCTGACGTCGCAAAGCTCAGCGGAACCTCGGCATCTCGCCTCTCCAGCACCTTCAAGCGCCAGTTCGGGCGGAGCGTCGGCGACTACCAGCGCGATCTACGCGTGAGCTTCGTGCGCGATCGCCTGCAGTCGGACGAACCGTTGGTCGAGATCGCGCTCGCCGCGGGCTTCGCCGATCAGGCGCACTGCACGAGGGTGTTCAAACGGCTGACTGGGCAAACGCCGGGCGTCTATCGCGCACAGGCGCGAATTCAGGCTCGCGGCGGCCGGCGGCAAGGACTTCCGCGAGCCCGAGCGGCTCAGTCTCGGCCATAGCCGCGGCGGGCCGGCAACCGCCCCCAGGCGGCGGCGTAGAGCTCGCTTCGTATGGGCAAGTATCCCGGGTAGTCGATGCGCGAGTCGAGCACGCGCTGGCGCTCGAGCGTCACCAGCGCCAGGGTGTCGAGCGTCTGCACCAAGATCTCGCCGTCCGGAGCGACCGCGATCGAAGCACCCCCTAGCAACACGCCTTGCTCGGGGCGCGGTCGATTCACCGACAGCACGTAGCAGCACGAGGTGAGCGCGTTGGCGATGAACACCGTGCGCCAACGCTCCCAGGTCTTGCGCTCGGTGGCGCGCGGGACGATGACCGCTTCGGCGCCTTGGGCGGCGAGGAGGTGCGTGCCTTCGGGGCGATTGTTGTCGGAGCAGATCTGGATTCCGAATGGCAGCGCGAAGCCGTGGATCACTGCCGGGGCTTCAGTGCCTGCACCGTAGTGACTGGTCTCCCAGAACCCGTCCTCCTCCGGCAGATGGAGTTTCGAGTAGCGCGCCAGCAAAGAGCCCTTGGCGTCGTAGACCAGGGATTGATTGCGCCGCTCGCCGCTCGCGGGATCGCGCACGATCGCCCCGCCGAGCACGCCGATGCCGGCCGAGCGCGCGACTTCCGCCAACAGCCGATGCCTTCGTCCGTCGACGCTTTCGGCATCGTCGTCGCTCGCAGACCGGGTCGCCGGCGACCAGGGATTCAGCGGAATCTCGGGCAGAACCGCGAGCTCGGCGCCCTGTCGGCGCGCTTCCTGAAGCAATGCCAACAGGCGCTCGCCGGCTGTTTCGTCGAAGAAGACTTCCGCAATCAACGCGACGCGCAGTGTTTCGGCCATCCGATTTTCCCTCTCCTACTGCATGGACCTTAGATAAGAAAGCGTGCGCGCCAGCGCTTGGTCGAACGGCGTCTTGCGCCAGCCGAGCTCGGCCTGCGCACGGGCGTCAGAGAACGCCCAGTGGCGACTGAGCGAGTCGAGTTGCTCGCGTGGAATCGGCGGCCGCCGACCGCGCAGGCTATACCAGGGCGTGGAGAGCGCCGAACCCAGCTTGGCCAGTCCGAGCGGCAGATTCACCCTCGGCGGCGCTGCCCCGCCGGCGGCATGCACCTTGGTGGCGATCTCGCGCACGCTCGCGACTTCGCCGGCGAAGAGGAACCCCCGGCCAGCAGGCGCGCGATCCATCACGCGCACCATGCCGTCCACGAGATCGTCGAGGAAAACCCAGCTGGTCTTCTGATCGCCGCCGACCAGCGCGGGGAAACGCCCAAGCATCAGCTGGCGAAGGATGAAGTTCGCCCCGTCTTTCTTCCCCGGCGGGCCGTAGACCAGGCTCGGGAACACCGTGTTCACCTTCAAGCCGCGCTTCGCCCACGCCTGGATCGCTTGCTCGCCGGCGTATTTGGTGGCGGTGTAGCGCGTCGGGAAAGGCAGCTGGGGCGGCGAGGTCTCGTCGCTCAGCGAGCCATCCGGTGCACTGCCGCCCCACCCGGCCATCGACGACACCGAAAGGAATCGCCCTACCCCAAGCTTGTGAGCCAGCGATGCGACGTTCTCACTCCCCGCGATGTTGGCGCCCTCGATCGTAGCGTCGCTCACCTCGAGCGAGAGCTCGGCGGCGGCGTGAATCACCCAATCCGCTCCCGACATGCCCGCGCGCATCGAGGCGCGGTCGGTGATGTCCCCAGGAAAGGTCAACGCACCGATCTCTTCCAGCACCTCGGTCTTGCTGGTGGATCGTACCAAGGCGCGCACTTCGTGCCCGTCCGTACGCAGTCTGCGAGCCAGGGCGCGCCCGACATAGCCCGTTGCGCCGGTCAGAAAGATGCGCATGGGAATTGGCCTCGGGCTTGCACTGTTGTCATCGGTGACGGGAATTTCCGGGAGCTGGACCCGTCGAGCATGCAATCTCCTCCATCTCCCACTCTCTCCCCCGCGTTGGTCCCTCCCCAATGCGGGGTTTTTTCATGCGGGCGACAGCAGATGCGCGAGCAACGTCCGGCCCATGGCCCAGGCGCTTCAACCCGGACCCTCAGTCCTTCAAGAGCTTGCGCAGGACGTACTGCAGGATTCCACCGTGGCGGTAGTACGCCATCTCCTGCGGGGTGTCGAGCCGCACCTTGGCCTTGAACTCGCGACGGACACCGGCGTCCGATGTCGCAGAGACCGAGATGGACTTCCCGCCGGCGAAGTCGTCGACGAGACCGGCCGCGATGCCCGCAATCGCCAACGTCTCGTGACCGGTGAGCCCCAGCGACTCGGCGGTTTCGCCCGCCGGGAACTCGAGCGGCACGATGCCCATGCCGATCAAGTTGCTCCGATGGATGCGCTCGAAGCTCTCGGCGATCACCGCGCGCACGCCCTGTAGACGCGGACCCTTGGCCGCCCAGTCGCGCGAAGATCCAGTGCCGTACTCCTTACCGGCCAGGATCACAGTCGGCACACCCTCGGCTTCGTAGCGCATAGCCGCGTCATAGATCGAGAGCGTTTCACCGCTCGGCAAGTGGGCCGTGACGCCGCCTTCGATGCCGGGCGTCAGCTTGTTGCGCAGGCGGGTATTGGCGAAGGTGCCGCGCATCATGACTTCGTGGTTACCGCGGCGCGCACCGTAGGAGTTGAACTCCTTGGGCGGCACACCATGCTCGACCAGGTACTTGCCGGCCGGGCTTATCGGCTTGATGGCGCCGGCGGGCGAGATGTGGTCGGTCGTGATGCTGTCGCCGTAGAACGCCAGCACGCGAGCTCCCCGCAAGTCGGTGACCGGAGCGGGCTCCTGCGGCATGTTGTCGAAGTAGGGCGGCTGGCGCACGTACGTCGAGTCCGGCTCCCAGGCGTAGGTCTCGCCCTCAGGCACCGGCAAACCGTTCCACTGCGCATCGCCGTTGAACACGTCGGCGTACTGCTTCTCGAACATCTCGGCGCGCACGGCGCGCGCCACCGTGGAAGCGATCTCCTGCTGCGACGGCCAGATGTCGCGCAGGTATACCGGCTGGCCGTCGCTGCCGTTGCCAATCGGCTCGGTCACGAGATCGATGTCGATACGACCGGCAAGAGCGTAGGCGACAACCAACGGCGGCGATGCCAGGTAGTTAGCCCGCACGTCGGAGTTGATCCGCCCCTCGAAGTTGCGGTTGCCCGAGAGCACCGCGGCTGCGACCAGGCCGCCCTGCTCGATCGCCTGGGACACGGCTTCGGGAAGCGGACCGGAATTGCCGATGCAGGTCGTGCAGCCGTAGCCCACGAGATGGAACTTCAACGCCTCGAGCGCCGGCGTCACGCCCGCCGCGTTCAGATAGTCGGTCACCACCTTGGAGCCCGGCGCGAGACTGGTCTTGACCCAAGGCTTCACCTGCAAGCCGCGCGCGACGGCCTTCTGCGCGACCAGACCGGCGGCGAGCATCACCGAGGGATTCGAGGTGTTGGTGCAGCTGGTGATCGCGGCGATCACCACCGAGCCATGCCGAATTCGACAGGCGACACCGTCGATCATCGTCTCGATGCCGTGCTCGACCTCGGGTTCGGGTTCGGCCGTAGCGACGCCGCCGCCTTCGCTCTCGAAGCGGCCGATGGTCGTCGCCACGGGGCGCGGCCCGCTGCCGCCGAGCAGGCCCGGCAGATCGCGCGCGAAGGACGCCTTGACCTCCGACAAACGAATCCGGTCCTGCGGGCGGCGTGGTCCCGCCAGGCTGCTCTCGACGGTCGACAAATCGAGCTCGAGCGTGTCGCTGTACTCGGCCTCGGGTGTGTCCGCGGTGTGGAACAGACCCTGCTCCTTCATGTACGCCTCGACCAATTCCACCTGCTCGGCCTTGCGTCCGGAAAAGCGCAGATAGTCGACCGCGATCTGATCGACGGGGAAGATACCGCAGGTGGCGCCGTACTCGGGCGCCATGTTCGCGATCGTCGCTCGGTCGGCGAGCGGCAAGTTCGCGAGGCCCGGTCCGAAGAACTCCACGAACTTGCCGACCACGCCCTTCGTGCGCAGCATCTCGGTCACTCGCAGCACGAGGTCGGTCGCCGTTGTGCCCTCCGGCAGGCGGCCGCTCATGCGGAAGCCGACCACCTGAGGGATCAGCATGGTGACCGATTCGCCAAGCATGGCCGCCTCGGCTTCGATGCCGCCGACGCCCCAGCCGAGAACGCCGAGACCGTTGATCATCGTGGTGTGCGAGTCGGTGCCCACCAGGGTGTCGGGGTACGCCCACTGCATTTCGTGCGACGTTCCCTTCTCCGCACCCACCATCACGACACGCGCCAGGTACTCGAGATTCACCTGATGCACGATGCCGGTATCGGGCGGCACGACCTTGAAGTTGTCGAACGCGGTCTGCCCCCAGCGCAGGAAGGCGTAGCGCTCGCGGTTGCGTTCGAACTCGCGCTCGGAATTGATCAGGAAGGCGGCCGAGGTGCCGTATTCGTCGACCTGCACCGAGTGGTCGATGACCAGCTCGACCGGCTGTAGGGGGTTGATTTTCTTCGGGTCGCCGCCCATCGCGCGCATGGCGTCGCGCATCGCCGCGAGATCGACCACCGCCGGAACGCCGGTGAAATCCTGCAGCAGCACGCGCCCAGGCATGAAGGCGATTTCCTTCACCGGCGTCGCCTGTGGCTGCCAGGTCGCCAGCGCTTCGATGTCGCTCCGGCGAACGACTTTGCCGTCTTCGCGGCGCAGCAGATTCTCGAGCAGGATGCGAAGCGCGAAAGGCAACCGGGCAACTGGCATTCCGTGCGATTCGAGAGCCCGCAGACGGGCGATGCGATAGGTCCTGCCGCCAACTTCGAGGGTACCGTGACTATTAAAGGAATTGCTCATAGAAGAGTCTCCATCCGAGGCCTCCAACGATACCAGCACGGCACTCGGGCGCAGGCGTCGCGCCCTAAACCGGCTATGATCGCAAGCGTGTCGGCAGCGGATCTGAAGCCCCCCGTGCTGCTCCTCGCCATGCCCCAAGTGGTCGATCCGATGTTTCACAAGAGCGTCGTCCTCTTGCTGGCGCACGAGGACGAAGGCAGCTTCGGGTTCATCGTCAACCGGCAGACCGAGGTCATGGTCGCCGACGTGCTCAAGGGTCTCGAAATTCCGTGGCACGGCGAGGCCTCGAAGCGCACGTTTCTCGGCGGGCCTGTGCAACCCCAGCTCGGCACCGTGCTCTTCGGAGGCGAAGCGAGTGGCACCCAGGTCGTGCCGGGGATCTCGATTACGCAGCAGCTTTCCGATCTCACTGTCCTCGCCGGGGACCCGCCGCCGGCTTTCAAGCTCTGCCTCGGTTATGCCGGTTGGGGCGCGGGGCAATTGGTGAGCGAAATCCTGCGCAACGATTGGCTCACCGCGCCCGCGAGTCCCACATTGGTGTTTGCGGATGCGCCCGAAAGGGCCTGGGACGCGGCGCTGCATTCGGTCGGCATCGACCCCTCGACATTGCCGGCATGGACTTCGGCGGCGGACGAGGAGACTGCAAATTGAGCGGCGGCTCGATAGCGGCCGATCCGATCTCCGAGTTCAAAGCTCGTCTCGCGCTCGCCGCAGCGCACGAAGCCGAGTCCGGCACCGCCATGACTCTCGCCACGGTCGACGCCTCTGGCCAACCTTCGGCGCGCATCGTGTTGCTCAAGAGCGTCGATGCGCGCGGCTTTTCCTTCTTCACCAACTATGGCAGCCGCAAGGCTCGCGCCCTCGACTGGGCCGGTCGCGCCGCGCTTTGCTGGTTCTGGCCGTCGATCGCGCAGCAGGTACGCGCCGAAGGGACCATCGAGCGCGTCGAGGCGACCGAGTCCGATGCCTATTTCGCGAGCCGGCCGCGCGGCAGCCAGATCGGGGCGTGGGCCTCGCGGCAGAGCGAAATGCTTCCCGATCGCGCCACGCTCGTCGAGCGCGTCGACAAAATCGAGGCCAAGTTCGCCGGCCAACCGATCCCGCGGCCTCCCTTCTGGGGCGGCTATCGATTGTCGCCCGAGCGCGTGGAATTCTGGACCGGCGAAGAGAGCCGCCTCCATCATCGCTGGCTCTACCGCCTTGACGGCTCGAGCTGGGCGACCGAGCGGCTCTACCCATGACCGCAGTGCGCGCCTCGAGCAGCCGCGGTCTGCGGGTCGAGCGTCATCACTCCGCCGGCGGCCTGGTGGTTGAGAGCGGCAGGGTCCTGCTGATTTCGACCCGGGGCGGCCGCCGCTGGCAGCTGCCCAAGGGCCACATCGAACCCGGCGAGTCGGCGGAACAGGCGGCCGTGCGCGAGATCCGCGAGGAAACCGGCGTCGATGGCTCGGTGATCGCACCGTTGCCGCACGTCGAGTACTGGTTCGTCGAACGCGGGGTACGGATCCATAAGCGAGTCGACTACTTCCTGCTCTCCTACGTCGGCGGCGACGCCTCGAACTACGACCGCCGCGAGGTTTCGGGCGCGGCCTGGTTCCCGTGGGAGGAAGGGGTCACCAAGTTGAGCTTCGACAACGAGCGCCGCGTGGCTCAGGCGGCCTACGAATTGCAGGGCAAGACTTCCACTACCGAGGCAGGGGCCTCGGATGACTCAGATCGAGAGGAGGCAGTCCCATGATGCGTGCACTTCTGCAGGTCCTGCTCAATGGTGTCGCCCTGCTCGTGGCGAGCAAGATTGTCCCGGGCATTTCCTACCAGGGCGGATTCCTCTATCTGCTGCTCGCCGGGCTCATCTTCGGCCTGGTCAACCTGATCGTGAAGCCGATCACGACACTGCTCTCGCTGCCCTTCATCATTCTCACCCTCGGCCTGTTCTTCCTCATCATCAATGCCCTGATGCTGAAGCTCACCGCGGTCCTGCTCAACGGTTTCTCGGTGCAGGGCTTCCTGCCCGCCATCCTCGGCGGCGTCGTGATCGCGGTGTTCAACTGGGCGATCAGCGCCCTGGTCAAGGACTGAACGGGTGGCGCGACGCGAATCGCGCGCCGCGAAAGGCCAGCGCACCCTCGAAATCCTGCGCCGATTGCGCGAGGAGTACCCAGACAGCCACTGCGCGCTCGATCACCAGAGCGCTCTCGATCTGCTGGTCGCCACCATCCTTTCGGCGCAGTGCACCGACAAGCGCGTGAACCTGGTGACCCCGGCCCTCTTCAAGCGCTATCGGACGGCCACCGCGTACGCCGAGGCACCGCTCGGCGAGCTCGAGGAGATGGTCAAGACCACCGGCTTCTTTCGCAACAAGGCCAAGTCCCTCAAGGGATTGGGCATGGCCCTGGTCGAGACGCATGCCGGCAAGGTGCCGCGGAGCATGGACGAGCTCCGCGTCCTGCCGGGCGTCGGCCGCAAGACCGCCAACGTCGTGCTCGGGAACGCTTTCGGACTGAACGAGGGCGTCGTGGTCGACACCCACGTCGGCCGCCTCGCCCGCCGCCTAGGCCTGAGTGCCGAGGAGGACCCGGTCAAGGTCGAGTCCGATCTCATGGCCCTCGTGCCACAACCCGATTGGACGATCTGGTCGCATCTCTTGATCGATCACGGCCGGGCCGTCTGCGCCGCCCGGAAACCGGCTTGCGGGCGCTGCGGACTGGCCGACCTCTGCCCCTCGGCAGAGGTCTAACGCAGAGCGATCCGGCCGCAACCTCGCCACCGATTCGCCATCCCGCCCCGGCGCGAGCTGCGATATTCTGGGCTTCCGGTCCCGCTGCCTTTTTCGGAGCTCTTTTTTGGAGGGTATCCCCGTGACGAAGCGCCTTTCGCTCATCGCCGCCGCGTTTCTCGCCACCTTCGCCATAGCCGACGGTGTTCAAGGCCAATGCGTGAGCCTCACAACCCTGGGCTCGGCCTCGACGCAGAACTTCGACACCCTGTCGAACACTGCGGCGAGCACGACCAACGTCCTCGCCATCCCGGGTTGGTTCATGACGGAGACCGGGGGCGGCGCTCGTGACAACGAGCAATACGCGGTGGACACTGGGGCCAGTACCACTGGCGACACCTACAGTTATGGCGCGGCCGCGAGCACCGAACGCGCGCTCGGCGGTCTCCGCAGCGGAACGCTCATTCCGAATTTCGGCGCCTGCTACACCAACAACACCGGCAGCACGATCGCCAGCCTCTCCGTCGCGTTCAACGGCGAAGAATGGCGGCTCGGCACCGCGGCGCGAACCGACACCCTCAATTTCGAGTACAGCACCGATGCAACGGATCTGACCACCGGGACTTGGACCAGTGTCGCCGCGCTGAACTTCGTGACGCCGGATACCGTCACAGCCGGAGCGAAGAATGGCAATGCGGCGGCTGACCGGACGGCTCTGTCTTCCACCATTTCGGCGCTCACCATCGCCAACGGCGCCACCTTTTGGATCCGGTGGACTGACATCGATGCCACGGGAGCGGACGACGGTCTGGCCGTCGACGATTTCTCGCTCACGCCCCAGGCGGCGGGGCCCGCGCTGCCCAACCTGACGATCAACGACGTCTCGCTCAACGAAGGCAACGCCGGTACGACTAGCTTCACCTTCACCGTGAGCCTCTCGGCACCCGCCGGCGCCGGGGGCGTGACCTTCGACATCGCCACCGCCGATGGCACGGCGACGCAACCGAGCGACTACACCCAGAAGTCGCTTACCAGCCAGACCATTCCCGCCGGCAGCTCGACCTACTCTTTCACCGTGCTGGTCAACGGCGACCTCACACCCGAGATCAACGAGACGTTTCTCGTCAACGTCACCAACGTCACCGGCGCCACGGTGACCGATGGCCAGGGGCAGGGGCAGGGCACGATCGTCAACGACGACGCGGCGCCCGACCTGACGGTCAACGACGTTTCGCTGAACGAAGGCAACGCCGGCACCACCACGTTCACGTTCACAGTCAGCCTCTCGACGCCGGCGCCGGCTGGCGGAACTACCTTCGACATCGCCACCGCCGACGGTACGGCGCTCGCGCCCGGCGATTACACGGCCAAGTCGCTCACCGGCCAGACGATCCCCGCCGGCAGCTCGACGTACACCTTCGACGTGCTGGTCAACGGCGACACCACGCCCGAGACCAACGAGACCTTCTTCGTCAACGTCACCAACGCCACCAATGCCATCGTCACTGACGGCCAGGGCCTCGGCACGATCGTCAACGACGACATCACGAAAATCCACGATGTCCAAGGCAACGGCGCTGCCACGCCGATTCCGGGCGCCACGGTGACCGTGGAGGGTGTCGTCACCGCGAACTTCCAGGGCGCGACCAAGCTCCAGGGCTTCTTCCTGCAGGAGGAGGACGCCGACCTGGACGCCGATCCGCAGACCTCCGAGGGCATCTTCATCTTCTGCGGCGGCTGCACGACTGCGGTCGCTGAGGGTCAGCGGGTGAAGGCTACCGGCACGGTCTCGGAGTTCAGCGGTATGACTGAGATCACGGCCAGCGCGGCGGGTTCGGTTGTCGTCACCGACGCGGCCAATCACCTCGCCGAGGTAACGCCGGCGGCGATCGCTCTCCCGGTGGTGGGCGACCTCAACGCGTTTTACGAGGCCCGCGAGGGCATGTTGGTCACCTTCACCGACACGCTGACCGTGTCGGAGTATTTCGAGCTCGGGCGCTTCGGACAGATCGTCCTCTCCCAGGGCGGGCGGCCCTACCAATTCACCGAGACCACGACGCCGAGCGCCGTGGGCTATAGCGCACACCTCGACGCCGTCGCCCGGCGGGAGGTCATCCTCGACGACGACAACAATGCGCAGGAGGCGTATCTCAATTCGCCGGATGGCCAGCAGGCCACCTACCACCCGCGGGCCAACGGCGGTTTCTCGGTCGGCACGCAGGGCACCGATTTCTTCCGCGGCGGCGACCTGGTGAACGGTCTCACCGGCGTTCTGCAGTGGGGCTTCCCGGGCTTCGGCGCCGACACCTGGCGCATTCGCCCCACCAACGCGCATCCGGTGACCTTCACTGTCGCCAATCCGCGGCCGGTGACACCACCGGCGGTCGGCGGCGCGATCAAGGCCGTGGGCATGAACTTGCTCAACTACTTCACCACCATCGACACGACGAGCAGCAACTCGAGCGGTCCTTGCGGCCCCGCCTTCACCCAGGATTGTCGCGGCGCCGACAGCGTCGCCGAGCTCAACCGCCAGCGCGAGCGCGCCTCGATCGTTGTCTGCACGCTCAATGCCGACATCTACGCCTTCATGGAGCTCGAGAACACCACCCCGAGCGCCACCATTACCGACCTCCTCGGCGCCATCAACGCGCGCTGCGGCGGCGCCCACCCGTACGCGTTCGCGAACACCGGTGGCACGCTCGGCACTGACGCCATCCGCGTGCAGCAGATCTACCGCACCGGCATCCTCTCGCCGGTGGGCTCGCCGCTGGTCGATCTCGACCCGATCCACAACCGGCCGCCGACGGCTCAGACCTACGATGTGGTCGACGCAGCGAACCCGGCTTTCGGCGAGCGTTTCACCGTCATCGCCAACCACTTCAAGTCGAAGGGTTGCCCGGGCACTGGCGCCGACGCGGATGCGGGCGATGGCCAGAGCTGCTTTGCCGACCGGCGCACGCAACAGGCCAGCCGGCTATTGACCTGGATCAATGCCACCGTGCTGCCGGCGGCGGGCGACCCGGACGTCTTGCTGCTCGGGGACTTCAACTCCTATGCCCTGGAGCCTCCGGTCACCACCCTCGAGGCGGGGGGCTACACCGATCTCGAGACCGCCTTCGACCCCAACGCCTACTCCTATCTGTTCAGCGCCGAACTCGGTCACCTCGACTACGCCTTCTCGAGCACCAGCCTCACACCGCAGATCACCGGCGCCGCGGCATGGCACATCAACGCGGACGAGGCCGACTTGTTCGACTACAACGACGAGGTCAAGGACACCGGCGAGGCCACGTTCGAAGAGAAGCCGGACGGTTCGGCGCTGGTGCCTCCGCGCGTGGTCTTCCAGCCCGCGACGCCGTATCGCGCGTCCGACCACGATCCCGTGCTCGTCGGACTGTTCCAGGTCGCCGACCTCGCGATCACCAAAGTCGACACTCCCGACCCGGTGACGGCGGGCGACAACATCACCTACACCATCACGGTCACCAACAGCGGTCCGGACGCAGCGGCGACCGCCTCCTGGAGCGACACCCTGCCGGCGGGCACGACCTTCGTCTCGCTGCCCGCTGTCGCCGGGTGGTCCTGTACCACGGGCGCTACGACCTCGTGCTCGAATCCGTCCTTCGCCGTCGGCAGTGCAGTATTCACGCTCACCGTGGCGGTCGATCCTTCGGTCACCGACGGTACGGTGATCTCCAACACCGCCACCGTCGCTTCAGCCACGACCGATCCGACGCCAGGTAACGAGCTCGCGACCGCGACCACCACGGTCACTGCCGCGGCCGATCTCTCGGTCACCAAGGTCGGTACCCCAGACCCGGTGAGCGCCGGAGGCGACATCACCTACACCATCACGGTGAACAACGCCGGCCCGAGCAACGCGGCATCGGCCGCACTGTCCGATCCGCTCCCGGCCTCGACGACGTTTGTTTCCCTCGCTTCACCCGGCGGTTGGTCGTGCACCACGCCGGCGGTGGGCGTCAACGGGACGGTCTCGTGCAGCAACACCTCCCTCGGTCTGGGCAACGCCGTCTTCACGCTGGTCGTTCACGTCGACTCGCAGGTGGGCGGCTCGACGATCTCGAACACGGTCACGGTCTCGACGTCGACGTCCGACCCCGGTAGCGGCAACGACAGCGCGACGGCGACCACGCTAGTTTCGAACTTCAGCTACTACACCGTCGCGCCTTGCCGAGTCGTCGACACCCGCAGCCCAAGCGCGCCACTGGCGGCAAACGAAGTGCGCACCTTCGTCGTCGGAGGCACTTGCGGCATTCCCGTGGACGCCAAGGCGGTCCAGGTAAACGTCACGGCCACGGGTGCGACAGCGGCGGGTTCTATTCATCTCTATCGAAACGACCTGTCGAGCACTCCTCCGTCGATCGTCCTGCCGTTCACGAGCAGCAGGACGCGCGCCGGCAATGCGGTCGTTCAACTGAGCCTCGACGGCCTGGGCAAGATCGCGGCGGAGAACGAGTCCACCGGCTCGGTTCACCTCATCCTCGACGTGAGCGGCTATTTCAAGTGATCGAGCCTGGCTCGGAACCACCCCGAACGGAGGGCGACAAGTAATGACTTGGAGGCGAGTTTCCGCAGTGGGAGGACTACTACTGAGCCTTGTCGGGCCGCTGCTGGCCCAGAGCAGCCCGACCGTTTCGGTCTTGAAGAGCGCTGTACCCGATCCGGTGCTCACCGATTCTGACCTCACCTACACTCTGGTGGTCAGGAACAATTCGAGCATCGACATCAAGTCTGCGACGATGACCGATCCACTGCCCGCGGACACGACGTTCGTCTCCCTGTCCGTGGCCTCCGGGTGGAGCTGCACGGCGCCATCGGTCGGCGGCGGCGGACTCGTGTCTTGCAGCCTCGCCCCGTTTCCCCCGGGCGATGCGAACTTCACCTTGGTCGTCCACGTGTCGCCCGATCTTGCCGGCGGCTCGAGTCTCACCAACACCGCCACGCTCGACGTGATTGCGAATGGCCGGCCGGAATCGGCGGTGGGCACGGCGGTGGTTGGAGTTCGTTCACCCGCGACGCTCTCGGCCACGAAGTCGGTGACTGGGAACCCAGTGGCCGGCGCCGTCGTCACCTATACCTTGGTGCTTACCAATACGGCGTCTCACGCTCAGGGCGACGGCGCCGGTCCGGAGCTCACCGACACGCTCCCCGCTGAGCTCACCCTGGTCAGCGCGTCCGCCACCTCCGGCATCGCCACGACCGCCGGGAATACGGTGCAGTGGAACGGCTCACTCGCGGCCAGTGAATCCGTCACCCTTTCGATCCTCGCTAGGGTCAACGATGTGCCTGGCGGCACCGTGATCGCGAATCAGGCGTCCTTCGTATACGACGCCGACGGCGACGGTACCAACGAGACCGCTGGGCTGAGCGACGACCCGGCCACCGCTACCGCTGTCGACCCCACAGCGTTCGTCGTCCAGCTGTCGCTGGCGGCGATACCGACGCTGAATCTCTGGGGACTCGGTCTCGTGGCCGCACTGCTCATGCTCGCGGCTTGGCGGCGACTGGGCGTCCGTGCCCGATGACCCCGGCGAGTAAGACGGCGGTGGTCACCGGAGCGAGCTCGGGCTTCGGCGCGGCGGCGGCCCGGGCCCTCCACCGCGAGGGCTTTCGGCTGATCCTCGGGGCTCGGCGCCTGGACCGGCTCCGCGAGGTGGCGACGCCACTCGGCGCGGAGGCCCGACAGCTCGACGTGACCGATCCCGCCAGCGTCGCTGATTTCTGCGCGTCGATCGCGCACGTCAACCTGCTGGTCAACAATGCCGGCGGCGCGTTCGGGCTCGATCGCATCGAGGACGCAGTCGAGCAGCGCTGGGAGGACATGTTCGAGCTCAACGTCATGGGCGTCTTGCGCATGACTCGCGGTCTGCTCGCCAAGCTGATCGCCTCCGGCGACGGACACCTCATCAACATCGGCTCGACCGCGGGCCGCGAAACCTATGCCGGCGGCGGCGGCTACACGGCATCGAAGCATGCCCTGCGCGCGCTCACTCAGACGTTGCGCGCCGAGCTCCTCGGCCAACCGGTACGGATCACCGAGATCGCCCCCGGCCTGGCCGAGACCGAGTTCTCGCGGGTACGCTTCGGCGGCGATGTCGAACGCGCCGCAGCGGTGTACCGAGGCGTCGAAGCCCTGAGCGCCGAAGACGTCGCTGAGTGCATCGCCTGGGCAGCGACTCGGCCGCCGCATGTCAACATCGACGAAATCGTCGTCCGGCCCCGCGATCAGGCCTCCTCGACGCAGCTCTATCGGCGCCCGGTGCCCTGATCAGGCGCGCCGCTTTGCCTCGTTGCTCCGGGTAGCGCAGAATAGAGGGCATGAAATTGAGTCAACTCTGGCGAATCGCCGTGCCGTTGGTATCGGTCTTGTGCCTCACGGCTTGCGACTCACTGGAAGATCGCTTCGTCAATCGCCCGCCCGGCGAAAAGCTGTACCGCAGGCTGTGCACCGACTGCCATGGAGTGGATGGCCGCGGCAACACGCCGAAGGGCATCGGCAACGCCTTCTGCGATCTCACCGACGGCAATTGGAAGTTCGGCGGCGACGAGGGCTCGATCGCGATGATCATCCGCCAGGGCGAATTCGGCGAGATGCCGGCCCACCCCGAGCTGACCAACGAACAGGTGCGCCAACTCGTCGATCACATCCTGAAACTGCGCCGGCAGGCCGGCACTTCCTGACCCCGGCGAAAGAAAGGCCCCTCGACTCGCCATGGATGCCCAACGCTTCAAGGACGCCTACGAACGTCTCGAAGTCCTCGACGAGCGCCTGACTCACAAGGTGAGACCGCGCTCGAGCCTGAAGGCTCCGAGCATCGAGCAGGTCGCCGAGCAAACCCGCGATCTACAGCACTACACTCTCGAGCTCAAAGAGATCTTGCGCGAGCTCTTTCAGGCCATCGCGGCCAAGAGCGAGTCGCGTCCCGCGGGCAGCTAGTCCGCGTCACCGACCACCGCGATCACGCGCTCCATCCGTACTCCGTCCTCGCCTTCTCCGTAGTAGCTGGGGAGGCGGCCTTCGATCCGATAGCCGTGCGCTTCATAGAGTGCGATGGCTCCCAAGTTGTCGGCTCGCACCTCGAGACGGATCCGCACCAGCCCGATACTGCGCGCCGCCGCCTCGGCCTGCTGCAGGAGCACCCGGCCAACGCCTTGGCGGCGAAATCGCGGATGCACGCCGAGCGAGAGGATGCGCAGGGTGCGGCCGCGCGAGCTCAACACCAGGACGCCGGCGAGGTCGGCCGCTGAAAGAGCGAGCACGGTCAACCCGGGCGCCCGGCGCACCAGGTCACGCCACTGGCGCTCCGAAATTCGGTGCGGCTCATCGACGAAAACCAGGGCTTCGAAGGCGGTCAGCGCTTCGATATCGCCCGCCAGAGCGCCGCGCAGGAGCAGCCCGCCCCCGGTCATCGCGGCAGGTGATCCAATCGCCGCATGGCGGCGGGCCGATCGATCCCCAGCCAGGCGCTCGCCCGTGGTGCTACATCGAGAACGCTGGCGACGCCGGCCGAACGCTTGCCGACCCCCCCGCCGACGGCGAGGAAGATGGCTCGCATCGAGGGTACGTCCGTGAAGTATCCGTGATCGCCGTAGTTGGTCGGCGTTCCAGCGAGCGGTCTGCCCTGGTGCCAGTCGCTACGGAATACGTACCCCGGCACGGCGAACGCAATGAGGTCGCCACTGTTCGGACTGTCGAGTCCGAAACGCGCGGCCTCAGCGCGCGAGTAGGTGGCGGCTACCGGCTGCTCGGTTCCCTTTTCCGCCGAGATCGCTATCCCATCGAGCGCGGCGAGGACACGTAGTCGAAGCTCGGGGACCTCCGAGGGAGCGACGATCCCCGCCGGCTCTCTCCCCTTCAGGTTGAAATACACGTGGGCGACACCGCCGTACCCGAGCGCCCACGCTCGAGTGCGCGCCGGGTCGATGTGGCTGGCATCGGCAAATCTCAGCAGACCTGCCGTTTCGAGGGCGGTATTGAGATCGATCGCCGTGTGTACCGGCTGCATGCCGTGATCGCTCACCAGCGCGACCGTGGTCGTACCGAGATCCACTGCATCGAGCAGACGCCCGAGCTCTCGATCGACCATCTGCCAAACCCGATCGCGCATGAGGCGCCGCGCGTCGCGCCGGGCCGCGCTGTAGCCCTCTCGTCGCGCGTCCTCGAGCAGCAGCAGGTGGCCGGCCTGATCGAGCGCCGGCAGGTAGCCGAGGAGCAGATCGGTGGGCTCTGAGCGCCAGCCCGCGATCATGGCGTCGATCAGCAGGTGGGTGAGGCGCTGCTCCTGCTCGAACCAGGTCTCGAGATCGATCCCGGGATCCCCACGCCAGCCCGCCGCGACCAGGGCCTCGTCCGGCGTGCCCGGCCAGATCCACCCGGCCCCACCGAGCGCGGCGGTGTAGCTCTGTGGATACCCCTCGGGCATAGAAGGACCGTAAGCCGGCCCGACGTACAGCCAACCCGCGGCGGTTCGGGCGTCGAGCGCGAGCAGCTTCGCCCACGCCCACACCCCACCCCGGGGCGCGCCGGCGGGGCCGAGCTGGAGGCGCCGCCACTCGCCGACTCCCAAATCGACTGCCGGCAGAGCGGCTCCTGAAGCAGCGGTGCAAAGCACCTGAATCGAGTCGTAGTCGAGCGCCCCGTCGTCGGTTCGATCGCGCGCCAAGGCCTCGCACCCGGTGTCCGCGCCGAGGGTCGAACGGACCGGCGAGAGCGCGACCAATCGAGACCTCAGCGCCGGCTTGAGCGGCCAATCGACGCCCCAGTTTCCGCGTGGTGCCGAATCGAAGCCCGGGAACGCCACCACACCGACCTGTTTGCCTTGCCGGCGGGCCGCTTGCCAGAGGGTCTCGGTTCCGATCGCCGTGTAGAGACCTCCGACGCGCTCCTCGAGCGGCCGTCCAGCGAGGTGAAACGAGTTGCTGACGATGCCCGTGCGCGCCGGCGAATATCCGGTCGCCAGGCTGGCGTGGTTGGTGGCCGTGGACGCCGGACTGACCGGAAGCATGGCCTCTGCGACCTCGCCCTCGGCAAAGAATCTGTCGAAGCCTCGGGGCAGCAGACCGGCACGGTGCAAACGATGAAGATCCGCCGCCGCGGCGCCATCCAGACTGAGCAGGATGACTCGGTGCCCGGGCGCGAGCTGAGCGACTGGCGCTTGGCGTAACTGAGGAGGCGCCGCGCTCCGGCAGGCGAGCGCCCAGCCCGCGAGAGCAGCCAGGCCGGCGACCCCGACGAGCAACCGTCTACAGGAATGGAGTCGAGTGCGGCGCAAAGCCGCGGCAGTTTAACAGTGACCGGTCGAACCGAAGCCTCCGTCACCACGCGAGCTCGTGGTCAACTCTTCGACCTCGCTCCAGGCGATGCGCTCGAAACGAGCCACCACGAGCTGCGCAATGCGCTCGCCGCGACGCACGGTGAAGGCGGTGCTCCCATGATTGATCAGCAACACCTTGAGCTCACCGCGGTAGTCGGCATCGAGCGTGCCCGGCGCGTTGAGCAACGTCACTCCATGGACGAGCGCCAGTCCACTGCGCGGCCGAATCTGTCCCTCGCAGTCTTCCGGCAGCTCGACCACCAAGCCGGTGGGAATGAGCGCCCGCGCCCCAGGTTCGAGCACCAAGTCGGCCGACACCGCCGCGCGCAGGTCCAATCCGGCACTATGCGCCGATGCGGCCCGCGGCAAATCCAAGTCCTTGCCATGGGGCAGGCGCTGGATGCGCACCCGGCGCACGAGCGGATCAGCCACCGCCGCCCGGGGGTGCGGAGGAGCGCGGTGGCGGTGGCTTCGATGGGCCCTTGGTTCCACCCGGGGTTCCACCCGGGCTGCCAGGGGGAGGCGCTCCGCCGCCGAAAATGCCGCCGACGCCTCCAGCGGGCTGGACCAGCCCGGAGCGAAACGGCCGCCCGATCCAGGTCGCATTCGCCACGCGGGAGATGCTGCCGTTCGGACCGACGCCGGTAGGCACACGCAGAACTTCGGCGGTGAAGCGCCACTCGTTGTAGTGACTCCTACCGAAGAGCGTCTTCACGGCCTCCTTGTTGCTCCGGCTGACGACGCCCAGGATCGGAAGATTCTCGCCCGGCTGCCCTCGATCGCCTGCATCGACGGCGGTGCCGGCTTGGTCATCGGGATTCGGTGGCGTAGCGGCACCGCCCTTGCGCACGCCGCCGGCACCGCGATTGCCGTTCACCGTCACGATCGCCCATTTGCCGTCGTCGCTCAGCGGGTCCTTCCATAGCTGCCGGATGCAACGTGGCTTGACCTCCGCCAGCTCTTCGAGCCGGATGGGGTAGCGCCCAAAGCGGCGCTGAAACACCCGGATCGCTTCGGCGTACTGGAAGCCGCGAAAGATCATCTCCTCCTCGCGGTTGCGCTTGATCACCTGTTCGATCGCGGGTAGGGCCGCCGCCACGAGGATGCTGAGGCAGGTAAAGATCATCACCAGGAGAATCAGGCTGTAGCCGCCCTGGCGCCGATTGCGCGCGACCCTCATCGCTACCACTCGCTGTAGAGCTGGCCGTTCAGGCTGGTGCGGTCCGAGCCTGATCGAATGTCCATCATGCCGGGCTCGGTGCCGGTCGGGTCGGCAGCGCTCGAGGTCGAGCCGGAATCGATCGGCAGCTCGGACTCGTCCTCCATCACGGCAACCCAGGTCTCGGCGCTGCGCGTGATCGGGTCGACTGGAATCTTGTGCAGGTACCCGTCCTTCACCAAGTCGTCGAGCGCGGGGGGGTAGTGCCCCTTGTCGCCGTAGTACTGACCGATGCAATCGCGCATGGTGCGCAAGTCGGTCTTCAGCACGACCTCGGCGGCGCGCAGCGGCATGTCCTTCAGCCTCGGCATCGCCACGGTCGCCAAAATGCCGATGATGGTGATGACGATCAGCAGCTCGAGGAGCGTAAAGCCCGAGGCCGAGCGGGGCCCGCCACGCCGGGCGTGAAGAGTTCTTACTGGGCTCACCATTTCACGTACGCCACGCCGTCGAGCCCGACGCCAGGACTCAATGAATAGACGTCATAGACATCCTCGCCGCCGCCGAGCGTCGAGTCCGGCTCGTCTTGATAGCTGCGCAGCCCCCATTCATCCTTGCCGGTCATTGGATCGATCGGCACGCGGCGCAGGAACCGTGCCTTCTTGTCGACCTGCCCGACCAGCTCAACGCCCTTGACCAACACGTCCAACTCCTTCGGGTAGCCGTCGGTGCCCAGATCGACGGGAATCAGGCCGGCGTCGCTGTAGCGCTTGTACTCGTCGATCGCATTTCGCATATCGCGCAGAGCCTGGCGAAGGTCCGCCTCCTTGGAGCGCTTGACGGTGAACTTCACCACCGGCAGCGTCACCCCCGCCAGAATGCCGAGCAGCGCACAGACCACCACAAGCTCGGTGAGCGTAAAGCCCGCGGTCGAGCGCCAGCGACGCGGCGAGCGCCTCGGCGAGTGGAAACCTTCATTGACCATTGGGCGGTTCGCTCGCGGGGACCTTGACCGCCTCGCCGCCGTCGCGGGGACGAGGGTGCTTGACGCGCACCGTGACTGCGGAAGCCGGCGCGTCCACCGCACCGATATCCTTCAATTGCTCGTCGAGCGCCCGCACGATGGTCCAGGAAAGGCTCGTGCGGCCCGGCACCAGCGCACGAAAGGTCACCCTCGCCACCTCGCCCTTGCCGGTCACGCCAGGCAGCTGCCCCAGCCGGCTCGCCCCCAGCAACAGCTCTCCCGGGCGCGAGAAATCGGCCAGCACCTGCGACTGTCCGGCGGTGCCGAGGAAGGCGCCGCCTTCGACGCGCAAGACCTCGAGGCGCTCGGGGTCGAACTGGAGCGCGATCGGCAGATGCGAAACCGGGCGCAGCGCTTCGGCTTCGATCCCGACCTCGAACTCTTCGCCGGCTTCGGCGGGAGAGTTTTGTAGACGCAGGTGCACCACGGGAGGCGCGGCATCCTTGCCCCTGCTCGCGGCGTCCGCGGTCGAAGCCAGGACGATGCCGGAAGCCCGGCTCGTATCGCCAGCGCCGCCGGGAGTGGAACGATACGCGGCGGGCCCATTGTTCGGCGGCGGCGTCTGGTCCGCTGGAGGCTGCGCCGGTGGTGGCGCCGGCGCAGCGAAGAAGTCGCTCGGGCCCTTGCCGGTCGCAAGATCCGGCGGCGGAGCGGGCTTGGCCGCGGGCGCCGCATCGCCATCCTGGGCGTTGCCTTCCTGCAGACCGCGCGGCAACTCTTCCATGCGGCGGCGCAGCATCTCGCGTACGTCAGGAGTCTGGGAGTCGTCGTCGAACGGCCCTTCGTTGTCCGACTCGATGCGCGGACTGCTGCCGCGGAACGTCAGGTTGGTCTCGGTGCCGACCGAGATCGGCAGCAGGTCCTCCGGCGTGATGTCGGGTGTTCGGATGATGTGCGGCGTCAACGTGAGAATGAGGTCGGTGCGGCTCTTGTGCCGTTTGGTGTTGGAAAAAATATTCCCCAAGATGGGGATTTCCGAGAGTCCGGCAATGCCGCTCTTCGAGCCGGTCTCCTCGGTGCGAATCAAACCGGCGAGGAAATTGGTCTCACCGTCCTTGAGGCGAATCACCGACTCGATGTTGCGGGTGCCGATGATCGGCTGCTGCTGACCGTTGCCGGCGTCGACCGAGCCGTTTTGGTTGCTGACCTCGATCTTCAAGCTGAGGCTGATTTCCTTATTGTGATGCACGCGCGGCTTGAGCTCGATCTTGATGCCGACGTCGAGATACTGGAAGGACGTCACCGGCACGATGTTGCCGCCCACGGTCTGCGACGAGTTGAACGAAGTCACCGGCACCGGGATCTTGTCGGCGATGACCAGCTTGCCGGTCTCACCCTCGCTGATGCGCAAGCGCGGCTGGGCCAGCAACTGGCCGTCGCCGTTGGTCTTCATGAAGTTGTAGATGAAGCTCGGAATGGTGAGCGCCCAGTTGCCCTGATTCAGGAACTGCAAATCCGAGAGGTGAAGCGCGGCATCCTTGGCGCCGAGATCGAGCTTCTGGGTGACGCTGTAGTTGCTGAGCGCCAAGCCGATCTCGCGCATCTTGTCGGTCGAGATCTGCAGCAGCTCGATGTCGACCACCACTTCCGAACGCGCCTTGTCGTTGGATTCGATGATGTTCTCGGCGATCTTCACTTTGTCGGCGGTGTCGCGGATGATGATCGCGTTCAGCTGCTCGTTGGGGGCCAGCTTCTTGGCGTCAACCAGGCTGCGCAACTGGTTCATGACGTCCTTCACCTCGGCATTCGAGAGGAAGAACGTCTGGATCACCAGATCCTCGTATGTGCGCCGGTTCTGCGGGGTGTCGGCGGCGACCAGGATGGAATGCTCGTCGAGCACCTTGTAGAAATGCCCCGCGGCGCGCATCAGATTCTCGAGCGCCTGCTGTGCGGTGACATCGGTGAGTTCGATCGCCAGTTGCTGGTCCTTCAGATTGCCGTCGAACTGGATGTTGATGCCGAACGCCTTGCCGAGAGCGCGGTAGATGTCGAACAGCGACACCGGCCGCGGGAAGGAGAGCGAAATCGGCTGCGGCGAGCGCGGCGAGAGCACCGGCGGCTGCGGCCGGGCGCCGCGCACCTTCTTTTTCATCTGGTCGAGAGTCTCTTCGCCCCCGGCCTCTTTCCTGGCCCGGGCTTCGAGATCATGGCGTACGCGCTGCATCTCGACCTCGGCGTACTGGTTGGTCGGGTCGAGCTCGACCGCCTGCTGGTATTCGACCAAGGCGCGCTCGAGAGAGCCCGCGGCGCGCGCCTCCTTGCCGGTCTTGAAGTGCATCTGCGAAGCCTCGCCCTTGGCGCGCAATAGGCTGGCGCGATATTGCAGATTCTCCGGGTCGTTGGCGGCGGCCGCCAGGTAGTGCAAGACCGCCTGGTCCCAGTCTCCGTTCAGCTCCGCCACCTGGGCGCTGCGAAAGTCCCGAAAGCTGGTACAGCCGGCGAGTAGAACGGCGGCCAGGAAGCCCATCACCCAACGCATGGATGCAGAATTCGTCATTGTCCCTCTCACTCCGTCTCTTTCAATCCAGGCGCCATCTAACCCTGGCCACCAGCTGCCAGCCTGGCCGGCGGCTCGTTGGGGAAGCCCACGAACTTAAGGTCTACGGATTCGAAACCGATCTTGTCGACGACAAACTTTTTCGCCACCACTTCGCCCTCGGCCGCGTTGATGATCTGGCCGCCCTCGCTGAACACGGCGATGCGATGGTTTTTCGGCCCGAAGCTGCCGAGGAACTTGACGTTCACGGCCGGCGGATGCGGTGTCCGCGCATAGAGGTCGCGCGCCTGCTCGGCGGCCAGGCGCGCCGCGGCTTCGCGCTCCTGCTGGAGGCGCATGGCCTCGAGCTCGGCCTTGCTCGGCGGCGTGGGCGGCGGTGGCGACGGCGGAGCTCCGAAGCGGAAGGGGTCGCGGCCCACGGTGAAGCTTCCCGAGGCGATCTCGAGCGTCTCGGATCGCAGGGCCGGCAAGTCGCCCTTGCCGACGCTGGATCGGCCCGCGGCTATCGCTTCGTCTTCCGCCGCGGCTTGACGCCACAGAAGAGGCCCGAGGCGGAAGATTGTCAGCGCCACCAGCCCGACGGCGAGCATGCCGAGCAACCGTCGTTCGCGGGCACCCAGGGTCATGGGCCATCCTCCGTCGCGGGGCGAGGAGTCGGCGGAGTCGGCGGCGCGGGCTTCGGTTCGCGGGGCTCGACCCCGGGAGTCAACGTCCGGGGCATCGGCCTGTCGTTCACGAATAGGGTCGCGATCTGCAGGGCGATGTGAAGCTGAGGCGAGCTGCCGCCGGCATCGTTGTTGAGCCGCACCTCTTCCAGACTGAAGAAGGTGGGTGAGAGCTCGAGCAGGTGGATCAGCTGGCGCAGCGAGTTGTAGTCGCCATCGACGCCGAACACGATCGATTTCTTGACCAGCCCGAACTGCGCAAGCTCGACCTCCGGGTAAGACACCGACTGCGGCTGCAAGCCGGCACGGGTCGCGAGCGTCTTGAACTCAGCGAGTGTCCGGGTCAGGCGCTCGCGCTCGGTCGCCAGGCGCTCGCTATAGAGCGACTCGATGTCCTTGCGGTTCTGGTTGACCAGCGCCAGTCGTGCCTCGAGATCGGTCCGCCGCGTGGTCAGGCTCTGCCGATGCCCCTGCAAGCGAATCAGGCGCTCCTCGAGGACAGTCACGCGATCGCGATACGCGAATTCGTAGAGCAGCCATCCGCCCACGTTCAAGGCGAAGAACAACAGGGCCGGCACCCAGATTCGCCAGCGTCCTTGCCACAAGCTCCAGCCGCTCATGGAGCCTCCCGGCCGGTCGCGTTGGTGGACGCTTTGGCGGGCGCGTCGCCCGGCGCGGCCTCCGCGCCGGGCAAATAGGTCACCGAAAGGTCGAACGACACGCCGTCCTTGCGGTCTTCGCGATGCAGGTTCGGCCCTTCGAACGAGGCGTGCTTGAATAGCGCATCGACGAATTTCAACAGCGCCTCGTCGCTCTGCGCCGTGCCGCTGATCCGCAGTTGAAACCGATCGCGCGGCACCAGGGTGACCAAGCCGCCCTGCCGACGCGCCGCAGTCTCGTCGGGAACGACCGACACGGGCGACAGATTCAGGATGCGCACGTCCCAGGGCAAAGCCTCCGCCAGTCGGTCGAACAGGCGCCCCCAGTCGAAGGTACGCTCGGCAATGCGCAGATTCAGGAACTGAACCTGTTGCATGAGCTGCGGCACGCGAGAGCGTTCGAGGTCGCCGTCGACGCTGGCGATCTTGCGCTCCTCGCTCGCGATCCGATCGCGCACCAGAGCGAGCTCGGCTTGCTTGCCCGCCGAGCTCTGGCGATAGCCCTGAAACAGGTAGGCGTTGCCGACCAACAATCCGGCGCCCAGCACCCACAGGAGGATCGCCACGCGGCGCACCGGCCGCGCGTTGACGAAGGGCCGGCGCGCCAGGTTGAGCGCTCGACTCACGCGACCTCCCGACAGGCAGCGCCAAGCATGGGAGCGGCCTCCATCGCCGAGCCCCAGAGTGCGCCCGGCAGGCCACCGGGCAGAACCCGCAAGTGCTCGGCGCCGAGCAACCTCGCCGGACAGCCAAGACCCTCGGCGAGCCACGACAGCCAGTCGCCCGAGCCCGCGGCGTTCGCCGACGAGGCCATCCACAACAGCGCCTGGCGCACGCCGACTCCGGGCAGATTCTCTTCCAAGAACGCCCGCGTGAGGCGCATGTCTCGACCCACCAACGCCGCGCGCGTGGTGACCGATGGGTCGCCCGTCCAGGCCTTGTAGCGATGCAGCACGGGCTCCATGGAGCGCTCTGTAGGGCGAGTGAACAGAAGGGTGTAGCTCGCGCCATCGACCAGCACGATCGCGGTCAGGCCCGCCTCGTCGCGGACCCGCAACGCGCCGGCCAGGGACAGGCTGGGATTCGAGATCGCGCCCAGGTGAATGCCCGCGGCGGCGAAAGCGTCCTCCAACTGGGCGAGCAGTGCTTCGCCGGCGAAACCGAGGAGCAGCCGGCGCGGCTCTTGCTGCCCAGGGAAAGGCTCCACTTCCTCGCCGCTCACGCGCAGATCGTCGATGCGAAACGGCACCAAGTGCTTCAACCGCCAGCGCAGCAGATCGTCCCGCCCCGCTGCCTGACGGGGCAGGTCGCCGCTCTCGGCCGAGGTGACCCGCAGCCAGGCGTCGGGGATCAGGAGCGAGGCGTCCTTGACCGGCGCGGCCACGCGCTGCAAGAGCGACGTAACAAGTTCGGTGAACGCACCGGCGTCCCGCAGAGGACCGCCGAGCGGGCCGTGCTGAAAAGCGTCTGGCGGCAGCGCCGACTCGCGGGCATCGACCAAACGCAGACCCTCGGCCTCGCGCGTGAAGCCGGCGTAGCGCAAGCGCGTCGCCTCGAGCGCGAAGACGTGCGGCGGCGGCGGCACCGGGGCGAAGCCCAGCAGCCGGCCGAACGCGCCGTCAGTCCACGAACGTGACTTTGTTGATCTCACGGAGCGTCGTTATCCCTTGAAAAGCCTTCTCGAGCGCCGACTCGCGCAGGAACACCATGCCCTCTTCCTTGGCCGCCCGCTTGATTTCCGAGGCCGGCCGCCGCGCCAGGATGAGCTCGCGGATGTGATCCGAAAGGTCCAGCAACTCCGAGACCGCCAAGCGTCCGTGGAAGCCCGTACCGTTGCATTCGATGCAGCCTTCGCCTTCGTAGAACGTGAAATCGGCGTAGATACCGGCGTCGAGCCCGCTCTCCTCGAGCAACTGCCGCGAGGCCTTCGCCGGGCGCCGGCAGTGCTGGCAGATCTTGCGCACCAGCCGTTGCGCCAGCACGCAGTTGAGCGCCGAGACGAAATTGTACAGGTCGACCTTCATGTTCAGGAAACGGCCCAGAACGTCGACCACGTTGTTGGCGTGCACGGTGGTGAATACCAAATGGCCGGTGAGCGCGGACTGGATGGCGATCTGCGCCGTTTCCTCATCGCGGATCTCGCCCACCATCACTTTGTCAGGGTCGTGGCGAAGGATCGAGCGCAGACCGCGCGCGAAGGTCAACCCCTTCTTCTCGTTCACCGGAATCTGGGTCACACCACGAAGCTGATACTCGACCGGATCCTCGATGGTGATGATCTTGTCTTCCGAAGATTGGATTTCCGACAGGCAGGCATAGAGCGTGGTGGTCTTGCCCGATCCCGTCGGCCCGGTCACCAGCACCATGCCGTAGGGCTCGCGGATGAACTTGCGCACTTTGCGCATGGTTTCCTCGTCGAAACCGAGGATGTCGAGGCGCAGGTTCTTGAACTCCTTGGACATCGACTCCTTGTCGAGGATACGGATCACGCAGTCCTCGCCGTGCACCGAGGGCATGATCGAAACACGGAAATCGATGCTGCGCCCTTTGAGGCGCAGCCTGAATCGGCCGTCCTGCGGTGTGCGCTTCTCGGCGATGTCGAGCTCCGACATCACCTTGATGCGGCTGATGATGGTCTGGTGGTGGCGCTTGTCGATCGGCTCCATCGCCTGGTAGAGCACGCCGTCGATGCGGTACTTGATGATCACTTCGGTGTCGCGGGTCTCGATGTGGATGTCCGAGGCGCGGCGCTGAATGGCGTTGAATAGCGTCGAATCGACCAGGCGGATGATCGGGCTCTGGTCAGCGGTGATGGTGTCGACCGTGATGATCTCTTCGCCCGACTCGTCTTCCTGCACGAGCTGGATGCGGAAGTCCTCGGCAGCCTCATCCAGCACGCGCTGCGTCGATTCGGACTTCTGCAGGATCTCGTCGATGCCTGAGCGCACGCCGACCCGCGGCTCGATCGGCTGGCCGAGCAGGAGCTCGAGCTCATCGAGCTTGGTGACGTCGTTGGGCTCCGCCATCACCACGCCGAGGCGCCCGTCGAGCTGCTGCTCGGGAATGAAGCTGTAGCGCAGCATGAGGTCGAACGGCACCGAGCGGAAGAGGTCGTTGTCGATGCGGAAGCGGGTCACGTCGACGAACTCGAAGCCATAGCGCGCCGCCAGCTCTTCGGCGACGCGGCGCTCCTCGGCGAGGCGCTCGCGAAGCTGCTCGGGAGTCTCCTGGCCGAGCCCCGGGCGAGCCGGGGCGACGTTCGCGCCGGGACCGGTCGAACCGATCGGACCATTCAGGTTGGCATTGCTCACTACCACGTTCGAATCGCTCCCCTCGTTCTTCCGGTCACCTAGAACTTGGACTGTCCCATCATGCTGAACATGGGCAGATAGATCGCCACCAGCAGGATGGCCACGATGATGCCCATGAAGACCAGCATCAGCGGCTCGACCAGGGTCAGCAAGCGCGCCATGCGGGTCTCGATCTGCTCATCGAGAAACTCGGAGACGCTCTGCAGCATTTGATCGAGCGAGCCCGTCGCCTCGCCCACTTTCACCATGTCGATTTCGAGCGGGTCGTAGATCCCCGCCTTCTCGAGCGCTCCGTAAAAAGGTTGCCCCTCGCGCACCTGCTGCACGGTGGGGTGGACCAGGGAGCGGACATAGAGGTTGCCGACCGAGGAAACCGCGATCTCGAGCGCCTGCACCAACGGGATACCTCCCGACAATAGAGTGGCGAGCGAGCGGGCGAATTCGGCCAGCGCGAAGCGCTTCAGTACCCCGCCCATGAACGGGATCCGCAGCTTGTAGCGGTCGATCTCGCGCCGCCCCACTTCGGTCGCCGCGAAACGCTTGTAGGCTATCCAGCCGAGCACCAAGCCGCCGAGAATCAAATACCAGTAGCCGCGCAAGAATCCCGACAACGCCAGCACCACGCGAGTCACCAGCGGCAGCTGGTCAATCTCGAGATCGGCGAAGAAGGTCATGAACCGCGGCACCACGTAGATCGTCATGATCAGGATCATGATCACCGACAGGGTGACCAGCACCAGCGGGTAGACCAGGGCGGAGAACACCTTGCGCCGCGCCTCGAGCAGCAGCCGGGTGTAGCGAATGAACCGCCGGATCACACTCTCGAGCTCACCCGACTTCTCGCCGGCGCGAAGGGACGACGCATAGAGCGGCGGAAATGTATCGCCGTATGCGGCGAACGCCTGCGACAGGTCCTCTCCGCTCTTCACCCGATCGCGGATGTCGGTGAGCACGGCGCGAAACACCGGGTCGCGCAGTCGCTCGAGCATCAAATCGATGGCCTGCAAGAGAGGTAAGCCGGCCCTGAGTAGCGCCGCCAGCTCCTGGTTGAAGACCAGGAAGGTCTCGATGGGTACGCGTTTGGTTCGTCGCGCGAACGCGGGAAGCGCGAGCCGCGGGATAAACCCCTTTCGACGTACCTCGAACACGTGCAGCCCGCGACGCAGCAGATCGCCCCGCAGCACGGTTTCGTCCGGAGCCTCGAAGACCTGCTCGAGGACGCGCCCATCCGGCATGCCGACACGGCAGAGGAAGTCGCTCATGGCTGCGGGGACACTCGCGAACAGGTCAAGACGACGACCAGCGCGGTGTCGCTGTCCTCGTCCGTAGTCAAGCCCACGGCCAACGGATGGTCGAGCGCCAGGACCAGGTTGGTGTCGAGCAACAGACTGGCGGTCGCGTCGTCGCCCTTCATGGAAAAATTCTGCAGTCGCACGGATTGCCCGAGCCGCACCGTGCCCAGCCGGAAGGCGATCGAGAAGCCTTCTCCGACATGCGAGCTCACGTCGGTGCCTTCCTTGGCCTCGAAGCCGACCTGCGCCAGTAGTTGGTAGTTCGCGTAGCGCAAAGACTTACGCAGGCGCCCGAGCAGGGGTTCGGAAATGTTGGAGCTCACTGGCGGCGTTCGAACCCCGCTCGCCTGAACCAACTGGACCACGACCCGCAGCGGGATCAAGGGATGATCGAAGTCGTCGAGCAACTCCTGCACGCGTTCCAGCCGCTTGGCGCTGTCGCGCACCACCACTTCCTTGCCGCGGATCTCGGCCGTACCCACCGGCGAGAGCGCATACCGCACCATCACCACTGCATCCGACGGGCTCTGATAGCGCATGGTGCGGGAGATCTCAACGCTCCGGCTCGCGGGCGCATCGACGGCTGCGCCCCGGGACGCCAGAGAGAGCCCCAGCACGGCGAAAACGACGACGGCACGAAGTCCACTCATGGAAAGTTCAAGCGTATCGAAAACAACCGCTCGGGCGGGGAGCCCGGATCAGAGGACCAGGCTCTTGTCGACGATCATCACGACCGACATTTCCGGATAGCCGATTTCGTAGACGCGAGCTTGCGGGCGTCCCACTTCGCCCGGCACGAGGAGGCCGCTCGCCTGAAACATCGTCGGCGAGATCGCTGCCGCGCTCGGAGCCGGCGCTGCCGCCTCGATGACCCGCCCCGCAGCCGCCGGCAAGGTGGATGAACGACGCCCCAGAGGGACTTGCGAGCCGAGCGTGGTGACCAGCAAGACCGCGGCCGCGGCCCGCCAAGCGAACGCTCCGTCCAGTAGGCGTGTCTTCGTGGCCGGCGGCGCGGCCTGCAGGGCGTTGGCGCGTCGCAGACCCGCCACCGCGGCCCGCATGCGCTCGATTTCCACCGCTGGCGCGGCCACCACGGGGAGCCTTTGGAACAGCAGTGTTGGATCGATTTCCAATGCGTCTTGCCGGCACTCGGGGCAAGTCTCTAGGTGCACGCGATCGAGCGCCCACTCGGCGGGCTCGTCGAGCGCGGCATCGAAGCGATGCGCGAGCTTGCGTCGCCAGGCCGAGCGCTCGGGGCAGATCACGATTCCGCCTCACGCGCGGCCGGCGCGTACTCGGGATACCGCTTGACCAGCTCGCGCCGCAGCACGCGCCGAGCGTTGAACAAGTGATTGCGCACGGTCGATTCCTGACAGCCGACGATCTCGGCCACTTCCAGCGAGCTCAGACCCTCGACCTCGCGGAGCAGGAACACCATGCGCTGCTTCTCGGAGAGCTCTCCAGCGAGCTCGCGGAAGATCAGCCCTACCTCGCGCTGCTGCAGGGATGAAAGATCGCGGCGGTAGCTGTCGTCCTGAGTCCGCTGGAGCTGCAACCGAACGGGTTCGTGCGTCTTCTCGCGGCTCTTGCGTGAACGCAGGTGATCGATCGCGAGATTGGTGACGATACGGTAGATCCAGGTGTTGGGGCTGAAGCGCGGGTCGTAGCGATCGCGGTGGTCCCACATGCGGAGAAACGCGAGTTGCACCACGTCGCGCGCTTCCTCTTCGTCGCCGACGATCCGGGCCGCCACTTGCAGGAGCGGACGAGTCTTCCTGGTAATGAGCTCGTCGAGTGCCATTTCGTCGCTCGCGCGCAGACCGGCGAGAAGCTCGACGTCGCTGGCGGCGCTCCAGGCGGCGCGCAGTCGGGTGGCGCTGTAGACCAGGGCAGGCATGGCGTCTCGTTCAGCGGGTATACGGTCCTCCGCCGCCACCCGTCTAGAAACCGGGAGGGGGGCCGAGGGATCTGTTTTCTCGTCGCTCAAGGTCGAACGCCCTTCGGGTCTGCAATCGAGCTAAGTGCTTGATTCTCCAAAACGACGCGCCACAGAGCGCAATCGTCGCGATTATACTCGCCGGCGGATGTGGCTCCTCTACCAGATCGCGTTCGGCATCGTCCTGGTGCTCGCCGCCCCGGTGCTCCTGCTGCGCAAGGGGAGCCACTATTGGGCCACCTTGAGCGGGCGATTGGGCGGGTTTTCGGATACGACGGGCGGGGCCATTCCCCGTGGGGCGCTCTGGATGCACGCCGTTTCCGTTGGAGAGGCGGGGGTAGCCGCCACGCTCGCTCGGGCGCTTCCCGCCGTTCCCCTTCTGTTGACGACCATCACGCCCACGGGCCAGGCCCGAGCGAAGGTGGTGGTAGCAGGCCTGCCGCCGGGCAGCGCAGCCACCTACCTGCCCTTCGACTTCGGCTTCGCGGTGCGGCGCTTCTTCGGCCGCTTCGCGCCCGCGGCGCTCGTCCTGGTCGAGGGAGATCTCTGGCCCCTGGTCTTGCGGAGCGCCAAGCGGCAAGGGCTTCCCATCGTGGTGGTGAACGGACGGCTGAGCGACCGCGGCTTCGCACGGATGCGTCGACTGCGCCCCTTCCTTCTGCCGCTCCTCGGACGCGTCGATCGCTTCGCGGTGCAGGGTCCGGTCGACCGCGACCGTCTGGTGTCTCTGGGAGTCGACTCGGCGCGGATCACCATCACGGGCAACCTCAAATACGAGACCCCCGAGCCCCGGATCGACGAGGGTCTCGAGCGAAGGCTCATGGACCTGGCCGCCGGCCGGCCGGTTCTGCTTGCCGGATCCACCATGCCTGGGGAAGAGGAGCAGGTCCTCGACGGCTTCGCCGCTCTCGGCGGCGGAGCGCGGGCAATGCTGGTGCTCGCTCCGCGCCACCCCGAGCGCTTTGGCGCCGTCTCGGCGATGCTCGAAAGCCGCAGCATCTCCTTTCTCCGCCGGAGCCGGGTTGCTGCGGGAGCTCCGGCGCAGGCTGGGTCGCCGCCCGCGCTGGTGCTGCTCGATTCGGTCGGCGACCTCGCGGGGCTCTACCGCATCGCCGCCGCCGCATTCGTCGGCGGCACGCTCTCGCCCACCGGCGGACACAACCCGCTCGAACCGGCCCGCTTCGCGGTACCGGTAGCCGTGGGGCCGTCGATGTTCAACTTCCGCGAGATGGCCGAGCACTTCGATCGCGCCCATGCCTGGCAAAGGGTCAGGGACGGCGGCGAGCTCGGCCGCGTTTGGCAGGGGTGGCTGTCCGACCCGTTGGCCGCTCGGGCGCTGGGGGAACGCGGCGCCGCTCTGCTCTTGGCTCACCGCGGCGCACTGGCGCGGACGATCGAGTTCCTTCAGCCCGTGCTCGCGGCCGTCGACGCCGCGCGACCAGCCGAGGTTTCGTGACCCTCGAGCCGCCGGCTCCGCCCCGTTCCCCCTGGCAACTCTTCTACGGCGCCGTGCATACTGCCCGGCGCCGCTGGTATCGCAAGCGCGCTCGGCATCTTCCCCGCCCGGTAATCAGCATCGGCAATCTGCATTTCGGTGGCACCGGGAAGACGCCGATGACGATCGCCGTCGCTGGCCATCTGCGCGATCGCGGCCGGCGCGTCGCCATCCTCTCTCGCGGCTATCGCCGGGCGCGCGGCGCCGACGTGCGCATCGTGAGCGCCGGCGACGGACCGCTTCTCGGGCCGCGCTCGGCCGGGGATGAGCCCGTGCTCATGGCCGGCGAGCTCCACGGCGTCGCCGTGCTCGTCGGTCGCGATCGCACCAGCGCCGGTCTGCATGCGATGACTCGCCTGCCGCAGCCGCCTGACATCTTCGTCCTCGACGACGGCTTCTCACATCTCGCCCTGGCGAGGGACCTCGACTTGCTGCTCTTTCCGATCAGCGACCCCTTCGCCGGCGGCCGGCTGGCGCCCTCGGGCAGACTGCGCGAGCCGCTCGCGGCCGCGAGCCGGGCCGACGCGGTCGTCTTGACCGGCGTCACTGAAGGCGACACTGCAAGCGGCGCCGGGCTCGCCGCCGGGCTCCGTTCTCGGGGTTTCGCCGGCCCCGGTTTCTCCAGTCGAACCATCGCTGGGGAGCCTCGCGATGAGCGCGGCGAGCCGCTCTGTCCCGGAACGCGCGTCGTGCTTGCCGCCGGGATTGCTCGACCCGAAGGTTTCTTCGCCTCCGCGCGAGCGTGGGGTCTCGAAGTCGTCGCGACGATCGCCTTTCCGGACCACCACGACTTTCCTCGGAGCTCGCTGGCGCGATTGGAACGCGCGGCACGCGACGGCAACGCCGAGGCCATCTTGCTCACCGCCAAGGATCTGGTGAAGCTTCGCGGGCGCAGCGCGGTGCGGCTCGCCGAGCTGCCGGTGTGCGCGGAGCCCGAGCGGGATTTCTGGACTTGGCTCGATGGCCAGGTGCAGGGCTTTGCGCAATGAACGCACTCGACCGAATCGCGGAGTGGCTCGGCCTGCCTCCTGATTGGCGGCGGCTGGACGATCGCACGCTCTGCCGACGGCTGAGGCTCGAGGGTTTCGAGCATCTGCACGCCGCGCGCGCCAAGGCGCCCAGCATCCTCTGGTTCGGCGGCAGCCGGGGCGAACCAAGCCTCGCCGAACGCGTCTTGCGGTTGTATGGGGGAGATCCTCAGGCGCGGCTTTCCGTACTACCGGAATCCGTGCCCGAATCACCTGGCACCCAGACATTCATCGAGGTTCCGTTTCGCGACGGCTCGGCGCCCTGCTCTTTGCGGCTGGCGGAGCAGGCTCTGCGGCAGGGCGCGGCGCTATTGCCGATTTTCGGCCGCCGGGTTCACGGTGACGGCCTCGCGGCATTCCGGGTCGTGATCGGCGAGGCGCTCCTGCCACTGGGCACCGACGCGGCGAGCTTGACGCGCCGCGCGGTGGCCCGCATCGAGACCCTCGAGCGAGACATTCTCAGCCGAAGGTGAAACATCGCCCCCCGCCGAGCGTTAAAGAGTCGTCCCATGAGCCCTCGCAGAGTCTTCTGGATGCAGATCCTCCTCGGCAGCATGCTGGCCACACGGTTGATCGCGGCGCCGCTCAGTCTGCAATCACTGAGCCTCGATCTCCCGGGCCCGCCGGCCGCGGTGCTGTCGGCCGATGTCGATGGCGACGGCGCGCGCGACCTCGTCGTGCTGGCGCTTTCGACGGCCTGGGATCAAATCGATGTCGAAGAGACGTCGCACATGGATGAGGTGCTCGGGCTGGTCGAGGTCATGACCGTCGTACCTGCGCTGCTCGAGCATCGCGAGCTCGACGTCTTCCGCGGCCGGCCCGGAGGCACTTTCGAAACGACGCCGATCACCTTGGCGGTCGACAGCTCGGTCCTCTCACTCGCCGCCGTGCCACCGGGCGCGGCGATCCTGGCACTCACCGATCACGGTGTTTCGCGCCTCGCCTTCACCACTGGCGAAGCCGGCCCGGCGCTCGCCCTCGAACCGTTGATCGAGGACACGCCGGTATTACAGGGCTCGGGGACCTTTGTACCGGACCTGATGGCGGTGGTGGACCTCGACGGCGACGGCAAGCCCGATCTGTTGTTCCCCACCCCGAACGGGGTCGCGGTCTATCTCGCCGAGGGCGGCGGGTTCGCCAAGCGCGCCGCCGCCCGGCTCGACCTTCCCATGGACGACCCCAAGGACGCAGGCGGCCGCCTGCAACGCCACTACCCGCTGCCGGTCGTGCGCGACCTGGACGGAGACGGCCGGCCGGATCTGCTCATTCAGCATCCGCGGCGGGGATGGAACGAATTCCAGATCTGGCGGGGCCTCGGCGGAGGCCGTTTCGCGTCGCCCGTGTCGCCGCTCCGGGCTCGTCCCTCCGCTGCCAAGGAGGCCAATCCGAGCGTGGTCTATTTCGGCGACCTGGACGGCGACCATCGCGCCGAGTACGTCCTCCAGGAGAGCTTCGAGCCCGGCCAGGACGCCGGCATGCGCGAGGAGCTGCACCACGCGAAGGAGCCTCCGTTCACGTACCGGTTGTCGCATATCAAGGGCGACCTCACGCCTGAAGACCGACCCTTTCGCGAATTTCGCGCTACCGGCTATTCGTTCGAGAACGGCGGCGGCAGCGTGCACCTGCCCGGCGGACTGCGCGACTTGAACGGCGATGGACGGCAGGATTTGGTGGCGTTGACCCTCGATTTCTCACTCTTTCAAGCGGTTCGCGTGCTGACCACCAAGCGCATCGGTATCGGACTCGATTTCCACATCTACTGCCAGCAAGCGGACGGCAATTTCCGCGCAGTTCCCAATCTCAATCTGTCGGGCAAGTTCACCCTCGACCTGAACGACCTGCGAATCGGCAACCTCGCTCAATTCGCCGGCGACTTCGATGGCGATGGCTTGATCGACTTCCTGCAAGTCGGCCGCGGCAAGACCGCAGCCATTCATCGCGGCCGGCGTGACTGCTCCTATCCGGGCCGGCCCGACGCCGAGATCGAGCTTCGAGAAGAGCCGGCGGATTTGGGCCTTCTCCGCGTCGAGGACTTCAACGGCGACGGCCGGGCCGACCTGCTGCTCATTCAGCCGCAGGGTCCCAGCAAGTCGGCCGAGGCCGGCGGCGAAGCGGCGCCTTCAAGCCCCGTGCGACTCGATCTCTATCTGAGTCCGGCGGCGATTCCATGAAAGTCATTCACCTCGCCGCGACCCTGGCGCTGACACTCACCGCCGGCGCGTATGCCGCAGCCGACAAGAAGGCGCCGCCGCCTGCGCCACCGCCGCCCGGTGTGCGCGCCACGACGGGTGCCGGCTACCGACGGATCGAAGTGGTTCCCGAGGGTCGGCTGCTCGGCGTTGTGGCGCCACTCACCAAGGACGGCCAACGCCGCATCGTGCTCCTGATGGCGCCCGCCGACGGCGCCGGTCCGCGTAGCGTGGCCGAGCTGTTATTTCAGGGGCCCCTCGAGCCCGCGCTCCATACCTTGGCTGAGAAGCTCTCGCCCGGGATCGACGCGATCGACGCCATCGATCTCGACGGCGATGGTGCGCAGGAAGTTGTGTTGGGCGAGCCTGGGCATTTGTACTGGGTAACGGACGGCGGTGCTCGTGCGCTCGATGCACCCGGCTGGTTCGATCTCCTGGCTCCCTGGCCGAACAAGCTGCGGGTGCCGTCCGAGCTACCGCTCCTGGTCACCGCACAGGCGGGACGGCTGCGATGCTTTGCTCCCGCCGGATCGGCTCTGCGACAGGTTTGCGATCAGCCGCTCCCCTTGACCGCAGAGCGCGAGCCCCGCGGGCTTTTTCTCCAAACGCCAGCGGTCAACGCCATCCTTCGTCCGCAAAAAGCACCGCTCATCGCAATCGGACCTCAGTCGATCGACAAGCGGCGACTCCGCACTCTGGTGATCGATCCGCAGGTGACTCACCCGCAGGTCGTGTCGGGACCCGCGGCCCCCGCTGCCACCGTCGACGTGGTCGCCGCCTCCGCCGGGTCAGAGATTCCCAATCCGTTCGACGCCTGGTCTCGGCTGCCGACTCCTGAGCAGGTGCAGGACAGCTGGTACTTCCTGCTCGGCGGCAAGCCGGTGCTGGCGGTCTCGACGGTCAATGCCGACAAGCTCGGAATCTTCGAGCACCTGAAACTCCGCGTCTTCCGTCTCGCCGCCGATCGCACGCGCGTCGGGCGCGGGCCGGTGCTCGCGGTCGAAACCGAGAGCCCGCGCTGGCACGATCTGGCGCTCGTCGCCGGTGACCTGAACGGCGACGGTAACGACGACTTGGTGCTCATCGAGCCGAAGGGCATGGATGGCAAGCCGATCCTGGCGCAGGCGTTTCTGGGCGATGCCTCCGGCGGCCTGCGGCAGGCAGGCAACCCGTCGAAGCTCGATCTTGAAGGCGTGCTGTGGAGCTACGGTCAAGATGTCACTGGCGACGGCCGTCCAGACTTGGTCGCCGCAGGGACCGATCGCCTGCAAGTCTTCGCCGGCCAAGTTCCGGATCGCAAGGGCCCGCTCATCGAGACTGCCGCGATCGGTATTCCGCTGGCCGTCGGCGAACCTGGCCAAGTCGAAGTGCAGATCGGATCGAAGGGCGTCAAGTCGCGCACCGAGCGCTACGGCTGGATGCGCCCGGTAGTGGCCGATCTCGACGGCGACCGGCGCGGCGAGATCCTGCTGCTGGCGCTCGATCGCGACGGCCCCGGCGTGCTCGAAGTGATCACCTGGCGATAGCTGAGCTCAGCGCGAAGGCTGGCTGATACGGTTCGCGCGTGCGAACCTTGGTGGTCACACCGAAGTGGGTGGGCGACACGCTCATGGCGCTGCCGGCCATCGAGGCGATCGCCGCGAGTGGCCGCGAAGTCGTCGCGCTTGCCAAGCGTCCGCTGCATTCGCTGCTCCGCCTTTCACCCGCGGTTCACGAGTTGGTCGAGCGCGACGCCGATGACGCAGTGACCATCGCCAGCCTGCGCGACGCGCAATGCGACGAAGCGATCCTGCTGCAGGCCTCGGTGCGCGCCGCCTGGCTGCCGAAGAAAGCCGGCATCGCGCGGCGTTGGGGTTACAAGGGCACGCTACGGGGCGAGGCCCTGCTCCGCCCACCGGTCCCTCACCTCGGCCGCTTCGTGAGTTGGGCGGCGGCGGCGCCGCTGCGCTCGGCTTTCGTTAGCCCTGGGGTTTCGGCCCCAGACACGCGCCGCCGGCCACAGATCGAGGACTTCCGCGAGTTGCTCGCCGCCATCGGCATCGCGCCGCCAGCGAGTTGGGTGCCGCGCCTCGAACTGTCCGAGGCGGCGCTCGCCGCGGGGCGCGAGCGCCTGCAGCGCGCGCACATCGATCCCGATGGCAGCCCCCTGGTGGCGCTCTTCCCGGGCGCCGAATTCGGACCTGCCAAGCGTTGGCCGTGGCTGCGCTTCGCCGAGCTGGCGCGGGCGCTCCGTCGGGACATCCCGGGCTGCCGGATCATCCTCGTCGGCGGCCCGGCCGAGCTGTGGCTGGCGGTGCGGGTCCATGAAGAGAGCGGCCATCTGCATCCGGTGATCGGACCCGACCTCGACCTGGCCGGCCTCGCCGGCGTGCTCGCCTTTTGCGACGTCCTGGTCACCAATGATTCCGGACCGATGCACCTCGCTGCGGCTCTCGACGTGCATTGCGTCGCACTGTTCGGACCGACCAACGCCACGCGCACCGCACCGGCGGGCGCTGGTCACATAGTCCTCCAACGAGACCTCTGGTGCCGGCCCTGTATGCGCCGGCGCTGTCCGCTGCTGCACCACCGCTGTATGACCGAGATCTCGGTCGAACAAGCTCTCGAAGCCTGCCGCGCACAACTCCTCGTGCCCTGAGCAGCGACTCCTCGGGTCGGCCGGCGAAGATCTGCCGTCAGTTCTCCGTCTTGTATAGTGCCGCCACAATTCCGTTGGCTTGCGCCGCAGCGTTCAAACAAGAACGGCGGCGATTTGCAGGTCGTCCCCATGAGGGCGAGGAGGTCGATGCATGTCCAGTCTCGTCGAGAAGGCTGCATTTGCTCTGTCGCTTGCTAAGCGAAGTCTGTTGATCGGAAGCCTCGCGCTGTGGGTCGGCACGGCCGCGATGGCCGCAACGACTGGGTCGACGGCAGGGTTGTCGAGTCGCCTGGAGGTCGATCGCGCCGCGGTCGGAGTCGGCGAGGACGTCACGTTGCGCTACACCCTGCACAACGATTCAGCGCAGGATCTGCGGGTGGTCTATTGGCAGACTCCGCTGCGCGGCGTGTTCAATGACTTGTTCGATGTCCGCGTGGACGGCCAACCGGTGCGCTACGTCGGACGCTTGTACAAGTGGGCAACACCACGCGACCAGGACTTCATCCGCATCCCGGCCGGCGGCGAAGTGTCGGCCGACGTCGAGCTCTCGGCGGTGTACGAAATCGCGAAGAGCGGCGCGTACACGATCAACTACCGCTTGCGCCCGCGCGAGCCAATGATCGTTCTCGACGCCTCGGCGGAGGGTGAGCGGACCCTGAGCGTCGACACCGACAAGGTGCGTTCCAACACCGTCAGCCTCTCGATCGAGCGCGACGAGGACGCCGAAGCCCGGCGCTCGCAGCCGTTCGATTTCGACGACGACAATGCGGCGCGCGTCGACCCGACCTACGTCACGCCGGGCTACGTGAGCTGCTCGAGCTCGCGCCAGACGACTCTGCGAAGCGCCCTCGGCGCCGCCGAGACGATGTCGAGCAAGGGCAAGGCCTATCTCGCTGCGGGTAAGAAGGACTCGGGCTACACCACATGGTTTGGAACCTACAGCGCCACGAACTACTCCAAGGTGACCACGCACTTCAACAACATCTACAGCGTGTTCAACAGCAAGACGGTCACCTTCTACTGCGACTGCACGGATAGCTCGTACGCCTATGTGTACGCGAATCAGCCCTACAAGATCCACCTCTGCAGCGCCTTCTGGCGCGCGCCGCTCACCGGCATCGACTCCAAGGGCGGCACTCTGGTGCACGAGTGCAGCCACTTCACCGTGGTCGCCTCGACCGACGATTGGGCCTACGGCACGGCGGGCTGTCAGGGGTTGTCGACCGCCAAGAAGATCGACAACGCCGACTGTCACGAGTACTTCGCTGAGACCAAATAGTTCTCGGCGGCAGTTTGCGAACCGCGCGGGGAGCGGGCCACGGCTCGCTCCCCGTTTTTCGTTTCCGGACCAAGAGGCTCGGCCGGGCGGCATGCGAGAATTGACCCGCCCCGACCCCCGGAACTTCGCCATGAACTCTCCCGACGGCCCCAGTCAGGACCCAGCCGCGAGCCCCGAGATCAGTCTCGTCCTGCGCCTCGGCAAGGCGCTGCACACCTACGGCTACCCCTCGCCGCTCCTCGAATCGGCGCTTGGCAGGATCACGGAACGGTTCGGCCTGGAGTCCCAATTTTTCTCGACGCCGACTTCGCTCTTCTGCGCCTTTGGAGGGCTAGAGCATCAGCGCACCTACCTCTTGCGCGTGGACCCGGGCGACGTCGATCTCGGTAAGCTGGCGCAGCTTCAAGAAACGATCGATCGCAGCCTGAGCGGCGCCATCTCTCCGGCCGAAGCGGGTCGGGAGGTCGAACGCATCGTCGCCTCGGTGCCGATTTACCCGCCCTGGCTTTCGATCCTCGCCGTCGGTCTCGCGGCGGGCGGCGCGGCGCTCTTTACCGGGGGCGGCTTGCGCGAGCTCGCGGTATCCATTCTGCTCGGACTGCTCACCGCGGGGTGCGGCGAGCTCGCCGGCCGCCAGAAGTGGGCGCCGGGCATTCTCCAGGCCGTGGCCTCCGCCGTGGTCGCGTTCGCCGCGGCGGCAGCGGCGTATTTTGCGGCGCCGGTCTCGGTCTACATCATCACGCTGGCGGGATTGATCGTGCTCCTGCCCGGCTTCACGCTCACGGTTTCGCTGGTCGAGCTCGCGACTCGCCATCTCGCCTCGGGCACTGCTCGTTTGATGGGCGCCCTGATCACCTTCCTGGCCATCGGCTTCGGCGTCGCAGCGGGCCGTCTGCTCGCGGCCCAGGCCTTCGGCCCGATTCCCTCGGCGATCCCGCTGCCGCCGCCGGGTTGGGCTGAGTGGCTGGCATTCTTGATCGCGCCCCTGTCCTTCACGGTCCTTCTTCGAGCTGCACCGCGCGATGCGCCATGGATCGTCCTGGTCGGCTTCATCGCGGTCGAGAGCGGCCGCCTCGGCAGCAACGTCGCCGGTCCGGAGCTCGGCATGTTCGTCGGCGCTCTGGCGGTCAGCCTGACCAGCGCGCTCTACACCCGCCTACGCCATCGGCCCGCCGAGATCCTACTGGTCCCGGGCATTTTCCTGCTGGTGCCGGGAAGCATCGGCTTCCGAAGCGTCGAGCAACTGCTCGGCAAGGACGTCGTGGTAGGCGTCGAAACCGCGTTCCGGATGGTCTTCGTCGCTGTCGCCCTGATGGCAGGGATGCTGATCGGGAACGGCCTGGTGCCGCGGAGGCGGCGATCGCAGGCAACGTAGCCATACGTCTGTTCTCGATGATATGCTTAGCCAGATGAGGACAACGCTGAATCTCGACGATGAGCTCATGCTGGCGCTCAAGCGCCGGAGTGCAGAGACCGGACAAACGCTGACCAGCCTTGTAGAAGAGGCGGTGCGGCACATCTTGTCCGAGGTCCGCGAGCCGGCTGCCGAGTATCACTTCTCGTGGGAGCCGGTGATCGGCCAAGCTCAACCCGCGGTGGACGTCAACGATCGCAATGCTCTCTACGACTTCCTAGACGAGCCTTCGTGATCGCTCTCGATACCAACATACTGATCCAAGCGCACCGCACCGAGTTAGCACACCACGTTCCAGCCCGGCTTCGGCTTCAGAGCCTGGTCCTCGCAGGACCGTTCGGGCTGCCGGTCTTCTGCCTCGCCGAGTTCGTATGCGTCGTGACGCATCCACGGATCTTCAAGCCAGCCACGACGCTCGAAACAGCTCTGTCGCGGCTGACTGAGCTGACGACGGCGCCGAACTGTCTAGTTCTCGGCCCCGGGCCTCGCTTCGCCAGCCTCTTCGCTCGAGCGTGCAGCGACGCCGCCGCGACCGGTAATTTGGTCTTTGATGCGCAGATCGTCGCGGTGTGCCGAGAGCACGGGGTGCACGAAATTCTCACCCTCGATCGTGACTTCGCGCGCTTCCCGGGAATTCGTGCGGTAGGACTGGGGGGCGACTCCTAGTCGCCTACTCGAACTCGAACAGCGGCTCGCCGCCGTCGACCGACTGGCCCGGGATCACGAAAATCTTCTTCACCACGCCGGCGTGCTCCGCGAGGACTTCATTCTGCATCTTCATCGCCTCGAGGACGACCAGAGCCTGGCCGGCTTCGATCGTCTGGCCCTCTTCGATCTGCAGCGAAACGATGCGGCCGGGCATGTAGGCGCGCACCACCTGAGAGCGCTTGCGGCCGGACGCGGAGGCACCCTTCTCGAGCAGGGCGGTCAACGGATCGACCATCTCCACCGCGACCAGCTCGCCGTGTGCAGTCACCGCGTAGCGGCCCTCGCGGTCGCAAGCAACGGCAACCTCGTACTGGTCGCCACCGATCAGAAGCGAGCGGAAGGCGCCGCCCAGAGCGGACACCTGAACGCGGTAGGAGCGTTCGCCGACGGTTACGGTGAAGGCCTCGCGGTCTTCCGCGGCGCGCTCGATCCGCACCGGATCCTCACGCTCGCCCTGGCCGTCGCGACGGCGGGCGATCAGCTCCATCGTCCGCTCCCGTCGCCTCGACCCGCCTGACGCCAGCGCGTTCTCGCCGCACCGGCGTGACTGGGTTGCGTCGTATGACGGTGCGCGGCTTCGAAGTGGGCGATCGCAGCGGCGATCACCGGCAGATCCTCGGGAAGCTCGCTCGGCACCGGCGCGAGGGCGCCCGATTCGAGCTTGCGATCGAGCCAGGCGATGTCGAAATCCGCGGCCAGAAATTCGGGGTCGGCGAGCAAGGCGCGAAAGAGCGGCGCCGACGTTCGAATGCCCTCGACACGAAGTTCCCGGAGCGCCCGCCCCATGCGCTGCAGCGCTTCGGTGCGGTCCTTGCCGTAGACGATGAGCTTGGCGAGCATCGGGTCGTAGTGCACGCTCACCTCGGCGCCCTCGTACACGCCGGCGTCGATTCGCACTCCGGGACCCTGCGGCCAGCGCAGAAAATGAATGCGCCCCGGCGACGGCGCGAATTTCTGAAACGGATCCTCGGCGTACAAGCGCATCTCGATCGCATGTCCGCGGGGCTCGACGCCGCTGAACTCCGGCCCCAGGGGCTCACCCTGCGCGATCGCGAGCTGCGCGAGCACGAGATCGAGGCCAGTGACCAGCTCGGTCACCGGATGCTCGACCTGAAGACGGGTGTTCATCTCCAGGAAGTAGAAGGTCCCATCCGCGGCGAGCAGGAACTCGCAGGTGCCGGCGTTGCTGTAGCCCACGGCGCGAGCCGCGGTCACCGCCGCCTCACCCATCCGGCGCCGCAGATCCGGCGTCACTGCGGTCGAGGGCGCCTCCTCGACCACCTTCTGATGACGGCGCTGGAGCGAACATTCGCGCTCGCCCAGCGACACCACATTGCCGTGCTGATCGCCGAGGATCTGGATCTCGACGTGCCGCGGACGCTCGATATATTTCTCGAGATAGACCGTATCGTCACCGAAGCTCGCCTGCGCCTCGGAGCGCGCACCGCGATAGGCCGCGGCGAGCTCGCTCCGCGCGCGCACGAGCCGCATACCCTTGCCGCCGCCACCGGAGGCCGCCTTGAGCATCACCGGGTAGCCGATGCCATCCGCGGCGAGCTCCGCCTCCGCGAGAGTCGCGAGTGGATCGCGGCCGCCGGGGACGACCGGCACGCCGGCATCGATCATTCGGCGCCGGCTCTCGATCTTCGAGCCCATGGCAGCGATCGCCTCGGGGCTCGGACCGATGAAAGTAACTCCGGCTTCGCGACAGCGCCGGGCGAACGCCGCGTTCTCGGATAGGAATCCATAGCCCGGATGGATGGCGTCGGCGCCGATCTCGACCGCGAGGGCGACGAGGGCATCGGCGCGCAGGTAACTCTCTCGCGAAGGCGCCGGTCCGATGCGGTAGGCCTCGTCGGCCAACCGTACCGGCAGCGACTGGCGGTCGGCATCGGAATAGGCCACGGCGCCGCGCATGCCGAGCTCGCGCAGCGCGCGCAGCACGCGCACCGCGATCTCGCCGCGGTTCGCCACCAGCACCTTGCGCATCGGTCGAGTGGTCACCAAGAGGCGGAATCCTAGCGCGGTTCGGGCGTCGATCTGGGCCGGCGACTCGCCACCAAGGTCTTCACGGCGGCGAAGAGCGCCAGCAGCGCCAACAGGCTTGCAGAGCGCTCCGGCCAAGGGGAGACCTCGAGGACCACACGCTCGGGGCCCGGCGGCACGACCACCCCGAGCAGGACTAGATTCACGGCGACGGTGCGCAGGAGCGTTCCCCGACTGTCTCGCGCCACCCAGAGAGGATCGAAGTTCCGCCGCACCACGGCTAGTCCTCCACCGCCTTCGACCGCGAGCTCAATCCGATCCGGCTCCGCGCGGAGAACTCGAACCGTGCCACCGGCGTGATGCTCGAGCGCGCCTGAAACTTCCACATCACGGACCGGGTCGCGGCTCGTTTGCACCGCGAGCATCGCCGCGAGTGGGCTGTCCGACAGATGGATCGCCTCCGGCCACCAGGCCTCGGGGGCCGGGTCCGCGACTTCGATCAAGCGGGCGTCGCGGCCATCGATCGACGCCCGATCGATGACCTCGAGACCCGGCGCGTCGGCATCTTCGAAGGCCACCAAACGGGACACTCCGAGCGTGCGAAACCAAGCGACGCGGTCGGACCATGCAAGCTCACTCAGGTTGCCGAGCAGGAGCGTCTGCAACGGCGACGCCATACCCTCGAAATCTGACGAGATCGGATAGCGCAGCCCGAAGGCGACATTCGGCGCCGGCGCCAAGGTGGGTCCGAGAGCAGGCAGGCTGATCGTCACACCGGAGGATGGACCGCTCCAACGCGGGTAAACCAGCGCCGTATTGAGCACCGAAGCGCCGGGAGCAACCTGCCGTGCCCACGGGCTCGGCGATGACAGCGGCCCCGTCGGCGTCGTTGCGAGAAGCGGCGCGAGCTGGAGAAGCCCGAGGATCTGCACCGTCAACAGGCCGGCCGCGCTGCCGCGACGAGCCGCCCAAGCCGCCGCCGCGATCAAAACCGCGGCAACGAGCAAGTACGCGCTCCAGATCGAGCTCTGGACGATAGCGACTGGGTTCGCCACGCCACCGAAGCTGCGCCAGGCGAGAATGATGCACCCAAGGATGGCGAGGACGGCGGCGAGGACCGCCACGCGCCGCAGGCGAATCCGCTCGAGCGCGGCCTCGAAGCCCCACCCCACCAGCAGCGCTCCGGCGAGCGCTGTCCAGAAGAGGAACTTCTCGGGATAGCGAAAGACCCCGGCGGAGAGGCGGACAAACAGGCCGGGTGCGGAGCCGCCGAGAGCGGCCAACAACACACCGCTGCCCGCCAGCAAACTCCACCAGTGCTTTCGCCTCACCGCGCCCATCGCCAACCAGAGCCCGACGATGCCGAAATACACTGAGTAAGAGAGCGGCGGCCGCGGCGCCAGGCGCATAGCCCACCAAGCCAGAGGACCACTGCGTCCCGGCCATCCGAACGGCAAGGGCAAGACGAGCTCGATCAGACGTAGAGGATGAAACCAGTACTGGCCCGCCTGCGCGGAGCCCACGCCATGCGCGGCGCGGAAGGTGAACGGAAGAATGCGCGCCGTGGCGACGATCTGCGGCAACGCGACCAGAGCACCGAGAATCGCCATGCCACCCAAGAGCTTCGCGCCGCGGCGCAGTCCATGGGCCTCGATCGCCAGCATGGCGAGGGGTACCAGCCCGAGCGCCGCGCTCACCGGTTCGCCGCCGAGCAGCGCCGCGCCTAGCGCTAAGCCGCCTATCGCGACACCCTGCCGACCGCCGCGCCGCGCGCCCAGCAAGACGAGCGGCCAGAGTGCGGCGACGGTCACCAGGTTGTAGGAGGACATCGTCGAGAGGAACCAACCGCCGCCGGCATAGGTCACGCCAGCAGCCATCGCTCCCGGCGGCGAAATACCCATCGCGCGCGCCAAAGCCCGCATCCCGAAGAGCGCCAGAAACCAGTGCACGACGAAGTGCAGATTGAAGGCGCTCCATAGCGGCAGCATCAGATAGAGCAGATTGTCGGGATAGAAGGCGAGCGTCTGTGGGTTGCCTCGAAACGGCTGGCCGAGGCCGAGAGTCGGATTGAGCGCCGGTATGTTCCCGGCGCGCAATTGCTCCGCGCCGAAGGCCTTCAACGGAAAGTGAATGCCGAGCGCGTCGCGCAGGAACAGCGTGCGGGCGCCGATCGCGAGTGGCAAGGCCGCGAGCACCGCGAACAGCAGCAACGCGGCCCACACGACCGCGGTCGCGCGGTCCGTGGCGCCCAGCCAAGCTCGAAATCTCGCCGCCATGGTCGTGCACAATCCTAGCCTGCGGGCTCTCGCGCGCCGGCAACGACGCCGACACTCGACAAGAGCAGGGCGCGAGCGCGCCTTCGTTACGCGGTGCCGCCGGCGTGCCGTCGGAGGCGACGCGCCGCGAGCAGCAGGAGGGTGAGAGCGAGCAGCGTTTCGCCTGCCGCACCGAGCGCCGGAACGGCGATGACGGGCAGTGGATCGGCCTCGAAGGCGCCGATGTCACAGGCCGCCGAGCCGTCGCCGTCGCCGTCGACCGGCCGCGGCCGACGCCTCTGGTCGAGGTCGGCGACGGTAAGGCTGGCGCAGGCGCTGGCGAGCCCGGCGTCGATGGCGGCACTGCCCGGCAATAGGGCGTGCGTCGCCGTCGGTCCACCGTTGTTGCCGAGCGGCGCCAGGCCGGGGCTCGCGTTGTTGAGCGATCCGGCGCCGAAGCCGCAGGTCGAGCCGTCGTCGAGGTTGACGGTGCCGTCCGTGATCGCCCCCGGTCCGCCGCAGTTGCCAGTCCCGACACTCTGCGCGACCAAGGTGTTGGAGAGCGTGAGATCAGAGCTCCCGGTGAAGATGGCACCACCTCCCCCGGGCGCGGCGTTGAAGGCGATCGTGACGTTCTCGAGGTCGGCCTCGCCGGTGACGATCGCGAAACCGCCGCCGCGCACGGCGGTATTCCCGGAGAGCGTGCTGTTGGCGGCCGTGAACGCTCCGCCATCCTGGTAGATGCCGCCGCCGTCGGCGGCGGCGGCGTTGCCCGACAGGGTGCTCCCGAAGAGAAACAGCGTGCCGAAGGTCGAAATCGCCCCGCCGAACGAAGTGGCGGTGTTGCCCGTGAGCTCGCTCCCAGTGATTGAGATGACGCTCGTCGGAACGGCCGTGAAAATCGCGCCGCCGGAGCGGGCGCCGTTGCTGACGAATCGGCTGCCGACGACCGTCACGCTGCCACCCTCAGTCTCGATCGCGCCGCCATCGTGACCGGCGATATTGTCGTTGAAGAGACACCCGTTGACGATGAGTGCTCCCTGCACGGAGACCACGACACCGGCGCCGTAGCCATCGGAAGTGTTGCCGGAGACCGTGCAACCGAGCAGGTTAAGGCTCCCGAAGACGCGAATGCCGCCGCCGTTGACGCCGCTGTGCCCGTTCACCACCGCCATGTGGTCGAGCGTGGCCTGCGCCCCCGGGTCGACCTCGAACGGTAGGGCCGAACCGCCGCCACTCACCGTCACGTCGAGGTCGCCGTCGCCGTCGATGTCGCCGAGGACCGTGGTTCGCGCGCCGTCGGTGAAGCTCGGCAGAGTGGTGGTGACTGTGATCGTGCCACCGAGAGCGAAGCGGATGGTGTCGGTGCCGTAGGCCGCGGCGTCGCGGCACGCCGCGAAGCCGGCGTTGACGTCGGCGTTGGCGTTCGCCGAGGCGATGGCCTCGCGCAACGTGCAGGCCGAGTCGTCGGCATTCGGCCCGTCGGCGAGCGTATTGACCGTCAAGGTCGACGCCCCTGCCGCCGTCGCCACGATCGTCCAGATCACCACCCAGTAGATGCCCAGCAACCCCTTGCACAGGCGCATTGCGTATCTCCTCGCAGAGTCCAACATTGATGTCAGAGGTCAGGGCGGCGTCGGAGTGCGCCCTCGGGCGTGACGCCGCAAGCGGCCGAGCGCCAGGATGCCGAGCAGTATGGCGAGGCTGGTCAGCATGCCCTGCCCGAGCGTGGGCACCGCAACGACCGGGAGCGAGCCCGCTTCGAAGGCGCCGATGTCGCATCGCGCCGTCCCGTCGCCGTCTCCGTCGACCGGGCGCAGGTTGCCGCGCTGGTCGACGCCGCCGACCGCCACGCTGGCGCAGGTCGCGGCGAGACCGGCGTCGATCGCGTCGCTGCCGGTGAGCAGGGCATGCGTTGGCGTCGAGCCGCCATGGTCGGCGAGCGGGCCGAGCCCCGGGGTCGCGCTGGTCAATGAGCCGCCGCCGAAGCCGCAGCTGGTACCGTCGTCGAGATTCGCGGTGCCGTCAATGATCGTGCCGCCGCCGCAGTTGGCGGCTCCCGAGCTCTGCGCGACCAGGGTGTTCGAGAGGGTGAGATCCACGCCGTCGGCGGTGAAGATCGCACCGCCATCGACGCTGGCGCCGTTGGCGGCCAGGGTGACGTTCTCGAGGTCGCCGGTGCCCGCCGCCATGGCGAGGCCGCCGCCGTGCAGCGCCGAGTTTCCCGAGATGGTGCTGTTGGCGGCTCTGAGGTCGCCATTCTCTTCGAACACACCGCCGCCGTCTCCGTCCGTAGCATTGCCGGAGAGCGTACTGCCAGAGAGGAACAGCGACGTCGCGCTCCAGACCGCCCCGCCGGAGAGCGTCGCGGTGTTGCCCAGAAGCCACGAGTTTTGCAGGGAAACGTTTGCCGGGGCGAGCGCGTACATCGCGCCGCCCGAGCGTGCGTGGTTGCTGCTGAGCTCGGTGCCGAACACGCTGACGTTGCCGCCCTCGGTCGCGATCGCTCCACCGTCATGCCCCGCGGTGTTGCCGACGAAGACGCCGAACTGCACGACGAGTGTGGCCTGCGCGGAGTTGAGCACACCGGCCCCGTCGCCGTCGGCGGTATTGCCGCTCACCGTGCACGCATCGAGGTGGAGCGTCCCGAAGTTCAGAATGCCGCCGCCGCCGAGGCCGCTGTGTCCATTGCCGATGCTCAGCCGATCGAGGCGGGCGCGCGCGCCGGGATCGACCACGAAGGGTACCGCCGTGCCGCCGCCGCTCACCGAGACATCGGGGTCGCCGTCGGCGTCGAGGTCGCCGAGCACGCGCGTCTCCGCCGTATCGGTGAAGCTCGGCAGTGTGGTCGAGATCGTCAGCGTGCCGCCCACGCTGAAGCGGATGAGGTCGGCACCGTATCCGACCGCATCCCGGCAAGCGGCGAAACCGGCGTTGACGTCGGCGTTCGCGTTGCTCGAGGCGATGGCCTCGCGCAAGGTGCAAACCCCGTCGTCGGCGTTCGGCCCATCGGTCAACGAGTTCACCGTGATGGTGGTCGCCAGCGCCGCCGCGGCCAGGGGTGCGACGCAGAGGCCGCAGATCATCGCGCGCAGATTCACTCGCTCCTCCGCCTCCGGCGATTCGGCCGCCGGTTGGCAGGAGTAGAGCGCCGAGAGCGCCAGCGAGTCCTCTCGGAGCGCTCTTGAAAGGCTCAGGGTAGCCTCAGGGCGGTTCGGGGACGAGCAGAACGGGCTTGGCGTGCCACATCGCGCGGCCCACGAGGAGCGCTCCGTCGGCGCGGAGGTCGAAGTCAGCGATGGCGTCGAGGCTGCGGTCCGGGAAGCGCACCAAGGGCTCCGGCGGCCCGCCCACGAGCGGCGCCTGGCCGATGCCGTGCGAGCCTTCGCTCTCGTCGACGAACAGGACATACCCGCTGTCCGGGGTCCAACCCAGCGGACCCATGCGTGCCGCGCTCTTGGGCACGGCGAGCGCCCGCGGTTCTCCGCCCGCGGTCGAAACGACCAGCAGTTGAGCGGCCTCGCGCTCTCCGGCCTCGCGCCAGTAAGCAAGCCAGCGGCCGTCGGGAGAAGCGCGGGGGTTGCGCACGATGCCGCGCGTCACCACCTCCGAGGGACCGCCCGTGACCGGCATGCGCCGTAGCGTGTCGTCCGGCCCGCTCACGAAGTAGATGACGTCGCCGTGCGGCGGGATCGCGAGATCCTGCATCGAGGCGTCGGCGGCCAGGCGGCGGCTGCGACCGTCGCCGCCGGTCCACCGCAGCTCCTGCGTCGAGGCATGCTGCGCGACGAAGACCACGCCGTCGCCGTCCGGTGCCGGCTCACCGAGCGCGTCGACGCCGTCCAAGCTGAGCGCGCGCCGCTCGGAGGTCGCCAGGTCGAGGGACCAGAGGCGGGCGGCGCCGGTCGAGCCGGTGCGAAAGAGGACACCACGGTCGCCGAGGAAGCGTGCGGTCGACCGCCAGTCGTGCACCAGGCTGCGCCCCGCGGCGTCGGGAGCTCGGTAGAGCCAGAGCTCGCCCTGCCAGCTCATTAGGCCTGCGGCAATCGTGCCGTCGGCCGACAGGCTGAGCGCCCAGGGCGAGTACTCCTCCGGCCCGTGGGTGAGCTCGCGCGCGGTTCCGTGCGCGAGCTCGATCAAGGTCAGCCGGTTGCCCTCTTCGGTGCGCCGAGTGACGGCGACGATCCCGCTCCCGTCCGCCAGCCACGCCTTGGCCCCGACCGCCGTCCACCCCCGGTCGGCGAGCGGACGCTCGGCGCCCGAGGCCGCGTTCACCGCGACCATCCATTCGCGCTGGCCGGAGTCGCCGCGCGACAGGACGATCTCGCGGCTGTCAGGCGACCAGGCAGGAAAATCGCACCAGTCGCTGCCGCCGATACGAAAGCTCCGGCGCTCGCCGTCGACGAGCGTCGCCACGACCAGGCTCTGGCGGTCGGTTCCGCGGTCGGCGACGTACGCGACGCGGCTGCCGTCCTGGCTGAGCGCAAAGTCGGGCGAGACCGACTCCAGAGCCACCTCGGCCGGGCCACCCAGCACCGGTGCGCGGAACAAAGTCGGAGGCCCCGGTCCGTGCGACTGTCGCAAGGTGTAGTAGAGCAGGCTGCCGTCTGAGGAGAGCGCGGTTGTCGCATAGAGCTCGTGGCCGCGCGTGACCTCGCGCAGCGCTCCGGTCGCCCGTTGCAGCAGCCACAGCCGCTCGGATTCCATTTCATTGCTCCGCAACAGTACCCACGGGCCGTCGGTCGCGACCTGCGGCAGGCTGTGGGGACCGAGGTCGGGAAGCGTCTGCAGCCGCAAGCCGTGACGGTACGCGACCTCCGCCAGCGTGTCGCGCGCTGAAGGCCGAATGGCGAGCGCGGCCACCGTTGCAATCGCCAGCGCGGCGGCGGCCAACGCGACGCGCCAGCTCGATCGACGAAGCAGAGTGACGTTCGAGACCACCGGCTCGACTGCGGCGTCGGCACGGACGAGAGCGACGAATCGGTAGCCTGTGCGCGGTACCGTCTCGACGTACGACTCACCGAGCGCCTGACGGATCTGCCAGATCGCCTGGGTGAGCGCACCGTCGCCGACGATCGCGCCTGCCCACACCTCCTGCACCAGGTCGTTCTTGGTCACCAGCCTTCCCGCACGCCGGACCAGCAGGACCAGGGTGTCGAAGGCGCGGGGAGGCAGTGCGACGGCGGTGCCGTCGCGCCACAGGCGGCGGTCGTCAACGTCGAGGAGATAGTCGCCGAAGCGGAGGCATTCCACGTGGCTCGATTCTGCAGGCGGGCGTGCCGCCGCGCAAGTGCGGCCCGGCGCGGAACCTGTGCTACCGGTCAGTTTGCGCGGACCGCTCGTTCCTTCCGCCTCGCCATCACCAGTGCGAGCAGGCCCAAGCCACCCAGCAGGCTGCCGACGGCCGCGCGGTGGGTCGGTCGCCGATCGAGCTCGACGAGGACGCGGTGGGTCCCCGCGGGCACCCGCACGCCGAGCCGGCAGACGTTAGTGATCTCGGTAGGCCGTTGCGCGCCGTCGACCAGAGCGCGGTACATCGAAAGATGCGCCCGCTCCATGACGAGGAGCCCCGCCGAGTCCGCCTGGACCTCGGCTTCGATGCGCTCGGTCGAGTCATCCAACACTCGAACCGTACCTCCCGAGCCGAGCTCAACGGCGCCCTCGCCGGCCACTACCGCCGTCTGACGAGCATCGAAGTCCGGTCGGAGCATCGCCTGGAGAGCGACGTTCGCATCGGCGGCCGGGAGTACGTTGCCGACGAAGCGGATCTTGGGTGCGGGATCGGCGATCGCATACACCGTGGTCGACGAACCCCAGGCGGGGATCGTGGCGAGGGCTCGCACCATCGACGCGGCGTTCTCATCCAGAGGCCGGCTGAGCAATAGACGATCGACGCCCCAAGCGCGCAGCAGACGGAGGCGCTCGAGATCAGGTAGACGCTCGACGGTGGCCTGCGCAAGCCGGGTCACGAATGCATCGAGCCCCTCCGGCGAGGTGTCGAGCTCGTAGCGGCGGCCGGCGAACTGGCCCGCGAAGGGATAGAGCTCCGCGAACGCGCGGCGCTCGACGAAGCGCAGCTGCGGCGCCGGGTACTGCCCCTCCTGCAGATTGCTCGGACCGAACAGATCGGCAAACCCGCCGTGCACGACCGAGGCGCCCAAGGGCAGCTCGGCGAGGAGGGGTGATGGCACGCGATACGGAGCCGACTCATCGGTGCCCAGAAGCGGTTGGAGCAAGAACATCTGCCCGCCGGCGTGAAGCACCAGGAGCACCGCGAATCCGAGTCGGGAAAACCGCGCGTTCGCGGTCAGCCGCAGCCCGGCGAGCAACAGCATGACGAGCCCGAGCGACACCAGAGACACACCGGCCCACCGCAATCGCTCGCCGGCCACGAATTCGTCTGGCCGGCTCGCCGGCACGATGGTCCGCAGCAGCGCCTGAGACGCGGTGGGAGCCAACGTCAGGCCGAGCCAGAAGATCCCCAGGACGACGGCAAATCCACGCAGGATCGAACGCAGGCGGCGGTCCTGACGCGGCGACGACGGCTCGGCCACCGGTTTCGCCGATTCGGTCGAATCTGCCGACTCTGCCGACCCTGCCGACTCTGCCGACTCTGAAAAGGCCCGCGCCCAGCCAACGCCCGCGAGGAGAGCCGCGCCCAACGCGCCCAGCAACCAGAACTTGATTGGATAGCGCAGGAGGCCGAGCCGAAAGAGCGGCCGCGCCAGGGGATTCGAGGCCCCGAGGGCGAAGAAGAATCCCGCCGCAACGGCGCCCCATGCCCACAGAGCGACCGGCCTGCGGCGCGGCGAGCCCGAGGCCAGCGCGAGAGCCCAGGCGAGCACTCCCGGGTAGAGCGAGAAATAGATCGGTGGTTTGCCAGAGTAGAAGGACTCGCCCCAAAACGCGCTCCCGCGCAGCAAGTCGGGGCGGCCAAAGGCGAGCGGCAGGAACCATTCGAAAATCTGCCGCGGGTCGAGACTGCCGATCGAGCCCGCGTCGCCTGAATAGCCGCGCCAGCCGCGGAGCGAGAACGGCAGGATCCGCCACAACTCCACCAGCTGAGGCGCCGCGATCAACGTGCCGCAGGCGAGAGCCAGGCCGAGCCACGGGGCCCATCGCCGCGGCGAGAGCGCTTCATCGTCGCGGCGCAACACATACACTGCGCCGAGCGCGAGCAGGAGAGCGAGTCCGGCGAGCAGGGGCTCTCCAGCGAGGAGCAGAAGAGCCCACAGAATCCCGGCGAGCGCAGCCATCGGCCGGCTGGCCAGCGCTCTCGCCCGCAGCACGGCGGCGATGAACGCCGGCGTGAGAGCGACGCCCGCGATCAGGTTGTAGAAGTTCAAGTTCGACAGCGTGTAGCCACAGAAGGCGTACACGACGCCTCCCGCCCACGCCGCCGTCCGCGGCAGACCGAATGCGCGGCCGAGCCAATACATCGCGAAGGGCGCCAGCAAGAGATGGAGCCAGAAATGCGCGTTCAAAGCCCAGAGCACCGGTGCGAACAGGTAAAGCACGTTGTCCGGATAAAGCGGCACCGCGTTTGGATTGCCCAGCAACGGCTGGCCGCCGGCGCGATAGGGATCGACCAACGGCAGCCACTCGCCTCGGTGCATCGCGGCCGCCTGCGCGGCCTTCATCGGCAAGTGGGTATTCAAGACGTCGCGCAAGTAGAGCGTGCGCGTACCCAGGGCCAGCGGCAGCGCCCAAAGTACGAGCAGCGCCATCACCGGCACCATGAGCGCCACCGGTGGGAGTCGCTTCAAATCGCAGCTCCCACCGGCGGCGACCGGCGGTCGAACAAGACCCATACCAGGAGCGCCGCCGCGACGACTGACACCAGGGCCGCGAGGAGCTCGGGCCAGGCATTCGCTCCGATCACGATCCGGTGATGCCCCGGCCGCACCGCCACCGCCAGCCGATCGACGTTCGCCGACACGGTCACCAATGGCCCCTCCTCGTCGCGGGCTCGCAGCAAGGGCTGGTACTCGCGCCGCAGCACCGCGACGCCGCCTGGGCCTTCACTCTCGATCTCCAGGCGGTCGGGCTGTTCGTCCACCAGGCGCACGCTGCCGCCCGGAAAGTGAGCCACCGCCGAAGAGAGGACGACGTCGCGTACCGGATCCGCGGTGGCGAGCACCAAGCGCAACGCCTCGGCCGGCCCCGAGGCAACGCGCACGCTGTCGGGCCACCACACCGCGGGAGCCGGGTTCTCCACCTGCAAGAGCCGAGTGACGACGCCGAGCCGAGTCGCGCGCGCGAGCTCCCGCAAGCCGGAGTCCGGCGGCAAGGCAGCGGCTCCCACCGCTTCCGTCGACGGAGCCACCAGGATCTCGACGCCGGCCGCGCGCAGGAGCAATCCGCGTCGGGCACCGTCGAGCAAACCGAGATTAGAGAGCATGAACGTGTGGAGCGGCGAGGCCATGCCATCGACATCCGGCGACCAGGGATAGCGCAAACCCTGCAGCGCACCGCTGGCGGCAGCGAGACCCTCGGCGCGGGCCCGCACGAGCGGGCCGCGATCGCCATCGGGAACCTGGTATCCCGGCGAGGGAAACCACTTCGGATCCATCTGCGTGGCGTCGACGATCGTCGCGGCCGGAGGAATCAGTCTCAGCCACTCACCCGTCGCGCGAAAGGGCGCCGTGGGCTGGGTCAGGAGCAGAGGCGCCAATGGCAAAACAGTGGCCAGGGCCAACAAGGGCATCCATGCGGTGAGCCGCTGTCGCACCAGCAGGGCCGCGATGAGCCAAGCCGCCGCAGCCGCCGCGAGCGCCGCCATCCAGCCCGAGGATTGCACCGCGAGCATCACGCGCACGGGCCCGGAAACAGCCCGCGCGAGCAGCGGGGGTCGCAACAGCGCCACCGCGCCGAGCGCCAGGATTGCGGCGCCTGCTAGCACCAGCGCTCCCCGAGCCTTGGCTTCTCCGCTCCGCAAGCGTTCCCAGCCCCAACCGGCGAGCAGAGGCGCACTTAGTGCCCACCAAAAAAGGAACTTCTCCGGGTATCGCACCCGCCCGCCGGAAATCACCAGCAGTCGGTCGCCCGCCGCCCCAGCCAACCATGCGAACAGGAGGCCCGCGAGCGCCAGCAGGAACCAACGGCGGCGCGCGCCACCCGCGCTCACTGCGAGCCAGAGCGCGACACTGCCCACGTAGAGGCTGAACACGAACGGCGTGTCGCGACTGACCGAGAAGGCCCACCAGCCGTGCGGCCCGACGTGACCGGGCCACCCGAAGGGCAAGGGCAACACCAGTTCGAGCAGGCGTAGCGGATGGAGCGCGAAGAGTGTCTGCGCGCTCGCGACCGCACCGTGCGCACCGCGAAACGTGAACCCCAGCACCCGTGCCGTGGCGACGATCTGCGGCAGGGCGAGGATCGCGCCCGAGGCCGCGATCGCCGAGACCACGGCGAGCCCGCGGCGCCAACCGTGCGCTTCCCACGCCACCAGTCCGAGCGGCACGAGCCCGAGCGCCGCGGTCACCGGCTCGCCGCCGAGCAGCGCCAATCCGCACGCGAGACCCGCGAGCGCGATACCGCGCCGGCCTCCGCGATGCGCGCCGAGCATCACCAGCGGCCACCATGCCGCCACCACCAACAGGTTGTAGAAGGTCAACGCGGTGAGCAGGTAGCCGCCCCCGGCGTAGGCAATGGCAGCGATCAGTGCGGCGCCGTGCGGCTGCGCGAACCGCCGCGCGAGAGCAAACATCGAGACGAAGGCGAGCAGCCAATGCAACATGAAGTGCAGATTGAACGCGCTCCAAAACGGCAGGACTAGATACAGCAGATTGCCGGGATAGAGCGACACTGCGTTGGGATTGCCCCGGAAGGCCTGTCCCGAGCCCTGCTGTGGGTCGAAGGCGGGAACGCGCCCCAGTCGAAGCTGCTCGGCGCCAAAGGCCTTGAGCGGCAGGTGGATGCCGAAGACATCTCGCATGTAGAGCGTGCGCTCCCCGAGCGCCAGCGGCACCGTAACCCAGAGCCAGACCGCCAGGACGCCGAAAAGCGCGAGCAGCACGGGCCGAGACCACCGCGGGGCGACCGGCACGCCATCTCGCAAGTCAAGGGTCCGCGAAATCATCGATGGCCCGTACAATACCGCCCGTGGTATCCGCCCTGCTGCGCTCGATGCGTCCGACGCAATGGTCGAAGAACGTCTTCGTCTTCGCACCGCTGGTGTTTGCCCATCTGCTCACCAACCGCGAGGCGCTGGCGCAGGCCGGCCTGGCCTTCGCCGCCTTTTGCGCGGCAGCCTCGGCGATCTATCTGGTCAACGACGTCCGCGATCGCGAGGAGGACCGCCGCCACCCATTGAAACGGCGCCGGCCGATCGCCGCGGGCGAGCTCGGCGTGCCCGCGGCCTTGGTCGCGGCGCTGGCGCTCGGAGTCGGCGCCCTCGCGATCGCGCTCCAGCTCGGGTCACTCTTCGCCGGACTGCTCGGCGGCTATGTCGCACTCAACTTGCTGTACTCGGTTTCGCTCAAGCACGTGGTGATCTTGGACGTGATGTGCATCGCCGCCGGCTTCGTGCTCCGCGTCATGGCCGGCGCCGCGGCGGTGGGTGCCGCGGTCTCGAACTGGTTGATCCTCTGCACCACGTTCCTGGCGCTGTTTCTCGCCTTCTCCAAACGCCGTCACGAGCTCCTGCTGCTGAGTGAAGGGGCCGCGGAGCAACGGCGCGTGCTCGAGGACTACAGCCCGGCGTTCCTCGACCAGATGATCAACGTGGTCACGGCCTCGGCGGTGGTCTCGTATGCGCTCTATGCCGTCGCTCCCGAGACGGTTCAGAAGTTCCATTCCGAGCATCTGGTCTACACCCTGCCCCTCGTGCTCTTCGGAATCTTTCGCTACCTGTATCTGACGTACCAGCGCAAGGAACTGCGCAATCCCACCGAAGCCATTCTTCGCGATGCCCCGTTCTTGATCAACCTGGCGCTCTGGGCCCTCGCCGTGATGGCGATCGTCTACGGATTCTGAGACGGCGCCCGCCCGTAGAGCCGCCAGCGAGCACTGGCGGTCAATGGCGTGAGCCCGCCGAGTCGGCTGACGCGATCTTGGTCGGCCGCCGTTCCCTGAACGAGCACGAAAGGGAAGCGTTCCAAGTCCTCGCGACTCACCCGTTCCGGCACAAACTGGAGGCCCGGAGTCCAAGGCGCTGCGCGCGGCGGCCGGTACACCACCAGGCTCGGTGGGTAGTCCGCGAACGAAAAGCTCAGCTCCCCGCCACGCCGCACCTGGGCGTAAGCGAAGTCCTGCAGGAACGGGAGCGTCTTGAACAAGGCGCTCTGCGGGGCGTACGAGAGCCCCAGCACACGCGGATGCTCGGGGAGCGCCGCGAGGGCTTCACGCATGCCGGCCATCTCGACCGCGTCGAAGGCCATCCAGCGCAGCGTGGTGAGGCCGCTGAATAAACCCATGGCTACCAACGCAGCCGCCGCCCAAGCGCGGCCGCGGCGCGGCGCGGGCAAGGCCAAAAGGATGCTCACCGCGGCATACGGAAGCCAACGCTCCGCAAAGCGAATGGTGTTCTGGAACTTGAGCGGCAAGATGAGATACAGCACGAAAAACGTAGCCGCCAGAGCCGCCAGGCGGTTGTCGAGTCCCATGCGCGCGGCGCCCGATCTCGGGCGCGGGTAGACCAGCGCGAAGACCGCCGCGAGGGCGAAGAATCCCAACACGAGAACTTCGCTTCGACCGCGCACACCACCGAGGATTCCGTCGACCAGCGCGGCGGGGACCAGGCGGTCGAGCGGCGACGAGATCCACGCCGTGCCGGTTTCGAAGCCCCTCGATTGCAACCCACCGAACCACCATGCGGCGACCAGGCCGATCGGCGCCAGAACCAGCAAGCGGCGAACTTGATCTCTCGGCGCCAGGCGTGCGCGCACGCCGTCTACCGCCATCCAAAGACCGGCGAACGCGAACCACAGCGCATGCGTGAGGTAGAGCGCGATCGACAGGCCGACCAGCAGCGCCGAGCGCCCGAACGACTGGCGCCGCTCGGGCGCGCTAGCGCGCAGAAAGAGAACGAAGAGCGGCCAGCCGAAGAGAAAAGGGAAGAAGCCCCAATAAAGCCCATGATTGAACACCACCAGCGACGCCAGCACCGTGAAGGCCGCCGGACGGCGCTCGATCGCGGCCAACCAATGCACCGCCGAAACCCATAGCAACGCGACGAGCAGAAAGGCCAGTCGTCCCGCCTGGAGCGGACCCTCGATCCCCCACGCCACGCCCAAGACCGTGTACGAGAGGCCGTATGGCGTCAGCCACTGCACCGAATAGGGCGAAGCGGGATCGTGGATCGCCTCGAGGAGCAGTCGGATTTGCGCCACATGCTGCGGCAGGTCGGTGAGCGGCGGGAACTGGACGAGCAAGAACGGCACTGCCACCAGCACCAGGCAGACCAGCGCGAGCGCGAATCGCGCCCGCCGTTCGCGGCTCGCGTCCGTGGCCGCGCCCGCCGCGCTCGGTGCGCTCGGTGCACTCGGCGCGCTTGGCGTGCTCATCGGGGGGCGCCGGGCTCCTCGAAATACCCCAGCACCGTGGCCGTCGCGCGCGGCATGTACCCCGCTCCCTGGTGCGGCGCGTCAAGCGGCCGCGCGAGCAAGTCCTCCGCCGCCTCGCAGTCGAAGACCTGCGGCACGCGGTGCACGGGCTCGAGGCGATAGTAGTAGCAGTGCCGGCCGCTCCACAGCGTACGCACGGCTTTCACTTCCTCGGGGCTGTTGCGGGGATACGTCACCACTGGATCGCGCTCGCTGCGCAGGCGCACCGGGAAGCCAAAGACCCATCCGGCGCTGGTCGTTTCAGCCTTCAACTTCTCGTGGATGAGCAGCGCCGGCTGCTCGAGATTCGCCAGCACCGAATCGAGCTGCCCATGAATGGCCTCGTGCAGCCTGCCCAGGCGGCGCGCCTGCTCGAACACGAACGTTCCGGTGCCGGCGACCAGATGAACCAGCAGCAAGCTGGTCGCCACCGCGGGCCAGCGCCTGAGCGCCTCGACCACCACGTGCGCCGCGAGCAGCGAAGCCGGCAGTAAGAGCTCGAAGTAGTACACCGGGCCGGTGTCCGAAACTCCGGGCGAGCGGTAGCAGAAGTTGAAGGCCACCAGCGCGAGACCGCACCACGCCCAGAGCCGGAGGCCCGCGCTCGGCCGCCCGAGAGCGAACCACACCGCGACCACGGCGAGGCCCAGCGGCAGGCCCAGCCACCAGCCATTGAAGCGCACCAGCGACACCGCGAGGTTTTCCAACCCGCGCCAGGGTGTGTGTCCAGCGACGAAGCCGAAGCGCTCACGTGGGGAGAACAGGTCCCACGGCAAGGTGAAGACCGAGCCGGTGAGCAGCCGGTCGTAGAGTCCGACCAGGACGGCCCAGACCCCGCCACCGATTAGGAACGCCGCCAGGGGCCCGAAGCTTCGTTCGCGCGCCAGCGTCCAAACGATCACCAGACCGAGCACTCCTCCGACCGGCAGAATGACCTGAGGCCGCACGGCGAACCCGAAGCCCAGGGCTTGGCCCGCGAGCAAGGCACCGAGCCACTGGAAGCGAGTTTCAGGCGAACGAATCCACGACAGCCCGAGACCCGCCAGGAGCACGCAGGCGAACGCCGTCGAATGCGACAGTCCAGTCCCATTGGTGAAAGCGAACATCGGCGACAACGCCAGCAGAATCGTCGCCCACGAGGCGACCGCCACGCCTGCGTCGCCGCGCACCACGACGAACCAAGCCAGCAACGCCAGAGCCCCAAAGGCGATGTGCAGCAGTCCCGGCAGGCCCACCAGCACGCCGGGAACCTGCACCAGAGGCTCGCCGAAAAGGTACTTCCCGACCAGCCCGATACGGCTCTCGATGGTGAAAGGCTCCCAGCCGATCGGCGGCACACGAGTCTCCGCCAAGTGCCCGTCCGCCAACATCATGGCCTGGTCCCGATAGGTGTTCTCGTCGTCCACGATCGCCCCGCCATGAAGGACGCGCGTCAAGACGACCGCACTCAACATCAGCGACAACGCCGCCGCGACCCGTGCCCAGCGCTTGAGCCGCGCCTCATCGAGGTGCAGCGCGGGAATCCAACCCGCGAGCCCGAGACCGATAAATAGCAGCGCCGGTCCCAGCAGACCCATTCTTCCGACGTGCAGGAGCATCTGCTCGAACGTGAACCCTCGCATCGCCGCGAACGGCAAGGGATCTTCCGAGGGGATGTACGAGAATTCGCCGGGCAGGCGCGGAAGATAGAAGTAGAAGACCGCGTAAAGGGCCAGGAAGAACAGCCCGAGCGCGAGGTTGGGCCAGCGCGGACTAGACTTCGCGCTCGCGATCGACGACGCTTCCGGCGGCACGCATCAACTGTAGCAGTCCGTGAGTCATGCATCGCAGCCACTGAGCAGCAGCCCGAGCTGCGGCGGCGGCCCTATTCGACGAGACCCAAGCGGGCGGCCGCCGAGGGGGGAACGTAGCCCACGCCCTCCGCTTGCCCGCTCTTCGGCCGCCCGAGCCAGGCCTCGGCCTGCTCGCAGCGATAGAGCTCGGCTTGGTGGCTGGTGGGCTCCACACGGTAGTAGTAGCAATGGCGCTCGCTCCAGATTTGCCGCAGGGCCGCGACCTGGGCCGCGCTGTGACGAGGGTAGGTCACGATCGGATCGCGGTCGCTGCGGTACCGGATCGGAAAGCTGAAGACCCAGCCGGCATTCGAACTTTCAGCCGGAAGCTTTTCGTGGATCAAGAGAGCCGGCGTTTGGATCGTCGCCGTCACCCGATCGACACGGTCGTGAATCGCGTGGTGCAGACGCGACAGCCGACTACCCTGCTCGAACAGGAACGTGCCGGTGCCGAGACCGACATGGACTACCAGGAGGCTCAGGGCGAGCGCTGGCCACCGGCGCAGCGCCTCCGTCAGGGTGTGCGCCGCCAGTAGCGAGGCGGGCAGCAAGAGCTCGAAGTAGTAGACCGGTCCGGTGTCCGAGACGCCCGGCGAGTAATAGAAGAAGTTGAAGGCGACCAGCGCGAGTCCACAGCCGGCCCAGAGACCAAGACCCGCTCTCGGCTTGCCCACCGCAAACCACACCAAGAGCACGCCAAGGCCGAAGGGGAGACCGAGCCACCAACCGTTGAAGCGGAGGACCGAGAAAGCCAGGTTCTCGCACGCTCGCCACAGAGTGTGGCCGCCGACAAAGCCGAAAAAATCCGGCGGCCGGTAAAGATCCATTGGCAACACCCAAGGCGACCCCGTCAGCAGGCGGTTGTACCAGGCGACCAGTGCGACCCATGCTCCGCAGACGCCAAGAAACGCCAGGGGCGGCCCGATCCTGCGCGCCCGCACGAATTCATCAGCCAACGCGAAGCCCAACACCACTCCGACCGGCAGGATGACCTGCGGTCGCACGGTCAGGCCGAAGCCCAGGGCCATCCCGGCCAGCAAGGCGCCCCGCCAGAGTGCTCCGCAGTGGCACCAGGAAACCCCCAGGCCGGCGAGGACCACGCAAGCGAGACCGGTCGAGTGCGACAAACCGGTGCTCGTCGTCAGCATGAACATCGGCGAGAGCGCGAGAAGCATCGTCGACCAAGCGGCCACCGTCGGGCCCGCGGCGGAACGGTTCAGGCGGAACCAGGCGAGCAGCGTCAGTCCTGCCAGGCCGAGATGCATGATTCCCGGCAGACCCAAGAGAACACCGGGCACCTGCACCAGTGGCTCGCCGAAAAGGTACTTGCCGGTGAGCCCGATCTTGCTCTGGATGGTGAAGGGCTCCCAACCCACCCAGGGCGCTCGAGCGTCCGCGACTCTTCCATCGACCAGCATCGCGGCCTGGTCGCGGTAGGTGAGCTCGTCGTCGGTGATGGCTCCACCGCGAAGCACGAACGCCATCACCACGGCACTCACCAGAAGCGAGAGCGCTCCAACGAGAACAGCTACTCGACGAAGGTTCGCGGGCGCGAAATGCCGGGGAGCCAACCGGCCCGCCAGACCCCACCCCAGAAATACCAGCGCGGGGCCGAGCAACACCAGACGACCGGCGTGCAGCACCAATTGTTCGAAGGTGAATCCACGCATGGGAGAAAAGGGGAGGGACCCCATCACCGGCAGGTAGGAAAATTCTCCCGGCAGGTGCGGCTGCGAGCAGTAAAACACCGCGTATGCCGCGCCGAACGCCAGGCCCGCGACTAGGTGCCAAGCGCGCCGGTCCGCCTTGATACGTATGTCCGACGCTCCGTCGAGAGGCACGAAAAAACTCTAGCATCGGCCGTTCGCGCGCCAGCGTGCGCTATGCTTTTCGGCCACGGACTCAAGCCCATGAAAGTCGTCATTCTCTGCGGCGGTCTCGGAACTCGCATGCGCGAGGAAACCGAGTTTCGCCCCAAGCCTCTGGTGGACGTCGGCGGCCGGCCGATCCTCTGGCACATCATGAAGATCTACGCCGCGGCCGGCTACCGCGAGTTCGTTCTTTGCCTCGGATACAAGGGGGAAATGATCAAGGAGTACTTCCTCAACTACGAGGCGATGAACAACGATTTGACGATTTCGCTCGGACGCCAGAACAGCATCGACTATCACAGCGGCCACGAGGAACAGGATTTCCGCGTCACGCTCGCCGACACCGGCCCTGAAACGATGACCGGCGGGCGTCTGAAGCGCGCCCAAAAGTTTATCGACGGCGACCATTTTCTGCTCACCTACGGCGACGGCGTCGCGGACGTCGACGTCGCCAAAGTGATGGATTTTCATCGCGGCCATGGCCGTCTCGCGACGGTGACCGCCGTGCGCCCGTTCTCGCGCTTCGGCATCCTCGACATCGACGGGAACGGCGCGGTCGGATCCTTCGGCGAGAAACCCCAAGTCGATGCCTGGGCCAACGCCGGCTTCTTCGTCTTCGACCGCCGGGTGTTCGACTACCTGGGCGGCGACGAGTGCGTGCTCGAACGAGAGCCACTCGAGAAGCTGGCGCGTGACGGCGAGCTTCGCGCCTATCGCCACGACGGCTTCTTCTTCGCCATGGATACCTATCGCGAGTACAAGCATCTGAATGATCTCTGGTCGTCGGGTGCGGCGCCGTGGAAGGTCTGGAGCTAGTGGCGACGCTCTGGGACGATCGCCCGGTCCTCGTTACCGGCGCCGGAGGCTTGGTCGGCAGTTGGCTAGTGAAGCACCTGGTTGCGGCAGGCGCCGATGTCGTCTGCCTGTTACGCGATCGCGTTCCGCAAAGCGAGCTGGTGCGCTCGGGGCTGCTCTCCAGAATCAAGGTCGTGCGCGGCGATGTGGTCGATCAAGCGCTACTCGAGCGCGCGCTCGGCGAGTACGAAATTCGCACAGTGTTTCATCTCGCGGCGCAAACCATCGTCGGCATCGCCAACCGCAACCCGGTCTCGACCTTCGAGTCGAACATCCGTGGCACCTGGTCGCTGCTCGAGGCCTGCCGGCGGGCGCCGACGGTCTCGGAAATCGTCATCGCGTCCTCGGACAAGGCGTATGGCAGCCACGACGTCCTGCCCTATGACGAGGCCTCCGCCCTTCAAGGACGCCACCCCTACGACGCCAGCAAGAGCTGCGCCGATCTCGTGGCGCAGTCTTACGCCAGCACGTTCGGGCTGCCGGTCGCGATCACGCGCTGTGGCAATTTCTATGGCGGCGGCGATCTCAATTGGAACCGGATCGTGCCGGGTACCATCCGCTCGGTCCTGCGCGGACAACGCCCGGTCATCCGTTCCAACGGGCGTTTCGTGCGCGACTACCTGTATGTCGAGGACGGCGCGGCCGCCTACATGCTGCTCGCCGAAAAGCTCGCCGCTGACCCCGCGCTGCGTGGCGAAGCCTTCAACTTCTCGAACGAGAGCCCGCTCACCGTGATGGAAGTGGTGGGAAAAATCCTCTTTGCGATGAGCTCGACGGTCGAGCCCGAGATCCGCAACGAGGCCACCAACGAGATTCTCGAGCAGTACCTCGCGGCGGCCAAGGCGAAAGAGCGCCTGGGCTGGAGCTCTCTCTTCACCATCGATAGCGGGCTCGCCCGAACCGTCGAGTGGTACCGCGCCTTCCTCGCCGAATCCGGCGGGGCGTGAGCGAGCGATGAAGTCGGCGGACGAGCTCCGCGGCGAGATCCTGGCGCTGGTGCGCCAGTACACCGGCGCCGCGTTTCCTCCGCAACCGTTCGTTCCCGGAGAGACCACGCTGGCTTACGCCGGGCGGGTGTTCGACGCGGAGGAGCTCGTCCACTTGGTGGACGCCTCGCTCGACTTCTGGCTCACCACCGGCCGCTACGCCAAGCAGTTCGAGCAGGAGTTCGCGCGCTTCTTCGGCGTCCGCACCGCGATCCTGGTCAACTCCGGTTCGTCGGCGAACCTAATCGCGGTGAGCACGCTCACGTCGTCCAAGCTCGGCGACGAGCGCTTGCGGCCGGGCGACGAAGTGCTGACCGCCGCCACCGGGTTTCCCACCACGGTGAATCCGATTTTCCAGAACGGCCTGGTCCCGGTCTTCGTCGACGTCACCATCCCGACTTATAACGCCGACCCCGAAGCCCTGGCCGCCGCCATCACACCGCGCACCCGCGCCATCGTGCTCGCCCATACGCTGGGCAACCCCTTCGACCTCGAGCGCGTGACGGCACTCGCCAAGAAGCACGACCTGTGGCTGATCGAAGACTGCTGCGACGCGGTGGGCTCGACCTGGCAAGGCCAGGGCGTCGGCACCTTCGGCGACTTGGCGACGGTGAGCTTCTACCCCGCGCACCACATGACGATGGGCGAGGGCGGCTGCGTGCTGACCGACGGCGCCAAGCTCAAGCTGCTCGCCGAGTCGTTTCGCGACTGGGGCCGCGATTGCTGGTGCGATCCGGGCAAGGACAACACCTGCGGCAAGCGTTTCGACTGGCAGCTCGGCGATCTGCCTTGCGGGTTCGATCACAAGTACACGTACTCGCACATCGGGTACAACCTGAAGCTGACGGACATGCAAGCCGCGGTCGGCGTCGCTCAGCTCCAGAAGCTGCCCGCCTTCATCGCCGCCCGGCGGGCGAACTTCGCCTATCTTCGCGCCGCGCTCGCCGAGCTCGAGGACGTGTTCATCCTGCCGGAGGCGACGCCCGGCAGCGATCCCTCCTGGTTCGGATTCCCCATCGCGATCCGCGAGTCAGCGCCCTTCGAGCGCCCGGCGCTCATGCGGCATCTCGATCAGAAGAAGATCGCCGTGCGCTTGCTGTTTGGCGGCAACCTGGTGCGTCAGCCGGCGTACGCCGAGGCGGCGTATCGCGTGTCCGGGTCGCTCGCCAACGCCGACTTCGTGATGAACCGCGTGTTCTGGATCGGGGTCTACCCCGGGCTCGGCCGGCCCCAACTCGACTACGTGGCCGACACGCTGCGCGCCTTCGCGCGCGGCTGATCTCAAGACTCGTGACCGGCAACCCTAGAGCGCCGCGCTCGCTTCTCTACGGCCTCGCGGCGGTGGTCGCCACCTTCGTGGCCCGCGGCCTGTTCTATTCGGATTTCGTGCCGCTTTGGGACGGCCGACTGTACGCCGATTGCGTCACCTCGGCGGCGGCTCATGGCCTCGAGTTTTCGCAGCTGAACTGCTTCGATCACGCCAGCATCGCGTACATCGGAGTCCTGGCGTTACCGCAACTCTTGGCTCCGGGGAGTTATCCGCTGCTCCTGCTCACCAACCTGCTGCTCGGAGCGATGGCGTTGGTTTACTTCTTCCGCACGGCGCGCGTCTTGTACCCGGGCGACGAGCAGCGTCTGATCTGTCTCCTGGCCACGGCGGCCTTCTCGGTGCATCCCGTGCTGCTGGCCAGCGCCGTGAACACCAACGTCGACTACGGCGTTCTCGTGTTCTATATCCCGGTTCTCTACTACACGCTGCGCGCGCAATGGGTGCGCGCCATGCTGTTCGGCGTGGCGCTGGTGTTCAGCAAGGAATCGGGAGTGGTGCTCATGGGCATCCTGGGAGCGGCCTACCTGGCAACCCACGTCCTGCCCGAGGATGGTCTGCGCGCCAAGTGGTTGAAATTGCGGCCCACTCTTTGGGCCCTCATCCCGCCGACCCTCCTGGCGATCCACTTCCTCAACAAGCCGAGGCCGCGGACCGGCTCCGCGTTATGGAAGGGCGTGTCGCCCGCGGCGCTCTTGGGGCTGCTCTCGCCCGTGGTGACCGATCCCTCCATCCTGCTCAACTACTTGATCGGCATCTTCGTCCTCAGCTTTCAGTGGATCCCGACGCTGGTGATTGCTGCCGCAGGCGCCCTCTGGCTGCGGGCCCGGTTCGCGGGTGACACTCGATTGCGTGAAGAGCATCGAGCGCAGACCCTGATCGCGCTGACCTTCGCGGCCTCGACGTATGTATTGACGCGCTTCCCCACCTTCCTGAACGTGCGCTACTTCCTGCCCCTCGCGCCCCTGCTTCTGCTCCTCGCTCAGCAAGCGGCGACGACCTTGGCGCGCCGCTCGGTTCAAGTCGCGGGGTGGTCGCTGCTCTCGGTCGTCCTCCTGGTGTCGAACTACTACACGGTCGATCCAGTCTCTTCCCGCCTCTTCGGCACATTCCTCATGCAGGAGCACCGGCTGCTGAAGATGACCTCGCTATCGCAGGAGTGCTGCGGGTTCGGGCGGGATCAGCTCGTATACAACATGCAGTTCACGCAGTTTCACTATCTGCAGAACCAGATCTACGAAGATCTCCAACCAACCGAGAAGAACTTCCTGACCGGCACGATCTATCCGGACTTCTACTTCGCGGGCCCCCTGGATCCCCTCACCTTCCATCGCTCACTGCGCGATGGGCCCGGAAGCATCCACAATCGTTGGCTGAGCAATCTGGACTTGCTGACCGCAGCCGAGCTTCCGCAATCCGCGTACTACATCGCCCTGCCCAACCTGCCGAGCCAGGACAGTTTCATCGAACGTCTGTATTCGGTCGTCGCGAGAAAGGCGTACAGCCGGCGCGGTTATGGAGTCGAGGTCTTCGAGCTCGCGCTCAGGCCGGACGCGCGGGCAATTCTCCGCCAGGTCACGAGATGAGGCCGCGACTTGCGGAGTCGTTCAGTGGGCGCTTGTACACTGTCAGGCCAAGAAAAGGGAACCGCCGATGAAACTTCCCGACTACGTCGCGTCCTTCTTCGCCTCACGCGGCGCGGAGCAACTCTTCGCCATCAGCGGCGCCTCGAATCTCCGGCTGTTGGACGCCTTCGCTCGCCACCCCGCGCTGCGCTACGTCTGCCCGCATCACGAGCAGGCCGGCGTGATGGCGGCGATCACGTACACGCGCCTGAGCCGGCGGCCCGGCATCATGATGGTGACCGCCGGACCCGGCGCTGCCAACACGATCACCGGGCTCGCCAGCGCCTATCTCGATTCCATACCGATCTTCGTCATCGCCGGACAGGAGAAATCCGACTACTTGGCACCGGGCTACGGCTGTCGCGGCAAGGGAGTGCAGGGGCTCCCGATGGTACGAATCGTCGAGCCGGTCACCAAGATGGCGGTCACGGTCACCCATCCGACCGAGATCCGGAGCGTGCTCGAGCGCGCCTTCCACGAGGCGTACAGCGGCCGTCCGGGCCCGGTGTGGATCGAAATTCCGCAGGACCTCCAGACCGCCGACATCGATCCGGATTCTCTGCCGGGGTTCACCGCCCCGGCCGCGCCCGCGGTCGACTACACCGGCGCCGCCCAGCGCACGATCGCCCTGCTGCGGGACGCCGAACGGCCGCTGCTGTGGGTCGGCCACGGCATCCGGCTGGCGGACTGCGTGGCTGAGTTCCGCGACGCGGTGGTCCAGCTCGGCGTGCCGGTCCTGGCGGCGTGGAACGGCGCTGACCTGATCGAGGAGTCCCATCCTCTCTACGCCGGGCGAGCCGGGACGTACGGCCAGCGAGCCGGCAACTTCGCGGTGCAGAACTGCGACTTGCTGATCGCGCTCGGCACTCGCCTGGCGATTCCTCAGATGGGTTACGTCCAGAAGGAATTCGCCCGCGCCGCCAGGAAGGTGGTGATCGAGATCGATCCTGCCGAGCTGGCGAAGCTCGATCCCGCGCCGGATCTTTCGGTCTGCGGCGATGTCGGTGCCTTCCTGCGTGCCCTGCTCGCGGAGCTCGCCGCGGCGCCCGCCAATCGCGCGGCGCGGACGGGTTGGGTCGAGCGCTGTGCGCGCTGGCGACGCGAGTACCCGCCGGTGACGGACGAACACCGCCTCCCCGTCGCCGGCAAGATCAACTCCTACGACTTCATCGACCAGCTTTCCGATGCCCTCGCTCCGGACGACGTCATCGTCACCGATATGGGGACCAGCCTCACCTGCACGCACGCGGCGATTCGCTTGCAGGACGGTCAGCGACTGGTCACTTCGACCGGGCTCGGCGAGATGGGTTTCGGGCTCCCGGGCGCCATCGGTGCGTCGCTCGGAGCTCCGGAGCGTCGTGTAGTCTTCGTCGGCACGGAGGGCTCCCTGATGATGAACCTACAGGAGCTCCAGACGGTGATTCACCTGCAATTGCCGTTGAAGATCTTCATCCTCAACAACAACGGCTACCTCACCATCCGGCACACCGAGCAGGCGCTGTTCGGCGATCGCCTCACGGCCTGCTCGCCAGAGACCGGCGTGACCTTCCCCGACCTGCTGCGCCTCGCCGGCGCCTTCGGGTTCCCGACCTTCGAAGTCGACGACCGCGCCCGCTGCGGCGAGGTGATTCGCGCGGCGCTCGCCCAGCCCGGGGCGGTCTTTTGCAACGTAAAGATGCCCGAGGATCAGTTCCTGGGTCCAAAAACGGCAGTGAAGGTGCGGCCCGACGGCAGCTTGGTGTCGCCGCCGCTCGAGGACCTCTTTCCTTTCTTGCCCCGCCCCGAGCTCGCCGACAACATGATCGTTCCCCTGCTGAGCGAAGACTGAGCGGAGCCCCAATGAGAACGTCCTTGGAATTGGCGGGCCGGCGGTTCAGCCTCGGACCGTTCCTCAAGTGTCCGCACCCGGAAATGGTGGAGGCCTGCGGATTGGCGGGCTTCGACTTCGCGGTCGCCGATATGGAGCACACGCCGCTCAGCCCGCGTGACTTGTACCCGCTGGTGCTGGCGGCGGAACGGCGCGCCCTGGAGCTGGTGGTCCGCGTGCCGGCCAACGAAGAGAGCTACATCAAGTGGTGCCTCGACCTCGGCGTGCGCTACATCCAGGTGCCTTTCGTGCAATGCCGCGAGGATGCCGAAAAGGCCATGTCGCACGGTTACTTCGGGCCCGCCGGCGAGCGCGGTCTTTGTCGCTTCGTGCGCTCCGCCGATTTTTCGGCCGAGGATCGGGCCGCCTACCTGCCGCGCGCCAACGCGCAGACCAAGATGATTCTGCAAGTCGAAGGCGTGCGCGGAGTCGAGAACATCGACGAGATTCTCGCTGTTCCCGGGATCGACACTCTCTTCATTGGACCGTACGATCTCTCGCAGTCCCTGGGCAAGCCAGGACAGATCTGGGACGACGAGGTGGTCGCCATGATGCGGCGGATCGTCCGCGCCTGCGATGCCGCGGGAGTGAAGGCCGGAACCTTCACCGACACGCCCGAGGGTATTCGCTTCTGGATGACGCAGGGAGTGCAGCTGATCGAATACGCGTCCGACCTGAACCTCTTCATGGGCGCCGTCACGGCGCTCAAGCAGCAGGTTGTCGGTCTCGTCGGAAGCGCTCCGGCGATCTAGCGCTCCGCGATGCCGTCGACCGTCGCCGCCCGCGCATGAGCCAGAGCATCGTCATCGTCGGCGCCGGAGCCATCGGCCGCGGATTCCTGCCCTGGTGCTTCGCGGAACAACGCTACGAGTTCGTCTTCGTGGACGCCAACCCGCGCTTGGTCCAGCAGCTCGACGAGCGGGCCCAATTCACCATCTTCATGGTCAAGGATGGCCGGCTGGAGCCGCGCACCGTGCGCGTGCGGCGCGCCCTGCTACCGGCTCAGTTCCACCCCGGCGACCACGGCGATGCCGCCGCCGTGTTCGTCAATGTCGGCCCGCGCAACGTCGATCGCGTAGCTCCTCTGGTGGCCGGTCTGTCGTGTCCGGTGATCTCGTGCGAAAACGATCCCGCCACCGTCGATCAACTGCGGGCGGGGTCGGGGCGCCGCGAGATCTACTTCGCGATTCCCGACGTCATCGCCTCGAATACCGCCCCCGCTGAGCTGCTCGCCCAGGACCCCTTGTCGGTGATCTGCGAGAACGGTCAGCTGTTCGTCGACGAAGCCGCGGCTGGCGTCGACTGCGACTGGGTGCCGTGCAGCCGGCAGGAGCTCGACAAGCAGTGGACGGCCAAGCTCTATCTGCACAACACGCCGCATTGCATCGCCGCTTACCTGGGCTCGTGGGTGGGCGTGCAGTACGTTCACGAGGCCATGCAATTCCCCACCGTCGCGGCGATCGTCAAGGGCGCCATGACCGAGATGCTCACTTCGCTCAAACTGCGCTGGAACATTCCTCACGCCTTCCTCGACTGGTACGCCGAGAAGGAATTGGCGCGCTTCTCCTCGCGGCTCCTCTTCGACCCGATCTCACGGGTTGCCCGCGAGCCGCTGCGCAAGCTCGAGCTCGAAGGCCGGCTCCTCGGCGCCGCCCAGATCTGCCTCTCTTCGGGTTTCGTGCCGGCGAATATTCTGACTGGCATCGCGAGCGCCCTGCTCTTCCAGGCCGACGGTGACGCGGACAACCATCTCGCCTTCATGCGGCGGGCGCTGCGGCCGAGCGCGCTGCTGACTCACGTACTCAATTTGCGCAAGGGCGAGGCGCTCGAATGCGTACTCCGCGAGCAGCTTCCCAACATCGTCGGTCGCCTCGAAAGCCTCGAGCGCGGCGCGCAGGCAACCTGAGGCCGCCAGTGAACGATCACCGAACTCCATTGTGGGAAAGGGAGGCGGAGGCCGCGCTACGGGCGGTCTCGATCGCGGGCGAGCTCGCGCTCGAGCGCCCGGAAGCGCTCGGCGTGCGCGCCAAGGAATCTGCGCGGGACATCGTAACCGACATGGATCTGCGCATCGAGAGCGTGCTCAGGGAACAGCTCGCGCCGCTCGGGCATCCGGTCGTGGCGGAGGAGAGCTTCGTCATGGACACCGATTCTCTGCCGGAGGATCGCCCCGCCTTCGTGGTCGATCCGATCGACGGCACCGCCAACTATGCCAGCGGCCTGAGCCTCTATGCGGTCTCGGTGGGATTGATCTCGGCGGGTTGCCTGGTGACCGGCGCGGTGGCGATTCCCGCGCACAAAGAGTTGTTTTTCACCCATGGCGACGCGGGGGCCTATCTGAACGGCAGGGCGTTGAAACCGCCCGCGCCGTGCACGCTTTCGCAGGCCCTGGTGGCGGCTACCTTTTCTGGACGCGCCAGCTCGCGCGACATCCGGACGGGCGAATTTCGGCTCTTCGGCCAGATCAACGACGCCAGCCGAGGCTGCTTGCGGCTGGGCTCCGCGGCGGTCAACATCTGTTACGTCGCCGCCGGACGCATGCAGGCCGCCTACGGCTTCGACGCCAAGCTCTGGGATGTCGCCGGCGCGCTCGCCGTTGCCCGACAGGCGGGCTGCGCCGTGTTCGTCGAGCGCGCGCCGGGAAGCGTGGTGCTCGACTATGCGGTTGGCGTCGCGGGCGTCGTCACGGAAATCCAATCGTTCATGTCCGAGGTGCGCTAAATGCACGACATCCCAGTCGTGATTCTCTGCGGTGGGCGGGGAATTCCCGTCGGCGATCCACCGGTTCGTACTCCCAAGGCGTTGGTTCGCGTGGCCGGCGAGGCGATGGTCTGCCACGTGCTCCGCCACTATGCGCGCGCCGGGTTCCGGCGTTTCATTCTCGCCGCGGCCGCCCCGCTCGAACCTTTCGCCGCCGCGCTCAACGCCAGTTTTTCGGCACGCTCGAGTGCCTCGGGCGAGCTTCTGGTCGAGATCGCGTCCGCGGGCTGCGCTCTCGCGGTGCTCGACACCGGAGCCTCGGCAGCGACCGGCGATCGCATCCTGCAAGTCCGCGCCCACCTCGGCCCGGCGGAACACTTCGGCGTAAGCTATAGCGACACCTTGTCGAATGTAGATCTGGCCCTGCTCGCGCGCGCCCACCGCGGCCATGAGCGTCTGGGAACTCTGGTGGGTGCGCGGGTCCCGACGCGCTTTCGCATTCTCGGCATGCGGCTCGGAGAGACCCTGGTGCGCGGCTTCGCCTCGCGGCCGGTGATTCTCAACGACTACATCAATGGCGGGCACTACTTGTTCCGTCGCGCGGTTCTCGAGCCGCCGTACCTCGGCGGTCGCGACGTCGGCGTGATCCTCGAGAACGAAGTTCTCGAAGCTCTGGCGGCGGACGAGCAACTGGTGTCCTTTCCTCACGAGGGCAGCTGGCAGTATCTCGATGCCGAGCGCCATCTACCCCTGCTCGAGGCCATCGCGAGGTCGGCGCATGAGTGACCGCAAGCTGGTCTCCATCGTGACTCCGTGCTTCAACGAAGAGGCCAACGTGCGTCTGCACTTCGAGCGCGTCGGCAACGCCATCGCGCCGTTTCGCGAGCGCTACGACTTCGAGCACATCTACACCGACAACCAGTCGCAAGACCGCACGTTCGCGCTGCTCAAGGAGCTCGCGGCTGAGCACTCGAACGTACGCGCCATGCGGTTCTCCCGCAATCTCGGCGCCAACCGGGCGATCTTCATCGGACTGCAGCACGCCCAGGGCGATGCCACCATCCTGATCCAGGCCGATCTGCAGGATCCTCCCGAGCTCATCCCGGATTTCCTGCGTCTGTGGGAGGAAGGCTGGGACGTCGCGTACGGCAAGATCCTGGGGCGCAAGGAGAACTTCATCCTTCGCACTCTGCGGCGCCAGTACTACCGGATGGTGAGCCAGCTCTCAGACATTCCCATCCCCGAGAACGCCGGTGAGTTTCGGCTCACCTCGCGCCGGGCGCTCGACGCGATCCTGCAGTTCGAGGAGGACGATCTCTATGTGCGCGGTGCCGTGGCCCGCATCGGCTACGCGCAAAAGCCCGTGCCGTATCAACGCGCCGAGCGCGCCGGCGGACGCTCCAGCATCAGTTTCTTCGGACTCATCGCCTACGGCATGAACGGGCTGTTTTCGAACACCCTCGTGCCGCTGCGCGCGGTCATCGTGATCGGCTTCTTTATGGCCTTACTCGGCGTGTTTCTCACCCTCGGTCTGGTGGTTGGCAAGCTGATCATGCCGGGCGCCGCGCCGCACGGTTTCACCACCATCGCGTCGCTGATCACGCTCTTCGCCGGCTCGCAGATGTTCGCGCTCGGCATCATCGGCGAGTACATCCGGAAGATCTACGTGCAATCCCTGCACCGCCCGCGGGGTTTCATCCAGGACCGGGTGAACCTGCCGTGAGGCATCCGGTGGTGACGGAGGACCTGGCTGAGATCGCCGCCGCGGATCTACCGTTCGAGGTATTGCAGGGCGCGACCGTCTTGGTGACGGGCGCGAGCGGCATGCTGCCGGCATATCTCACCGAGGCACTGCTTCACCTCAACGAGTCTCGCCGGCTGGGTGTGCGGGTACTCGCCATGGTGCGCAACCGCGCGCGCGCCGAGTATCGCTTCGCCCACTATGCCGGGCGCAACGACCTGCAGATCGTGGAGCATGACGCCGCCCTACCGTTCGCCGCCCCCGGATCGATCGCGCACATCGTGCACGCCGCGAGCCCCGCCAGCCCACGTCACTTCGGCGGCGACCCGGTCGGAACCCTGCTGCCCAACGTCATCGGGACGCGGCATCTGCTCGACTTGGCGCGCCAGCACGGAGCGGGCTTCCTGTTCCTGAGCAGCGGCGAGGTCTACGGCGTCGTCGACCCCGGCAAGATGCCGATCGGCGAGGAAGACTACGGCTACGTCGACCCGATGCAGGTGCGTTCCTGCTATGCCGAGAGCAAGCGCATGGGTGAAACCCTGTGCGCGGCCTGGCACGCGCAGTACGCGGTCGCCGCGCGAGTCGCGCGCCCATTTCACACCTATGGACCGGGCCTGTCGTTCGACGACGGGCGGGTTTTCGCCGACTTCGTCGCCAACTTGGTGCGCGGCGAAGACATCGTGCTGAAGAGCGATGGTCGCGCGGTCCGCGCCTATTGCTACATCGCCGACGCCACCCGGGCCTTCTTCACGATCTTGCTGTGCGGCGCCGCCGGGCAGGCCTACAACGTGGGCAATCCGCAGGCGTTGGTGAGCGTGCGCGAGCTCGCCGATCGGCTGGTAGCGCTCTTTCCCGAGCGCGGCTTGAAAGTGGTACACGACGGCGAACCGCGCTTGAGCGGCTATCTCGAGAGTCCGATTCCGCTCAACGCACCCGACACCGCCAAGCTCGAGGCACTCGGCTGGCGACCCCGGCATTCGATCGAGTCCGGCTTCCTCCGTACCGTGCAGAGCTACTCATGACGCTTGCCGAGCTCGAGCGCGCCTTCGCCGACGGGGAGCTCCCCAAGGCCGACTACATCGAACAGATATTCCGCCTGCACCGCCAGCTGTTCGACTATGCGGACTTCCTCCGGCGGACCGGGATATCCGCAATCGAGGTCTCGGAGCGCGGCGTACTGATGCGGGCTCGAGACGGAGATTTGCTCTTGAAGTGCGACCCCGACGACCGCCGGCTGGCGCCGATCGAGATCCTGAATTTCGGCCACTTCGAAGCCGCCGAGCTGGCGATGGTCCTCGCCCTGGTTGAACCGAACGCGACGGTCTTCGACATCGGCGCTAACATCGGCTGGTACTCGATGCAACTCGCACGGCGAGTGCCGGGGGTGCGTCTGTTCGCCTTCGAGCCGGTGCCGAAGACTTACCGCCTGCTGCAGGAGCACCTGGCCTTGAACGGCATCTCGACCGTGCGGACCTTCCCCTACGGATTCTCGGACCGGGCGGGCGAGATCACGTTCTACGTCGACCCTCAGGGCTCCGGGAACGCCTCCGCCGCCAACCTGACCGGCCTCGAGCGCGTGCAGCAGGTAACCTGTCGCGTCGAGCGCGTGGACGACGTGGCGCGCGAGCTCGAGGCGAGAGTGGACTTCATCAAGTGCGACGTCGAGGGCGCCGAGCTCTTGGTCTTCCGGGGCGCTGAGGACACTTTGCGACGCCAGCGGCCGGCGGTGTTTGTCGAAATGCTCCGCAAGTGGGCCCTGAAGTTCGACTATCACCCGAACGACACCATTGCTCACTTCGCGAGCCTTGGCTATCGTTGCTTCGCGCTGCACGGTGAGCGCCTCGCCCCCTTTACGGCTATGGACGAAACAACGACGGAGACCAACTTCTTCTTCCTCGATCCGGTGCGTCACGCCGCGGCGTTGGCGCGGCTGACCGCGTAGTCGGATTCCCCGAGCTCCGTCATGCCCATGCCCTTGAGTGACCTGCTGATCCTCAATCCGAGCGACAACGTCGGCGTGGTCGTCGTCGAGGGGCCGATCAAGATTGGGCACAAGGTCGCGCTGCGGGCGCTCAGTGCTGGCGCTCCGGTGATCAAGTTCGGCCACGTCATCGGGGTTGCCACGCGAGAAATCGCCGCTGGCGAGCACGTGCACACCCACAACCTCCGCATGCCCTCAGCCGAGCAGATCCTCGGTGATCACACCAACGACGAGACGGCGGCGACCGGCGGCCTTCGCTGGACCGGGCTTCCAACCACCTTTCGCGGCTACGCGCGCGCCGACGGCAGCGTGGGAGTGCGCAACTACGTCCTGGTAGTGGCCTCGGTGAACTGCTCGGCGACCGTGGTCAAGGCTGTTTGCCGGCAGTTTCTCGGCCGCGACCTGTCGGCCCGCGGGATCGACGGCGTCGTGCCGGTATGCAATGCCGCGGGCTGTGCTCAGGCAATCGGCGGCGAGTACCACGGCCTGCTCAATCGCACCCTCGCCGGCTGGGTCTTTCATCCGAACGTGGTGGGCGCCGTGATCATCGGTCTTGGCTGCGAGGGCACCACGCACCGGAGCATCCTCCACGCCAAGGAGACGATGGGCTTGGTACGAGACATCCCGCTCGACGCCTTCAGCATTCAGCAAGTCGGCGGCACGGCGCAGGCGATCGCCGCTGGGGTGGAGCGCGTCGAGCGACTGGTCGAAGATCTTCCAGTATTCGAACGCCAAACGCTGCCGGTGTCGCATCTCGGCATTGCGCTGAATTGCGGCGGCAGCGATGCATTCTCCTCGCTCACCGCCAACCCTGCCCTCGGTTTGACCAGCGACATGCTGGTGGCCAATGGCGCCATGGTGGCGCTGGCCGAGATCCCGGAATGCCACGGCGCCGAGGATCTGCTCTATCGCCGGGCCGCTTCACCCACGGTGCGCGAGAACCTCGATCGCGTCTTTGCCTGGTGGAGGGACTACGCCACGCGGCAGAACGTTTCGCTCAACGACAACCTCGCGCCGGGCAACCTCGAGGGCGGCATCTCGACCATCGTCGAGAAGAGCCTGGGGGCGGTCACCAAGGGCGGCACTTCACCGCTCACCCAAGTGGTCGACTACGCCGAGCCCATCACCGCCAAGGGCTTCACGCTGATGAACACACCGGGCTTCGACCCGGTGTCGGTGACCGGCCTGGTGGCCGGCGGCTGCCAGTTGGTTGCCTTCACCACCGGCCGGGGATCGGTCTACGGCTGCGCCATCGCGCCGACGGTGAAGATCGCCACCCGCACCGCACTTTTCGACCGCATGCGCGGCGACATGGACGTCGATGCCGGTCGCGTGCTCTCGAGCGGTTCCACCGCGCCCGTGGCGGAGGACATCTATCGCCTGCTGGTCGACGTGGCGAGCGGCCGCAAGACCTGCAGCGAGACGCTCGGCCTCGGCTGGGAAGAGTTCTCTCCCTGGCCGGTCGGTGAGACGCTGTAGTTGAGCGCCCCGCAGGTCGGCTACGATTCACCACCCATGTCCGTCAGCAAGCCTCGCACCGCGGTCATCATCGGCGCCGGTCCGGCCGGGCTCACCGCTGCGTT